>NZ_CP027770.1:619855-1239711 GCF_003012915.1 Staphylococcus felis | reverse complement strand
TTAGACACATTTTTGTCTGTATTATACGTAATAATTAAATCTGGTTTGAGTGTCGCTACTTTCTCAACATCTTCTGCTCCTAATTTGTCTACATCTTTAAATTTTGGTGCAAGTATCGTACTTTGATCAATTTGATCAGAAACACCTACAATGTGTGCACCTAAATATTTTAATCCACCTGCATATGTTGGTGCTAGTACAACAATACGTTCTGGATTTTGAGGTATTTGTACTTCTTTTTCACCTTTTGCAGTTTTTAATTCAAATGATTTCGTGTCACTTGATTTATCATTTGATGTTTGACCACAGGCTGCAAGTACAAGTACAACAGCTATCATGACTAGCCATAAATTTTTCATTTTAACATCCTCCAATTGATAATGATTATCATTATTATATAACATTCTCTTTTAGATAGCTATCATTTTTTTGAAGGTGCTTATTTAATAACGTGACATTTACATGCACAAGTCACATTCTGTTTAAACAACACAAAAAAGCTAAGATCAGCTCCAGTATAGTTCATATGACTATAAATATACTCCAGTGCTTCCAACACAGCACTTGTCATATCAACACATCATTTATACTGTACCAACCTCAGCTATTCAATTATCCTTGCCTTTAACATCGTGTTCTTTAGGGAGTGTGCGTACCCACGTAAATAAGACAATCGTTTGCAATATAACCATGATGACAAGCCCTATGCGAATCAATAAGACCTCTACCATCACTATTGAAAAACCAATCACGATGTATAAACTGATAAGAAGTTGAATCTTTTTGCGCATGGTATAGCCCCTATACTTGCAAAAATCTTCAACATAAGCACGATAAATCGTAGTTCGAATTAACCTATCGTGAAATCGCTTCGAACTTTTGGCAAAACATATAACTGCCACAAGCAAAAATGGCGTCGTGGGTAATAGCGGTAATACTGCCCCTAAAAACCCAAGCAACGTAAAGAGTACTCCGATTATGATTAAAATATAACGCATGTGCTAGAACGTCCTTTTATCTAGTATTAATTTAATGATATTGCTGTTGAAGTGTACTCAATTTAAGAGGTAAAATGTCTTAACGCTCAATATTTTGCTAAAATGCTTTCAACATCTTTCTATCACTACTAACACGCTTCGCAATAGTAGTATAAGCCATGTCCTCCATTGGTGGGTTATGAAGTCCTGCTCTCATATCGCGGTAATAACGTTGGAGAGGACGTGCCATCTCTAGACTCTTAGCTCCAACGATTCGCATGGCAAGATCAACAACATCTAATCCTTCATTCATCACAATCACTTTACTCGCAGCCGTTTCATTCATAATGCTTACATCTCCTAGGCTTCGATAGGCTTTAGCTGTACTCCAAAGCATGTGTCGTGCAGTTAAAAGTTTCGTTTCCATTTTACCAATATTTTGTTGAACAACTGGCAACTCACCAATAGTACCATCAATACTATTCGGACTATATTCATTCGCAAAGTCGATAGCATAGTCTCTTGCAGCTTGGGCGATGCCTAAATAAGTGCTAGGAATATGCAATAACCATCCATTTTGAAAATCTGGTCCTTCCCCTTTGATTTCAACAAGATACTTTTGATGTACGCGTACATTATTTAAAATCAAATCATGACTCTCAGTCGCTCGCATACCGAGCATATCCCAATTATCTGCAATTTCCAATCCTTCTATATTAGTCGGCATATAGAAAAAGCCCACTTTATCTATAGATTTAATATAGGCAGCTACAACGACATGCGTCAATCCTTTACTCATTGAAGTAAATGTCTTAACGCCATTAATGATATAAAAATCTCCTTCTAATTTTGCATGTGTACTCGGTCGTCCTCCTCTTGTTGGACTGCCTGTTTCAGCTTCACTCACTGCTCTATTGACTAATGCCCCATTTTGGACATCAGTTGCGAATTCATTCAATATCTCTTTCGGCCAGTTTCTTTTTTGAAATAATTCTCCTACTAAACTGACGTGCCATCCTATTGACAAGGCAGTAGCTCCATCCATAGAACCTAATAGACTTTGCAATACGACCATATCCTCAACAGTTGCCCCTTCACCACCAAATGACTTAGGTAATGTCAGCTTTGTATAGCCCGAGTCAACTAACCATTGAATATTTTCATAAGGAAAGCGTGCATTTTGATCATTATATTCAGCATGAGATTCAAATAAATGACGCTGACGCTCGAGTTTTTCAACCCATGTATGCTGGATATCGGATTGAATAAGTGCGGATTTCATAATGATTCCCCCAAAGTTCATAATTTCTTAGTTCTTCACTCAAAATTATAATATATTTCCGTATAGAAACCTAACGTTTGGAGTTATGAAGTCCGTTGAATGCTAACGCTATATTTTAATATAAAAATACCGAAACATCATCATCTCATTTCGGTATCTCTCTCGTTTATAAATGTTGTCTTGGAGCTGGAACATATAAAGCCATTGCCTTAAAAGAGCGAATCAAAATAATGCTTCAATTTCAGAAAATAATTGATCGATTTTTTGGTATTGTTCATCTGACACTTCGATAATCACTGTTCTTTCGTCTTTTTCATTACGTCGCTTTGATAAATAATTAAAGTCTTTCAATTTTTGAACTGCTTTAGTGATATAATACGGCTTAAAACTAGATGCACTTATAATATCTTTCACGTTATAGCATGATAGTCGATGTTCGTGAATAAAATTCAAAATAAACAATTCTTCATAAGTTAATCCATAATCTTTTTTGACTTTGGCATATAATGCTTTAGTTGTATAGCTGATTGTAATAAATTCTTTCATGTTTTTGATCATATACTTTTCCATAATTACACCCCTATGTTGCATATCCAAGACGACTAGTTCAAACTATTATTCAGCGCTCAACTATATTAACTTGGAAATTAAATTTATTTTTAACCATATTTTAAACTGTATTCCTTTATATTTCAAATACTTTTCACATAAAATTTTAGATAACTTTTTATCTCTGTAATTATATTGTCTTCATTAATTAGATATCTATTAATTTCACTAAAATCTTCTTAAATGACAGGCAAAATATTGTTATATGTAATATTTTATTTTTATGATGACAATTAAAAATAATCTTCTATTTAATCCTCATAAACAAAGAAAAAAGGATAGGACTTAAATCCCAAAATAAAAGCGTATTGTTTGCCTCGCATTTCCTAAAAGATGTGTCGAGCCGCGGTCTCGACGCTCATCCTATTCTCTCAGGCGTCTCGCCAACAATACGACGTGATATACATGTAATTTTACATTAAAATACTTTAAAAAAGACCCTTTCGTATCATTGAATTAAAGAAAAAACTTCGAGATTTTTCGTAATTTCTTACGAAAACCTCGAAGTTTTTCAATTACTGAGATATTTATATCCCAATTCCTTACATACGTACTTGTTAAATTATTTTTTAGTTGTAAATGTATCAGCTAAGCTTAAACCAGCCAATGTAAAGACATCAATGGCATGTTGAGCACCTTTTTTACCATGACCTGCTTTAAGGTGGCTTGAAATAGCACCAATCATGATACCTAAAGTTAACACTGATGCGATTTGTGCAAAACGTTTGTTAAAAATACTTAATACCATGAATAGAGATGCTGCTGCTTCAGCTGCACCAATCACTGGCACTAGCTCTTTAGGCAAGTCAAAACTTTCAAAAGCATCTTTCATATTTTGTGAGTTTTGTAATTTTGGTTTAGCTGCATTGAATAATTCTTTTGCAACCTTTAAATTTGTGACATAACTTAAAATCATTTCTGTTCTCTCCTCAAATTATTTATTTTTAAAATATTCATCTACTATTGGTTTTACCCGCTCACCAAAGAGTTTAATCGAATTCATGACATCTTCATGTGGCATAGAGCCAACTGGTAAATGTAACATAAATCGATTGAGACCAAGTGCTTCAACTGTATCAATTATTTTTTGCGCTACAGTTTCTGGACTGCCCACATACATTGCACCTGAAGGACCGACTTCACGTTGGAAATGTTCAACTGTAAATGGAGGCCATCCTCGTTCTTTAGCGATAATATTATGATGCGCTTTTGCTGATGGGAAATATTCGCGTTGTGCTTGTTCATCTGTTTCAGCAACATATCCCCAAGAGTGTGAAGCTACCTTTAAATCTTCAGCTTTATAGCCATTTGACTCAGCGACTGCTCGATACATTGCTACATTACGTGAAAAACGTTTTGGATCCCCACCAATAATAGCATACGTGATAGGTAAGCCTAATGAACCTGCTTTTAATGATGATTCAGGTGTTCCACCTGTTGCAAGCCAAATAGGTAATTCTTTTTGAACAGCTCTAGGATAGACGCCACGACCATCAATATTCGGCGTTAAACTACCTTCCCAATTAACAATCGTATTCTTGTTAATCTTCATTAATAATTCTAATTTTTCATCATATAGTTGTTCATAGTCGTTTAAATTGTATCCAAATAAAGGAAACGACTCGATAAATGAGCCACGTCCAGCCATAATTTCTGCTCTTCCATTTGAAAGTGCATCCAGTGTAGCAAATTGTTGATAGACACGTATCGGATCATCTGAAGATAATACTGTCACTGCAGACGATAATTTGATGTTTTTAGTTTGTGTCGCTGCTGCTGCAAGTACTGTTGCTGGACTAGACACAGCATAATCTGGTCGATGGTGCTCACCTAAACCGTAAATATCCAATCCAACCTCATCAGCTAACTTGATTTCCTCAACAATATTTCGTATACGTTCATCACTTGGTATAGCTGGAAACTCTCCGTCTTGCGTGTGAATCTCATGGTTATCAGCAAATGAAGTTAATCCTATTTCAACCTTCATACTGTCACCTCTTTCTCTGAAGTATAAATTTTATATCGATATTATAATTCCGTTTTACCGAGTTGTCAATACGATAGCTCATTGCATCTATATCAACAATTCAAAGTATATCTATTCATATAATCGCTTTAGTAAATTTACCTTTCTATTGCTTAAATGATGATTGAATTTGTGCTTCTACATATGAAATAAACGACGCAATGTCCCCTTTTTCAATCTCTTTCATTGCGACTTGACCTACTTCAAACCCCATTAATATTTGATTGTCTTCATATTTAATATGACTTATCTCATTATAAGGAATATTACGGTAATAAAATTGTCCGTTCATATCCACATTCATAATTAATCGTTCATTCGTAGCAACATACGCTCCTTTGAATTCACTTTGTCCCTGTACTTCATATTCGATGATACCCAATACAGAAGGCCCTTGTTTTTCTGTTGGGAATAAATCATCAGGATTGACTTTATCTAATATCATGCTCATTCTCCTAACTGAATCATATTTATTCTATTATACCCCTTTACCCCAAAATCCTATTAAACATTCTCAGAATACGACTTTAAAATAATTCTCAATCTTTTCATGAATATTACATTTTTGTAACAAAACTTAATAATATTTACATCACTTTATATCCTGTAGACGAAACTATTGCGATAAATTCAACATTTCTACAAAAGCGAGCTTTGAAACAAAAATGTCATCTAAATCCCTTAAACATTACAAATCAAAAAAGCACTATACAACACGATACCTTTTTGATAAAGTAATACTCGTTGTTAAAAACAAACTAAAAAATGCAAGTCAAGTTTTATTATTTCACATTGAATACACTAAAATATAATAATATCTATTTTCAGGAGGACTTTTAATTATGAAGAAAATCATCGCTACAACTTCACTCGCTACAGCTGGATTAGCTGCTTTAACATTATCACAAGGTCATGACGCGGACGCTGCTGAAAACACTGGATACAACCCTCAAGATCCAACATCTTATAGCTATACTTACACAATTGACCGATTTGGTAACTACCACTTCGAGTGGCAAGGTAACTGGTCTCCAGATCAATTCAATGGTGGTAGCACAAGCAATTACTATACTGGTACTAACTATTCAACTCCATCAAGTTATACAACAACTCAACCTTCAAACTATAATTATTCTAGTTATTCTAATTACACAACTACAACGACATCAAGTTCTTATACTGCAGCACCTAGAACATCTGCGCCACAATATACAACTTCAACAACTACTTCATCTGGTTATCGTTCAATTTCTAACGGTACAAGTGGTGTGAATTTATATACTGTAGGTCAATGTACATATTACGTATTCGACCGTGTTGGTGGTAGAATTGGCTCTACTTGGGGCAATGCAAACAATTGGGCAAACGCTGCTGCTAGCTCAGGATATACTGTAAATAACAAACCAGCTGCTGGTGCTATTATGCAAACGACACAAGGCGCATTTGGTCACGTTGCTTACGTTGAGTCAGTTAATGGCGATGGTTCAGTAACAGTTTCAGAAATGAACTACGGTCACGGACCAGGCGTTGTAACTTCACGTACAATTTCAGCAGGACAAGCTGCTAGCTATAACTTTATTCACTAATTTCTTGAAATCATATAAACATAAAAAACGAGTTGATTTTTGAGTCAACTCGTTTTTTATGTTACTCGCACAGTCTCAAAAGTCTTAGAAAGTACAGGCTCTCGGTCAAATTGGACTGGTCGCATTAAATTAAGGCGTTATGCAATAATGGATTGCTTAACGCCTTTTTCGTTGTGTGATCATAAAGTTTTGAACATTAATGCCTCTTTTAATACGACATAAATCAGTAAAATTGAGTTGGTAAAACATACTTTATAACTTAGGGGTGTGAATAAATATAGCTAATTTGATTGATTCCTAAGCCGAGACTTCTGAGGCGCCTAGAAAAGCGAGGCTTTATGGAACAATCAAATAAATGAAATTATTTATACACCAGTCCGATTTACTATAGAACCAAAGTACAAACTGAATGCGAATTTGTTTTTGATTCATTACATTTATTCGAAAAATTCCACAAAGCAAGGCGCAATAGTGCTATTAAGTATTCTCGCTACAAAATACAAACAGCACTAATGCACCCTTAACTAAGGAGTACTTTTAATATTTTTATCATTGGTGATGATAAATTGATGAAAACCGAATCATTTAAGTGCACCGCTACAAACACTTAGAACTCATAGTCGGTATCACCACATTTATGTTATATATATAGCCGTATATATATAAGTTAAACATTTTCTTTTTTACATTGTAAATCTTTCTATTCACATGTATTCACTTTTAGTGTTAATTCTGTTCTGATGAAGGTGATTTTTCTTTAATGCCTATACCTGTAAACCCATAAAAGATAGCAATGATTAAGCATAAATAACACGGTATTGCCCAAATGAAAAACTCACCAACTCCAACGCCAAGTTGTTGTGTATAATAGATCCCCGATGTCCCCCATGGAATAAGCGGAATGACCATCGTACCTGAGTCTTCTAACGTTCTTGACAAATTCACACGATCTAAATTCATCTTGTCATACATTTCCATAAGTAAGATACCTACCATAATGATGACCACTGATGCTACACCAGCAGCAAGAACCATAATTAATCCACCAATGACAGTCGCTAAAATTAATTGTCCACGTGAATTAATATTTTTAGAAATACGATGTAAAAGTACATCTAAACAGCCTGCTTTTTCAACAATACCAGCAAATGCATAGCCACAAAATATTGTAATAATAATTTGGGTCATACTCATCATACCGCCTTGTTCGATAAGAGATAAGGCTTTATCTGAAATGCCGTCAATATTTCTCGTAATCATATCAGGGTGAAATCCTTTAAAAGTTGCGATAAACCCATCTTTTAGTTGAAAGCCATTATTGAGCCATCCCACTAATATGGCTGATACACTAGA
Source organism: Staphylococcus felis (assembly GCF_003012915.1). Classification (NCBI taxonomy): domain Bacteria; kingdom Bacillati; phylum Bacillota; class Bacilli; order Caryophanales; family Staphylococcaceae; genus Staphylococcus; species Staphylococcus felis. The sequence goes on along the minus strand of NZ_CP027770.1, from coordinate 1,231,878 downwards.
GGCTAACATCGCAGGCACTGTCGATACTCTCATCAATAAACACCCCACTATGACAATCATGGGTATCCAAACGAAAAAACCTAATTGATACATCGCTTCAATATCTTTTAGCATTGTATCAATATTTTGAGTACTCACATTCGCACCAAATTGACGCGATGCAAAATGCCACACAACGAGTGCCACGATAGAAGCAGGCACAGTTGTTAAAACCATATGCCTAATATGGCTAAAAATATTGACACGTGTGACTAATGCAGCAAGATTTGTCGTATCAGAGAGTGGCGACATCTTATCTCCAAATACTGCTCCTGAAATAATAGCACCTGCTGCCATGCCTGCTGGTATATCCATTTGTAGACCAATGGCCATTAATGCAATACCTGCAGTTGATGCAGAGCCCCAAGCTGTCCCTGTTGCCACCGAACAAATCGCAGCGATTATAAATGCCGAAACTAAAAAATAGCTAGGACTTAAAAATTTTAAACCATAATAAATCAATGCTGGTACTGTACCTGAATACATCCAAGATCCAACAATAATACCCACAGTTAAAATGATAAAAATGGCAGGCATTGCTGTTGATAATCGATCTGTGATACCTTCTTCTAAATCTTTCCATCTTAATCCGACACGCCATGCAATAAATGATGCATATGCTGCTGATATAATAAGTAGCGGTTGAATTGGAATTTCCAAAACAATAAATCCAATACATACGACGCACATCATTACGACAATTGTCGAAATTGACTCAAATAATGTCGGTTTTCTTTTCATACACAACACTCTCCCCTTTTAGTGATGCTTCCTATGACTCAAGTCACTTTAATACGAAATAAGGCCGACATTTTCACGCCCTAAATAATCAATCGTTAATCCTTCATTAAAGAAGTCTCGCTCAAGTATAGTAGATGCAATCATAATAATGGCATCAATATTTGGTGTTGGCACGCCAATCTCTCTACCTAAGCTTGACCAAAGTACTAATCCATATGCAATATCTTCAGTTAGGTAACGATTGTTTACTTTATTAGGTCCAGGTATTCGTGAAAATACAGGACTGTGATTAAAAATTTTATTTAATGGCTCGTCTTCCATTTCTCTTTCCAAATAGCCTCGTTCAATACGTGCTTCTTTTGCTGTTTCAAGCTCGAATCCTAATTTACGTCCTAAAGATAAACGCTCCATTTCAACAGCATGTAGCAGTCGAACCGTATGCTTTGTGATTCCTTCTTTATATAGTGCAAAATCTTGACTATAGTCAATGCGACCTACATTTAATAACGTTGGGCCTGGATGTACTTCAGGATTACCATTTTCAAGATTGGTACGCCATAAGCTTTCCTCTTTAACAATATAAGGATAAATTTGCTCTACTTTATCAAATGCTGGTATTAAATCTTTCTCTTCAAATGTCGAAAAATAAACTTTGCGTACTTTTAAAGATAAATCTACTGTTGCTGATGCAAAGTCCACACGTGTCCCATACGTTAAAGTATTTGCCTCTGCAAAAGTAGGACGTGTTGCAATTTTATATTCGTTAAGTACTTTAATAAAACGTGCAGACCCCATTGCAGCTGCCATATTAAAGAAAATAATTTGATCTTCATTAATATAAGAAGACATCAATTCCGCATAGTATTCAATAAATGAAGAAGGGATGACAAGCATAATGATTTCAGCATCTTTAATCACTTCTTCCATACTATCGCTTATGTTAGTGAAGTTGACAAAGCTTTCTTGACCTTCATTAATATAATGAAATCCCCCAAGCTCAAGTGCTTTATCAAATTTGTCTATAGATTGATTTCTGCAATAAAGTTTCACGTCATGCCCTTGATCCACCATGTCTATCGCTGCTGTAACAGCACCATTCCCAGATCCAACAACTGCAATTTTCATTTATAACCCTTCTTTCTGCTTACTATTTATATTTGTGACTCATGAAGATATTAACAAAACAATCATCAATTGAAAACAGTATTTTTACCCTTATTCTTTGTTTTTTTATGTCTACCCTAACTGTAAAAAAATAATGCTTTATCTTGAAAGTTATTAACAACTTTGATTAAATAAAATTAAGTTACTTTTATATTTTAATGGAGGTTAGTATCGCATGAAGACTGAAGAAGTCAATCACGTGCATGATCATCAAACACACCAACAGTACGGCCCAACAATTGAAGATAAAAATATGGCCACACTTATTTATGTAACATCATTTTTTACTTCACTTATCGCACCTATCATTATTTGGCTTTTAAAAAGAGACGAATCACCTTTTATTGATATAACAGGTAAAAATTATTTAAACTTTTATATATCTTACTTTATTTGGGTATCTATTTCGTCAGTACTTATATTTGCTTTAGTCGGAATAATAACCACGCCTATTCTACTAATATTATCAATTGTTTTTCATATTATTGGTCTTGTAAAAGCTTATAAAGGTGAAGTTTACCTTCCTCCTTTATCTATTCGCTTTTTCCGTTAATGTTTAATTTTTAAGTAAATACTTTATATTACAATTCATGTAACAACTTCAAATAAGATATCTATTTTTATTTATTATTCAATCCGATTATATCAATACCTCTATACAATTAAGCTATCTGTCATATGATTACAATATGTCAGATGGCTTTTTTATTTCTATTACAAAAGCGTAACATTGCACACAAAGGCATTTATTTCTGATATTGTTGTTCTTGTCGTTAAAGAGACATGAACACAAATACCTTTCATACTGTGAAAGTTTAAATATTTTTTTAATGCTATAGGAGGACTTATTTATGTTAAAAAAAATCGCTACAGTTACTACAGTATCTGCAGGTCTTGGTGCTGCTTCATTAGGGTTAGATCATCACCAAGCTGATGCAGCAGAAGGTCAATATAACTATTCATATCAATATAATTACAATACAAATACAAATGGAAATACTGACTATTCATACCAATCTCAAAATAGTCAAACATACTCAAATCAAAATTACACATCAACAACAACGACTTCTACTCAATCCACTGGAACAATACATGCAGGTAACTTATATACAGCAGGTCAATGTACATGGTACGTTTATGACAAAGTAGGTGGCAAAATCGGATCAACATGGGGCAATGCTAATAATTGGGATGACGCTGCTTCTGCTGCTGGATATACAGTGAACACAACACCTGAAGCTGGTTCCATATTACAAACTGACATGGGGCCTTTCGGTCACGTAGCATATGTTGAATCAGTTAATGATGATGGTTCAGTAACTGTTTCTGAAATGAACTATAACGGTGGCCCTTTCAGTGTCAATGAGCGTACTATTTCTAGTGCTGAAGCAAGCTCATACAACTACATCCACTTAAAATAGTAATCTATTTAAATATGACTGAAAGAAGTTAGGACATCAATCCCACAATAATAGCGTAGAGATGATTCATGATTGAATCACCTCTACGCTATTCTTTTACTCGACGCTCATCCTATTCCCTCAGGCGTCTCGTCAACAATACGACGTGATATACATGTAATTTTACTTTAAAAAAAGACACTTTCGTATCATTGAATGAATCATCTCGTTATAAGAAAACTTCGAGATATTTATGTGCTAGCCCCTTCTTTTTTGACTCAAAATATAGAACAATTGCATCATCTTTTGTTTATAAATAAGCATTTTCGTTTTATACTAGTACCATTACATTTTTTTGATAAAGGAGGCATTGTTTCACTATGCAATGGTTAAAAGTTTTCACTGCAGGTATTGTTGAAGTCTTTTGGGTCATTGGTATTACACATTCTACACATCTGTATGAATGGTGCTTCACATTACTTTGCATTATTTTTAGTTTTTGGATGATGTTATCTGCTTCGAAGCATTTACCCGTTGGCACAGTCTATGCTGTATTTGTTGGCATTGGCACTTTAGGCACTGTCATTGTCGGCATGCTATTCTTTAATGAACCTGCAAGTGTATTAAAAATCATCTTTATATTGACATTATTAATAGGTGTCATTGGATTAAAACTGACATCCAAGGAAGAAGGTGTATCCTAATGGCTTGGTTGTCGTTATTATTAGCAGGGTCATTTGAAGTGCTCGGTGTGTTTTGGCTCAATCAATATGCACTCAAAATTCAAAAGCGTTATATCGTACTATTAGCAGTGACATTTGCTTTAAGTTTGCTATTCTTATCACTATCTATGCAGGAAATCTCGATGGGAACCGCTTATGCTGTTTGGACTGGGATAGGTACAGTCGGAGGAACTTTACTCGGAATGATTGCATATCATGAATCGAAACATTTTTCACGACTATTCTTTATCTTTTTGATTATTGTTTCAGCAATTGGTCTGAAATTAATAGCTTAAGCTTGCATCCTTGTTTTTTAGAAAAGGTTTTCATATACTAAAAATGAAAGGTGGGAGTGTAACAATGAAAAAAGTATTTGTAGCAGGTCCTATTCCTGAAACAGGTTTAAAAAAATTAAAAGAACATTTTGAAGTTGACATGTATGACGGTCAAGGCATTATCGATAAAGACACACTTAAAAATTCAATCAAAGATGCTTTTGGTCTTGTTAGCCTATTATCTACGAATGTCGATCAAGAAGTGATTGATAGTGGTGAAAACCTCAAATTTATCGCTAACTATGGTGCTGGCTTTAATAATGTTGATATCGACTATGCACGTTCAAAAGGTATTGATGTTTCTAATACACCCAAAGCTTCAACTAATGCGACAGCAGAGTTAACTATCGCTATTTTACTTGCTGTTGCACGTCGCATACCTGAAGGCGACCAATTGATGCGTCATGAAGGCTTTGATGGATGGGCTCCTTTATTTTTCCGAGGCCGTGAAGTTTCTGGAAAAACAATCGGTATCGTAGGCCTTGGTGAAATTGGTAGTGCAGTTGCAAAAAGAGCAAAAGCTTTTGACATGGACATTCTTTATACTGGACCACATCGCAAAGAAGAGAAAGAAAAAGAAATCGGTGCGAAATACGTGGATCTTGATACACTATTAAAAGAAGCTGATTTTGTCACATTGAATGCAGCATACAATCCGGATATGAAACATATGATTGACACACCACAATTAGAGTTAATGAAACCGACTGCTTATTTAGTCAATGCATCTCGTGGCCCTATTGTTCATGAAAAAGCTTTACTTGAAGCCTTAAAGAACAAGACAATTGAGGGAGCAGCACTCGATGTATATGAATTTGAGCCTGAAATTACAGAAGGGTTAAAATCATTAGACAACGTTGTTATCACACCTCATATTGGTAACGCAACATTTGAAGCACGTGATATGATGGCTGATATTGTTGCTACCAACCTCATCAAAAAAGCAAATGACGAGCAACCTGACTATATTGTCAACTAATGCATAAAAAAGAGCCGGGACATCAATCCCAAAATACAAGCGTAGAGATGATTCATGATTGAATCGCCTCTACGCTTTTCTTTTATCAATCATTCGTATTGTTTGGCTCGCATTTCCTAGGGGAATGGGTTGCGCCCCGGTCTCGACGCTCATCCTATTCCCTCATGCGTCTCGCCAACAATACGACGTGATATACATGTCATTTTACATTAAAATACTTTAAAAAAGACACTTTCGTATCATTGAATGAATCATCTTATTATAAGAAAACTTCGAGATTTATGTCTCAACCTCATCCTTTTTGGCATTACATCAAGATTATTCACTTTTCGATTTGAACAAAAATGAAGTTTGTAATGCGACCAACCATTTCGGTAAACGTTTTAACACCCTATTACGTAATTGAATGCTGAGACGATGCTCTTTTTGCGCTATCTTCCCTATTTTACGAGAGCGTTTAATGACTTTTGCGGTATGTTTGACACGCAAACGATCATAACGTTTCAATGCTTCTGCCACACTCTCATATTTTTGCAATACATTTGCTAATACAATAGCATCTTCCATCGCTTGTCCAGCACCTTGACCCATATTCGGTGTTGTTGCGTGTGCAGCATCTCCAATTAAAACGATGCGATTCTGATAAACAAATGTGTTTAATGGTTTCAGATCATAAATATCATGATGTAAAATTCCTGTTTCTGGTTGAAGGTCTAATATTTTTCTAACTGGCTCTGGATAATGGTTAAAATAAGCTTGCAAGTATGGTTTATTAAATCCGCTGAACTGTGCATCTTTTTCTTTAGCATTCATCGTTGCAAACCAATATGCTTGACCGTTTAACAAGCTCACAATCCCAAATCGGCCTTTTTTGCCCCAGTATTCATCAGCAATTTGAGATAAATCATCTATTCCTTCTACAACACCTCTAAAACAAGTATATCCTTGATATTTCACTTTTGATTTCGGGTTGATAACTTGTCGTACTTTTGAATGGATACCATCAGCACCTACCACAAGGTCAAAAGATTTGGAATCTTGATGATGAAAGTGTAATAAAACATGGTCATTTTGAACTTCAGCTTTGATAACTTCATGTTGAAGATGAATGATTCCAGCGGGGATGTAACTTACTAAAATATCAAGTAATGCTTGACGTAAAAGCGCAACATTGGTTGATTTTTGAGAAAGTTTCATTTCAGTGAGTGACTCACCATATTCATCAAACACACGCATTTTTTCTAAAATTTGACCTGCATTTTTAATACCTTTTGCTAAATCATGCTGCCCTAACTTTTTGAGTACATTTTCTCCAATGCCTATCCCTGCACCGACCTCACGCAGTGCATCAGCTTTATCGAATATCTCAATCCGGTGCCCTTGTTCTGCTAACATGATAGCCGCGGTTAATCCGCCTATTCCTGCACCTACAATACCGATTTTCATTCTATTCACCTCATTTAATCCAATACCAACTTACTATGCTTGATTGATGACTCTTATCTTATCTATAAAATTGCTTTCGTATATCGTCTTGTTTAATACCGTATCGATCATAATATATGGACATGCGCTCTGAAATTTTTGAAGCCCAATCCACATCACTAGCATATTGATGCGTCGCTGGCTCTTTAGGATTCCAACGCATTTGATACAATGTAATTTGGCCATTTTCAAAATAGTGATTGCGTATAAACTTTGCGCCACCTTCAATGGCCTTTTCAGGTGTCGTCCATTTCGCTTGTTTTGCAAAACTTGATCCTGTTTCTAGTGCATCACGATCAAATGCACCTATGCCAAAAAAATTATAAAAACGTGCTTTCCCTTGCGTGATTCCTTTCGCAAGCTCTGATCGTCCATCTCCTGTTTCGAGGCTCGCATGACTAACAAGGTAAACCACATTGACATGATATTGATCTTGTGCATCAAGAAAATCTTGCCCATGTCCTTCGAGTATGCCTTTACCTTTTAGCATCTCATTCACTTCGTCAACAGACATATGGACAGGCTCTGATATATCCATATACATCAAATCAGAGTCTGTTCTTTTAACTTTCATCGCCTCAGAGACGTCTTCTTTTGATGCTTCAACAAAGTGACCTTCATTTGACTTTGTATGCAGAGCGTCTCCACTCGTTTGTTTGTCTAATGCTTCGTCAAATGTATAAGATATATCATTTTTAAATAGTCCTGTTTCATTAACAATAAATAAGACAAAAAAGATGACTATTATAAGGATAACTATCGTACGCATAGGTTTTTCTTTAATCCATTGCATCTTATTTAAAACTCCTCTTCATATGGTTATCTTAAGCCATATATCACTGTAATAATTAAGATAAGTACAATGACATATGAAATATTTACAATGATTCGAATGAACCGTTTACCTTTAAATATCATGTTAAATAAAACGAGACTCAAACTAAGCGTAACTATAAAACATAATAAAGCTACTATAGGGATAATAAATAAAAATATAAGACCTAGAACTAATAAGATATTAGATATAATCCCTAATGTTTTAACTTTTTTCATTTGTGCTTGATTCATTTTTTCACCCACCTTATACCTGTATTATTCTATCATGAATCATGTATGGTGACACCTATATCCACTATGTCACTTCAACTACTATTGAATATCCCTCTACATAACTCAATCATATAAAGCAAAAGGTTTGAATTGAGTAATGATAATCACCAAAAAAAGAGTAGGTATTGCCGTGAGTTCTCTCACTAGAATACCTACTCTTATGTTTATTCAAATTCTGCTTTAACGTGACATTCCTTTTAATATATTCAAGAAGTACGTTAAACTTTGATTGATTTCATCATCTTTTAAGACTTTGACCAATCCTGAAACTGACGAGCGTGCATTAGGGTTGGCCTGATTGGCTACACGAAGTCCTTTATTAACTTTGTTCAATAACACGCTTAATTCGTCTGTATCAAGTGAACCTAATAAAAATAACATTTGACCCATATTATGCAAGATGCCTGAGTATTGGTCTTTATTGAGTTCAGTTACGATTTTTTCTGTTATGACACCCCGTTGTTTTACCGCACCTTTTAATGCATCAAGTATTTTAGCTTCATCTAATATACCAATTAAATCGATTGCTTTTAAAATGCTGTCTTTATTTTCCGCAATTGCACTTGTGACTTCATCGAGACTTTCTGCTTTGAGCTGTGCATCTGTCTTTTCTATTTTTTTGATTTTAGAAATTCGTTCAGCCATTATTTCATCACCTGATCCCCTGGAAAGACATAATCACGTCTTGCCCATTTTTTCTCAACTTCTACACTATATTGTGGATTGCGTGTTTGATTACGGAAGTTCGTTGGATTGAGTGGTGATTTACCACGTTTGCTGAGTACTTCCATACGGCAACATGTTGATTTATATGCCGGAGTATGCGTAGCTGGATCCGTTACACTACTAGTCAAATAGTTTACAGCAGCTTCACTATTATCATTCAATGGAAGATAAATTTGCTTCCCTTTAACTCGATCTGTAATGTGTACGTGTGCTGTTGCTTCACCTGTTTCAGAAGTTAACTTCACTGCTGCCCCTTCGTGAATACCGCGCTCTTTTGCAAGTTCTGGTGATATCTCCACAAAAGCTGTTGGCATTTTATATTGAAGCCCTGGCACTTTGTACGTCATATTCCCTTCATGGAAATGCTCGAGCACACGTCCATTATTCACATGTAAGTCATACTCTTCATTTGTTTTATAGAAGTTATTAAAATCTAATGCATAAAACTTCGCTTTTCCATTGTCAAAGTTAAATGCTTCTGTAAATAATAATGGCGAATCCGTTCCATCCGCATCGACAGGCCATTGTAGACTATTATACCCTTCCAAACGATGATACCTTACACCTGCAAACATTGGTGTTAAATCAGCGGCTTCATCCATGATTTCTGATGGATGTGTATAGCCCCAGTCATATCCCATTTCTTTAGCAATCATTTGAGTGATTTGCCAGTCTGGTTTTGAGTCGCCAAGTGGTTCTAATACCTGATATAATCGCTGGAATCGACGTTCAGTATTAGTGAAAGTGCCATCCTTCTCTAAAGACGGACTTGCCGGTAAGACTACATCTGCAAACTCCGCTGTAAATGTTAAAAATTCGTCTTGTACAACTAAGAAGTCCACTTTTTCTAATGCTGCTTGCACATAGTTTATATTTGAATCGACTATCCCTGTATCTTCACCTAAAATAAACATACTATGCACATCGCCAGCGTGGATGTGATCCATCATTTGATGATTGTCATATCCTGGTTCTTTAGGGATTTGAACACCCCATGCTTCTTCATACCAACCACGAGCTTCATCATCTTGTACACCTAAATATCCTGGTAGTTTATCAGGCATACTACCAAAATCCGAACAGCCTTGAACGTTATTATGACCACGTAATGGATATGATCCTGCTCCTGGTTTCATATAGTTTCCTGTAGCAAGTAATAAGTTAGAGATTGCCGTACTTGTATCAGAGCCTGTCTCTTGCTGAGTCACTCCCATTGCCCAGCAAATTGCTACAGTATTGACACTGACAATTTCTTTAGCTAATTGGATTAAGCGTTCTTTCGGAATACCTGTCGTCTCTTCAGCAAATTCCATTGTATAAGGCTCAAGTGATTGGTAATATTCATCAAAATGATCCACCCATTGATCAATAAATGATTTGGCATGCCATCCTTTGTCGATGATATATTTCGTCACAGCCGAAAGCCATACTAAATCCGTACCAGGTAGTGGTTGGTAAAACACATCTGCACGATCAGCCATTTCATGTTTACGGATATCGAATACATGCAATTTTTGACCAAATAATTTATGTGAGCGTTTAATACGTGATGCAATAACAGGATGCGCTTCTGCAGTATTTGTTCCAATCGTAATCACCATTTCTGCATTTCCGATATCCTCAATAGAACCAGAGTCTCCGCCATGTCCAACTGTTCTGAATAAGCCTTTTGTCGCTGGTGCTTGACAATAACGTGAGCAGTTATCAATATTATTTGTTCCAATAACTTGGCGCGCTAATTTTTGCATTAAATACGATTCTTCATTTGTTGCTTTTGATGACGAAATGAATGTTAATGCTTTCGGGCCATATTGATCTTTAATCTCTTGCATACGTTTTGCTACATACGGAATTGCTTCATCCCATTCAACTTCTTCAAATTGACCATTACGGCGAATCAACGGCTTCGTTAGACGTTCTTCAGAATTAACATAATCCCAACCGAATTTCCCTTTGACACATGATGAAATTTTATTCGCTGGTGAATCATGAGAAGGTTGAACCTTTAATATTTCTCGATCTTTTGTCCAGACTTCAAAGCTACAACCCACACCGCAATATGTACAGACCGTTTTTGTTTTTTTGATACGTTCTTCACGCATTGCAGCTTCAGAATCTGAGACAGCAAATAATGGGCCATATCCTGTTTCAGCTTTTTTCGTTAAATCAATCATTGATGCAAGAGAACCTGGTTCAATGTCTGTCATATATCCAGCATTACCTACCATGTTGTTTTCCATCATTGCATTACATGGACAAACTGTTGCACATTGTCCACACCCTACACATGAAGAGTCATTAATAGATACGTCATTGTCCCAAATCACACGTGGGTGTTCACGACTCCAATCAATTGACAACGTTTCATTGACTTGAACGTCCTGACACACTTCAACACATCGTCCACATAAGATACATTGATTTGGATCATAACGATAAAACGGACCAAAATCAACGTCATAAGGTTTTGGTTTATATTCATATGTTTGATGTTCAAGTCCCCATTGATCCATTGTATTGTGAATTTCACAATTACCGTTATTATAGTCACATACCGTACAATAAAGTTGATGCTTTTCTAATATACGATCTAAAGCCTCTTTTTGCGAAGTTTCGACAGATTGACCTTCAGTATTGACAACCATTGAACGATTGATCGTTGTACCACAAGCACGTGCAATTTGACCGTCAATTTCAACGGCACATGTGTCGCACGTTTGGATTGGGCCTAATGAATCGTTATAACAAATGGAAGGTACAAATGTATTTTGCTCTTTAATAAACGCCAATAAATTTTTGCCGGGTTCAACAAGGTAATCTTTACCATCTAACGTTACTACAAGATGTTCCTGCATAAATATCCCCCCTATAATCTCTATATGCCTAAGGATGCCCCCGCATTCTTAGTTATCTTCATTCTATACTCTTTTACACAAAATGTTAACCTATGAAACTAAATTATCATATTGTAATATATTTCCAACTTAAATGATTCACTTTCAAAATGAGATGACTCTATCTATACATTAAGCACCATATCAAAAAAAGAACCATCAACTTTTGATATGGTCCTCATAAGTTAACAGTTCTTCATAAAATAATTTCCACTTTTCTGAGTGATAAGTCTTATCAATTTAGTGTGTTGTACCTAGCGCTGCATGAATATCTGTATCGTGATCGATACATGTTTGAATCGCAATCTCTAAACCTTTTGTCATTAATGGAATAGACATTGACGGCTTTCCTGGTTTATCGACAACTTGATCAGGTGCAAACGGAACATGTATAAAACCTGTTTTGAGTGTCGGATAGATTGTATCTGCTAAGTAAGCAAGTTGATACATAATATGATTGCATACAAATGTACCCGCACTATTAGATAAACTAGCAGGTATACCATTCTTTTTCATCTCTTCTACCATTCTCTTAACAGGTAATCGAGTGAAATACGCAGGTGCTCCTTCTAGTTGAATGGGTTGATCAATAGGTTGTTGCCCTTGATTATCAGCAATACGTGCATCGTCTATATTAATAGCCACCCGTTCAGGTGTTATTTCAGAACGTCCACCTGCTTGACCAACTGCTATCACGATATCATAGTATTTTTGAGCTAATTGCATTTTAATCACTTCGATACTTTGATGAAATACAGTAGGAATCTCTAACGTATCAATTTGATGTTCACCAATATTTGATGGTAATTGTTTAACCGCTTCAAGTGCTGGGTTCACTGACTCTCCTCCAAACGGATCAAAACCTGTCACTAAAATATTCATTTGAATACCTCCTCAAACTAAAAAGCTAATACATACATTAATAAAATATGAGCTATAATAAGCATCAATGCCATTGGGATTTGCGCTTTAATTACACCTAGTTCATCTTTCATTTCCAATAGCGCTGCAGGCAATGCGTTAAAATTTGCAGCCATAGGTGTCAATAATGTACCACAAAATCCACCCGTCATGGCTAGTGCACCTGCAATAGCAGGGTCTCCACCAATTGCAATGACAAATGGGACACCTATACTCACCGTAATGACTGTAAACGCTGCGAATGCATTACCCATTAACATTGTGAAAAGGACCATTCCTAAAACATAAGCTGCTGAACCGATTAAAGCGTTGCCCTCAGGTAAGAAACCTGAAATCCCTTTTGATATCGTTTCACCGACACCACTCACAGTAAATAATATTCCAAGTGCTGCTAAAAATTGTGGTAATATCCCTACTGTGCCTATTTGTTGTACGAGACGATCACTATCATAGAGCCCTACTTTAGGTTTTGGTTTTAAAACAATATATGCTGCAATTAAAGCAATAATAGACGATGCTCCAATACCTATCGCACCTCCAAAAGGTGTCCAAGTTGATATGATAACGGCTGCTACCGCTAAAACTACCGCGGGGATAAAAAGCTTTGCACCGTACTTTGAAGCCCCTTCTTCTTCTGTTTGTTTATCTACCTCTAATACTTTTCCTAATTTAACATTTTTGGTAATCGTCAATAATCCCATCGCCAGCACACACACGCCATTCAACCAGTTAGGGATATACGGTCCGACGATGAACATCAAACCAAGAATCATCCAAAACAATGCAGTTCCTACACGCTTATCATTTTGTTTAAACTTTAAAACACGATAAGCAGTATAAAAAAATTGTAATCCAATCAATATGTAAAATACTTCTAAAATTTGATTAATGGTTGTCTCACTCATTGTTTCGACCTTCTTTCACACCGTATTTACGCGCTAACTTACGATCAAATATCACATTTCGAATCACACCTATCACTAATGTAATGATGGCTATTGGTGCAGAAAATAAAGCAATCTGAACAGCAGTCACATTCATATTCAATGATTCAAATGTTGATACAATCAATAACACACCTGATGCGCCAACAAATAAGTTTTGTCCAAAAAAGTTCCCGTAATTTTCCATTGCTGAGATATGTGCTTTTAGTTTTTCTTCATCTTTAGCGTCTAACTTTTGTTTGTATTTCGCTTTTGCAGCCGCTTGGACCATCGGATTCATTAATGGTCTGACAAATTGTGGATGACCCCCTATGCGAATTGAAGCGAGACCCGCTAACTCACGAATTAATAAATAGAGCGACATAATACTCCCAGATGTGATTCCTTGTATTTTATTGATAAGTCGGGTTGCCTGTGTTTTAAGTCCAAAACGTTCAATTAACCCCACCATGGGTAACGTTAATATAAAGAGTGAAACCATGCGACTATCTACAAATGCCTTTCCTAATGTTTCAAGTATCTCTACAAGGTTCAAATTGGATACAAGCCCAGTCACTACTGCTGCAATAAGCACCGTTCCGATCGTATCCCATTTAAAATAAAAGCCTAAAATGATAATGATAATACCTATGAGTTTTAACCATTCCATTATTTATCCCTCCTTGTGAAATATCATACATGATTTCTGATTAAAAGTATGCAATTTCTTTAAATTTTCAAACTTTTCATCTGCTTTATCACATCATTTTTACAGAGGACTCATCTTGTCATTGATTTGGCTACTGTATGGTGCACACTGAGATAGAATAATATGACTTTATCAAAAAAAGGGGTCTATAGTAAATCGTACTGGTGTATAAATAATTTCATTTATTTGATTGTTCCATAAAGCCTCGCTTTTCTGGCGCCTCACCTCAACTCATTTTAAGATTGAACTTACCCAATCTTAAAATGGATTTTCGGTTACGGCAAGATGCCTCAGAAGTCTCGGCTTAGGAATCAATCAAATTTGCTATATTTATTCACACCCCTAAGTTATAAAGTATGTTTTACCAACTCAATTTTACTGATTTATGTCGTATTAAAAGAGCCATTAATGTTCAAGACTTTATGATCACACAACGAAAAAGGCGTTAAGCAATCCATTATTGCATAACACCTTAATTTAATGCGACCAGTCCAATTTGACTGAGAGTCAAAAAAAGTGCCACTCACTCTACTAAGAGTTGTGACACTGACTTGCAATCTTATTTTTTGATAGCTGTTACTATTGAATTTTCATATGATGCGTTTTTAGATTTCAAGATTATCTTTGTATATCTGAATTAACTGTTGTTTATAACCTTCGTCTGGGATGAAGTAGTACAGTCCATCCTCTTGAATACCACCAGAACCGTCTAACGTGTGACGATGCACATTATCATTGGCATCTTTATACTGACTACGTACTGTATTCAGCTCTCCTAACGATAAATCTGTTGTGACATTATCCCCTAATTGATTCATCAGTGCATTAAAATTAGTTAGTGAGGACACACTCGTCAATTTATTAGCAAGACCTTGTAATACGAGTTGTTGGCGCTCTTGTCGACCAAAATCGCCACCTGCCCCTTCTTCTTTACGACTTCGTATAAATGCCATTGCTTGTTCGCCGTCTAAATGTGACTGTTGACCTTGCGTATATTGATGACCATCAACCGTAAACGTTGCATTACTGACTACGTCGATACCACCAACTGTATCTATCGTTTGTTTTAGTCCGTCCATATCAACTGTAGCATAATGATCCACGGGCACATCCATCAACTTTTCAAGTGACTTCACTGCCATTTCAGGGCCGCCATACGCATAGGCATGATTAATTTTTTCAGTCGTTCCACGTCCCACTATTTCAGCTTGCGTATCACGTGGAATACTAATCATTTCAGTTGTTTTATTTTTAGGATTGACTGATAGTAACATAATCGTGTCACTTCGTTCACCGCCACCTTCACTTTGACGCTTAGCATCGGAATCAATACCGAATAACGCAATTGAAAACGGCTCTCCTTTATTTAAATCAACTTGACCCGATCTTAATTCAGAGTGCTCACGATTTAGAGGGTTATGAATAGCACCACCTACTGCAAATATTTTAAAAGCTAAATATGCAACTGCAATTATCGCTAATACAAATAAAATACCGACAATCCATAATAAAGCTTTCATAATCGGATTTCTACGCTTCTTTATTCTTTTGTATTCCAAATATTTCACTCCGTTCTGTTTCAGATAAAGCTTAAATAACGCATTCGCTTCGTCTTTATAAGTAACTACTAGCCAATAGTATGGAACATCGATGACTTCATTAATAAATATAGGCTCTACTTGAACGTCCCTATACCAACACGTGTAAATCTTATGCTGTATCAGTTAACACTCTTTTTAATGACCTATTGGCCCCACTTACATTACACTCATTGTATTACTATTTTTAATAGATTCAATCAGTCTTTAGACGCAAGTTACACTTTTTGATATCCGCCATCACTGTTTAAAATATCTAAAATTTCGTCATAGCATCCTGGATTACTTATAATAAAGGGACCTCCTTGAGTAAAATCAATCCCTTCTCGTTTAAAGTTCGTCATTTTCAAACCAAGCTCATGTGCAAACAAAAATTGTGCACCAATATCCCATGGTTTAGCATTGGTATGGATATGCGCGCCAAATTGACCAGTAATGACACGTATTGAGTCTAAACCACATGCTCCAATTAGACGATATCCAAATGATTGATCTAATAATGCATGAATCGTTTGATCATTCATTACTTTATTATTAAAAGACACAATCATATCCTTGAGCGGCTTAGATACAGCTGGTTCAATTTTCACTCCATTGACAAATGCACCATAACCGCGCACCGCTTTATAAATATGTTGTCGCGCATAATCATAAATGTATGAAAGCACAGGCTGACCATCAATAAAATAGCCTAAAATGACGCAAAAGTCATTCAGTTGCTTCACAAGGTTTGCAGTTCCATCAATTGGGTCAATTACCCATGTGTGTCCAGTTTTTAATGTATCCGTTTGATGGTGAAACTCTTCACCGTATAATTGATGATCTGGGTAATGGGTTTTAAGAAATGTTTCAAAGCGCGCTTCTATCGTTTCATCTACATTAGTGACAAGATCAAAACGACTACTTTTAGTATCAGTCTTTAAGTCTGAAATCAGTGAAGGCATTAACTCATCTAAACCTTTCAGCCAGTCATGAATATGATTATCTATAGTATGTAACTGCTCTTCTGATATCATCTTATTCACCTCTTTACTTAGTCTTAACTTCATTATACCTATTAGCCCATAAGCCAACAATCTAAATTCCAAACAAAAACCGGCTGACCTAAAGTCAACCGGTATAGAAAGGAAAGTAAGTCATAAATATTGAAGATGTTAAAACTAGAACTAGTACAACTGATCATGATCCAAACATTACTACCAAAATGATAGCTACCCCTCATTTGAATAGATATTGTACCATCCCCCTCTAGCAACTAAATTCATTGTAGCACATACTTTCTCTATTTGTAAACGCTTTCTTAAAAGTTTTTGATTTTTCTTTTAAAATAATACTGACAATTAACATCTAAATATCTCGCTTTTGATAGAGCATACATATCCTCAAACTGTTATCATACAATGTTTACTATGCCTATATGCTATAATAATTATATATTCCTTGTATATTGAGGTGGATAATTATGAAAAAAGAAACACGTCAATGCAAGTTAATCGAAATGCTTCAAGCGCATCATTATTTGACAGCACATGAACTTTCAGATGAACTTAACGTATCGAAACGGACAATATTGCGTGATATCCAAGAGCTTGAAAATAAAGGGATAAGAATTTTAGCACACACTGGCAAAAATGGCGGTTACGAACTACAACCGGATAACCAAAGGATTCATTTAGATTTATCTGAACATGAAGCACAAGCACTCTATCTTATCTTGAAAGAGCGACAATCCCTTTCAGCTCTCCCGTATCAAGAAGAACTGAAAGCCATTCAACTTAAGCTATCGCGTCAACCTAGTTCTACATTAAAGCGTCGATTAAAACAGCAAAACGATTATATTAAAATTCAACCTAATACGACTCCCACACTGCCGAAATTCTTTGAAGATATATTCATTTATTGTCAAGAACGAAAAGTAATGGGCATTGACTACCAATTAAATAATGGCCAAACTACATTTGCAAATATTGTATTTATAGGCATCATTTGTGAAAATAACCACTGGCAAGCTGTCGTATTCCACATTGGTGGCGGCTTTACAAGTTATATTGATATTGCATCAATAGAAGATATCTCTTATTCATTTCATAAATCTATTAACACAACTGATATTACATTGGATAATTTTACGCACTACTTAAAAAAGTAGTTTTGCGGAATCAAGTTTATGACATATGAAAAGACAGTAACCAAACGCGGAACCCCTTTGGTCACTGTCTTTTCTTTTCATAATACATTATATATTTTGACTCATTTATAAGAGTAACTCCAGCACAAACGCTAAAAAGTTATTTAAGATGTGAAATCCAATTGTAACACCAAGATTACGGTTACTTTTAAGATAGAGCCACACAAGTGGTATCGCGATAATAAGATAGTCCACAATCTCAAAAGGTGAACTCGCATTCGTAACATGAAATGCCGCAAATATTATTACAGAAATCACAGCCATTACTTTAAAGTTCAGCTTTTTCCCTAATTCCCCAATCAAAATATGTCTAAAAATGATTTCTTCAACTATTGGTGCAAATACGGCAATAAATAAAAAGCTTACTGGTAATAATGCTAAATTATGAATCATTTCACTGACTAACATTTCATTTTGTGGAGTCCCATACTGGAACTTCTCAGGTAAAAATTCTTTAATCCATCCGTATGCTTGACTAGCGGCCATAGCAATCAAATAAGCAACTACAATCCATTTCCAATAATCTTTTATCCCTTGTATACCTAATTTAAAGCGCTGTTTCATTGATTTGAAGTGTAATAACCAAAAACTAATCACTACAATGATATAACTCACAAGGCTAACGATTTCGATAAGATAGGTTATCGTATCATTAAACACTAAACCTTCATCAGTAAACACCTCAATTGATCCTGTCATAAAAAAGTAAATCACAGGTACTAACATTCCTAATATGAGTTGAGAGATAATAAAAATGGGGATTAACCATAAATCTCTCCATGCGATATCTTTCCATCTGTATTGCGTCATTTTCATTCGATTCCTTTCTATAGTTGTTTTCGCAATAGCATTATCAGACTAAAACGATTCCATATTCATGGCTAAAGTGATGAATTCCATTTGAAAATCTGTGCTATAATATAATATATTATATTTACTGAAAGGATGACAACAATGAATCAGCACAAATTTCCTACTCAGACTCAAGCCGTCAAACATTTAAATGAATTACTTCAATACGCTACTGCCTTTGACCTTCACTACCGCATTGATAAGGCTGAAAGTGAGACATATTTAGACAAACTTCAAACACAAGTCTCTATTTTTTATAAAGATCTCCCAAATCCAGATACTTTATCGACTATACCTTTTCCTGCCTACAATGCCTATTATGATTGCTTAGACAATCTCATGCGTTCTCCTTTAATTCGCGTAGATTTTGGTAACCAATCTTTAGTGAATCAAGGCTATATTGATGTTATTATGATAGCGCAACATCAACTCTCTCTTTACGCAATCAAAACACGATGATTCAACTTCCTCATTGATCATTATTTTAATAAAAAAGCAGCGAACAATCTGATTAGACTGCTCGCTGTTTTTTAGGTGTTTTATAATTTTAAATCTTCTTTGTTTCGTTTGTGGTAACCACGCATAAAGAAAAATACGCCCATAAATCCTAAGAATAAAAATCCAATAATTACTGAAACGCGCGTCTCGCCATTAATTAACATTCCTAATAATACAATGATTAAAAATAGAATTGTCATATAGTTTGTGAATGGTGCAAGCGGCATTTTAAATGGGTGTCCTTCCACTTTTTCAGGGAACTTACGTCTAAACTGAATGTGACTGAATAAAATCATAAACCACGGAATCATCCCTGGTAAAATTGAAGCACTATACACATATACGAAAATACTTTCTGATCCTTCGATAATCATAGGTAATACGATGTTTAAAATAACACCTATAAAAATACCGGTTGAAACTGCCAATACTGTGTAGAATGGTACACCATTTTTCATGACTTTTGTAAAAATCTTAGGTAACTGCCCGTTTTGTGCAAGCGTATAAATCATTCGACTTGAGCTAAAGATACCTGAATTACAACCAGACATCGCTGCTGTAATCACAACAAAGTTAATTAAACCTGCTGCAATTGTAATCCCAACTTTCGCAAAAGTAGCTACGAATGGGCTACCTAATTCTTGTAGACCATCCCATGGATAAACTGTTACAATAACGAAAATCGCACCAATATAGAAAATAAGAATACGCCAGATAACGCCGTTTACTGCCTTTTTAATATTGTGTTGCGGGTTTTTAGTTTCCCCAGCTGTAATCCCTATCAATTCAACCCCTTGATAAGAACCAATAACAATGGACAATGCAAAGAAAAACCCTAGCCAACCATTTGGCATAAAACCGCCATGTTCTGTTAAATTACTCAGTCCTATTGGATTTCCTCCGTTCCCTAATCCGAAGAAAATCAATCCAAATCCTGCTACAATCATTAAGATAATTGTGACAATTTTGATCATTGCAAACCAGAATTCAAACTCTCCAAATGCTTTAACAGATACAGCGTTTGCAGCTGTTAAAATAAGAATCACGAAAATCCCCGGAATCCATGATGGTAACTCTGGCCACCAATATTTCATGTATTCTCCAACAGCTATAACTTCGGCCATCCCAACGACAATCCATTGGAATATATTTGCCCAAGCCGTTATATATCCTGCGACTGGATGAAGATAATCGGTTGCATAATTTGCAAACGAACCCGTTGTTGGATATAAATACACCATTTCACCCATTGCGCGCATAATTAAAAATAAAAATAGACCCGCTACTAAATACGCAAATATAACTGACGGCCCCGTCCAAGCTATCGTACTTGAAGCTCCCATAAATAATCCGACACCTATAGTGCCTCCTAGTGCAATCATTTGGATCTGACGAGAGCTCAGCCCTCTTTGTAATTCATTACCTTCCATAGATCTTCCTCCATCTCCTATAAAACCCCTAGTCAAAACATTTATTATGTTTATGGCGTTATTATACTATATTTCGTAAAGAATACTAGCTTTTTTTCGAAAAATGTAAACGTTTTCTCGATATATAGGTTGCTCGTTATAAAATATTATATAATGAACTATTAAAAATTTATTAGACTTCATTCCTTTATCATGGTGTTTTGTTGGGCTATCTCTAACTATTTTATAGGATGTCACAGATTTGTAAATTTTAAAGTTGTGAATAACTTCACATATTCAATGAACCTCTCTATAATAAAGATGATATTGGAGAAAGGAAATTGTGTAATTATGGAAAATAAAAATATTAAATGGGATAGTATCTTTTATGGAAGAGCTTGGGTGGCAAATATTATTGATACGATTCAAAAAAAAGACGTACTGCAAAGTTTTTATTTAAAACGTTATTTAATGCGTGCCATGATGGCCGGTTTTATTATTAGTATCATTTCTGTATTTGTTTTAATGGTCAAAACAACTTTTTCACCTGATATTCCACCAGGTTTGGTCAATATGTTAGGCTCTATAGCCTTTAGTTTCGCGCTTGTTCTCATCCTTTTTACAAATTCTGAGTTATTAACGAGTAACTTTATGTACTTTACAGTAGGGCTTTATTATCGACTCATTCACCCGAGTCGTGTGCTAAAAATCTTTCTTTTATGTTTCTTAGGTAATGCTTTAGGCGCTTTGTTATTATTCGGATTAATGCGACTGACAAATGTTATGACACCTGAAATGATTCAATTACTAAGTGAGAGTGTCCATACAAAATCTGTAACATTTTCATTTCATAACATATTAGTACGTGCAATTTTTGCGAATTTCTTTATTAATATTTCTTTAGTCATCGCCATGCAAATCAATGACGTTTTAGCTAAAATGTTTGTCATGATGTTTGGCGTTACGATATTTGCATTTATGGGATACGAACACGTTGTCTACAATGCATGTCTTTTTATAGGAATGCTGTATTATAACGTTTCGGCACTACAACTTGGACATTTAATCAAAAATATCGCCTTTGCTTTTATTGGCAACTATATCGGAGGAGGACTAGTCATTGGTCTTTTCTATGCTTACTTAAATGATCACGGTCAGTTTAAAGCTATCAAAAAAGGAATAGACCCGAACGATTAAGTCTTGAATGTCAAAATACTGATAACTAATACCTTTAACAGATTAGTCATCCAGTCCTGCCGCCTTACACCTCTATCTATGTTATAATGAAGTGGATTACATCAAAAGGAGTCACTTATGGCAAAACAACGACTTTATAAAGGACTATTCATTGCAATCTTATTAGGGATTCTATTCTTTTTTATGAATTGGATGAATCATCCTTCATCTCTATTGCAATTAGGATTGAAGTCCCTATTGTTATCTGTTACCTTCTTTCTTTTATATGGTGTGGTTTTTACATTATTAAGTACAGAGAAACGTAAAATGCAATATGGCCTTCCAATTATCATTTCTGTCATTACAGGTATGTTGATTGGCATCGTATTTGATATGGCAATAGTAGGTGTGAGTGTCGGCTTATTGGTCGGATTAGCAATAGGTTATTTGCGTGACATCAATAAAGGAGTTTGAACCTATGAATACTACCACTATAGGTATATTGATTATCGTCATTTTACTCATTAGCTTTATTCCAAATGTGTATATGGCTTATAAGACAAATAAAACAGGCGAACCAAACACACGATACAAATTAATGGTTGGTGTTGATGCCATTTTATTAGTTCTTATTATTTTTGCATTATACTTTTTAATATAAGACTGTCACTACGGTATACTTTAGACATTAAAAAGACTGAAACGATATGGTTATTCCTTTCGTCTCAGTCTTTTTGATTTAATAGATTAGATTTTCCCTTGTAATAAAAAGTAATAAACAATTATAGCAGCAATACCATATAATATCACGCCTATTATCGCCGAGGTCAGATGCACACGCATAGGAATATGTCTTTGAAACTTTGGCGCTAATACGAGATTTCCAAATAAAATAATCAGGGGCGCAACAATAAAGAATAATATCATCTCAACACTCATCATATGTCACCCATTAAAATAAGTCTTCATTACTGTTGTTAAATCAATATCTTGCGCAATTAAAGGCAAGTCTGAAAAGTCACTCACCTCTGTCATCAAGTTTGTATTAACAATAACATCAAGCCCAGCGTTAATTGCTGCTGTAGCACCTTTGATAGAATCTTCAATAGCCAAACAATGCGTAGGATTAAAATGCAATGCTTGTACTGCAGCTAGATATAAATCTGGTGCGGGTTTAACCTCTTCTACGTCTTCGCGACCTTTGATTACCGAAATATACTTCTCTAGATCTAACTTTTGAACTAATGCTTTCACATTATCTCTAGAGCTACTTGATGCGATACCTATTGGAATATGTCTTTGATGAAGTGATTGGATTAATTCTAGAACACCTGGTCGTAAAGATAAGTCAGCAGCTGTTGTGTGATGTTCATGATAGATTTCCAATACACGCGCTTCTCCTACCAAATCCATTAAGTGGTGATGTAGTGGCAGTGCTCTACCCCCAATATTAGAACGAAAGAAATCAATTGCTACTGGTTCGTGCCCTTCCTTAGTAAGATTTTGGTTGATAATTTCAAATAGATGTTGTTCAGTATCTATAACTGTCCCATCAAAATCAAAAATAACCGCTCGATACATAAGTGATGCCTCCTCTGATGCCATTTAAATACAGTGTATCAAAACTTATGAATCAATTCACGTCGTTATTCAAATCCAGGCCCTACTGTTGCAAATTCAAACATAATTTTGTTTTGGCGATAGTATAATGATTTAAACCACTTGCGATCGATCATTCCAGAATGTTTACCTGGCATATCATCATGAAGTTTGATTAAATTTGTAAGATGCTTATCGTCTTGTGTTGCAAAAGCATGATGATGTACATATCCTCTTCCCGGTCGAACATTCGGCCCTTCTTTTTTGACAACTACGATATCAGTAAATAAGCCCTCTTTATCTAAAGTAAAAACATCTAATTCATCATCTTTTTTCGGTTGAAAGCCCAATTGCTCAGTTAAATATACTTTTGTTTTTTCGTCATCTTGGACGTGTATTTCAATAGGTCCCATACCTAAAATTTGGTAGGCTTCAGGGATGTCACTATTCGTAGGGTTTCCAACCCCTTCAGGTAACTTAGCACCATTATTTGCAATCATCACAAATGAAAGTGTCTCTGGATCATCAAAATAGAGCGTTGTATGACCTAAGTACGTTCCTTTTTCAATATGATTCACATGTTTTTTCAGACGATCTTCAAAATAGTCGATAGCCGCTTCATCTCTTACTAATAAGCCAATACGCGCAATCATATTTGTTCCTTTACGCATCATACCCGCATTCGGAATCTCAAAAAAAGTAAGCAATGTTCCAATTGAACTTTCGTTATCTCCATAAAATAAGTGAACCATATGATCGTCATCTTGATTGACTGTTTCTTTAACCAGCTTTAAACCTAAAACATCCATATAAAACGCTTTATTTTGAGCAACATCTTTCGTATACATTGAAATATGGTGATGTCCAATAACATTATTCATAACGTTTCCTCCTAGAGCAGTATTGATAATGTTAGTATATTTTTTATACCGATATGTTGCAACTTCTTTGCTTATAACCAATTGCGCTATAAGAGTTGGAAATAAATTAAACAAATAACCCCGATAATCAAAATATTAATCGGAAAGACCACTGTCTTTATAAAATGTTGTTTTGATTCTGACCAGTTCGAATTTTTCAATTTCGTTTCAAGCGCAAAATTAAGCAATGTTACAATGATTGTTAGAGATGCAATTAAACGCACATCATGATTAAAATGCGTTAAAAAACCCACCGATAAAATCAGCATCGTAACCAATAATGTGAGTGTAATAAAATAATGGTTGAGTACTTTAATCATGTTGATTTCCCCTTTTATTTTTAACTGTTACAGTAAAATTCCTTTAGTTTAAATTATATTTTCGCATAACCTAACTTAATTGTAAAATACATAATAAAAAAGATTCCTACAGCCTATTAATGACTTTAGGAATCTTTTAAGTAATATGAGTCTCTATATAATGGTAAATAGCTAGAACGTTTCTTTTTGTGATTTTCTAAATAATTGAGAAGTCCATATTTTGGCAAGTAATGGACCACTAATGCAATGTATAAAACTAAATACAGCACCTGGCAATGCAGCTAATGGATTGAAGTGAACTGTTGCTAAAGATGCAGCTAAACCTGAATTTTGCATGCCAACTTCGATAGAAATGGCCTTTTTATCTCCATCACTTAATCGAAATACATGAGCTAAAATATAACCAATGAGGTATCCCAACACATTATGTAAAATAACGACTAAGAAAATAAGAAGTCCTGTTTCAAAAATCATATTCTTACTCCCTGCAATGACTGCACCTAAAATAACTGAAATGGCTACAACTGAAATAATAGGTAAGATATCTTCACTCGTATCAGATGCTTTTTTAAATAGTTTCTGAATAACTAATCCAATTATGATTGGCACAATCACCACTTTAATCACAGAAGTGAAAAGACTCATAAACGAAACATCCATCCATTGATTTGCAAAAACATACATGAGTGATGGTGTAAGTATCGGTGAAATTAATGTAGAAACTGATGTAACTGTGACAGACAAAGCAACATTCGCCTTTGCTAAATAGGATACAATATTACTTGATGTTCCACCTGGACAACATCCAACGAGCATAACACCTATTGCAACCTCTGTAGGCAACTGGAATCCCTTCGCTATACTATAAGCCAGTAATGGCATGATCGTATATTGTAAAATAACCCCTATGATTACAGGCTTAGGTTGTTTTAGGATTAATTTAAAGTCCTCCATTTTAATCGTGAGACCCATTCCGAGCATAACTATCCCTAGTAAATAAGGTATAAATGGTCCAAATCCTATAAATACATTAGGTAATAAAAAAGCTATCACACTTACAAGAAGCATCCATAGCACAAACGTTCTAGATGCAAACTGACTCATTGTATGTAACATCTATAAACACCCCCAGTTTTCTTAATAATCTGAATATTAACACGTTTCATCATCTTAATCAATAGCACTTAACCTATTTTATTTACATATTTAATTTTTTATTGATGTGTTTTACTTGCATTTAAGAAATAATTCTAGACTTACAACACCTTTTCAAGAATTCCATCTTAAGTCTGACTGCTTTTTTAAGCTTGAGTGATAAAATATATTCAAGAAAACTTTTAAAAGAGGAATTATAATGATTATTGATAAATTAGAGTCCTATACTTTACATATTCACCAAATCAACCATTACTTTAGACGCCGACAATTATGCAAATTATTAAATCAGTTGAATACACACTTTCACTTTAACTTTGAATTCACTAAAGTAAAACATGTTTATATTTTACGTGTTCATCTTCCTAAAAAAGCATTACCCTATTTGATTAGCTTTTTAAGTTTCCATAATTATTTATTCCGTGACATAGTATTAACGAAATATGAACATTTGTTAGCATTTGAACCCATTCATACAGCTATTGACAAGCATTTCGAAATGACTATTGATGGTTTAAGCGACTTATTTATTAAAGATAAAGTGATTGATATTTTAAATGGTTTTAAAGGAAAAGAAATTCAGTATAGTTTGAGTCATCACGCTTTAAAGGTAACAACTTCTCCAGAAATTTTTATGGATTTAGTCCAATCTTTAGCGATTTGCCATGTTGATATATATCAAGTTGGTTCTCCATTACGTAGCTATAACAAGCATTCACTATCAAGTTAAATAAAAAGGGAAATGGCACAAAGTGAGCCAAGAGATGCGACTTTTTCTATCAAAAAACCGATAAAGTCATATCTAATGGTCGACTAGGATGTCCATTTCCCAATTTTTATATTGAGTTGTGTTTTTCTGATTCAAGTTGGGTTTGAAGTTTGTCAAACATAAGTTCGAAACCGTGTGCTGTATGATCATGATATTCTTTTTTCTTTTGCTTATATTCTAAATGGGTTAACCTTCGTTCTTTACGTACAATACCTCGATACTTAAATGTCATTTCAGTAATGCCTGGGCTACGTTCTTCAAAGTAGACTTCAATCTGATCAACATCTTCACTAAAATCAGGCATTTGAATCGTTTTGATGATTTGTTCATCAGGTATTAAAGTCTCGTAAGTCCCAATGATTCGAATGACTTTACCATTTCGACTATCTACAACTTCATAATGTCCGCCCTCAGTTCGATCAGTTCGTACTGATTGATTCGTACGTTGTGAGGTCATAAACCATAATCGTAATTGTTCAGGATCCAACCATGCCTCATAAACTTCGCTTGGCATTGTTTTCATAAGTCGTACAATATTAATTTCGACCCACTCATTTTGTAAATGTTGCACTGACTCCACCTCACTTTAATTAAATGCTACTATAAATATTGTATCGCAAAATGGAATATTTTGGGATGATAAGATTTTAACTTATATTCTACGATATCATCTCAAATGTTTATTTTTGTCATAAAATTAAGTTAACGCTTTAGTTTTGGCCAGCCGAATATAATCGAGATAACACCACATAATGCAAGCATGACTGGATATATGGAATAAGGTAGCAACATCACAGGAGAAATACCTGCTACACCTGCTGCAGCTATCAATTGAGGACTATATGGAATAAAACCTTGAAAAGCACTACCAAAAATATCCAAAATACTTGCAGACTTTCTTGGATCGATATCATATTCTTTCGCAATATCTTTAGCGAGGGGTCCTGTCATAATGATTGAGATTGTATTATTCGCCGTCGAAATATCAGCAACACTGACAAGTCCAGCAATACCAAACTCCGCACCACGACGAGAACGAATCCGATTTTCCACAAAATTGAGCAACCATGTTATACCCCCATAATATTCAACAAGACCAATCATACCTCCAATCAATAATGCAATCATTGCAATATCTTCCATTGCAACGATTCCTTCTGAAGCTGCTTTTAGAAAGCCAGCTAATTTGAAATCTTGATACAACATACCGATGATTCCTGACAGTGCTATACCACCAAGTAATACAAGAATGACGTTAACCCCTATAATGGCTAGAATTAATACGAACAAATATGGAATGACCTTGATAAATTCAAAGTCATATTCATGTGTTTGATCAATATGACTATTATACGTTAACCACCACAAAATCACTAATGTCACAATAGCCCCGGGCAGTACGATACGGAAGTTCACTTTGAATTTATCACTCATTTTGGTGTGCTGAGTACGAACTGCAGCAATCGTTGTATCAGAAATCATCGACAAATTGTCCCCAAACATCGCTCCACCAACGACAGTAGCCATTGCCAACGCAGCAGGTATGTCAGTCGCCTCACTAATACCAAAGCCGACAGGTGCAATTGCAGCGACAGTACCGACAGACGTTCCCATTGAAATAGATATAAACATACAGATTAAAAAGATACCTACAATCAAAAAGTTTTGGGGAATAAGCGACAGGCCTAAATTAACGATAGATGAAACGCCTCCCATTGCTTCAGCCGTTTTAGAAAAAGCACCGGCCAAAATAAATATCAACATCATTAGTACAATATTGGGATGCCCTGCTTTTTGCGCAAAAACTTCCACCTTATGTGTCCATTTTTCTTTAGGCTTCATCATTAAAGCGACAATGACACCTATGATGGCAGCAACATTAAGTGGCATAAAGGTAAAATCTTGTGTCACGATACCTGACCCTAAAAAGATGCCTATAAATACAATTAAAGGGATTAGCCCCCATGAATGTCCTTTTTCATTCTCTTTCTGAATTGACATATAATTACTCCTTATAAAAAATTGAGATCAATAACTTCACGGATAGATGTGCTCTTCTTCCATCCAAAAAAGTGATGATCTCAACCGATGTTATGGTTTTATAACTTCTTATCTTTAGTGATACATGATATTAAGTCACTTCTGGAATTGGCACACGCATTTCATGTTGCCGAAGTATCGACGGGCCAGTCCCTCCACTTCTCTTGATATGAAGTATTTGATTGTACTGTTAAACTGTACAGGAATTTATACATCACGTCAACGCCTTTATGCATCTTGTAATAATCGTTTTACAAATGACACAAAATAATCTGGAACCTTGTCTAGTATGGCCTCATTCGGATTATATTGAGGATGATGTAACGCATATCCACTCTCTGAACCAATCATTGCAAAATGTACAGGTGCTACACCTTGATACCCTGAAAAGTCCTCTCCAATGGTTAAGGCGCGTGGCAAAACATCAACATCATATCCAACCGATTGCGCAATCTCATATGCAATCTGCTGTAAATGTGCGTCATTATAAACGGATTGCGTTATACGTTGATAATTTAATTTAACTTCAAGGCCATATTGTTTTGCAATACCGTCACAAATTTCATACATGCGGTGTTCAATTGTATCCCTCACATTGGCATCTAATGAGCGAACAGTACCTTCAAGTCTCGCACTTTGAGGGATGACATTCCATGTATGTCCACTTTCGATACGCCCAATTGATACTACCGCTTCTTCGTATGGCGCTATATTCCGACTTACAATCGTTTGCAAACTTAAGATAACTTGCGCAACAACAATATTCGGGTCATTGCCGTCTTGGGGCATCGCAGCATGTGCACCAACCCCTTCAATTTCTATCTCAAAACGATCAACATTTGACGTCATATACCCTGATTTTGCCCGCCATTCTCCTACTTTGAGTGATGGATCGTTATGAAAACCGATAATTGCTTTTGCACCATCTAACACACGTGATTCAGCTACCTTTGCTGCACCATATCCGATTTCTTCAGCGGCTTGAAATATCAAACGTACACGGCCATTCAGCTGTTGTTCTTCTTTTTTGAGTAAAACTGCTGTACCTAATACAGCAGCCATATGAATATCATGACCACATGCATGCATCGCTCCATTATTTTTCGATTTAAATGCAAGTTCTGTTTGTTCTTTAATAGGTAATGCATCAATATCCGTTCTAACAGCTAACAATGTATCGCCTTGTCCAATTTCAGCAATTAAACCTGTCTCTAATGGCACATCTATTATTTTGATATGATAATCTTCCAAAATTTTACGAATACGTTTTGTCGTCTCATATTCTTCAAGCGATACTTCTGGGTTTTCGTGGAATATTCTCCGCCATTCTATTAATTGATCCGTTAAATTAGTCATTTCGCCTCATCCTCTCATCAAAACATACGCCTTTCATATCTATTATTGTATCAAAACTGTTATTACCTTCACATCTCCCTCTATTGATAGATATCAAACCTTTTTAAGATTGTTATGTCATTTAATTAATGTAAAACGACGATTGAATTATGAATAAGTTGAATAATAAAAGAACTGAACGTTGTCAAAGCGCAATTTGCTTCAACATGCTTCAGTTCTTTGATATGTGTCGTGTTATTTACGATAAAATTGACAGATCTCGATTAACATATAATTGACCATCTTTAATGACCTTTTCAACATGGTTAATGCCATAATGATATGGAATGTATTCATGATTAGGTGCATGCCAAATAACAATATTCGCCTTATCTCCTGCATTTATCGTTCCTGCATCTACATCAATTGCTTTTGCTGCGTTAACCGTCACAGCATTCCAGATTTCATTTGGTGATAATTTTAACTTAAGTGCAGCAATGGCCATAACCATTTGCAAATTGTTTGTGACACAACTTCCCGGATTGAAATCAGTCGCAATAGCGATTGCACCACCATTATCAATCATTCCTCTAGCATCAGCATAAGATTCTTTACCTAAGTAGAATGTTGTACCTGGTAATAATACTGCCACGGTATCAGATGCTTTAAGTTTCTTTTTATCCTCTTCACTTGATGCGACTAAATGATCCGCTGAAATAGCCTCTTCATCAATTGCAAGTCCCAAACCACCTAAAGGATCAATTTCGTCTGCGTGGATTTTGACTTTGAATCCTTCTGCTTTAGCAGCTTGCATATATCGTTTTGACTCTTCTATTGTAAAGACACCTTTTTCACAGAATATATCCGCAAAATCAGCTAATGTTTTAACTTCTGGGAGTAGGTCAATCATATCTTGTAAAAATTGTTCATTAGATTCAGCTTCCTTTGGTACAGCGTGTGGTCCAAGGAAAGTATGACGCATCTCTAAGTTATACTTTTCTTGCAAACGTCGTGACACACGTAATTGTTTAAGCTCATTTTCTTTATCTAAACCATAGCCACTTTTACTCTCTACGGCTAATACACCGTGATGAATCATTGTGAGTAAATCATGTTCTGCTTTTTCAAACAGCTCATCTTCAGTGGCATTTCGTGTTGACTCAACCGTTGAGAGTATACCCCCGCCTTGCTCAAGAATTTCTAAATAAGACACTCCTTGACGTTTTAATGTCATTTCGTGCTCCCGTGAACCGCCATGCACTAAATGTGTATGTGCATCTACAAGTGCTGGAGAAACTACTCTATCTGTTGCATCAATCGTTTCTTTCGCTACATAGTCTTCAGTGTATTCACCAGAATAAACAATTTTACCATCTTTCACAACAACTGTTCCATTTTCAATGACTGTTAATTCATCTAGCGCTTTACCTTTCAACGGACGATCAGTGGACTGAGGTAAAACTAACGCTTTAATATTTTGGATTATTAAATCATTCATTATTTTTCATCACCTTTACCTGTAATCATTGGAATATCGACACCTTTTTCTTTCGCAGTCTCAATTGCAATATCATAACCTGCATCAGCATGTCTCACTACTCCCATACCCGGATCTGTCGTTAATACGCGCTTCAATCGTTTTTCAGCTCGCTCTGATCCATCAGCCACAACAACTAACCCAGCATGTAAAGAATAACCCATACCAACACCACCACCATGATGAACAGAAATCCATGATCCACCTGCTGCAGTATTGATTAATGCATTTAAAATGGCCCAATCACCTACAGCATCAGAACCATCCTTCATTGATTCTGTCTCGCGATTTGGAGACGCAACAGAACCTGAATCTAAATGATCTCGACCGATAACAATTGGGGCTGAAATTTCACCTTTCCGTACGAGTTCATTCAACGCTACGCCCATTTTCGCGCGTTCCCCATATCCTAACCACGCAATACGTGATGGTAAACCTTGAAATGCAATTTTTTCACTTGCCATATCTAACCAACGATTTAACTTTTCATCCTCTGGGAATAATTCTCTCATCAATTGATCTGCACGTTCAATATCTTTTGGGTCTCCAGATAATGCTGCAAAACGGAATGGTCCTTTCCCTTCACAAAATAACGGACGAATATATGCTGGTACAAAACCTGGAAAATCAAACGCATTCTCCAATCCTTCATCAAATGCAACTTGACGGATGTTATTACCATAATCAAATGCAACTGCACCTTTCTTTTGGAATTGCAACATCGCATCGACATGCTTTTTCATAGATTGTTTAGACAGCTTAACATACTCATCTGGATGATCTTGACGTAACTTTTCTGCTTCTTCTAAAGTATAATTTTCCGGTACATAACCATTAAGTGGATCATGTGCAGACGTTTGATCAGTCACGATGTCAATCTTAAAATCACGTTTCAAAATTTCATGATGCACCTCAGCAGCATTTCCAACTAATCCGATTGACAAAGCTTCACCTTTATTTTTAGCTTCTTCTGCTTTTTCAAGTGCTTCGTCAAGGGAATCTGTGATCATGTCACAATAACGCGTTTCAATACGTTTCTCAATTCTTGATGGATCAACATCCACACCAATAACAACCCCTTCGTTCATCGTTACTGCAAGAGGTTGCGCACCACCCATACCGCCCAGCCCAGCAGTGAGCGTTATTGTCCCTTTTAATGAACCATTAAAATGCTGATTGGCAAGTTCAGCAAATGTTTCATATGTACCTTGGACAATACCTTGTGAACCAATATAAATCCAACTTCCTGCAGTCATTTGGCCATACATCATTAAACCTTTTTGATCAAGTTCGTGGAAATGTTCCCAATTTGCCCATTTCGGTACAAGCACAGAGTTTGAAATTAAAACACGTGGGGCTTCTTCATGTGTTTTGAAAACAGCCACAGGTTTGCCTGATTGTACAAGCATCGTTTCATCTTTTTCTAATCGGCGTAATGTATCTACAATTGCATCAAATGCTTCCCAGTTACGTGCCGCCTTACCGATACCACCATATACAACAAGTTTATCAGGGTGCTCAGCCACCTCTGGATCTAAATTATTATATAACATCCTTAAAACAGCCTCTTGTTCCCAACCTTTACACTCAATTTCTAAACCCCTTTTTGCTTTAATTTCTCTAGACATCTTATCCATCTCCTTTGATTAAAAAAGTAATAAACTGATTGGAATTGTAATTAATAAAGTTAATGTGACACGAATAAACCATATTATTATTAATTTCCAAATGGGAATTTTAATTTCTGTTGCCAAAATACAAGGTACCAATGCTGAAAAGAAAATAATGGCTGATACACTCGTTATCGCAACTACAAATTTAACTTGAATCGCAGTTTTAGCAACAAGTAATGATGGTAAAAACATTTCAATTACTGAAATTGCAGAAGCTTTTGCGAGTAATGCTTGATCTGAAATAGGAAACATATAAATGACTGGATAAAATATGTAACTTAACCAATCGATTATTGGCGTATGGTTGGCTAATATCAACCCTAAAAAGCCAATAGACAAAATCGATGGCAAAATTGCAAGTGTCATCTCCAATCCATCTTTTACATTCATTCCAATATTTCTAAAAAGAGGGAGTGACTGATGTGACTGTCGCTTTGCTTCATTCCAAGCAGCCTTCAATCGATTCCCTTGAATAATGACTTCTTTTTGCCCTTCTTGCTGATTATAGTATTCTGTTGACTCCAGTGAAATTGGTGGAAGATGGGCTGAAATTGCAGTCACTACAAAAGTAATTAACAAACAAGTCCAAAAATATAAATTCCAATGTTCCATCAACTCTAAAGTGCGCGCGATAATAACCATAAATGTTGCGGACACTGTAGAAAATCCTGTTGCAATAATAACCGCTTCTTTTTTGTTATACATACCATCTCGATATACACGATTTGTAATCAACAATCCCAATGAATAACTTCCTACAAAAGAAGCTACCGCATCAACCGCAGATTTTCCCGGTGTTTTAAAAATAGGTCTCATAATAGGCTCCATCAATACACCTATGAACTCCAAAAGCCCATACCCAACAAGTAAAGACAGCGCTATCGCTCCTATTGGAATCAACACACTTAATGGCAACATCAATTTATCAAATAAAAATGGACCATAATTTGGATCAAATAATATTTGGGGCCCTATTCTAAAAACGTACATAATACCGATAATGGCGCCTAACCCTTTAAATATCACAATGATTAAATCCATTAAAGATTTTTTATACTCACTCCTTACTATTGGTATAGTAGCACCGCATATCATCATCACCAATGCTAAGTAAGGCATGGCTGAACCTAATAAACGTCTAAATGCTAAATGAACATGATCTACTATGATCGTGTGATTTCCATTTATAGTGACAGGAATAAAAAAACAAATAATACCTATAGTGCTATAAAGCCAAAACTGCCACATATTTCTCCCTTTAAGAACATCATGCTGTGACATATCATCCCCCCCTTTGTTAAATCCATTACTTTTGATATCGTTCAAAAGTAAAATATAGCTCTTGTCCACCTCTTAAAATCAGAATAAACTGATAATTTACCCCCTACTTTTGCAATATAGCTTAATGGAATGACCTTTGCTTAAATGTCGACAGTACTTATCAACAACTTCATTATATTATGCTATGCTATTATTAACCAATATAAATAAACTAATGATTAATAGGTTAAAACTATAAATGGAGGTGAAAAATTTGAAAATTACACAGCTGGAGTATTTTATCGAAGTCGTTAATTGTAATAGTTTTACGAAAGCTGCCAATGCGCTACATATTAGTCAACCTTCATTAACAGCTACCATTAAAAAGATGGAAAATGACCTGGGTTACTTGTTACTGAAGCGGACAACTAAAGATATTTCGATTACTGAAAAAGGGATTCAATTTTACAATCATGCTGTTGAGATTGTTCAACAATATCATCAAACCGTAGAAAAAATGTATGACTTAAAATTAAGCCAAACGCCTAAAATTAAAATGGCTATTCTCGAATCGACAGCGCATTGGGTGTCTTTGTTAATTCGTCAACATAATCAACAAAATCCCGAACAACACTATCAAATATTAGAGATTTTAGACCCGCATCAACTTGCCCAAAAGCTCATCGCCTTTGATATACATATTGGTTTGTCAAATGACGTTATTAAACATGAGGATATTGTTTCAATTCCTCTTTATAAAGATGATTACGTATTATTGACACCAAATGACATGTATCAAAACCAAAAGACCATTTCAATTAAGCACTTGCCACTCATTGTGCCAAACCAGCAATACCAGGTGCGCAAACATATCGATGATTATTTTACACACCTGAATATGAGAGCTAATATCGTTATGGAAGTTGAGCGATTTGAAGCAGCAGCAAATTTTGTTCGTCAGGGTATGGGATATGCAGTCATCCCCCGTGCTTATTACCAATCTTTTAACACCAATTCCCTGAATGCCATTCAAATACGGCCTAATATGCAACGTACGATATATATTAACCTTTCGCGTAAACGTCAATACACCCAAGAAGTTTTAGATTTAGTCGACTTATGCCAATATTACTGGAATCGTTTATAACAAATAAAGCGCTTGGGGACAGTTATTCTTTTGAGCAATCGATAAACGGTGTTTCACATGCAGAGTTTTCGACATAACTTCGCAATTCTTCAAAATTTGAGAAGCAATTTTTTAAATTGCTCGAGTTATGCTCAAACTCTAATCGCATGATCAACAACCTTGTGATAAACGGGGGTTCGCATGCAGAGTTTTCGACAGAACGACATAGCTCGACAAAATTAAAACACAATTTTGCTCGCTATGAGGTTCTGCTCGAAGTCAAAGCACAATCGCTAGCAACTTTTATAAATAGTGTATGAAGTGTGTGAGCATATGCCCGACTAATTTTGAGGTACGTTGATCGATGTCATATTTTGGATTGGTTTCGGCAATACTTAATGACGTTACTTTATTTGATTCGAGTATACGCTTGGCTAATTCTAATACTGTAAAAGGCGTGAGCCCGAAAACAGCATTGGCACTGACACCCGGAGCGTATGCACTATCGATGACATCCATGCAGATTGTAAATAAAATAACATCATGTCGATTGATAAAGTGTGCCAACTTATCTTTAATTCTAGGATGGATGCAGTCGTTCATCTCTTCTGCCAAGACATATTCCGTTTT
This sequence comes from Staphylococcus felis, assembly GCF_003012915.1. Taxonomy (NCBI): domain Bacteria; kingdom Bacillati; phylum Bacillota; class Bacilli; order Caryophanales; family Staphylococcaceae; genus Staphylococcus; species Staphylococcus felis. The sequence continues at coordinate 1,195,642 of NZ_CP027770.1, read as the reverse complement.
AGTTTGGTCTGCATAATCAAACAAACTTTGCGTGTTGCCTGGTCTTTGTATGCCTAAAACAAAATAATCAACGTGTGCATCTTCTTCAAGCATTTGTCGAAAACTAGTTCCTGAAGTTGAGCTTTCTTCTTTTCGGTTATCAAAATGCGCATCAATATTAATAACACCGATAGATTGATTAGGATGCGCTTCTCGCAGTCCTAAATACTGTGCATAAGCAATATCATGACCGCCTCCTAACAAGAAGGTACGCTGATGATGTTGCAACAATTGTGCAACGTATCGCCCAAATTCTTGTTGAGTTTCAATTAAGGTTTCATGGTTGTGTGTCACATTACCGTAATCAATGATAGGCGTATCTGAAGACGCTGGTAATCCTGCAAAAGCCTTTTTAATTGCATCAGGACCTTCTTTAGCCCCTACTCTACCTTTATTCAATTCGACGCCTTTATCTACAGCATATCCCAATAATGCTACGCCATCGTGATTTGTTTTGATATTTTGAATATCCCCATACTCAATTGTTTGAAAATGACGAAATGCTGATGAATCTGTCTCACTATCAAGTCTTCCTGACCATAGCGTTTGGTCTGGTTTAATATACATTAACCTTCTCCCTCCTCAGAAGATGAAAATAATTATAATCTGTAAAAAATGAATATCTGCTCACATGCTATACACTTTTCTTTATCTTTAATCATATTCATTATATCCTAAAAACAGTATCTAAAACTCGCATTAATTTTATTTTAGTAAAGTATTCACATGTTCCCCTCCCTATGTAAAAGGAAGAAGTGAGTGATGTTCTTTTATTACAATTAGATTATAAATTAATGTCATCAATTTATTTATAAAGAGGTTACAGTTATAATATATTTTATATTCAATGATATAAGGGCTTTTTATGTCAAAAGAGCCATACATTTTTATATTTTATGATCATTTGCGAACTACGGAGGATTATATATGAACCGAACACGTATTTCAGGCTTCCAATGGGCTATGTCCATTTTCGTATTTTTTATTTTAGCCTATGCTAGTCCTTTAATTTTACAAGACTTTCAAAAAGCATCGGGCCTTAAATCATTTGTTTTTTCTTTAAATAGTTTAGGCCCATTTATAGCAGCTCTTATTTGTTTACTCATATTTAAAAATAAAAAAGAACAGTTATTTGGCTTAAAGTTTTCGATTAACCTTAAAGTGATTGAACGTGTATTGCTAGCTATCAGCATACCACTTGTCATCTTTATGATTTGTATGTATGCTTTCAACACTTATTCAGATAGCTTTATATTATTACAAGCAACAGATTTATCAGAAACAATTTGGACGATTTTAATCGGTCATTTATTAATGGCACTCTTTATTGAAATAGGGTTTCGTTGTTACTTATTTAATATTGTGGAGTCTAGAATGCCACACTTTTTTGCTAATATTGTCGTTAGTATGTTGTATCTAGTGTGGGATGTTAATACTGCTTTTGGTATGCCATATACAATGTATAGTGCTATTTATGTTTTCGCATTTTCAATGATTGCAGGTGAATTGATACGTGGTACGGGTGGACGCGCAATTTATTCTGCTACGATATTTCATGCCACGATGACCTTTGCAAAAGTATTCTTCTTTAGTGAGGAATTAGGTGATGTATTTTCTATGAAAGTTTTAGCTTATGCAACGGCTGGTGTTGCTATCATCGTTATCGTGTTGGGATTACTTATGAGTCTCCTCACACCTAAGAAAAAAGGGGAAGATGATGACACACCTATGATTCTTGAAACCCCTGAGACAGAGCATATAGAGAAGAAAGACTCCTAATATCACACAAAGAGGCTGGAACATAAATATCTCAGTAATCGAAAAGCTTCGAGGTTTTCGTAAGAATTTACGAAAAATCTCGAAGCTTTTCCTTTAATTAAAGGATACGAAAGTGCCTTTTTTAAAGTATTTTAATATAAAATTACATGTATATCACGTCGTATTGTTTGGCTCGACCTATCCCCTAGGAAATGTGAACCAAACAATACGAATGATTGATAAAAGAAAAGCGTAGAGGTGATTCAATCTCTCTACGCTATTATTTTGGGATTTACGTTCTAGATATAGACTCTTTGTTATAGTGATTGATGGAAAACTTTAACCCCTTGTTCTGTACCGATAATGGCTTTATCTACAATATCTAAAAAGTATCCTGTTTCCAACACGCCTGTTAGATGAATCAAAAATTCATGTGCTTCATATGGATCGATATGCACTGTCAAACCACAGTCTAAAATATAATTCCCGTTATCTGTAATTAAAGGTGTATCTTCAACCATTCGACGCTGAACTGACGTTTGAAAACGTTGTTCAATTTTTTGAGCAACTTGATACCAATTAAATCGATCTACTTCTACTGGGAGTTTAAATGTTTGTCCAAGATAATCAACGAGCTTTGTTTGATCAGCCAATACGATAAAAGTTTCAGCAAACTCATCAATCACTTTTTCTCTAAATAGCGCACCGCCGCCTCCTTTGATTAAGTTTAATTGAGGATCTATCTCATCAGCGCCATCAATTGCAAGGTCAATGTGAGTGACATCATTAATGTGAACAATTGGAATATTGAGTGATTTGGCTTGATATTCTGTACGTTCAGACGTACAAACACCTTTAAGTCGGTATCCTTTTTCACTGATTAACTTAGCAATCTCTGGCACAAGAAGTTCAATTGTACTTCCCGTTCCAATTCCTAAGGTCATACCATCTTTAATATGTGCAACTGCATCATCAAGCGTCAACATCTTTAATTGTTGTGTATCCATGGCTTCCCCACCTTCTCAAAACTCATTGTCATTCAAGTTCATTTTACATGATTCAATTTAAAATACATAGTTAAAGCGCAAAATTATATCATTAAATTCAAAACACCTCAAAAATGATACTCTTTCGTCTCACTTTTGAGGTGTTTATACATATATAATCTATATATCAGAATAACTATGACATTTTATTTTCAATTCGATAGCTCGTCTTAGCATAAAAAGGCTGATTGGCCTTAATGATTGAATGCGCGCGCTCACCTAATAAATTGATGTCGTTTGGCATACTTTGTGTTTCGATAGTTACACCTGAATGAGCTTTGTAAATGTTCATTGGACTTTTCCATCCCGTCGTATCATTCAAAGTAAAAATGACAACTTGGGGTGTATCTGTTTGAACATGCAACGTCAAAATATCATTGGATAATGTAAACGTTCCCTTATCAACTTCAAACGGATGATCTAATCCTTGTACTTTTGTTACTTGTGATGCAATACGTTCATCCTTGGATTCGAATAGTTCTCCTAAGTTAATAGACGTCTGTCCAAAAGCCTCAACCAAATCGATAGGTTGAAGTACAGGTAAGTTGTTGTCGCCTAATGGAAACATTTGAATCTTGTCACTAGATAAAACATGGTTGTCTACTACTTTATTGTCGCTATTCAAATTAAAATAAACATGATTCATAGGATTGAATAATGTATCTTTTGTAGCTATTGCTTCATATTCTATCGTCCACGTACTCGTTTCATCATATGTAAATATGACTTTGAGGTCGATATCACCTGGGTAATAATCCATTTCCTCGGTGAGCTGACTTCGGAATATCACTCTCACACAATGTGCTTCTTCTTCAATTTCATAGTCGAATAATTTATCGGATAATCCATTTTTTCCTCCATGCAAATGATGAGGCATATCATTTTGTTCGAGTTGATATGTCTCTCCATTCAATTTAAATGTACCATTTTCAATTCGACCTCCGAATCGCCCAACTGTAGCACCAAAATAAAATGGATTATTTGGATAAAATTCATCCGCTTCAACTTCGTTCCCTAAAACGATGTTGTTGTCATCAATCTTCCAACTGACAATACGTGCACCAAAATTAGTAAAAACAATTTTACTAGATGCGTTCTCAATTTTAATGAGTTCAATACCATTCGTTTGCTTTTCAATGTTGATGTTCATGATTCTACATAACTCCTTTTACTCTCCCAAATTACCCTCTACTTGGTAGTACCATTATAAGTACCCCTAATATACATATTATACCACCAATGATGTCATATTTATCTGGCGATGACTTATCAATCCAATAACCCCATAATAAGCTCATCACGATAAACACGCCTCCGTATGCTGCGTAAACTCGGCCAAATGTAGGAAAAATTTGCATTGTTGCAACGATGCCATATGCAATTAATGCAATTCCTCCTAAACCTCCTAGCCAAATTGATTTATCCGCACGCAACCAAAGCCATATAAGGTAACCTCCTCCTATCTCACATAACCCTGCAATTACAAAAATGGTTATACTATATATTAAATTCACATCGTCACCTCATATCGCTTGTAAACTATTGTATCAGTTTCTTAAAAATGGAACAAAATCGTTTTTTCTATAAATCCAAATCTTTTTCACTTTTTGATATAAAAATAGATTCAGTTTCAAATGTGTTTTCTATTATGTGTTATGATTTCTTAGGAATAACGCGCTTCAAAGATTTAATCACACCTTTTTCAAAAGTCAGCACTGCATTTCGATATGTTTTTGCAGCAATCCATATCAATAGCCCTATGAGTATCATATGAATCACAATTACGATAATACCTTCAAATGTCGGTGTTTCAGGTAAGGACATTCGTGTGAGTGTGACAAATGGTGAAAAGAACGGTACATACGACAATACTTTTATAATCATGCTATTTGGATTCATAGCCCCAAAATAACCGGCATAAAAAGCAGCAATCATTAATAAATTAAGCGGCATCATTGACTGAGCCATATCTTCAATTCGTGCAGTCAAGTTACCAAATATCGAAGCTAATATGACGTATGTTAAAACCCCTAAAATTAAAAAGATGACAGCGAATATTATCAGTCTTATCATATGACCCGTCAAATGAATATCCAATTCACTTAGTTTATCTTGTAAATCAAATGCAACATATGCAACGACACTTGTTACTCCTAACACTAAAATTTGAGTTAATGCCACTGTTAAAACTGCACTTATTTTAGCTAAAATGTGTATCGTTGGCTTCACACTTGTAATAATCATTTCTGATACACGAGATACTTTTTCTGTTGCCAATTCCATCGCAATTTGTTGCGCATATGTCAAAATGATAAAGAACATCATGAATGTTCCAACCATCACGATTATTTTACTAAACACTTCCTCTTCCTTATTTGTATTGTATGATGACTTGTCTGAATTACTTACCAGTTGGTCTTGAACTGAGACTTCTCTTTGTAATTGCTGAAGATTTGTCGCATTTAAACCTAAATCATTCGCTACTTTTTGTGTTTGAATTTGAGACAAGATAGCACTTAATTCAGCTTTGTCTGATTGAGTAGATGCCTCTCTTGTTAATATTTGAGCGGATAGAAGATGGTCCTTGCTTTCTGTAATCATATACGCTTTATCTAATGATTCATCTTTAATTTTCGCTTTCGCTTCTCTTTCCGTCATTCTTGAATAGTTGGTCTCTTCATTCAAGCGCTCTCCTTGAGATTGAATAGCTTGATACAGCGATTGATCTTGTGTGATAATGCCAATTTTTTGATTATCATCACCTTGAAACATACTTGCAATTTTATCAATGTTAGCGCCTAACACAATAACGAGTATCATGAATATTGTCGTTATGATAAATGCTTTGGATTTTAACTTTTTTGAGTAAGTTAACTTAAATGTCGCCCAAAATTTAGACATCCCAATCACCTACCTCTTGAATAAATATTTCTTTTATCGTCGGATCCACAACTTCAAACCGCTTTACATAGCCTTTTTGTTGAATGACCTGAAAAACAGATTGCGCTACAGACTCATCTTCAATCGTAAAATAGGTTTGTGTTTTGACTTTTTCGACTTTACGAATGCCTTCAAGTGACTCAATCTCAGATAAATCATAATCCGCATCAATCACTATACGTTTGTATCCATAATCTGACTTCACGTCATCAATAGTTCCCTGAACGACCATTTCTCCATTATTTAAAATGCAAACATCATCACAGAGTTCTTCAATATGTTCCATACGATGTGAACTAAAAATAATCGTTGAACCTTTTTGATTTAATTCGATAATCGCTTCTTTAAGCAATTCAACATTGACTGGATCAAGACCGCTGAATGGCTCATCCAAAATAATCAGTTCTGGTTCATGTATAATGCTAGCCAGTAGTTGTACTTTTTGTTGATTCCCTTTAGAAAGTGACTCTATTTTTTTGTCGCGATTTTCAACTATTTTAAATCGCTTTAACCAACGTTCTATCGTTGCATCTAAGCTTGAAGCAGGTACACCTTTAAGTGTTGCCAAATACTTGAGCTCTTCTATAACTATTAGCTTGGGATGGAGTCCCCTTTCTTCTGGTAAATAACCAATATGATTATATAGTGTTGCGTTAATAGATTTCCCTTCAAATGTAATAGACCCTTCTGATGGTTCAATCAAGCCTAGAATCATCCGAAACGTTGTTGTTTTCCCCGCACCGTTGCGACCTAAAAAGCCAAGCATTCTACCTTTTTCAAGCTCAAAAGATATTTGCTTAACAGCTTCAAAATCACCAAAACGTTTTGACACGGAATCGATCTTTAAAACCATTTTCGCACCTCTATTTCATTGTTTATTTACTTTCAATATACGTGAACAGTTTGCCCTTGACAAGCACACATGTGAAATTGCCATGATTTAGTAACCCATTAAGTAGGCAATAGACATTGCAACGCCACAAATAATGACCCATGCTAAGATGATGCGCCACGCAAACTTAATCCATTGTATATATGATATATTGGCTACTGCGAGTGCCCCCATCAATACAGCAGAAGTCGGGAATAAGCTATTACTAATCGAATCACCATATTGAAATGCAAGCACTGTAATCTGTCTGTTGATTTGTAATAAATCTGAAATCGGAACAAGCAATGGCATCGTTGTTAATGCTTGACCTGATCCTGATGGAATAAAAAAATTTAATACAAATTGAAAAAGAAACATCCCTATAATTGTGACAACTGGTGGTAATCCATTTAAAAATGAAGACATGATATATACTATCGTGTCGATGATTTTGCCGTTTTCCAATATGACAATAATCCCCTTTGCAAATCCAACAATAATAGCCCCAAATAAAATATTTTTCATCCCTTCTAATAATGCATCAAAAGTACCATTAAAACCTAATCCACCCACAAATCCTGCAATTAGACCCGCAAATAAAAAATTAGCACTCATTTCGTTAAAAGACCAACCATATCTAAAAATACCAAAGACATTCAATATAATTGCTAAACTAATGATGATAAGACTTAATAATTGACGCTTTGAAAAATCTTGTTGTGTGGGCTTTGGATACTTTCCTTTTTCATCTAACTCTAATTTGTAAACAATGCTTTTCTCTGGTGATTTTTTAACTTTTTTTGCATACATCATCACTGCTAAAACAGCAACGCTCCAGATAAAAATATAAATAATCGTTCGTAATCCCCATCCTGAAAATAACGGTAGCTCTGCAACTTTTTGTGCAACACCGACTGTGAAGGGATTTAACATGCCCCCTATAAAGCCACTAGCCGAGCCCAAAATGACCATAGCCGTCCCTGTTAACGCATCATATCCCAGTGTGCGCGCAATAATAACACCCACTGGAACAAAAATAATCGTCTCTTCGGCTAAACCAATTGAGAATCCTAATACTGAAAAAATCAACATCGTTAGCGGAATCATCATCACCTTTGAACTACCGAGAATTGTCATCATTCGATTGACCCCCGCTTCAATCGCACCACACTTATGAATAATACCGAATGCACCACCTACCAAAAATACATAAAACACGATATCCGCTGCACTCATTAGTCCTTCAGGTATCGCTCTAAAAATATCTAAAAAACCAACTGGTGGTGACGAAAATGCTTCATAAGATCCCGGAACAACAATAGTCTGCCCGCCTTCCTCTTTACGTTCAAATGCTCCAGATGGAATCACATAAGTGAGTAGACTCGCAATAATAATTACCATCATTAATAAAGCATACGTATGAGGCATTTTGATTTGTTTGATTTTTTTCATCGCTTCATTCCCCTTTTGTACTAATTTTCAAAAAACATTTTTAACCTTATTCCCTATTTGACATATATGATTCAAAAATATAAGAAAAGTTCTGATAGCATACTTTATGCCATTGAAAAATACTTGTGCGTCTTATAATATCTTTGTATATCATACGCTCAAAAAATTACCAGGCTGGGACATAAATATCTCGAAGTTTTCTTATAATGAGATGATTCATTCAATGATACGAAAGTGTCTTTTTTTTAGTATTTTAATGTAAAACTACGTGTATATAGCGTCGTATTGTTGGCGAGACGCCTGAGGGAATAGGATGAGCGTCGAGACCGCGGCCCGACCCATCCTCTAGGAAATGTGAGCTAAACAGTACGAATGATTGATAATCGAGTAGGAGAGTAGCCATTAATTGACTACTCGTCCTCTCACACCACCGAGCGTACGGTTCCGTACTCGGCGGTTCAATATCTTGCGTAAGCCAACTCTGCAAGCTGGGTTAATGGTATCAGTCCCCACTTGTAGAGTTGTTTTGTTGTAAGTGCACGATGAACCTCGTGCGTGTTTGATAGTCGCCAGTACTTTTTTCGAGACTGTGCGATTTTCATCGCACTTCTATGGTCAAGACCATATTGGCGCAACATCTTATACTTAGTTCTTACTCTTTTCCACCGTTTAAGTATGAGTTGTCTAAGTCGGCGGTTTAACCAAGATTGCGTGGTTTCAATAAATTCTCTGATAAAACCTCTACCAAAGTAATTTATCCAGCCTCTCGTCACTTGGTTAATTTCAGTGATAATGTCTTTAAAGGTACCGGGTCTATTTCGTTTCGTTATTTTCCTTAAGACGCGTATTAAATTTCTTTTTGCTTCCGTAGTCGGTCTGAAACGACAAACCCCATTTACCTTGGTTATTAGACAACTCAAGAACTTTAAACGTGTGACTGCTCCTATTCTGCTTTTATCTTCATTGACAGCCAACTTCAGTTGCTTTTCAATGAATTTCGTTACACTCATCATTACGCGTTCACCTGCACGTTTTGTCCGTACAAAGATGACAAAGTCATCTGCATAGCGTACAAACCGGTGTCCACGCTTTTCGAGTTCTTTATCCAGTTCATGTAGATAGATATTACATAGTAAAGGAGAGATAACGCCCCCTTGTGGTGCACCTATCTTTCTTTCTGCGACTTCGCCAGATAGGTCAATGGCACCTACTTGTAAACTTCTACGGATAAATGTTGAAATTGACTTATCTTGAACATGGCGTTCGAACAAATACATCAGCTTATCATGATTTAACATGTCAAAGCACTGTTTCAAATCACAATCCACGGCTATTTTATAGCCCTCTTCGTAGTAAATAGCGCATTGCTTAAGTGCTGTTCCTGTGCTACGATTAGGTCTGAAACCATGGCTATGATTCGAAAATGTTCGGTCGATGCTGGGTTCAATCACTTGTTTAATCGCTTGTTGTATTACCCTGTCTCTAGCGACAGGGATACCAAGCACACGCATTTTCCCATTTGGTTTGGGAATTTGCACTTTTCGAACTGCTTGAGGTTGGTATGTGCCTTCAAGCAGTTTTTTCGTTATCTGTGAAAAGTACTGCGCAAAGTGAGCACGAAGTTCACTGACTTTCATGCCGTCAATTCCAGGAGCACCTTTGTTTTTCTTAACTTTCTTGATAGCTTTTTCTATGTTGTCTGGTCTTACAACAAGCTCCATCAATGATGGAGACTTACGATACATTTCTTTCATTTCACCTAAGATTTACTGTACACACTTATGTATTCTTTTTTCGTTCCACTACTTATCCTTCCATAAGCTGCCGATTAAACCGTATTCTGTACGTCGTAAATCTATAACCTCCAATCTTTACTTTGTATTGAATATTGTTCAGTCCTTCGGTACATTTTCCCTACTATGACTTCTGCTGACTTCTCATCATTCGTTGTTACTACGGTAGAGTACCGCTGATGAGACCTCCCCGGGTAAGATGTAACCTCTTTCCACTCATGCCACCGCATCATTTACTATATAGAACTCGGGTAGTATTGGACTTTATCTTGTTCTGCAGATTCATCCATTCTACATAGCCTTGTATGATGTTTCTGTTCGTCAGTGCGAGTGTTTGCGTCCGACTTCCTTCAGATTCCACTTCGCAATGGACACCCTTGTCTTTCGCTAACAGTTCCTACTACCAAGCCTGTAACGGACTTTCACCGTCAAGATGTTACCCATGCCGGGCGCACAAAGAAAAGCGTAGAGGTGATTCAATCATCTCTACGCTATTATTTTGGGATTGATGTCCCAGCCTGTTTTTTAAGGAAACAAGCTTATATTAAACTGTCTTTGAAACATTTATTTATATTTAAGTAATAGGTTCATTAGCACCATAATAGGTGATAGCACACAAAATACCACACCTATTGTATCTTGAATATCCATAGCACTCATCATTTGCATATTAAAGGTATATTTTGCGAGTAGACTTCCAATCATACAAAACAGACTGATTATCATCAAAATAATTGGATACGTCTTTTTCATGAAAGCTCGAGTTTTCAACATCACAGTTAAGCTAACCGACATGAATAAAATAATACCTATACTTTCAATAATGAACGTCTGTCCGAATATGAGTTTGATCCATATTGATACGTTTAATATTAGCAACATCCCCCAAAACAACCAAGTGATGCTTTTGCCTAATTCTAATCGTGAGTGGTCTATTGCCTCTTGATCTTTAAATTCTTCTCCATTAAATACATTAAGTATGATTGTTTTCACTGTTATCTTCACCTTCTTTGACAATTACGACACTTCGAGCAGTTACAAAGTACAAATAAATCAATCCAATTAAAGGAAATATTGAATTTGACACCCATACACTGCCACTCCAACGAGGAGTATGTCCTATCAAAAGTGGTGCCAATATAAAGCAAAGTACACCTAAGATGATCAATATTAATACATATATAGTCATATTTCTCAATATTAATTTTTTGCGTGTCAATCTCAATTCGCTTTCGCTGTGAACGACTATCTTCTGCTTGTCAAATGCTTGAAATTTTAGAACGCTCAGTAATCGCATCCCAATTACCATAACGAGTATAAAAGCCCCAATTGAAAAAAAGGAAATTTGCTTTAGTTCAAAGTCAATGGCAATGGATAATACAGCCAAACCTATAAGTCCCATATAACATAAAATAAACGTAGCTGCTTTATCTTTGATATGACGTTCAGATGCTTCACTTTTAGCTGCATACATTTGTGCTTGAAGCCTCCTTTATTCTATTAACGTTAGAATGCTAATTAATATTTATATGGGTCATCTGTCTCTTTATTTTTTGGGGTATCAACTGTCTCCGATGATACACTTTGATGTTTGATATCAGACTCGTTTGTTGTTGGATTATCGACATATTTTGGAGACGGACCGTATTTATTCGTTTCTTTCTTGCTATTTAACAATGACACTACAAATGAAATCAGTGTTAATAAAATAGATAGCAATCCTAATAAGACTTGAAGCCATACAGGTAAAAATGATAAAAGCCCCATTTGTTCACTTACTTTATAATTAGCATCCGGATTTTCATATAATGTTCGACTTTCACTGATAACGTTAGAAAGTGACAATACTAACGATAAAACAAATGACACAATCGGAATGAACATCGATAGTCCACGATCATGAAATCGACGTGTCAATAGTGCATAATTGGGAATCACTATAGCTAAGGGATAAATAGCCAAAATGACAATAAAACCTGCTGCACCTATAACAGCTCCCACACCCGGTATTAAAAAGAGGAGTGCCGATAATAATCCTCCACCAATTAAGATAATGAAGTGCCATAAGGCAACCCACCAATATTCACTTCGTCGGCTTCTCCCCTTAAAGTTGACATAGTTTTTCCAAAATAATTGATATGCTTCTAAAAAACCTACTTGCGGTGTTTCGTACATAATTTTCCTCCTAAATTAATCATTTTGTTCATTGTATCATATTGAGTTTTAATTTGATGTTAAATTTTAATTCTATAAAAAAGAAATGTTATATATAAATCGATTTCACATTCATAGCATAACAATGCTATGATAATGGATAAAGTTATTGACAAAAAGGAGGTCACTATGGACTTTATTCATCGTCCCACTGTTGACATTGCTCAAGATTTACTTGGGGTGAAGTTAATTTATGAATCTGAAGGCATCACGTATTCAGGATATATTGTAGAAACTGAGGCATACTTAGGGGTTAAAGACGAAGCCGCACATGGCTTTAATGGAAAGCGCACCCCAAAAGTTGAGTCACTCTACCAGCAAGGGGGTACCATTTATGCCCATTCGATGCATCGCTATTTATTAATTAACTTTGTGACACAATCTGAAGGCATTCCAGAAGGCGTACTTATACGTGCAGTACAGCCTGAAGATGGTCTTGATCATATGATTAAAAACCGGGGAAAAGATGGGTTTGAAGTTACAAATGGCCCAGGAAAGTTCACCACTGCTATGCAAATCCCAAAATCTATTGACGGGACACGTCTGAATGAAGGGCGCTTAAAAATTGATACGACAGATAGAAAATTTCCCCGCCATATTCATCACAGTCCTCGTATTGGTATTCCTCATAAAGGGGTATGGACTGAAGCACTACTGCGGTTTTCCGTTCAAGGAAACCCATATGTATCGCGAATGCGTGTCAAAGATCGCATCAATATTGATGCAACTTGGCTATAAAAAACGAGAGATTGGAACAAAACGCCATATGTCCCAATCTCTCTATTTAAATAAAAGACTTCTATCTATTCAAGCTTATTGAGATGGTGTATCTTTTGATTTTCGGAATACACCTAAGTGAATCGAGATAATCGTACATAACACCAATATCAACGGATAATATGAATATTGTAATACTTCTAAATATGAAACATTACCAAATTGTTCAGCCATTAACATTCCGCTATCATGTGGTAACACCATCAATGCACTCGCTGCAAAAATATCTAATAAACTCGCCATTCTCTTTGGCGCAATTTTATATGTGCTACCAATTTCTTTTGCAATAGGTGCTGATATAATAATTGCTAATACATTATGCACGAGTGCCGCAGATAAAATAGCAGATAGGAAACTCATCGAATACTCCGCACTTTTTGTTCCATTTGCACGTTTTTTCATCGTTTGAATAATCCAGTCAATCCCACCATAGTAACGAATCAGCGCCACAAGACCTGACACTAAAAAGGCAATCAGGAAGATCATAAACGTTCCTTCCATTCCTTCTCCAATTTTAGATGTCCAATCAAAAAATGATATATTCCCTCTTAACATACCAATAATTCCTGTTAATAAAATACCTGAAATTAGTACAAGCATTACATTCATGCCGGCAATCGCAGCAACTAGCACAAATAAGTACGGCAAAACATCTACAAAATGATAAGGTAGATCTTCTTCAATTTTTCCTGTACCACCGATAAAAGCATAAATGACAAATGTAATAATCGCAGCTGGTAATGCAATATAGAAATTGGCTTTAAATTTATCTTTCATTTTTGCACCGACACCAGTTGTAGCTGCAATCGTTGTATCCGAAATAATCGATAAGTTATCTCCAAAATAAGCTCCTGCAATCACTGCTGCTGCCGCTGCTGCAACATTCAAATCAGCAGCTTGAGCTACAGCCACTCCAATAGGAATAAAGGCGGCTTGCGTCCCAGTTGAAGTCCCAAGTGCCGTCGCAACAAATGCACTCATTACAAAAATCCCTGGAATTAATAAATTTGGAGGAATAACAGACAACCCCATATTTACCATCGCTTCCTGACCACCCATAGCCGAGGCAGCACTTGCAAAAGCACCTGCTAACAATAGTATCAATCCAAGCTGTGCAATACCAGATGAGCCTGCATTTTCCGTAAAAATTTTAATCTTCTGTGAAACAGGCGTTTTACGATCATATGCAATCCATGCAATAACGATAGCAATGAAAATTGCAACGTGTCTTGGCAACTTACTAAATGCATCGTCAGCACCTTGCATTGTAAAATATAATCCAACCCCAACATATAAGACTAGAAAAATCACTAAAGGTAACAATGCTAATGCGCCATAATGTTTTTGACTTCTTAATTCTTCAGACATATTCTTGCTCCTTAAATCTTAGTATCATTATATGAATTATACACCTTAAATTCATTTTGACAAGATGGTTGCTCAAATTAATTGAAGCATTAAAATATGTCATCTAAAAACATGAAGCTGTTCTTTTGGTTATTAATCTTGATAGAAATCAATATATCCATAACGATTTTCAATAATAACAGTCTGATGGCCTGTTCCTACTTTATTTTGGTGAATACCATCAATCGCTTCTAAGTCAACTTCACCTTTATCATTATTCACCTTGAAAATCGTATCTTCAAGTGGCTGACGATAACCTACAGAGACTGTTCCTTTATCATTTTTCAGCTGCATTGGAATATCTTTAGGTATATCCATTAAATCAAGCACGCCGAAACGATTATCAATATTCATACTTTCAAATGATGATGTCTCTACATCAAATGCACCTTTATTTAACTTTATGTTCATATGTTTGAGCGAACTTTTTACAATATCGAAATATCCCGACTGTACATCTACATCGAATTGGTTAGCTTTTATACCGTCAATCTCGCTACTCACACCTTCGCCCTTAATGTGAACTTGCTCTAATAACCGTTCTGGCACTTGGATATACAATTCTTTTTTTCTCTCTAAATAAAATGGATTAACATTAATTCCAGGTCGGCTTTTATTTTGATTTACATTAATATAAAGTGTTCCGTCTTTAACTGTGGTATCTAGTTTTACCTTGTTGCGGTCAAAGGTACCGTATACTTGTAATTGACTCCCCTTTTTCAATGAAAGGTCAGTGTTATACGCATCTACATTGATTGATTTAATATTTGATAATGGGTAACTTTTGCGTATAGTTTTATCTTCTTTATGATATTGATTGTCAACAAAAGTATAATAATATGTGCCAACGCTACCAATAATACATAAAATCAACCCTATCACAAATGTAATCAAAAGAAATTTTTTCATCGATGTGCACTCCCTTTAATTAAAGCGGCATTCCACTTTAAATATTTAACTATCAGGATATAGCTCCATTTAATAACAATCCATAAAACAACTAATATCATTAATCCCAATCCAAACCATCCGATAGCAGCAAACCAATCAGCTATATAAACAGTCCCCCAATCAGGATTAACTTCCTTAAACATAAGAATAAACGGAATCGCCAAAAAAAATAATGCCATAACGATTAATAATATCATAAAGGTGATAAACATTAGTAAAGGCCCCAGTACTAAAATGAAATTTAAAATACTTAAACCTAATACAGCAAATATGGCCTGAGCGATATTAAAAGAATTTTTTTCATTTTCAGCTGTATGAATTGCGCTACTTGCTGAGAGATCACGCGCGATCCCTTTAGGAGAACCGAGTATTTCAGCAATCTCTTCTTCACTTCGTCCATCTTTAAGGCCTTCAATAAAATGGCGATCATACTCAGCCACAATATCTTGCTTTTCTTCTTCAGGGATGTTTTTCAAATGCAAGTACAATGTTTGCAAATACTCTTGTTTTTTCATGTCGTCTCACTTTCCTTTATAAATAGTGTTACAATCTCCATAAATTCATGCCACTCTGTTTTTAATTGTTCTAACCTTTCTTCACCCATAGAAGTCAATTGATAATATTTGCGGGCTGGCCCTTCATTCGAAGGTTGATAATATGTAGTCAACACCTGATCTTTAACAAGGCGCCTCAAAATAGGATAAACTGTCCCTTCAGCGATAATCATTCGCTGAGATATTTTTTGGACAAGCGCATAGCCATATTGAGGTTCCCTCTTAATAATTAAAAGCACAATCATTTCAAGTGCTCCCTTTTTAAACTGGATATTCATTGATTCACCTCTATATACATAACATAGTACTGAATAATGTATAGTACTCAAAAAGAATATAACACTTACTACTATATATTGCAAGGTACTAAACACTATATTATAAAAAGTTTGAGACCATTCTGGAACATAGATATCTCGAAGTTTTCTTATAATGAGATGATTCATTTAATGATACGAAAGTGTCTTTTTTAAAGTATTTTAAAGTAAAATGACATGTATATCACGTCGTATTGTTGGTGAGACGCCTGAGGGAATAGGATGAGCATCGAGACCGGGGCTCTACCCATCCCCTAGGAAATGCAAGCCAAACAATGGTTCTATAGTAAATCGGACTAGTGTATAAATAATTTCATTTATTTGATTGTTCCATAAAACCTCGCTTTTCTAGGCGCCTCAGAAGTCTCGGCTTAGGAAACAATCAAATGTGCTATATTTATTCACACCCCTAAGTTATAAAATATGTTTTACCAACTCAATTTTACTGATTTATGTTGTATTAAAAGAGGCATTAATGTTCAAGACTTTATGATCACACAACGAAAAAGGCGTTAAGCAATCCATTATTGCATAACGCCTTAATTTAATGCGACCAGTCCAATTTGACTGAGAGCCCAAACAATACGAATGATTGATAACAGAAAAGCGTAGAGGTGATTTTATAAATTTCTTTATGGTATTATTTTTTTGATTTTCAAATTGAAATGGAATGGGGTCTTTTGTTTTTTCGATTTTCAAGCAAATTCCAGAAAGTTTATGCTTTATATCTTTTAATGTCACTTTTTTATAGAATTATCTTTAGGATCACTTACTACTAATTTTTTATTAAGTTGATATTTATATACAACTATATAATGTCCAAGATCATCCTTACTGTTTTCGTGTAATATTATAGGATAGGTTAAATTTGAAAAAACTTCTTCCAATCTTTCCATATTGAGTTCTATAGCATGTGCTTTAAAATCTCCATACATTTCTAAAAAATAAATCATATCTTTTAAATTATAACCTTCGCGTTTAAAAGAAATATCTTTTAAAAAATCAATACTTATATTATTTTTTTGAAAGATTTATATATTGAAGTTACACAAGCCAGACCACAATCATATTCGTCAATTTGTTTAGTGTGTTTTATTCCCATTCTCAATTATTCATCCTTATGTAATTTTAAAAAATCGTAAATTTCGAAGTAATTTTTATCTTGAAATTTATGAAAAACATACCACTCGTTATTATATAAAATGAGGAGAGAATTATTTAATAGCCCCTTTTTTAATTTAATATCTTTAATATTGTTTATAAATAAAGACTCTGTAATGGGCTCTCCATAAACGTTTTCGGATTTAAATTTTAAGTATTTATTATTTAATGTTAATGTTCCTGGATAACTAATTCGTCTAAACATAAATGTTTTAAAACTACATTTTGTTTTCATTTATAACAACCTCTCTGTTTTTTTATGTTCTACAAAAATTAACAGTATTTTTTAAAATATTCACAATTAGCTTGAGTACTACCACAACCATAAGTATCGCTTGCTGCTGTGACACACATAGTCCCCACCAGTAAGTACAATATGCAGCATCTTTTGCTTTGCTAGCTTTAGATTTTTTGCCACCTGCAAATTTTTCTAATTCATTTACATCTAACTCTCTCATTAAGTCTTCCATAGAAACCATAATTTCTATAATTATAATTAAATTTTAAATATATAATATAATATATTTATACTAATTGCAAGCGTTTTCTCAAGTAGGGCTTTTTTAAAAAGTAATATATGATAGATTATTGATATGTATATGATGAATAAGCTATACAAACGCGCTACCCATAATGTATGTTATGACAATAAAAACATACTAAGATTAGCTGTGAAGAAATTTATGACGATAGATTTCTTCACAGCTATTTTTTATAGTTGTAGAGAGAAGTAGATCGAGCAGTCCCTTGGATCTTTGAATCCGCAATTTAAACTGATCAGCTTTACTCTCCTTTTGAAATTCGATTGAAGTATGTTGGGTTCTTGAAACCGTGTATAGGAAAATGAGATGAAAAAGGCTAAGTAAAGTTCAAAGCTTCTCAATTCTTTAAAGGAGGCTATATTTATCAATTACTTAGGTGTTGATATTAGTAAAAGAAGTAGTGTCGTAGCTCATTATCATAACGATCAATTTCAAAGAGAATTTACCATTCAAAATAATAAAAATGGTTATAATTATTTATTAAAGTATTTGAATGATTTAGACCACCTACAAATCATTTTTGAATCTACTGGTATTTATTCAAGAGGTATGACTCGATTTTGTCGCGTAAATCAAATTAATTATATTGAGATGAACCCGTTAGAAGCTAAATTCAGAACAAGTTCTTTAAGATCATGGAAAACTGATAAGTCAGACGCACATAAACTTGCGCAATTAGCACCTACTTTAAAAGGAATGGAAACCTTACCTATGTATGAAGCTATCTTCTTTGAGTTGCGAGAGCGTGTACGTTTTCATCTGGAAATTGAAAATAAACAAAATCGGCTTAAATTTGAAATTGTTGAACAGCTTCATCAAACTTTTCCTGGTTTAGAAAAATTATTTAGTAGTCGATATTCTATCATTGCACTTAACATCGCAGAACGATTTACTCATCCAGATATGGTGAGAAATATGGATATTGATACCCTTATTTCTTATATATTCAATTCGACTGATAAAGGTCTATCTATGAATAAAGCTGAAAATCACGCACACCAATTGGTTAACATTGCTCGGGAAAGCTATCCGAATGTCGATAGACATTCATTCCTTGTAGAAAAAGCACGGTTGTTAATTAGACAATTAAAACAATCTATACAACATCTTAAACAATTAGATGAAGACATGATTCAATTAGCGCAACAACTTGATTGTTTTGAACATATTCATTCAATACCAGGCATTGGAAAACTATCTGCAGCTATGATTATTGGAGAACTTGGAGATATTACGCGATTTAAATCGAATAAACAATTAAATGCATTTGTAGGCATCGATATCAAACGATATCAATCAGGTAGTACGCAAAGTAGAGACACAATTAATAAGCGTGGCAATAAAAAAGCAAGAAGATTATTATTTTGGGTGGTTATGAATATAATAAGAGGGCAGCATCATTATGACAATCATGTCGTCGATTATTACTATAAGCTAAGAAAGCAGCCTCATGAGAAAGCTCACAAGACTGCCGTCATCGCTTGTATTAATCGTCTCTTAAAAACGATTCATTATTTAGTAATGAATCAGAAATTGTACGATTATCAAATGTCCCCACATTAGCCAACCGTACAATCAAATACAGTGTAACACCTTATTCAAAAAAATTAAATTGAACGGGCTAATTTAGTAATGCTTATTTTAAACATAAAGACTTGACTAATCGTAGGAAAGGGGCTGGGACATAGGGTTTCAGCTCCCAAGAAAAACACCACAAAAATCTTTTGAAATGATTTTTGTGGTGTTTTTCATTTGAATTCTACTTGAAATTAGCACTTACCGTGCTAACTTTCTTATGTTTAGTGCCATAAGGACAATTCCAATTTCACATTCGACTTTAGATTGAGTGCGCACGGATAATCTTTTGAAACCCAAATTAGCCTTCAGATTTCCAAAAGTTGATTCGACATCTATTTTACGTTTTTTGTAGATGGCATTCATTTTAGGTTCTGAAAGCAATTGTTTTATATAATTTTTTAGAAAATCCCATGTAAAGTTTTTCAGTAATTTTTGGTTTGTTTCATACATTTGCTTCGTAATGGGCAATCGAAACAATCTTCACATCTGAAACGTATATTTGTTGGCATTTGCTTCAAGCTTAGTTCCATCTATGTAGACAACCTCTTCAGATATTAATTTATCTTCGATTAATTGCGCTCTAAAACCAACAAATAAGGTTTGTAAAATTCCCATCATATGTGGATTCACTCTGAACCTATTTATAGTTCTGTAAGAAGGTGTTTGCCCTTGGGCAAGCCACATGAGGCGACAGCTATCTTTAAGAAGAAATTCTATTTTACGTCCTGAAAAAACAGATTGAGAATAGCTATAAAGAAGTATTTTTAACATCATCTTTGGATGATATGAAGAAGGACCTCTATGAGTATAGTAGTCATTAAATTCTTCATCAGGGATGGATTCAACAAGATGATTAATAATAGTAGAAACATCATTTTTTGGAAATGTAATTTCCGTTTCAATTGATAGTGTGAGTTGAGACATGTTACAATTTTTATACATATAAAGTTCCTCCGTATCGTTTTGTTTGTGGTTATTCATTATTATACGTGAGGGCTTTATTTTTTTGAAATAATATATAAAAAGAATCGATTAAGTAAAATGATTTTACCTAATCGATTCTTTTTTTGCTAGGAATTATGTCCTAGCCCCTACGCTATTATTTTGGGATTGATGTCCCAGACTCGTCTCAAGTGCTATGATTATTTGCTAGTGATATCTCTTTTGTTTATAAAATAAGCAATCGTTTCGTAGTCTGTTTCTAAAAATAAAGTATAACCATCCAATAAATCCACCGCTTCAAAAGACGCATCTATTGGAATTATGCATAGGCAGTCTAAATCTATATTCCCTTGAGCTTCAATCTCACCTTCGAGCCCAATCAATGTATACGTGATAGCAGGAAGACCTTCTACTTCTTTAATTTTCACTGTTACTAAAATTTGTTCTGTATCTTGTTGACATACTGCTTCAACTTCAAAATGCACGAGACGATCGTTGTCACGTTCTAAAATATACATATTTTCACTCAAATGTGTATTCAAACAAATGTGTGATGCTAATGTGCTCCATAAGGGCTGATCAACATTACTCATTTCAATTCGATTCTCTCCACCATGAATTAATGAGGTAATATCAAACTCAGACGCTTCGACTGATGATGGTATTTGTCCGACGTATCTACCATTGACTTTAAGTGTATAGCCTGAACTAACGTCTGAAATATTAAGATGATAGTCCTTAGAATAATCATAATCATTTATTGTAAATTGACGCTCATATTTAAAAGTTAATCTTCCACCATTTTCGTCAATTCTTTTAATGTCATCATTGACTAGCCCTTGAGAGGAATCAACACGAAAACATAAAAGTGGCTGTTCATCGTCCTTTTCAACTTGACAGATCCATTTCCCAGATAGCGTAGTAACAGCGTGTACTTCATGCAACGATGTCGTTTTAAAATATTCATCTTGACTCATATACGGAATATATTTTTCACGTTTATTTAATTGATATATATTATTTAAATTGTCGCATTTCTCCATAATCATATCCCCTAAAAATTTTTTATAGATTTAAATAGAACAATCCATAATTTAACACAATAATTTTTAGATACATATATTAACATCGATACAAAACATGGTAAAATGTTTCCGGATTATGAGAAAAAGGAGAGAACATTTTGCAGTTACTATGGAAGATATTTAAAAGAGACCATCTTGATGCTAATATCGATGAATGTGGTATCGAAATTGGAACTTTACAATCTAAATATGAATATATCGTCACTAAGCCTGCAGTGCTTCATATAGTGACATCTGGTACAGGTACACTCGTGTACAACGATAAAATCTATCAATTATATAAAGGAGATATTTTTTTACTTCAACGTGGAATGCATGTCCTTTATTACGCATCTTCTCATGATCCATGGACTTATTATTGGGTCGGTTTTAGTGGAAAGCTTGCAATGGACTTTTTAAACCGCACACAACTTGTTGATACGTGTGTCATCCAAAATGAAGATACAACTGAAATCTCACACTTAATTTATCAGATGTGTCAACGCGCTGTATCTTATAACATTAGTGTTTCTG
Organism: Staphylococcus felis; assembly: GCF_003012915.1. Lineage (NCBI taxonomy): Bacteria > Bacillati > Bacillota > Bacilli > Caryophanales > Staphylococcaceae > Staphylococcus > Staphylococcus felis. The sequence continues at coordinate 1,173,702 of NZ_CP027770.1, read as the reverse complement.
ATGATATTTCACTTTTAAGTGAACTGTATCGCTTGCTTTCTTTACTTCATCACTATTTTCCAAGAGCTTTTAAAGTAACTCATAACGAAATGTATAAAACCGTGCGTGAAGCCATTCAATATATGCATCAAAATTATATGAAGTCCATTAAAGTCCAAGATATCTCTCGACATGTAAACGTTAGTCGAAGTTACTTATATAAAATATTTATGAAAAATGTCGATCAATCTCCACAGCAGTATTTAATTCAGCTTAGAATGTATCATGCTGCTCGCCTCATTAAAGAAACAGATAAGCAAAATCAAGAGATTGCTTATCTTGTAGGCTACAAAGACCCTCTACGATTTGCGAAATCATTTAAGAAACATTTTGGGATAACTGCAACAGATTATCGAAAAAAATTTAAATCATCTCTAAATTAAATTATATTATTTAATAATGTATAGCTTTTTCTAGCCAGAACAATTATAATTATATAGTATGGGATTGAAAGCCCTTTCTCACATCAACATCAAGGGGGGATAATAAGTTGATCACTTTAAATAGTATAACGACTTTATTTATTGCATGTTTATTATTAATTATTGGTCAAGCTATCGTGAATAAAGTAAGTATTTTTAATCGTTTAAGTATACCTTCTCCTGTAATTGGAGGATTAATATTTGCGATTCTCTCTGCTTTATTATCAGCAACTGGCGTTTTAAAAATCGAACTTGATGGCAAATTCTTTCAAGAGTTTTTTATGCTTGCTTTCTTTACAACGATAGGTCTTGGCGCATCATTTAAACTATTAAAATTAGGCGGAAAAGTCCTTATTGTATATTGGATTTTATGTGGTATTCTTGCCACATTCCAAAACGTTATAGGTGTTTCGTTAGCTAAAGTTTTACACATTGATCCATTACTCGGATTAACAGCTGGGGCAATGTCTATGGAGGGTGGCCACGGGAATGCTGCTGCTTATGGACAAACAATACAAGAACTTGGTATTGAATCTGCTGTCACTGCCGCATTAGCTGCTGCAACACTTGGTTTGGTTGCTGGTGGACTTATCGGTGGTCCTGTTGTGCGTTACTTGATTAAAAAGTATGACTTAAAACCAGTAGATGCTAATGTCGCGCAAAAAGACTATTCTGAAATTGATATAAATCGTCGTTTAAAAAAGAACTTTACTTTAAATGAAGTCTTCTTTATTCAAATATCAGTTATTTTATTCTGTATGGCACTCGGTACATATTTAGGAAATGTATTTAGTGAATGGTCTGGCATCAACATTCCACTATATGTAGCATCCATGTTTATTGCAGTCATTATCCGTAACATTTCTGAATTTGGAAACTTAAACTTAATTGACCTAAAATTGACAAATCAAATAGGTGATATTTCTTTAAGTATTTTCTTATCTATTGCATTGATGAGTATACAATTAACCGAAATTTACAACTTAGCTTTACCACTTGTTGTTATCGTACTTTGTCAAATTATCTTCGTAGCTTTATTCTCGATTTTTGTTGTGTTCCGATTACTCGGTAAAGATTACGATGCAGCAGTAATGATTGGTGGTTTTATCGGTCACGGTTTAGGTGCAACACCGAATGCTATGGCCAACTTAGACACGATTACTAAAAAGTTTGGTAATTCACCACGAGCTTATCTAGTTGTACCAATTGTCGGCGCATTTTTAGTTGACCTACTAGGCGTTCCGATTATTACACTTTTTATCAACTTTTTAAAATAACTTAAAAACCCGGAAAGACGTCATCATGAACGGTCTTTCCGGGTTTATTTATTACGGTTGTTGTCTTGTAATTTGCCATGGATATGGATTCTCTAATTTTGACCAGTCTAAGTCAATTTCATCACTATTGATGAGACAAGCATCCAGTTCTTTTGTGATTGCGTCTTCATCTAAATCGACACCGATAATCACAAGTTGTATGTGACGATCCCCATACTCAGGATCCCAATCTGCTCTAACATCTTCCCTCTCTTGTAATATAGCAGCACGTTCAGCTTTAGGCATTGTCGCTACCCAGAATGTTACTGGATGGATATCTACTGCTGTTCCTGCCTGTGAGACAAGACAGGCCACTTCATTGTACTGTGCAAGCCAAGCAATACCTTTGGCGCGGACAATATTATCTGTCATATTTTCAAGCCATTCATTAAATCGAACCGCATGGAATGGTAAGCGTCTACGATATACAAATGACGAAATACCATACTCTTCTGTCTCTGGTGTATGTGTCGCATGCCCGCCTGCTTCAAGTTCTTGTAACCAACCGGCAGACTGACTTGCATTTTCAAAATCAAATAATCCTGTTTCTAATACATCTTCTAAATCCACCTCAGAGTTCACCGTTCTTATAATCTTAGCTGAAGGTTGTAATTTTCTAAGCATTGCTTCTAACTGATTGGCATCCTCCTCTGATACAAGGTCAATTTTATTTAAAATTAATACATCACAGAATTCAATTTGATCGATAAGTAAGTCAGCAATTGTACGCTCATCTTCTTCACTAACACCTTGATCTCGATCAACAAGTAAATCACCTGATTGGTAATCTTTAATGAAACGATTGGCATCAACTACCGTTACCATTGTATCGAGTTGACATATTTTCGTTAAATCAATGCCCAATTCTTCATCAACATATGAAAATGTTTGCGCAACCGGAACAGGTTCGGAAATCCCTGTAGACTCGATCACAATTTGATCAATTCCTCCACGTTCTACAATACGTTCGACTTCCCGTAATAAGTCTTCACGCAAAGTACAACAAATACAACCATTCGATAATTCGACTAATTTTTCATCAGTTCGTGATAGCCCACCACCATCAGCGACTAAATCTTTATCAATATTCACTTCACTCATATCATTAACAATAACGGCAATACGTCTATTTTCTCTATTGTTGAGTATATGATTCAGTAGAGTCGTTTTACCTGATCCTAGATAACCGCTTAATACTGTTACTGGAATTTTATGCATAAATATCCTCCTATACTGCAAATCGAAATAATTACGATTTAAAGTATATAACATATACATAAATAAACGCAATGTTTAAAATCAAATTGCTGACTATTTTTTAGCTACTTATATTGTAAGAAAATTTCTGAGATTATCAGAATGCCTATGTAACATGAAGCTCATTAGTCATCATTCATATTCTCTTTTTATTTTTAAAGTTGTCTTTGTTCCATCCATCCCCTTAAATATGGATCCAATACAATAGGTACTTGCCTTAATTCATTTATATTTTTCACATTAAGTAACGTCATCACCTTTTGCATTTGCCGTTTAAATTGCTCAACATACTCAATCGCTGCATTGATGTCTTCATTTTGAACTTTAAGTAAAATATTACGTGACATTCCTACAGCTTCCGCCCCTAAACGCAGTGCTTTGATTGCATCAAGTGGGTGACGTATCCCTCCACTTGCTAAGAGATGTACTTTACTGCTAAAGTTCCGTGCTTCTAGTAAAGAAACTGCTGTTGACTGCCCCCAGTCTCGTAAATAATCCATATTCTGCATCGTGCGTCGCTCATTCTCTATTGTCGCAAAATTAGTCCCTCCTTTGCCGCTCACATCCACATATTTCACACCGCAATGCATCAACATCTCAATCGTTTCATAACTCATTCCAAACCCGACTTCTTTCACAATAACAGGAATTTCAATCGCTTTGACTAAGGCTTCTATGTGAGATAACCAATGTTTAAAAGAACGACTTCCTTCTGGCATGATGAGTTCTTGTGGTGCATTCACATGAATTTGAAGTGCATTCGCTTCAATCATCTCAATGGCTTTCTTGGTGTGTTCAATACTTACATCCGCACTCACATTGGCCCAGATTTGCCCATCTGAGTGAATACGTCGTACTACTTTATAAGAATCTCTTACATTGGGATTTTTTATACCTGCATGCATACTTCCTACCGCCATGGCACAACCTGTGTTTTTCGCAACATATGCAAGTTTTTCATTGATTTCACCTGTCCATTGCGATCCGCCAGTCATCGCGTTAATATACAATAAATGTGGTACATTTAAATTTGGAAATTGAGATGTCAAAGTTACATCAGCTACGTCAATAGAGGGTATTGCATGATGCACAAATTGAATACGATCAAAATCAGATTGTTGATGATTGTCTTGATTCAGTGCAAGTGATACATGTTCATTCTTTCTTTGTTCTCTTCTTTGCCCCATATTATTCACATTCCCTTTTATATCATGATTAATTTGACTATACCATATTTTGAATATGTTTTATTTATTTCACGTTTTTTTCTAATTCGCTATAATTGAGCTATATGAGATTAGGGGGAGTTATATGTTGCAATTTCCATTTTACGACACCGATCAAGTGCACGATGAATGGATTGATCGTAATGGTCATATGAATGATGCTGAATACGCTCGTGTATTTAGTTTAGCAATCGATCATTTTCATGACGAAATTGGCTTAACAAATGAAGCACGTGAAGAACGTCAGTACACCGTCTTTACACTGGAAACACAAATTAGTTATTTAAAAGAACTCAAAAAAGGAACGCCTTTTAAGGTGCACGTTTCAATCTATGATTATGACGAAAAACGTACGCATTTTTTCTTAGAACTCATCAATGAACGTACATCAGAATGTGCTGCGACTGCTGAAACCATGATGATGGGAATGAACCGTAAAGAACGTAAACCTGCACCATTCCCAGAGGATATTTATACACAGATTCAAAATTACTTTGAATCCCAACCTGAACGCAATTGGCCAAAACAGTTAGGACATCGAATACATATTCCGAGTTAATCCTGTTCTTACTGCACTAATCACTTAATTTAGAAAAGATAAACCCCCAAAAATGTCAAAATGACCTTTTTGGGGGTTACATCTATCAAATAAGATTAGCATTTAATCTGTTACGCCACGCGCTTTCATATCTTGCTTTGTCACCACTGGATAATTCTTGAATATCATTGAACCTAAAAATCCCCATATCAAACCGATAATACCCATAATAACGCCATATAAGATAACGATATGCCAGTCGTTAAATCCAAACATGACAAGAAAACCTGCAATCGGTGTTGCTGTTCCAGTTGCATCATTTATTAAACCTGATAGTGCGATAACTAAACCAGCAGACGCACCGCCTAGAAAATTCGTAATATAAACTGGTATAGGATTGGCAGATACAATATCCGCTTGTGATAAAGGTTCAATACTGACAGAAATGGTATCTTTTCGGTTACCTAACTTTAATCTATGAAACAATGTTCCATTCATAAAAGCTGAGCTAAATGCAGCCATAGCACCAATAGCCATTGGCACCCCTGTCAATCCGAGTAAAGCTGTGAGTGCCATTGAACTTAGAGGTGCAGTACCTACAACTGTAATAATACCACCCAAAACAATACCCATTACTACAGGATTAGCATCTGTTGAACTTTGAATGATATCCCCGATTTTAACAAGTGTATTATTAACAATAGGTGTCAGCCCTAGTGCAATCAAACGTGCTAACGGGGCTACAATAATAACTGCACCAATCAAATCAACACCATCTGGCACATATTTTTCAGTATACTTCATCAAATAACCAATGATATATCCCGCAAAAAAACCAGGTAACAAGTCCATACCGCCACATGCAGCAGCGATAACTAGTGCATATACAGGTGAAACACCAATCGCTAGTGCAGTCAAACCTGCAGCCGCAACACCACCAAGCCCACCTGCTGCATCTCCCAAATCTTCTAAAAAGGAAATTCCTAAAACTTGACCGCCAACATATTTGTTAAATGCTTCAACTAAAAACGTTGCAATTGCTGCATTTGCTAAAGCTCCCATGGCACGCATACCATTAGGTGCTTTGTATGTAAAAAGTGTGAAAATTACAAGTACTAACAGCAAAAATGCAGTACCGATTAATAAATCCATATAAAATCCCCCTCTTGTTATTCAAAAGCCTTTACACACCCTGCCAGATCAATCTCTTCATCTCTTTTGAAATAACTCACATAAAATTTAAATTAAACATATGTCATATTTTACTAAAAAACAAACTATCTTGCACGGAACTTTTTTGAAATATTTTATTCACTCTATTTTTCACATTAATTATCGTGTTGAATAATCAACTTACAACTATGATAGACAAACACTTCACTTTCAATACAAAAAACTCATTTTCAAACATGAACTTTTCACATACTTGAAAATGAGCCCTATCGTTTTAAGACTTAAGATTCTATTGTTTTGCGTATTTGTTTGAGTACTTTACGAGATTCTACTATTGGATACAACGGAAAAGAGGTCACCATATCTTTATATTCATAAAAATGAATCGGTTGCTGTTCAGCATTAAAATATTCGACTAATTTATACATATCTGGATAAAAGATATCATGTGTGCCACCAAACATATAAACTGGCGGCAATCCTCTTAAACTACCATACATAGGTGATACTTTGGGGTCTTTACTTTCTAAATCATCCGCCCATATTCTCGCAATTGACTGCAAACTAAAGACGTTATGAACAGGGTCACTTTTTTGGACTTGCTCTGTAATATCAGGGTTTGACAACGATAAATCAAGCCACGGTGAAATTAGATATACTTTACCAGGTAGAGGAAGCTCACCATTTTTAATAAGAGATTGTGTAAAACTAAGCGCCATATTCCCACCAGAAGCATCCCCCATAATAATAATGTTAGACGCTTCAGTTTCTTTTAATAAACGTCTATAAACACGTTCAATCGCATCATGCGTATCTCGATAAGTGTAATCAGGTGCCTTGGGATAAATCGGTAAAACTACCTCATGTAACGTTTCATAGGCCAGTTTGTCCATAAATCGCCAATGGAATGATGACGGTTGTAGTACAAATGTGCCTCCGTAAATATATAGGATTTTATTTTTAATATGATGACCAAAATTAAATCGAAAGACTTGCATATCATCAAAACTATCCTTAACTAAATTGGATTTCACATTAATTTGTTCTGGTTGCTTATGTTTTTCTTTATTTAATTGTCGACGCCTTTCTAAAAAGTCATCAATTTCATTTTGAGAGTTAAATTTAATGTGACGTTGATGCGATAAATAACGTCCCATTAGATGACTCATGACATTTCGTTTCAAAGTTATCCCTCACTTTGCCTATGGTTTCTTTAATATCCTTATTATAATATGTTTTAGTCTTGAATGCTTTCATAAATTTTAGATAATTGCTTTTCAAATCGATCAAAATCAATAAAGCGCCCCTCACGATGCATTTCTTTGCCATTAAAAAAGATAATATCAACAGGTACTGTAAATATAGATAGCGCCCCTGCCACATCCGGAACTTCATCTGCATCTACAATACCAAAAGCGACACCTGAATACTGTTTGAGCATCTCTTCTATTTTTGGAAAAACTGCATGACAAACACTACAATTTTGACGCGATATTTGGATGACCGCTAACTGATGTGTTTCTATGAAAGTCTTCATTTCTGAAACAGTTGCTAATTGTTTTACCATGGTTAAAATGCTCCTCTCACTTATATTTTATATGTAAAATGTCTATGAAAATGATTAAACATATAATATAATCACCATATCAACTCTTTTTCATTCTATCATTTGAATGAATGCCCCATTATCACTGGGCTATCGAACGATGTGTATACAGTTAACTCAAAAAAATCAATATCACACAAACTGTCGCTGTGTCACATTTCGTTTATGATTTATTTTTATTATTTCAGAATTCAACACGCACAACAAACAATATAATCCGGATAACCTTATGAAAGGAGATATGTATGGATTCTTCTCAGCAACAACGCCCTCAATTTGAACAGCAATTTGATCACGATACTGTTCATCGCAGTAAACGCTACGGCAAAAAGAAGCGTTCTTGGATTAGTTTTATTTTAACATTTATTGCACTCGTACTTACTGCTATTGCTGCATATAGTATGTATACTGAAACACTTTTTAAGATGGTCTTTTTGGATCAAAATGTTACATATAATCAGTTCAAAGTTTTTACTGAACAACTAAGCCATCAAAACTTTATCGATTTATCCAGTTTTGAAGAACGGCTAAATCAGCTTTTATTAGTACTCAATGCTTTTTTTATTTTATGTTTTATTAACATTGTTTTTGCTATTTTAACACTTGTATTTAATCGTACTATTATAAAGATGATAAATGTTTTAATTGCTGGGTTATTATTAATAATACCAATCGGCTTTTTATACATCATTAGACAAGTCGCTTCTCGTATGTCAACAGAGCTCTCTCAACTTTTAGGCCAAGTTGATCCAACGGCAATTCTTGTTGAGTCAAGCGCTATCCATAATTCGATTATTTTTATGGCGATTGCAACAGGTCTTTATTTCATCACCTTGTTCTTTCGTAACCGAAGACCTAAAGTAAAATAAAACAATATTTTAACGCGTCAACTTGTTCTTTTGAAACACCGACAAATCGTGTCCTAATCTCATGGAAATTCAATTCACACTCTTAAAAAACGAACAACTCGACAAATTGAGTGCTCAGTTTGTCGAGTTGTTTAGTTCCATTAAGAATCTGGCTTATTATTGTACTGGTATAGACCATGTCTCAAGGTTTTCTGCCATATCCCAAAACATATATTCATAATAACTTGTGTAGACAACAATCTCTTCAAGTTCATTTAATTGCGATTCAGATTTACCTTCTGCAACACGATTCATGATTTCCATCACATCTTCTTTAAATGTTGCGAACTCTTCCGAACTATACATTTGAATCCACTCCCCATAAAAAGAATGGTCTCGTGCACCTTCAATTTGATTTAGTGCTTCACCAATATAATGATAACTCCATGTACAAGTGAGTACTGCAGCAATTACATGCTCGATACCGCCACGTTGCGCTAAATTAAGCATATAACTTGTATAAGCTGTTGTAGTACTTGAAGGTTGGGTCTTTTCAAGTTCATCATGCGTAATCCCAAACTGAGCTGCATAGTTACGATGCAGATTCATTTCCGTATGCAAGGTACCGTGAACAAGGTTTCCAAACATTGTCATCATATTAAGATCAGTTGATTTAGCTGCACCAATTGAAAATAAACGCGCATATTCAATAAGATAAATATAATCTTGCTTAAGCCAATGTTTAAATTTTTCTTGATCCAAGTCACCATTTCCGATTCCTTTTACAAAAGGGTGATCCAAATAGCTATCCCAAATCGGTTGTACCCTTTTAAATAATCGATCTGTAAATTGAGCCATAACACCTTCCTCCTTTGATACTATTAACATGCCATTATTCTTAAGAACATGCAAGGCATCAAGGTGTAATATCTGTTTCTTTTTGTTTCAAAATCTTAGCATTCATGAATGATTGATAGATATCATCTAAATCTTTAGCATTAAATTCTAAATTTTGATGAATACGCCATTGATTCATCGATATAATCGTCGAAGCATAAATATAACTAAACAGTTCAATAGGGAAAACTTCTTTAAAAATGAGTTCATCTCTTTTACTATGTATTTCGTCTGAAAATGATTGTGAAAATAATGTCATGGCAACATCATAAAATAAGGGATCCTCTTTTTGAACTTTCAGCACTCTAATCATTTGTGGTGTGAAAGTTTGCTCAATACTCGTAAAAGGGGTTTCTATACGTGTATCAAACTCTATATCAAAAAAGGGGCGAGTCAATACATTACAAGTATACTGTAGCAAATCGTACTTATCTTTGAAATGTTTATAAAATGTTGTACGATGAACTTTAGCTCGTGTACAAATTTGATTAATTGTAATTTTAGTTAGTAAATCTGTTTCAAGTAACTCTATAAATGCATGTGTCAATTTCGAAAGTGTTTTCTGAATCCGTAAATCTGCTTTGCTCATACAATTAAAATTCACCTTTCCTAAAAATGGTGATCAGACTAAGTTGATGCATACTATTAAACTCGCTTTATTATAATCTATTTCTAAATTCATTTACAATATATATTTAAAATTTGTTGTTAATGATTTGGCACAAATAACATCTATACTATTTTTAATTGTTATAAATCATATTGCATCTCTATTGTCGAATGATAACTTCATCTATTATCCTACAATGACTCACTACCATTTTTCATTATGAAACAATCTACACTATGCTTGGTTACATAAAAGTAGAAGGCTAATATATTTCAGTAATCGAAAAACAGGCTGGGATATAAATATCTCGAAGTTTTCTTATAATGAGATGATTCATTCAATGATACGAAAGTGTCTTTTTAAAAGTATTTTAATGTAAAATGACATGTATATCACGTAGTAGTGTTGGCGAGACGCCTGAGGGAATAGGATGAGCGTCGAGTAAAACAAAGAAAAGCGTAGAGATTCAATCATCTCTACGCTATTATTGTGGGATTGATGTCCCAGCCTCTTCCATATTTTGTTATTCACCATCGTAATCCACAATCTTGAACTGATCTTTATCCGCTTCACCTCTAACCGTATATTGTCTTCTTACAATCCGATGTTGATTTGCTTCTTTTTCAACAGTGACATAGTATAGTCCATCGCTTTCTTGAACATTAATAACCTCTGGATTTTTAAAATCTAGGTCCTTTTCTCTTTCAATATCTTGTTTCAACGTAATAAATTTATGATTTTGACCATTTAAATAATTAGCCACTTGACTATAGTCTTTATGCTTTGAGGCATTCCCAAGGGCTCCTATATAGTCTTTAATAAAGTCACTTAATTGATTAACAACATCTTTTTCTTGTGATTTGTTGAAACGTTCAATAGCTTTATCATCAAATGTCAATTTGACGTTATTTTTGGATTGTATGTCGTCTTTCTTAATCACTTGCGTATTTGTTTTGAATGTTTTTCCATTAGTTTGACCCACTGCATAAACGTTTAAATCACGACTTAACGGAAAAGGACCATAGTTTTTATTTTTGCCGTAGTCTAATTTTTCATCATTAATGACGACTTTTATAGATTTATCTTCTAAACCTTCTGTATTTTTGAGGTTGGCTTGAATCGTTGCCTGTTCAAAATCTTCCGTCACCTTTACGACATTACTTTTACTTTCTGATGTGTTGAATTTGAGGTGCCCATGATACGTGCCCCTATCCGTTGTTTTAACAACTTCAATACTATATTTTCCCGGGATAAAGTTGCCCAGTGAAACTGCTTGATTTTGATCCGCAATTATTTTTTTCTGATAGCCGTCTGAATTAAATTCATATTTTGATCTTACATTAGGTTTAACTTCTGCCTGTTTGGTAGGCGCTTGAAAACCTAAGTTATTAAAAATCAAATATCGACGGCCATTTTTACTAATTCTCAATACATTTTGATTGTTGGCTGTTTTAACATATGCTGCAATCGCAGTCTCTTGTTCTAAATTAGCAACCGTTTTATTAACCTTTCGTTCAAACGATGCCATCCCAATTTCCGACTTGATAAATTGAATGTATGTGTCTGCTTCGTTAGGACCAACTTTATTATCTTTCGAACTTAAAATATTAGATAGTCTTGACGTATCATTTTTATCTATCGCATTGATAAGTATTTGGGCTTGAGCTTCAGGTGAATTATAATTTTTCAGTAATAAAAAAAGAATAATGAGTAAGATAATGATAAAACCTATAATCCCTATAGGTATCATTTTTTTAATTGGCCATTGTTTTGAGTGATGTGCGCTAGCTTTCCTTTTTTCATTCATATCTGAACTGTTAGAGTTTGATGAATTGATAGAATAAGAAATCTGCAATTGACAATTTTGACAATATGCATTGTGATTGCTTATTTGATGACACCGTGGGCATTCTGTCACGATTACACCCCCTTCTACTGTCATTTGATATTTAGATGTGTTCAAGTTTCATTCTAGTTTAAATTGAACTAAGTCTCATCATTCGTAAGTTGGATATGTATCGTTATAGCTGCTTCAATTGAGAGGCCACACGTTGATCAATTTTTTCAAGAACATGGCGTGTTTCTGAGAGTTGATCAATCGGAATATCCGAAAGCATTTTTGTTGCTAAACTTGCAATTAAATGACGTGATGCATGGACATAATGACGTCCACTTTCAGTTAATGCAATATATTTCAAACGTTTATCATGTTCGTAAGTCATATTGACCCATTTCACTAAATTTAGTTCTACTAATTTTTTGACGCGGCGACTGACAGCAGCTTTATTAACACCTTGACGCATTGTGATTTCTGTTAATGTTAAAGCATTGTCACGCGAGAGCATTAGTAAAACACTTGATTGTTCATTTGAGATATTATATTGTTCTCGCAAATCTCTCAATAACCCTGTTGTTAATGCATTGATGTTGGTCATGAACTCACCCATAAATGCGATATGTTCGTTCATCATTTGGGAATTAGATTGAGTCATCAATTATCACCTACCTTTGGAATATTCATTTTATAATATCAACTCCTAAAACAGAAGAAAAATACCATTTTTGACGCAAAAATTTAACGTTTATAGTATGCTAAGTATAACTATTGTAAAGGATGGCTGTCATTAGCTCATGTGGATAATTTTAACATTAATTTATATCATTTTAATATTATCATTAAAACTTTTTTCTAGATTTTTTCTTCATATAAATACTTTTTACATTTTAATGAGTATCAATATGGTGATTGTCATATGCTTAGTATTTTCATTTGACTGGCTCTTAACAACGATAGTACCTATGATTTTGATTTTTATCGTATTGGTGATTCAATTTTTTAGACAACTTAGGTTATCTCAACACTTGCCTTTTCTAGTATCGTTACTATATTATGGCTTATCAGTTGTTGCACTCGTAATAGGAAGTATGATAATCGCATCATTAATGCCAACTATACTTTCGATTCCTTTTACTTTACTTTTGTCATTAGGCCTCGTTTTTATTTTGTCTTGGATTCACTATCTTTATATGACCGCCCTATTCCTAGTGACGCCACCACCGTATGACAATGCAACGCTTCTTATTTTAGGTGCAGGCATTTATACAGAGGATGTTACACCTATGCTTAAGCAACGACTAGATCGTGCCCTACAATTTGCAAGGTCTTGTCAAACATCCAGCTACTTTGTAGTGAGTGGCGGACAAGGACCTGATGAACCTATTTCTGAAGCGTTGGCTATGAAACGTTATCTCATCAGTCAAGGTATTCCACCTTCTCACATTTCGATGGAGGATCAGTCTACAAATACGTATACCAATATGCAGTATTCTAAACGATATATCAAGTTATACCCAAATCCTGTTGTTATCATTACAAGCGAGTTTCATCTGCTCCGTGCTTTAAGACTTGCACAACGTCACCGCATCCAAACATCTGGATATGGCGCACCTTCTCCTATTCAGTTTCGAGCAAAGTCTTTAATTCATGACTACTGTGGTTTATTATTTCAATATCCTATGACTTGGTTGATTTTTAGCATTATCATAATTATTTTACAACTATAGTAATTGTACAATATATTTCTCATACCAAAAAAGTTGGGATATAGCGCCCAAAATAAATAGCGCTAAGATGATTTTTAATAAGGAAAAACTTCGAGATTTTTCGTAAATTCTTACGAAAACCTCGAAGTTTTTCAATTACTGAGATACTCCCCATTTCTATAGTATTTGACATTATTCAGTCGTTAATTGTCCTTCATTTAAATAGAATATTTGATCTGCATAATCAAATAAACGCTCATCATGCGTCACCATTATCCCAATCGTTTTTTCATCTCTTACTTGTTTTTTTATCATTTCAACGACTTCTGTTGCACGTTTGGCATCTAGACTCGCTGTTGGTTCATCTGCCAATAATAATTGAGGCTTGTTCATCCACGCTCTCATAATAGCGACACGTTGTTTTTCTCCTCCAGATAGCATATGTGGATATGCATTAATACGATGACTGAGCCCAATCCGATTCAATAAATCCAATGCACGTTGTTCTGCTTCTTTTTTTGACATTCCAGCTTCTCGGCCTACTAAAATCAGTTGATCTTTCACTTTTAGATAAGGTAACAAATAAGAGGCTTGAAAAATAAATCCAATATCTTTGAGTCGCTTATCCGTTAATGCTTTATTTTGTAACCGACTTAAATCATGATCCCCTAATATCACTTGACCTTCAGTAGGTGTTAGTAATCCCCCAATAATCGTGAGTAGCGTTGATTTACCTGATCCTGATGCGCCATTTAAAATAATAAACTCACCCGGTTTGATTTCAAAGTTAATATCTTTTAATACATCCGTTTTAGCGTCACCTTTACCAAAAGATTTGTATAGATTTCGAATGACTAAACTCATACATTTTTGCCCCCAATCGCTTCTATCGGATCAATTTTGAATACACGAACTAATGACAATAGTGCGCCTATGATTGCTACTACAATGAAAATCACAACGACAAACAACATGATTTGACTCGTGATATGAAATGGCATTGTAACTGGTAGCATCATAGAAAGTCCTACAATAAGACCTAATGACAGCAATACACCTATCATTGTGACAAAAAGAATTTGAAACATTAATGCGCCCAATAAATGGCTTGTTTTAATTCCAATCGCTTTTAAAATACCAATTTCTGAAGTTTTTTGAATCGTCATCACATAGAAAAATGCGGTTAACACAATAGCTGTAATGACAAACAAGCTCACAATCATCATTGTTAATGGCGCTTGTTCTGCTTGATAACTAGGTATTGCATTTGTCAGATCTTCTTTTGTGACAACTTCAACATCATCAATTGCCTTAATATCTTGAATTGTTTGCTTGCTTACATTATTTAAAAAGTAAAGTGACGTTGCCGCATGATCTTTTGTGATGTCATTTAGACCTTGATTATTGACCATAGCGATGTTTGTATGTGAATACATCGCATCATCAAAAAAGCCTACTATTTTTAGAGTTTTATCTTGATCTTTAATCGTAATCTGATCCCCTATTTTAAGACCTTCTCCTTTTAATTTACTATTCAATGTGACTTCCTGATTATTTGACGGCAAATGTCCTTCTTGCAATGATGGACGTTCTCCTTTAGGAATAGTCGCAAATATTAAATCTCCATTTTGATGATGGTATTCTGCTGTTGCCATGCTCAATTTAAGAGGGGTTTTATCAATCAATTGTTCTATGTTTTTTGCTTGTTGTTCACCGATGTTTGATTTTTCTAATTGCTGGTCTACACCTTTTTGAATCACAAATTGTTCAGATTTGAACGCATCAAGTAGCGAAATATTCTCACGTGCCAATCCTTGAGCTAGTCCAGTAATGAACAATACCATGCTTGCAAGTAACACAACGATAAATGTAATTAATAAATATTTAAATTTATAAAATTTCAATTCATTTAACGCAATTTTCATCACTCATAACTCCCTTGTTCTATAATTGTATCTTTATCATAAGGTAGCTATATGAACTGAATATGAACAAAATTGCACTGTGCTAAAATAGACTATGTTAAGATAAATCTAATCATTAGAGAAAAAGAGGTGTACAATCATGTCTGTAAGATGTCTTATCGTTGATGATGATCCGGATATCCTCGACTATGTATCGTCTCGTATTTCAAAAGAAGGCTATCAAGCCATTACACAACAAAGTGGAGAGGATGCATTAGCCTATCTAGAACACTATGATATTGATATTGCAATAGTTGATATTATGATGAACGGGATGGATGGTTTCGAATTATGTCAGACTTTGAAGTACGATTATGAATATCCGGTAATTATGTTGACTGCACGTGATGCATTAAGTGACAAAGAACGTGCTTTTTTAGCTGGAACAGATGATTATGTTACTAAGCCTTTTGAAGTGGCTGAGTTAATCTTTCGTATTAAAGCTGTTCTAAGGCGCTATCAAATTCAGACTTCAACACATTTACAATTAGGGAATGTCATCATTGATCAATCTAAATTAGAAGTCATTGTAGGCAATAAAGGGATGATTTTACCGAATAAGGAGTTTGAACTTTTGAGTCTTTTGTTATCCTATCCTAAACAAGCGTTCGAACGAGAGAGTCTGATTGAAAAAATTTGGGGATTTGATTATGAAGGTGATGAACGGACTGTTGACGTTCATATTAAGAGGTTACGTACACGTTTAAAAAAATTAGGCGCTACCATTCATATCGACACGATACGTGGTGTAGGATACAAGGTGACTGATGATGTTTAAAACACTCTATTCAAGATTCGCTATTTATACCATTACCGTAATGATTTTAAGTGCTATCATCAGTTTTTTAATTACGAATGTCTATTATCATTTTGAACTCAAAGCACAAAATGATGCTAAAGTAATGCAAACATTACAGCATGCCAAATCATACAAAGATGCAGAACAACAAAACGATTTTGAGGAATACATGCGCTTATTAGGTGGATTGAATTTTCAAGTTATTGTGTTTGATGAGTCCTATCATGAATCCCATTACGGTCATGCGTTTCGAAAAAATAACTTAAGCAAGTCAGCTATTGACCAAGTTTTAGCAGGTAAAGACTATCACGGTATTCGAAGTCGTCCTTTCAATCTCTTCATTACAGGTTTTTTCGATAATGAAACACGTAATACAGTTGGTACTCAATTTATTACAGATAATGGCAGTTATGCTGTATTTATGCGCCCTGATAT
This sequence comes from Staphylococcus felis, assembly GCF_003012915.1. NCBI lineage: Bacteria > Bacillati > Bacillota > Bacilli > Caryophanales > Staphylococcaceae > Staphylococcus > Staphylococcus felis. The sequence goes on along the minus strand of NZ_CP027770.1, from coordinate 1,157,029 downwards.
TGGTCATGCGTTCGGTGAGTTTCGGATCTTTTTGGTTGTTTTAATCACTTTACTCATTATGATTTCCATTGCACTTGTGATTTGGTCAACTTATACTTTAGTGAAGCCAGTGCAACAACTCAAACTCGCAACTAGTCGCATGATGGATAGTGATTTTGAGACTCCTATTACTGTTACAAGACGTGATGAAATTGGTGCACTTCAACAGCACTTTGATACTATGCGCATAAAGCTCAAACAACTTGATAATATGCGCCAACACTTCGTTCAAAATGTTTCGCATGAGATGAAGACACCTTTAACACATATTCATCATCTACTCACACAACTTCAACAAGAGCGTATACCATCGCGACAATCAGACTATATTCAACGTATTTATGATGAAACACATCGCCTTAGTCAATTAACAAGGCAACTCTTATTATTATCTGAACTTGATAATGATACACACTTAAAATTTGAAGATACCGTTCGCCTCGATTATCTCATCCAAGATATTTTAAAGAATGAAGCCTACATGTTAGATCAAAAAGAGCATGTTGTAGTTTACGAACTCAAACCTATGACATACATTGGGAATGAACGTTTATTAACCCAAGCCATCGAGAACATTATTCGAAATGCGATAAAATATACCGAAAAGTATGGCATGATTGATATTCAATTGTATGATGAAAACAATGATATCATCATCTCAATAGAAGATGATGGTCCAGGAATGACACCAGAAACGATGCAACATATATTTGATCGTTTCTATAAACAAAGTTCCTATTCAGATAGTAATGGACTAGGCCTTGCGATTTCTCGTTCAATCATAGAACGACATCACGGTACAATTAGAGTAGCTAGCACACTTGATGAAGGAACAACATTTACAATCGTATTACCTAAAACTTAGTAGATAGCTTTCTCGATGAGGCTGGAACATAAATATCGGCTCTCAGTCAAATTGGATTGGTCGCATTAAATTAAGGCGTTATGCAATAATGGATTGCTTAACGCCTTTTTCGTTGTGTGATCATAAAGTCTTGAACATTAATGCCTCTTTTAATACAACATAAATCAGTAAAATTGAGTTGGTAAAACATACTTTATAACTTAGGGGTGTGAATAAATATAGCAAATTTGATTGATTCCTAAGCCGAGACTTCTGAGGTGCCTAGAAAAGCGAGGCTTTATGGAACAATCAAATAAATGAAATTATTTATACACCAGTCCGATTTACTATAGAATCTAAATATCTCAGTAATCGAAAAACTTCGAGATTTTCGTACGAATTCATGAAAAATCTCGAAGTTTTTCCTTTAATTAAATGATACGAAAGTATTTTGTTTTTAAAGTATAACAGTGCGTTATGACATGCACAAACGACGTATTGATGACGTGACTCTTGAGGGAATAGGACTACTCGAAGACTACAGGCTGAGGCTGTGTTCCTCAGAAAGCGAAGTCCTATCATACAAAGTTTTATCATAAAAAGAAAGCTAAGATGCAGTTTTATAATTTATTTACAAAATGGGCTTCTGTTTTAGCTTTAACTTCATCTAACGTAGCACCTTCTTGTAATTCGATAAGATGCATCTCTCCATCAACAAAATCAAACACTGCTAAGTCTGTAATCAATCGTGAAACAACTCCTGCCCCCGTTAAAGGTAGGTTGCATTGTGTTTTTATTTTAGGCTCTCCAGCTTTATTAGTATGGTACATGATTACAACTACTTTTTTCGCCCCAACAACTAAGTCCATTGCTCCTCCCATTCCTTTAACACGCTTTCCCGGTATCATATAATTGGCTAAGTCTCCCTTTTCAGAAACTTCCATTCCCCCTAATATAGCTAAATCAATATGCCCTCCTCGTATCATATTAAATGACATCGCACTATCAAAGTAACTCGCACCAGGGACAACTGTTATTGTCTCTTTGCCTGCGTTAATTAAATCTGAATCGACTTCATGCTCTCTTGGATAAGGTCCGATTCCTAGCAATCCATTTTCAGATTGAAAGTAAACGTTCTCGATTGAGTCCGGGAGAGCATCGGCTACTAATGTTGGTAAACCAATGCCCAAATTCACATACATCCCGCTTTTAATCTCCAATGCCGCACGCTTTACTAATACCTTATTGCTCATGCATGATCCTCCTTTACTGTTTGCTTTTCGATTCGTTTTTTAAAATGGGAGCCTTTATATATATAATCAATATAAATACCAGGTAAATGCACGTGATCTGGATTGATTTCTCCTACTTCCACGATAGTCTCCACTTCCACGACCGTAGTCTTTGCTGCCATAGCACATAAAGGATTAAAATTTCTTGCCGTTTTATTAAAAATAAGATTCCCTGAACGATCCGCAATATCTGCTTTAACAATCGCAAAGTCTCCTTGAATGGCTTCTTCTAATAAATACGCTTTCCCATTAAACACGCGCACTTCTTTCCCTGAAGCAACTTCTGTTCCTACGCCCGTTGCTGTATAAAAAGCGGGAATACCTGCCCCTCCTGCACGCAACTTTTCTGCAAGAGTTCCTTGTGGTGTCAACTGTACATCAAGTTCACCCGATAAAAATTGTTCCTCGAATATTTTGTTTTCACCTACATATGAACTGACCATCTGATCAATTTGTTTATTTTTTAATAAAATCCCTAAGCCAAAATCATCCACACCACAATTATTACTCACAACTTTCAAATGCTTTGTTCCTTTATCTTTTATCATCTGTATGCAATGTTCTGGAATGCCACACAACCCGAATCCCCCTGCTAAAATGGTCATGCCATCTTCCAATTTATCAAATGCTTGTTCTAAATCTTCAATCACTTTACCCATATTTTCACCCCTTATAATGTGTAACTATAGTTGCGATACCTTGTCCACCACCGATACACAATGCTGCTAATCCTTGACGCATTTCATTAGACAATTGATGTAACAATGTGACTAGTATTCTTGCTCCAGAAGCACCTATCGGATGTCCTAAAGCAATCGCACCTCCCTTAGGATTTAAACGTTCTGAGGGAATACGTAATTCTTGACTAACCGCTAAAGATTGGGCTGCAAATGCTTCATTTAGCTCAAACACATCAATATCACTAATGTTTAATTCTGCATGTGACAATGCTTTTTGAATCGCAGGGATTGGACCAATTCCCATCACTTTTGGATCTACTCCCGCTGTTGTAATACATTCAATTACAGCTAAAGGCTTTATCCCAAGTGAATTTGCTTTCTCTTCAGTCATCACTAACATCATTGCTGCACCATCATTAATACTTGACGCATTACCTGCAGTTACAGAACCATCGCGTTGAAATACAGGGTTTAGTTTTTGTAACTTTTCTAACGTTATTCCTTTACGAACCCCTCCATCCTGATTAATGTATTCCGACTTCTCTTTAGCTCTGGAAACCTCAACTGGAACAATTTCCTCCTTGAATGCACCAGTTTGATTAGACAAACTCGCCTTTTTCTGTGATTCCAGTGCAAATTTGTCTTGTTCTATACGGGAGACATTATAGTGCGCTGCTACATTCTCGGCTGTTATACCCATATGATAATGATGAAAAGCATCTGTTAAGCCGTCACTTATCATACTATCTATCAGCGTCTGATTACCCATTTTAAAACCAAAGCGCCCCGTAGTCATCAATAGTGGGGATTGAGACATATTCTCCATGCCTCCTGCTAAAACGACTTCTTGGTCTCCAGTAATAATAGATTGATATGCCAATTGAATCGCCTTCAAGCCAGACCCACACACCTTATTCACTGTAAAAGCAGGAACATTATAGGGAAGCCCTCCCTTAACAGCAGCAATACGCGCTGGATTCTGCCCTTGTCCTGCTTGTAATACATTGCCAATAATAACTTCATCTATTTTCTCTACAAGAGATGGATGTCTTTGAATGATATGTTGGATAAGCGTTGCGCCTAAGTCTGTTGCTCGCACATCTTTAAAAGCACCACCTAAAGATCCTATAGGTGTGCGAAATGCTTCTGCTAATATTACACGCACACTGAATTCCTCCTTTAATTAAGTTGTAAAAAGAGCAGAAATGAATATCATTTCTGCTTATTTCCAAAATTTTCTAACTTTTATTTTTGTATATCAATCCATGCTCTCAATTTCGACCCAACTATATTGGTAATCTTCGTCTTCCATATATCTTGAGCTTTCAATCACATGCAATGGTTTGAATGTATCAATCATGACTGCAAGTTCTTCAGTTTTTTCAGCCCCAATACTTTCTTCAATTTTACCTGGATGAGGACCATGTGGAATCCCTCCCGGATGTAATGTAATCGAGCCTTCACGAACGCCTTTTCGACTCATAAATTCACCATCCACATAATATAACACTTCATCACTTTCAATATTACTATGATAATATGGTGCTGGAATTGAGTCAGGATGATAGTCAAACAACCTCGGTACAAATGAACATACTACAAAGTTATGACCTTCAAACGTTTGGTGTACCGGTGGGGGTTGGTGAATACGGCCTGTTATCGGCTCATGATCTAGAATATAAAAACGCCAAGGATATATATTACCATCCCAACCTACAACATCTAATGGATGATGTTTAAAGTAATGTTTATGCATTTGTCCGTGCTTACGTGTTAATACTTCAAACTCTCCTCTTTCATCATGCGTCTCTAATTCATCAGGCCCAAAAAAGTCGCGTTCACAAAATGGACTATGTTCAAGGTATTGACCTAGCTCATTTCGATAACGTTTCGGCGTTGTAATCCAACTCGTCGTTTCGATTACCAAAAACTTTGTTTTAACCCCTTGATCTGGTACGATACGATAAATGGTGCCAATAGGGATTTTGATGTATTCCCAATCTTTATAAAAAATTGTACCGAAAGTTGTTTCAATTTTACCTGAGCCATAATGAACAAATAATAACTCGTCACCATCTGAATTTCGATAAAAGTAGTCCATAGGCTTAGTCGGCTCTGCTATACCTATAATTAAATCATCATTTCCTAAAATATATTCCCTACTTTGAATGGCATCGCCACCGTCCACTTTAGATATATCTGTAAAAAAGGCACGTGGTCTTAATTCAGTTTGTGTTTCGTATTCTGGACTAAATTTCCCAACATATTCTGATTTAAAAAATTCGGTTGGCGCATTATGGTGATACAATATTGATTGGACTCCTACAAAACCTTTCATTCCCATGAGCTGCTCTTTATACAAACTTCCGTCTGATTTTTTAAATACAGTATGTCTTTTGTGCGGTAAGACACCACGGTGTTGATAAAACGTCATATTTATCCACTCCTTTATTTAGATATTTTGATGGGCTGGTAAAATTTTACCTACCACTTCTCCAAATCCGATACGATAATTTTCACCTTGCGCGTATGCTTTTAAAGTTAACGTGTCACCATCTTCTAACCAACTTCGCTTAACATTATTAACTCTAATTGGATTTTCACCACGCCATGTAATTTCCATCAAGCTACCACGTTCATTTTGATTTTTACCACTAATTGTCCCAGTAGCAAGGAGGTCTCCAGTTTTTAAGTTACAACCTGTAATCGTATGGTGTGCTACCATTTGAGCAATACTCCAGTAAGTAGAGTTATAATTTGTTTGCGCAATTTGAACTTCCTTCTCATTATCAGGCTGTAAATAAGTTTCAAGTGTTAAATTATAACTACTTTTAGTTGATGTATCTTTTAAATAATCAAATGGCTCAGGAATCTGTGTAGGACCTTCTGTTTTAAATGTTTCTAGTGCTTCAAGTGTGACTACCCATGGCGAAATAGAGGTTGCAAAATTTTTAGCCAAAAATGGACCAAGCGGTTGATATTCCCAAGCTTGTATATCTCGTGCACTCCAATCATTGACAATGACCATACCGAAAACATGGTTCTTTGCCTCATTAACATTAATCGGTGATTGTAATTGATTGCCATAACCCATAATAAATCCCATTTCATATTCAAAATCCAACTGTTTGGATGGACCGAATATTGGCTGCTCAACCTCCTTAGGCTTCGTTTGTCCTAATGGTCTTCTTACATCTGTACCACTCATAACTATTGAACTCGCACGTCCATGGTAGCCAACTGGCAATGAGGTCCAATTAGGCATTAACGCATTATCCTTACCACGAAACATTGTCCCTACATGAGTGGCATGGTTCTTAGATGCGTAAAAATCAGTATAATCTCCAATTGAAATAGGGACGTGATTGGTGATGATACTTCTCGGAATCAACACCTCTTCTTTCAAACTACTATCTGATTGAATCGTATCGTTATCTATTGATAGTAATGATTGCAATGTTTTTCGAACTTGATGCCAAACATCATTTTTTAACGCTAAAAATGGATTAAGCACCCCTTGATTAAAGATATTTTGAGCACCATTTAAAGCTTCCGTCAAAAAACCTTTGGCCTCTAATAACGTGATATCAAGTACATACTCGCCAATTGCTACACCAATATGCTTAGTTGATTGTGTTTCAGTCGTAAATACCCCGTAAGGTAGATTTTGTATAGGAAAATCTGATTCTTGATCTACTTCTATAAATGATTTCATGATAAGGTCCCCTTTCTTTTCAATACTTCAATTAATTCTTGTGTTGGTGTATTGAAGCTACAACTTCCAAAACTGTTCAGATATTTGTCTCTCATATCAGCGAAATCTTCTGCTGTCATTTCATATTCTTTCCAACCTATATGCTCTTTTGTAAATACAAACGCTTCTTCAGACTCTTCTTCGATAATCGACGTAATCGTTGCTAAATCAAGCTGAAAATGCTTAGCTAATGCACTAGCAATAAATACGTTAAGGTGTCCATGCATTTTGTCTTCAATTTCGTCACGATACATACGAACTGGATGATGCAAACCGGCTGTAAACTTTATTGTCAAATCATGTTGCATCGCTTGTTGAATGAAATAAGCCACTTTTTCCGAGGAAGGTACTAATTCTCGATTCTCATTCCCTGTTCGTAATTTAATATGAAATGGTCGTTCTATTCTTTGATTATATTCAACTACTGCCTCCATCGTACGAACAACAAAATCTTCAAATTCAACTACATTCATGACAGGGATCTCACAAAACACTTGAACATCCAATTGTGTTGAAACATTGTATAATTCATCTAAAAACAGCTTACTAGGTACTTCCTTGGCAAATGGATATTCTAACGCAACAATTTCTAACCATTCTGCATTGTCTTCAGCAAACTGATATGTTTTAAGGTGAGTTTGCTTTAAAGCCTTGATGCTTGAAAAATTATCCTGTGATGGCTTGCCAGTCACTGAAAGCTTCAGTTTATAATTTGAATCGAACAACTTTTGATACTCTAATAGCTGCTCTAATTGGCTAACAGGTATGACAAACGTACTCAATTTCCAAGATTCATCTGAACGAATATATTCGGCGTAGTTATGAATAGCTTGTTCAAGTGGCAATTGAGTAGGCGGAAATAAGCCCGCATAATCAATCAATTGGTTTTCAAATACTTTAAAAACATGTGCCAACATTCTCATCTCCTTCGTTAATGAATACAAAAAAGCCAGTAACCTGATTACGAGACTAAAACAAAATTTGACTTATGTTTTAGTTTGGTAATGGTTACTGGCTCCTTATTTGCTTATAAACAAACTTTTGGTTCGTTCCGACAAATAAACCAGTTCAATTTGTATTGAAATCGCTTACAATTATGCCACACATTTGTCACAAATGCAAATCATTTTAATGATTGAATGTTATTTTATGCTTTTTGCAGTGTTCATAGTACCTTTCAAAACATGCATTTAAGGACTGTATTAGCGCTTTTTGTTCAGTTGCAACATAGTGTTTTTCAATGATTTTTGAAATGGGCTCTAATCCATCTGTCACTTTATAATTCTTAATGAGTGTTGTAATAAACTCATTAGTTAAAGGTAATAAATAGTTAAATGATGCATCAACAATCGTGTGATTATTTGTATTAACTTTTAATACGCTGGCAATATATTTATGTACTTCGTATAATGGCGTTCCTTTTGGTAAATGTGCAAAACCAACAACAATAAGATATACTTGATCCTCTTGACGCATAAATTTATCCCCCCTTTAATGACGACATATTCCATTTTTATCATAAATGATGTGCCTTCATGCAATTCGGTAAAAAACAGACTCCTTGATTACGTTTCAATTTTTATTAAATCCCCTTTGAAGATGATTTCAATATCAGATTACAACGTTATTCTAGATTCTGTTTTTATATATTTACCATTTTTAATCCCCTTATGCCAATTATTATGATTTTAAATAAGCGCTATATTTTAATTCAAAAGCAGTTTAACGACCGATTTGTCAGTATTTTCGAATATTTTTAAAAATTTTATTTGCACCAGAATATAACTTGTGCTAGCATTGAAAACGATTACAAAATTAAATACGCATCCCTAAATTGAGAAAAATATATTCAACTCAGCCTTCACTGTAAAAATTCAGGTGTAGTGTTAATATTTTACTCAAATACTGGCTTATGCGCGGAGGTTTTCCTAAAGATTACTTCGTTAGCGCTTAATTACTAGTAGTTAACTTATTGAATGGCTTTATTTTGTCATTTATTGTTAACTACTTTTTTTGTATTTTATGGGCATTCATCACTATTCTTAATGATTAAGTGATAAGTGACACATTTAATTTTGTGAATAAGTTATTGAATCAAACAAGGGAGGGGTATATATGAGTCTGTCTATCACAATGTTAGGTACAGGAAGTCCTAGACCAAGCCTCGAACGGAGTGGTCCATCTCAAATTGTAAGCATCAATGGCGAACCCATACTCATTGATGCTGGAGAAGGGGTAGTCAATCGTATCTTGCAATCTAATTATAAACTCAATCAAATCGAAAACATCTTCTTTACGCATTTACATGGTGATCATATTTATGGTTATGCGCATTTTTTAATTGCAGGTTGGGGGAGTGGACGCAAGCATTTGACAGTCATTGGGCCAGAAGGAACTAAAAAAATGCACGAACTAGTATTACAAATGTATCACGAGGATATCGCATATCGAACATCACTTGGTTTTCCGACAGAAGGCCTATTGAACGCCAATATTATAGAGATAAGGGATACATCGTCTATCGTTTCAATTGATACCGGCTTAGATATTAACGTACAGGCTTCTAAAATGGCTCACAACGTTTTAACTTTTGCTTATCGTTTCGATGACGGTGCCCATACAATCGTTATATCAGGTGATACTGCACCAACAAAACAATTAGTTACGCTATCACAAGATGCTGATGTTCTCATTCATGATTGTTGCTTAACGACAACGTCTATGTACAGTTACACAACACGCTCTGAAATGAAAGAAGTTTGGAAAAATCTACAAAAAGAACACAGTTCACCTACCCAAGCGGCTCAAACTGCTCATCAAGCTAATGTTAAAAACCTTATTTTAACGCACTTCTTACCACAAATCGACGTCGATGAAATACGTACTGAAGTAGAGAAAATATTTTCAGGCAACACCATCATTCCGAATGATTTAGATATTATCACGCCCTAATTCCAACAATATCTTTGAGAAAGGTATGATTTTATGAAGCCAACTGTAGATGTCAAAACTGTTATTGATCAAAGTCACGTGAATCCTTTTCATATCAAATTACTGATTACTTTTATTATTATTACTATGTTTGATGGTTATGATATGTTTTATCTTGGTAACATCATCCCTTCTCTTATTCAAGACTGGGGTATTACCACAACAACGGCTGGCATATTAATGAGTTCTGGACTTGTCGGAATGGCATTAGGCGCAGTCATATTAGGAATGGTTGCAGATCGAATGGGTCGTCGTTTTACAGTTTCATTCGCTATCTTCACTTTTTCAATATTTACTTTCATTGCTAGTTTTGCTGTAGAGCCTATATTTTTTGCAATATGCCGCTTTTTAGCCGGGCTTGGTTTGGGTGGTGTTATCCCCGTACTGAATGCTTCATTAGGAGAGTTCTTACCTAAGAAGCGACGTATTGCTATTGTCACTTTAGTGAATATAGGGGCTCCCATTGGTGGGATGCTCACTTCACTTACAGCTATCTATATTGTTCCACACTTTGGTTGGAGACCCGTATTATGGATTGGTTCATTACCTCTATTCCTAATCCCCTTTGTACTAAAGGTATTGCCCAACTCTCCAGAGTATAATTTTCGTAACCGTCAATTTGAAAAGCTATCTGATGTGTTAAATAAAATAACTGGAAAAAATATATACAATGCAAATGATTTTAAATATACATTCACATCTCAAAACGTAAAAAATCAATCTTCAGTTAAAAGCTTATTTACGGATAAACGTGCTGTATCGACTTTACTTTTTTGGGTGGCTGTATTTATGAATCTTGTCGCTTTGTACGGGCTCAGCACTTGGATCCCTAGCATTATGGTTCAAGCTGGATACTCTTTAACACTTGGTATTAGTTTCTTATTAATTTTAAAATTAGGAGCCATTGTAGGAGCGGTCATTGGTGGTGGATTTACTAATCGATTTAATGCTAAATTTGTCATAGTCGTATATTTTATAGTTGGGTTTATAGCTCTAATTATTCTCGGGTTAAAACCTCCTTTTATCATAAGTTATATTTTATTATTTATCTCAGGCGCTGCAACTAACGGAACTCAAATGTTAATGAATAGTTATATTGCGCAGTTCTATCCAACTCATATTAAAGCTACGGGGACTGGTTGGAGTATTGGTATCGGGCGTATTGGAGGAATTGTGAGCCCAATCATCGGAGGTCTCATTCTATCAAGTATCGCTATGCCTTATATCGTTAACTTTTTACTTTTTGCTATTCCTTGTTTTATTGCAGCAATCTCATTTTTCTATGTTCAAGAAAAATATAGTGTATTTAGAGCATAACAATGAAGAGGCTGGGATATCACTCCCCAAATAAATAGCGCTAAGATGATTTTTAATAAAAATACGTCTTAGCGCTTCTTTTTATGATCAAACTTTGTATGATATGATTTCGCTTTTCGAGAAGACAGCCTCAGCTTGTAGTCTTCGGCTCTCACAGGAATCTCATCATCAATAACCAAGCGTTCGTATCATTTAATCTTATATCATTTTTTATTTTATAGACTCATGTACAACTTCTTTGCTTACACATCAAAAATAATCCAATGATAGTACCCCTAAATGCATATCAACTTAACAATGTTCCATCTGTATTAAGTTTTAAATTTTGTGCAATTTCTTTATTCAATTTTTTGAATAATGCCACTTCATCTGTAAGTTTAACACCGTATGAAGGAATCATCTCTTTAACTTTATGTTCCCATGAAGAAAATTGTTTTGGGAAAGCACGCTCTAAAATGTCTAACATAACTGCTACTGCCGTTGACGCACCTGGTGATGCGCCAAGTAATGCCGCTAATGAACCATCTTGAGATGTAATGACCTCTGTGCCAAATTGAAGTGTGCCCTTACCTTTACCTTTTACATCTTTAATCACTTGTACACGTTGACCCGCAACAACTACTTTCCAGTCTTCATCCTTTGCTTCAGGTACAAACTTTCGTAAATCATCCATTCGCTCTTCGTTAGACAATAGCAATTGCGAAACTAAATATTTCGTTAAATCTATTTCTTTAACACCCGCTGCTAACATTGTCGTTAAATTATTAGGCTTAATTGATTTAAATAAATCTAAATATGAACCTGTTTTTAAGAATTTAGGTGAAAATCCTGCAAAGGGTCCGAATAATAGTGAGCGTTCACCGTCGATATACCTTGTGTCTAAATGCGGAACTGACATAGGTGGTGCACCCACTTCTGCTTTTCCGTATACTTTCGCTTTATGTTTTTGAATGACGTCTTGATTTTGACATACTAAAAATAACCCACTTACTGGAAAACCACCAATATGCTTAGACTCAGGCAATCCAGTCTTTTGCAGTAGTGGTAAACTTGCACCACCTGCACCTATAAATACAAATTTGCTCTCTACTGTAAAAGTTTTGTCTTCTTTAAGATTACGAATCTTGATTGTCCAAGATCCATCTTTATTTTGAGATAAATTTTTAACTTCGTGCTCGTAATATAGAGAACCTCCTTGAGACTCAAGTTGTGCTAATAGCTGTTGTGTTAATGCACCAAAGTTAACATCTGTTCCCGATTCATCACGTGTTGCTGCAATAGCTTCATCATCATCTTTTCGCCCTTCCATTATCAATGGAATCCATTGTCGTAACGTTTCTTTATTATCGGTAATATCCATACCTTCAAATAAGACATTTTCACGTAAAGCTTTAACACGTGCTTCTAAAAATTTAACGTTCGACTCTCCTGACACAAAACTCATATGCGGAACAGCATGAATAAACGCTTCAGGCTGTGGTAATTTTCCTGTTTTGACTAAATAAGACCAGAACTGTTTAGAAACTTGGAATTGCTCATTAATTCGGATTGCTTTAGTAATATCCATTGAACCATCTGCCTGCTCACTTGTATAGTTCAATTCACATAATGCTGAGTGACCTGTTCCAGCATTATTCCAAACGTTTGAGCTTTCCTTTGCACATGCATCTAAACGTTCAAATACATTAATATCCCATTCTGGTTGTAACTCTTTTAATAATACGCCTAATGTTGCACTCATGATGCCACCGCCGATAAGTACAACATCTGTCTTGTTATGTAAATGCTTCATAACAATACAGACCCCCTTTTCAAAATTAAAGCTTGTATTACCTTTTGAGACCATGCCCTTTGTATTATCTCATTAGATTAAAAAAATGTTCAACACATTAATTATATACCTAAACCTTATAAGAAAAAAGGAATTCTATTCAATTGATAGTGCTTAATCGAAAATGATTGTATTATAGAGATAACGAATTGTACTCATTAGATATCACTTTTAATTGATTTTTACTTCATTTCAAATAATGCTGTGAGTCTTTTTGATAGGAAAACACGTTCAAAAAGTGAACTACTTCCCACTTCATGACCTAACAATGATATAATTATAAAAAACATAGTATATTGAGGGATTTTTCATGAAATCTATTACCTTTTTATTGCACAACATTTATGCTGTAGGTGGTACTGTCAAAACGATTACGAATTTATCCAATCAGCTCGTTAAACAAGGGCATAATGTTAAAATTTTGACTATTTTCAAAACTAAAAAAACGCCTTATTTTCATTTAGATCATCGTGTGAAAGTTGAACATGTCATCAACTACCAACTTAATATACGTAATGTGATTCCATTATGTGCCAACCGCATTCGCAAATTTACACCTTTTTTAAAACCTAAACTGTTGTCTCGTTTCGAGCCAGGTTTTAATCAGTATTCGAGTTTTATTGAGCGTCATTTAATTCGTGCAATTGAAAATGATACATCAGATGTCTTTATCGGCACACGTGCAAGCCATAACATACTCATTGCGCGGTTTGCCAAATCTCAACAAATCACTATCGGTATGGAACATATGAACTTTACAGCGCACCATCCACAGCTTCAAAAAGAGATAGTCACTTATTATCATAGATTGAATGCTATTACGACCTTAACTCATGAAGATAAAGCATGTTATGCCTCTAAAATAAGTCGACCCGTATTTCTTTTGCCGAATATGATTGATGAAAAGCGCCATCAAATTATGAAACATAAGCGTATTATTTCGGTAGGACGTTTTGAATACGAAAAAGGCTTCGACCTATTAATCGAAGCGATTTATACGATTCAAGAAGAATTAAGAGAGTACGGTTACACTGTTGAAATATACGGTGAAGGACGTGAAAAAGAAGCTTTAGGTCAACAAATCAACTTTTTAAGATTGCAGGACTTAATTGCACTCAAACCTGCTACACAGCATATTAATGTTCATCTTGCTGAAAGTCGAATAACATGTGTCCCATCACGTAATGAAGGATTTGGTATGACTATATTAGAGGCAATGAATCAAGGAAGTGTTGTTGTCAGCTTTGATGGAAATGTGGGACCTAAGTCTTTAATCAAACATCAAGAAAATGGTTTCTTAGTACCACACCTTAACGCTAAATTGTTAGGGCAACAGTTACTCGAAGTCATCGAATATAGTCACACACCTCAAATGAAAAATATCATAAACAATGCTTATCAGACCGTCGAAAAATATGGACCTCACGATATCTATCAACAATTTAAATCGATGATACAACAACTTTAATAGTTATAAAGCCCTCATTCATATTCAAAATGACTTAATAATAAAGAGAAGCGGAACCTATGTGATACTGGTCCGCTTCTCTTTTATAATGATAGGTGTTTTATTTAGCCACCAATAATAAGTGACAATATGAACGTCCAAATACACCAGAATATTAATAGTCCTACACTGTATTTTAAAGTCATTTTTAAGAGTTCAGATTCTTTACCGACTTGTTTTACTGCTGCTGTTGCAATAGCAATTGATTGCGGTGAAATCAGTTTAGCAATCGTACCACCTGCTGTATTCGCACCGACTAATAATGCACCGCTTGTACCTACTTGAGGTGCAACAGTTGCTTGAATTGGTGCAAATAACGCATTGTTATTTGTAACTGATCCTGTCATAAATACACCAATCCAGCCTAAGATAGGTGATAATAGCGGGAAGATTGTCCCCGTTTTAGCGATTGCTTCACCCATCGCACTCGTTAAACCACCATAAGTTGTCAGTTTTGCAATGGCAAGAATTAAACATATTGTTAAAATAGGTAACCATAATTCTTTAAAGGCTTGAACGAGTAATTGTCCAGCACGTTTAAAGTTAACGCGTTTTGACATTAAAATCGTAATCACTACTGCAATGAGTAATGCCATACCTGTTTGGTTAATAATGTTAAATGTTAACATAATTGGATGACCTGATACATCGTTATGAGTACCTGGTAGACCAAACGTAATGTTCATAAATGAAAGTGCGCCACCTTCAACAAATAAACCTTTGAAGAATTTAGAGCTCCAAATTAATACAAGTACTGTCAGAATCACGAATGGACTCCAAGCATATACAATCTCACCAATTGAATGATGCTTTGTTTCTACTTTTTCTTCATTATTTTTGTCCTGTTGATTCACGCGGAAAATGTGTTTTGGTTGTAAATGTTTTGAGAATAATGCTAATACTGCCATTGCAGCTAAAGGTGGAATAACATCTACAAGCTCTGGTCCTTGAATTTGGTTGAATAACGTTTGTAATGCTGTAAACGGTATTGCCACTGCTAGTATCGCTGGTAACGTTTCTTTAATACCTTTAAAACCATCTAAAATAAACACTAATAAAAACGGTACGAATAAACTTAATAAAGGTAAACTTAAGTTTAATGCACGTGATACATCAATCGCCTCAATATTGCCTGGCAATGATAATGTATTAATTACAGATACTGGCAATCCAATTGCACCGTATGCACCTGCAGCACCGTTACCAATTAAGCATAACATCGCTGCTTTAAGTGGTTCGAATCCTAACTGGATTAAGAGTACAGCACAAATGGCAATTGGTACACCAAAACCTGCAACACCTTCTAAAAATGCGTTAAAGCTAAAACCAATTAAAAGTAATTGAATGCGTTGGTCTTCAGATATTGATGTAATGCTATCTTGGATTGTTGCAAACTGACCTGTATCCACTGTCACTTTATATAACCAAACAGCCATCATGACGATAAAGCCAATTGGTAAAATACCTTGATAAAAACCTTCGACCATTCCACCTGTCACAATACCAAATGGTAATTTGAAGATGAATGCTGCAATAACGATAGTTACAATAAGTGTCGTTAACGCTGCATAAATTCCTTTCATTTTAAAAACAGTTAAACATAATAAAAATAAAACGATAGGAATACTTGCAATTAATGCAGATATTGCAAGATTGTTAAAGGGGTCAAAACTAGTTACTAACATCTCTTTCATCTACCTTCAATAAAATTTAAACAAATCACATCTCTTTTTATTTGTGATTTATTTCACATAAAAAATATAACATTTTCTATTTTTGAAATCAATACTTTGCAGATAACTTTTTACAATTTTTTAATAATAAAAGTGAGTTCATCTTTGAAGTCAGAACTCACTTTTAAATTCATCTTCTATTGACGATATGCTGGATCAACAATTTTCGCTTGGCCTGTATAATCCACTGTCACAATCATATATGTACCTGGATTAGATTGATTTATAAAACTGAACATATAAGAATAATTACCATCTTCACCTTGAATTGCATAGTCATTGTAAGGATTATTTTGACCATTCAACTGATTCGCTTGTGTTGATGCTGCTTGTAATGATTGCTCAAAGTTAGGCAAGTTTTGTAATGCTTCTTGAGTATCCACATTCATTCTCACTAAATTTTGTGCAATAGGTACAACATTTTGACCTTGATACGGTGCTACATATGATGAAGCAGTCGCATTTGACTGTCCATTGTTATTTGTAGCATACGCGTTATTACCAGATTGTGGAACAGTACCATTGTTTTGACTTACTGAGCCATTATCAGTTCCTTGATCATTTGTTGAGTTTTGATTATTTTGCGTCGTCTCATTATTCAAGTTAGCACTATTGTCTTGCTCGTTAGTGTTACTTGACGATTGATCATTAGATTTGTTTTGATCATTGCTTTCCTTTTTAGCTTTATCTTTATCAGAATCGCTTTTTTTAGAACTATCTTTGTCATTTTTTTGAGTTTGTTGCTCGGTACTCTTATCTTCCTTTTTGTCATTACTTGAATCATCATCGTTCAATGAACAAGCAGATAATACAACACTTACAACTAAAAAACTTGCAAATAACTTTTTCATATTAAACGCCTCCATAATCAATTATTATATAAAATTTCTATCACTTTTTTATACACTATGATCATATACGATAAACATACAACATATCAATACTAAACAATTTCTTTAATATTTTTTCTAAAATGATAAGTTAAATCTATTCAATGATTATTAACTATATATATATTTATATTATACGATTATATCACACTCAAACCCCCCCTGACGTAACAGGAGACTTTTTATAGCGATTCTGTGTATCGGATAGTTGCAATTACAAACTTAAAGTTGATATTCTTTGATACGTAAAAACTAACAAGGAGGCGCCTTTCAATGGTACAGGATTTCAAAGCATATGTTGTCAATCATGACAATAATCAATTTAAAAAAGCATTCAAAACACTCAATACTGCACAATTACCTGAGGGTGATGTAACGATACAAGTCCATTACTCAAGTATCAATTATAAAGATATGTTAGCTACACAGCCACAAAACAAAATCATTCAAAAATATCCAATGGTTCCCGGTATAGACTTAGCCGGTACTGTCATTGAATCAAGCCACCCGTCATTTAAAGAAAATGATAAAGTCCTTGCAACTGGCTATGACCTTGGTGTATCTCACTTTGGTGGCTTTAGTGAAATCGTACGTTTGAATGGAGACTGGTTGGTACATTTGCCTGAAGATTTGACTCTAGAAGAGGCGATGATTATCGGAACAGCAGGATTCACAGCTGCGTTATCTATTCAACTTTTAGAAGATAATAAAATGATGAGTACGAATGGTCCTGTACTTGTAAGGGGCGCAAGTGGTGGCGTTGGATCGATGGCTATTATGATGTTAAATGCTATCGGCTATAAAGCTATTGCTAGTACTGGTCAATCAGAACAAACCGAAAAATTACTTTCACTAGGTGCTAAAGACGTCATACCTAGAATAGAATGTGAGAGTCCCAAAGCTTTACGTGAAATGAAGTGGCAAGCTGCAATCGATCCTGTTGGCGGCTCAACTGTTGGTGAACTTTTAAAACATATTCAATCACACGGCGCTGTCGCACTTAGTGGCAATGTCAGTGGTGCAGAATTCACATCAACAGTTTTCCCCTTTATTTTGCGCGGCATTCGAATAATTGGTGTTGACTCAGTAAACTTTCCTATGAAACGCCGTCAACATATTTGGCGTCGTCTTGCTAAAGATTTAAAACCCAAAAATCTGCATGAGATTAAAACAATCATTCCTTTTAGTCATATTGAAAATGCTTTTGACATTATTCAATCTGACAACCATTTCGGTCGAATCGTTATCGATATGGGCGTCAATTCATCATTTTGATTATATAATCTAGCTGTTGTGATAAAGCTAGAATCCCTTACTTTAAGTATATCGAGTCTGGTATATCAATCCCAAAATATAGCGTAGAGATGATTCATGATTGAATTCACCTCTACGCTTTTCTTTTAGCAATCATTCGTATTGTTTGGCTCGCATTTCCTAGGGGATGGGTCGAGCCGCGGTCTCGACGCTCATCCTATTCCCTCAGGAGTCTCGCCAACAATACGACGTGATATACATGTCATTTTACATTAAAATACTTTTAAAAAAGACACTTTTGTATCATTGAATGAATCATCTCATTATAAGAAAACTTCGAGATATTTATGTCCCAGCCTGTTTATTATAAAATATGAAACCATCGCTGAAGCCTCACCTGAAAACATGCACATCAAGCAAATGAGCATATGCTGACAACATGTGTGTAGTTGGTTCGTGGCTGTTTTACTATTTACTAATGATATATGAAAGCGTATACTTAACTTGCAAAATGTTTGGGAGGTAAAGCAAATGAAAATCAATAAAAAATTAATTTTCTTCATCGGTGCACTTGGTGGCCTTCTTTACGGTTATGACATGGGTGTTATTTCAGGTGCATTACTTTATTTAAAAAATGATATTCCTTTAAATGCGTTTACTGAAGGGCTTGTCGTTTCATCAATGCTAATTGGTGCGATTTTTGGATCTGGATTCAGCGGTCCTTTATCTGAAAAGTTAGGACGTAGACGCCTCGTTTTTATGATCTCAATTATATTTATTATTGGTGCTCTCATATTAGCACTCGCACCTTCAATGGAAATATTAGTACTAGGACGACTGGTGATTGGATTTGCTGTAGGTGGATCAACTGCTATCGTTCCAGTTTATTTATCTGAATTAGCTCCAACTGAAGCGCGTGGATCATTGAGCTCACTCAATCAATTAATGATTACCATTGGAATTTTATCATCGTACTTAGTCAACCTAGCCTTTACGCCAATTGAAGGATGGCGTTGGATGCTTGGTCTAGCTGTTGTACCTTCCCTTATTCTAATGATTGGTGTTAT
Organism: Staphylococcus felis; assembly: GCF_003012915.1. Lineage (NCBI taxonomy): Bacteria > Bacillati > Bacillota > Bacilli > Caryophanales > Staphylococcaceae > Staphylococcus > Staphylococcus felis. Next base: position 1,137,830 of record NZ_CP027770.1, on the reverse strand, counting down.
CTTTATGCCTGAGAGTCCACGTTGGTTACTTGAAAAACGTGGTGAGAAGGCAGCACGAGATGTTATGAAATTAACATACCCTGAAGGTGAAATTGATAAAGAAATTGCAAATATGAAGCATATTAATGCGATTTCTGAAAGTACTTGGACTGTTCTTAAATCACCTTGGTTGCTATCAACGATTATTATCGGAAGTGTCTTTGCATTATTGCAACAACTTATAGGGATTAATGCGATCATTTATTATGCACCCAAAATATTTGAAAACGCTGGTTTAGGTAGCTCTGCTTCCATTTTAAGTACAGTCGGTATTGGAACAGTTAACGTTTTGGTTACCATTTTTGCTATCTTTATTATTGATAAAGTCGATCGCAAAAAACTGCTCGTTATTGGGAATATCGGAATGGTGTCCTCTTTATTAATTATGAGTCTTTTAATTTGGATGATTGGCGTGAATAGCTCTATTTGGATTATGATTGTTTGTCTGACAACGTTTATCATATTCTTTGGTATGTCTTGGGGGCCTGTACTTTGGGTGATGCTTCCTGAATTATTCCCGATGAGAGCTCGGGGTGCTGCAACTGGAATTGCTGCACTAGTTCTTTCTATTGGAAGCTTACTCGTTGCCCAATTTTTCCCAATGCTCGTTAGTGTATTACAAGTACAACAAGTCTTTCTCATATTTGCTGCAATTGGCTTATTCGCTTTATTCTTTGTTATAAAGTTTTTACCAGAAACACGTGGCCGTAGCCTAGAAGAAATTGAAGGTGAGTTACGTCAACGTAGTCATTTGAAGGCGTAATAATGCTTAAAAGATTGCAAGAATTGTGCTATGGAGGTTGATTCATGACTATTCAAATCTTAACGTCACCCCCTCACCCAGCTGAATATTGTCACTTAAGAAAGATATGTGGTTTGAGTGAAAAATCTATTCATGCAGCTGAAATCGGATTACAAAATAGTTGTTTCGCAGTGACGCTTTATGATGACAATCGTCTTATTGCCATGGGTCGTGTTATTGGTGATGGTGCAACTGCTTTTCAAGTGATAGACATTGCAGTACACCCTGATTATCAAAAGCAAGGGTTTGGTAAAACAGTGATGTCAAAAATAATGGATTATATACACGAGGTTCAGGTGTCGGGTACCTATGTCAGTCTAATTGCTGATTATCCGGCTGAATATTTATATCAACAATTCGGTTTTGTGATGACCGCACCCCAATCACATGGGATGTACTTATCTTTTCCATACACTTCAGATTCTTAATCAGGACCACCCGTAAAACGGGTGGTTTGCTCTTGGGCTATAAGCCCGCTTTACCGGCTAGCGTCTAAAGACGCTGGCTTTTTCATTTCATGCTCAAGCCAAAATGCCATTGTCTCTTTAGCTAGCCTCTAAAGAGGCTTTTGACTAACTTCAATAACCCTTAAAAGGGTCTTCATATTCTCTTACGCTCAACTTATCAATCGCTTTATCGTGTTTTTCTTGATTCTGTATATATTTTTTTATTGTAGCTTCATTTAATCCAACTGTACTTACATAATATCCTTCTGTCCAAAAGTGACGATTTCCAAATTTGTATTTCAAATTTGCATGTCTATCAAATATCATCAAAGCGCTTTTACCTTTTAAATACCCCATAAAGCTTGAAACGCTTATTTTGGGTGGGATGCTCACTAATAGATGTACATGATCTGGCATCATATGTCCTTCTATAATCTCCACACCTTTGTATTTGCACAATAACTTTATAATTTCAATAATTGATGGTCTGTATTGATTGTATATGATTTTTCTTCTATACTTTGGAGTAAATACAATGTGGTATTTACACATCCATTTTGTATGTGCTAAACTCTTGGCTTTATTAGCCATAAAAAATCCCTACTTTCGTTATTAATTTGGCTTGAACACCTTAATTATAACGCTAAGCAGGGATTTTTTTAGTATAACTTTTGTTGCCCACCCGCATAGCAGGTGGTTTATTGTTTCGCACGTTTTACGTGCTCAACTGACTGAAGTCATTAATATAAAAAAGCGGTAAAATCATCTATGCGAATGGATGACTTTACCGCTTTATTTTACAATTTAATTGGTGTGATCTCTTGGCTCTTTGATAATCGCTTGTCTTAACAAGAAAAATAATAATATGAATCCCGCTGTAATAATGACATGTCCAATACCTGCAAAACCTGATAACGCTGCAGCATTTCCTTGACCTGAAATCTGCGTGAAGCCTTTCGCAAACTGCATACCTACTGTTATGATAACGCCGAGATTGTAAATGATAAAAAACCAATTAAAGAGATAATACGAACTTAACTTAAACAATTTTTCAATTGGTATTAAAATTAAAAACATAAACATTCCAAGCGTCAGCAAATGCGTATGTAACACGCTCATTTGCGTCTCACCCGTATAATGATAATGTAACGTGAGTTCACGATATAAAAATCCACTAAAGAGCCCTAACATCGTATAAACCATAAAAGCATATAAAATACGTTTCATCCTTTTCACTCCACTCTATTATCAAACACGATGACCACGTGCATTTCATATATCTTACTCATTACATTATCACGATTCGCCTCGTAAGTGTCAATATCTATCATTTGTCTGATTTCGTAAAGTTTCGACGCTTAAACAACGCTATTAATGCAATGATCAATGAAGCAATAGTCATAATCCATAGTGCTGGATGACTGCTGCCTGTAGATTGTGTTGCACCAGCTGTATCAGCCTCACTATCACCTTTTTTCACTTCAGTAACAGGTGCCGGTGTTTCACTATCTTCATCATCACTTGTCCATTTCACGACATCGCCATTTTTGTATGTCTGTATCGCTTTCCATTTGAATGTGCCCTCTTTTTCAGGATTAGCAACTACAATTGGAAAATCCATATGTTCATTGGGCCCAATTCCTTTTCCTGTTGCTTCCCAAGTTACCTTTTTAATATTTCCTTGTTTATCTTTTTCAAATCGATGTTTGAAGCCTACAACAGGTTCAACAGTTGACAATGTCAAACCATCAGGGACTTCAAGTTCCAATTTTGTAGTATGTGAATCCTTTTCGACAGGTACTCTAACATTATATTCATCGTACGAACCGGGCTCACTTGTATTGGGATTTAATGTCACATGTGCTTGCGCTGTATATGTTAATCCGACTAACATCATCATAAAAATAGTACTTATTATCAATTTTTTAAGTTTCATCTTTATTCTTCCCTTTCTTATAATGGTATTTCAATTTGACTCATCACAACACCTGCTAATATTAAACAAATACCTAACCCTAATTCTATATATATAATCACTTTATTAATATCACGTCTTTGGCCCATTGCAATATATGTTTGATACGCACCAAGAATCATCAAAACAATCGTCATGATCATCTTACTTATCCATAAAAATGTATATATCGTCGGTTGTGTTAAAATTGCTGATAACGTTGTCGCATCAATAGACATCAATAGACCTGTTACAATAATAATAACTACAGATGTGACATTTAATTTAAAAATCGTATCTTTGATAATTAATATATATGAATGTTTAGGTCGTTTGAAAAGGTAACTTATTAAATAGACAAAGCTCCCTAACCAAATAGCAATACCCGCCAAATGTAGCGTACGAATCAGAATTGAATACACAGGCACTGATTGTGTCCACACATGCCCAGAAATCGCCATTGCTAAAAGAATCAAAATAGACATGATGATATACCATATCCATTCCATGTTGCGCAATGAAAATAAAATTAATATGATAATCAATGCTACTATCGATATGACAAAAGGAAATTGAAGCCATGTTGAAAAGTTTAACCTCAATATTTCATTTATTACGTCGTTAGGCAAAGTCATTAAATAGACAATACCTGTTGAAAAAGCAGTCATCACTAACAACCAAATTGCACTTCGATATTTCGGAATAATATCGTATATTGGCGCGCCTTGTTGAGACATAAAACGATTCACAATAAATAGACCTGTCAGTATCAAAACGCTGCCTTGAAAAATAAAACGAATCAGACCAAACCAAAAGAAAGTTTGTGTATAAATAGGACTAGAAGTATCAATCGTGCTCGCAGTTGGTGCTCCTACTGAAAATTGATAACGACCACTGATATCATGCCCATCAAGAGAGACTGTTTCCCACTCTAATGCGTATGTCCCTTTTTTAATATCACTCGAATCAAATGTGACGACTTTCGCTTGTCCAGATTCATTTGGCTCAAGCTCGGCAATTTCTTTTCCTTGATTATCAAACACTTTCAAAGTAGTATATTCTGTATAAACAGGCTCATTGTATTCTAATTCAAGAACTTCAGGCACATTTTGAACTGTACTATTTTCACCTGGATTTTGTTTTTGTAAAGTTGCATGTGCTGAAGCAGTATTCCATTCTGCCCCTATCAAACTCCCTATTATTATCATTAACGTAATGAGATATAATACATGCTTCACTTTATTCACCATACACACCTCCAATATCATTAAAAAGTCATGCTATAAAATCATATCAAATTCAAAGAAGAATACAATCTTACAGTATAACTTGTTCAAATAATTGTCATGATTTAACAACAAAAAGCTAAGCATTAGAGAAAATGTCTCACTTGAAACAATACGTGTTCCCAAAGCAAACTTTCTCTAACTACTTAGCTTATATTTTGACATGACCTTTATTCCGTTTTTTAATGCGTCTTTTGAATGACTTACTTATAATCTCATGTTACTATGTTTACACATTAGATTCATTTTCTCCGATTGCAATAATATCTTCATCTTCATGTGCGACATCATCATTCAGCCCCACCATTGATTCCGAAATATTACGTGCGTTATAACCAATACGCTCAAGAACCGCTATGACATCTACGTATAAGAGACCACCATCAGTCGAACATTCTCCTCTATTTAAGCGCTTAATATGACCTTTACGTAATTTATGTTCAATATTGAATGCTTGTTTACTTCGCTCTACAACTTCATCTTTTTTCGTTGTATCGTATACATCTAGTGTTTCTAATGCTTTATTGAATGATTCAGTTACAAACTTAAAGAGTTTTTCAATTCCTTTCAATGCATCGTCAGTTAAGGTAATTTCTTTATATTTCTTCTTCTCAATTAACGAACTGTATTCTTTAATAAGTTCGGATACTTTGAGCATTGAACGATTGACATCGAACATTACAGCAAGTCGTTCAACGTCTTTTTTGTTAATATCCTTTGTTGAAATACGTACTAAATACCCACGAATACTATCATTGATTGTTTCTACTGCTTGATGTTTTTGTTCTAATGTTTTGGCTACTTTTTTGTCAATTGATGATGGATTTTTAACATCTTCCAGCATTGATTCAACAATATGGCCAATATTTTGAAGTTCTTTTTGCGTTTCTTGTAATGCTACACCTGGTGCATGATAAACTAAGTCTTTATTTAAATGTTGTGGTTTGTAGTCTTCAGTTACATCCTTACCTGGCACAATTTTAGTGACTATCCATGCGAGCACGCCTACAAATGGTAATTGAATAAGTGTGTTTGTGACGTTAAATGCACCATGTGCAAATGCAATACTCATTGCTGGATTAAGATGCCATGAAGCTTGCAATAACTCAACTAAGTGGATGACAATCGGCAAGAAGATAGAAAAGATAATCACACCGATTACGTTAAATATAACGTGTACAAATGCAGCACGTTTTGCCGCAATCGAGCCCGCTAGTGAAGCTAATATTGCAGTAATTGTTGTCCCAATATTATCACCTAAAAGCACTGGAATAGCCCCATTCAAGTTGACTAAACCTTGACCATAAAACTCTTGTAATATACCAATTGTTGCGCTAGAACTTTGCACTAAAGCCGTTAAACCTACACCTGCTAAAATTCCGAAAAGTGGATTAGATGACATATCTAACATAATATCTTTAAACCCTTGTAATTCAGCTAATGGCTTTACCGCGCCACCCATGAACTCCAAACCAAAGAATAAAGAACCAAAACCAAATAAAATACGTCCAATATTATTAATATAAGATCGTTTAAAGAAAAATATCAGAAAAGCACCTAATGCTAATATTGGCATTGCGTATTCTCCTAAATCAATACCAATTAGAAAAGAAGTGACAGTTGTTCCAATGTTAGCTCCCATAATGACACCAATTGCTTGTTTTAATGTCATAAACCCTGCTGTTACGAGACCAATCGTAATAACTGTAGTCCCCGAACTACTTTGAATCAAAATAGTTACAATCATTCCTGCTATCACACCGAGTACAGGGTTAGAGGTAAACTTATTCAAAATACTTCGAAGTCGATCACCTGCTGATGCTTGAAGGCCATCTCCCATTACCTTCAATCCGTATAAGAAAATACCAAGACCACCTAAAAAAGAAAAGATGATCTCTGTCACTGACATATCCATGATTTCACCTCAATTAAGAATTACGTAAAGACGCTACATGTTAAAATAATCATGATTAGACCTTTAAGTCAATCAAAACTTGTTCAATATAAATTATGAATGATAATTGTAAATTTAATGTTAAGATATTGTGAATTTTAACTTACTTTAACCGCTTACATTGTTACATTCCTATTTCTTTAGTTGCATAATGCCATTAATTCTCTATTTGAGTCCCTTCACAAAGTTCACATTCATTACAATACGTTCAAATGTATTATTTTTTGATATCAATGACATATGTACTAATGTTTTATATAATGAATAGCAGTGATTATATAAAAGGATGTTTCCCTATGAATCAAAATAATGATTACGAACTTTTTTTATTTTATTATGCTTATCAAACATTTACAAAAACAGCTGATGACATTATTGCAGAGTACGGTTTGAGTCGCCAGCATCATCGCTTTTTATTTTTTATTAACAAATTACCTGGTATTACGACAAAACAATTGTTAATGAACTTAGAGATTTCTAAGCAAGGATCACATGCGACATTAAAACGCCTTAAAGCAAAAGGTTATATCTATGAAAAGGCCGATTTAACAGATCGTCGGCTTAAGTGTCTATATCCCACTCAAGAGGGAAGTGCCTTGATTCAAAAACTTAATCAAGCTCAAAGCGAACTCTTTAACCATATTAAGTCTATTAAAGGGGATAATTGGTATGCCATGATGGAAGGTTTTGCAGCTTATAGACAAGGTTATAAAGATATTAAACATTTAAAATTACAGATTGATGAAGGTGAAGAAAGTTGATAACTGCATACAAAAATACCACAGACTTATTTGTTGAAACTGTAAAAGATTGGAACGACGCGCAATGGCTTAATGTCATCAAACCAACTCAAGACGAAGTTAATCGCTTAATTCAATCATATGGTTTTCCAAAAGATTTCTTAGAGGATGCCTTAGACAGTGAAGAGAGTTCACGAATTGAATATGATGATGAAAGCGGCTATTCATTAATTATTAGTGACTTGCCTATTTCGAAATCTGGCAAGTACAAGCTTAAAAGTTTTACCACATTGCCACTTGGTATCATTATTGGAAAAGATATTATCGTCACTGTATGTGCCAAACCTTTTTCATATTTTGATCATCTCGCCAAACGTCAAATTAACTTAAAATATAAAAGTCAATTTGCACTTAAATTAATGTACGACATGGCGGCACAATACAACCGTAGCCTCAGACTTCTCAATAAAGAACGTCGTCAAGTTGAATATAATTTACAACATCGTGTGACAAATACAAGATTGTACTTACTCAGTGAAATTGAAAAAAGTCTCGTTTATTTTTTAGCTTCATTAGAGACCAATTCATCAACAATTCGTCGTTTATTTCGCTTACCTGCCATTAAAAGATTTGATGAAGATGAAGAGTTACTTGAGGACTTACAAAATGAACACCAACAAGCCGTTGAAACGACAGAGCTCTATTTACGCATCGTTGAAAGTATGTCGAATTCTTACGCATCACTTTTATCAAACCAACTTAATACAACAATGAAAACACTGACCATTTTTACCGTACTTTTAACTTTACCTACTTTAGTTTTTAGCTTTTTTGGGATGAATGTACCGCTACCTATCGATACAGAAAGTATGCTATCTTGGCTGATTATTATTGTGATTTCGATTGTACTTGTCATTGTGATGTTCACATTTTTATGGCGTAGTGATAAATTGTGACTAACCTAAAATTGCATCAATCTATCACACTTTCACAATACAACAAGATTGAACATATGAAGACCATTCGAGTAAGTTTTAACTGATGCAAACGAACCCTTAACGTATGTAGTCGTGGTAATACATACGTTAAGGGTTCTTACAAATCTGTATATTGTCAAAACAACCGACTAGAATAGTGCTCTTTTTCTCAATCTCCATGCAATAAGCAGTACCCTCTCCTTCTCTAATCATTCCAAAATACCTCAATTAAACAAAAGAAAATACATTCTCCATTCGTTCCCAGTTAAATATTTAAATATCCCCCTTCTGATTTATGCTAAAATATTAATCTTCTCTCTTAACCCTATTTATTTAATTTAATGTTTTATCCTCTTTTTTTATATTTATGTCATTTTTTTAATACTTCTCACTGCCAAAAATCTAATTAATTTTATGATTGTGTCATTATTTATATAACGATTGATCAGCCATTGTCCTCCCCAAGTCTCAACTTTATAATTAATTTGAATTATTACATGATTTCACAAAATACTTTTTGCGAAATCGAAAGAGGTTTGCTATGCAAGGTGTAACTATTGAACTTATAAAGCAACATCAAACAGAAGCACATCGCATAATCAACGAAATGAGATTGATGATATCATTCGAAAATATACTCAATATACAACTCAATGGTAAAAATATTAACTATTACAATCATATTGCTATTCTTAATCATAATGATATTGTCAAAGTTTACGATGCACAGTCAATTATGATTGTGCATATCCCATTACATTTTTTCTCAAAATATCAACCGAATTACTTACTAGGGTATTTTAATACAGAAAAATTATCATCACATAATAGAATTAAAGATTTGATGAAGTCTATTATTAAAGAAGACAACTATGAGCAGCAAAATATTTTATTAGATGACGTCATTTCAATTATTTTTAAAGAGACATACGTAGATACTGACCGCGTCTATATACCAGAGTTATGGTCACAAAATGCACTCTTTTCTAATGTTGTACATTATATTTATCAACATCGAGAAGAGCACATCACACTTAAAGATCTAGCTGATCATTTTTTTGTATCTCAATCTTACATTTCAATACTATTTAACCGATACATTGGTTTGAATTTTAAAACCTATATCGCATCTTTACAGATTAATTTATCTTTAAAACATCTTTTATTATCGAATGATACGATACAAAATATCTCTTTAGCGTATGGGTTCACAAATTACAGTAATTATTCAAAGCAATTTAAAAGTCTAATCGGTACTAGCCCTGTTGAATACCGTAAATCTTTACACACGGCTATTCCAGCTATTCAAATATCAAATTTTGATACTCATTATTTTGAGCCATATCTGTTGAATCACACATCGACGAATACCTATCAATCTAATACGCATATTCATTTAGACACTTTAAATCCAACAACATATATTCATCGAAAGTTTTTATTTTTAGAAGTCTCTCAATTCAATACAATTGTATCAGCGATTAAAGCTAAAAATCATGTCCAGACATCAAATCATAATGAACATTATTACTTGTACTTTAACAGGCTATCTCATATGAATTTAGAATTTGATAATGCTGAAGAAATAGAATGGTTATGTCAACAAATTCAAAATGCAAATTTAAACTTAGCTTTCAAAATTGATTCAGTTCAATTACTCAAAAAGTTCGAATCCCAATTTTTAAAGCCACTTTTTAAAGTGATTGCGCATAACAACATTACTTTTCAAAAGACATCGTTTAATTTAAATATTGTCTTAGATGTAGACTATTTATCTGTACATGATATCGATTACATGAGACAACACTTAAAAAGTCAATTTGCTAGTTGTCAGTTTACACTAATCGTTCCTTTACCTTACGTGTCACAAAAAAATCGCATCATTCAGCAATTATTTGACCAAGGTATAACATTTGATTATTATATGTTGGTCTTTAAAGATTTAAACTGGGCCACATACCAAAAAGAGTATAGAGATGAGACACCTTTCGAATTATTTCAAAGCATGATAGACGATTTAACTCAAATCATTCCTAAATCAAATTATCATTTTATTCTTGCCGATTTGAATGAATCATTCGTAAAAATACTATATAAGAAACGGATAACTGATTATCCTGAATTGTTTTTGAATTTATTGTTAATGTTTAATCATCAAGTCAATGGGTTGTCATTTCCGCTTATTCCTAAAGACGAACAAAGCCTGTCCTTTTACAACCACTATGGTAATAAAAATGCAATCCATTTGGTGTATGATATGTTGTATCCATTCCAAGACCATTATGTGACACAGACAGATCGATACATTGTTAGTGAAACGTCAAACGCCTACCATATTTTATTGTTTGATTATTATCATAAATTAATCAAACCACGGTCGAGTGTTCATTCAACAAGTCAGTATCAAGTGATTAAATCTGATCATTTATCTAAAAATATGATGGCCACCTATCGTTTTCAAAATGAGTTGTCAAATGTCGAGTCCATGTTGCCATCAAATATTCAACATTATTATATACCTACACATTTAATAGAAGAAATTAATCATATGAATCATTTACAGCTTCACGTGAATATTCATGATTTTATAAATAATGATTTGAACATCACATTAAACCATCGAGAAATTAAACTCATTAAAATCTTTAAACATCAACCGACATTACGTCATGATCTTTACTAAGTTCCTTCTTCCATCTACATTGATTTATTCAATCTTTTGACGGGGATGATATATCTAAAGTGAGCGCATAGCAGAATGAATAGTCATTAAAATGAGCGCTCACTTGATATCCGAGCCCCGTTCATCTTTTTTCTCTCTTTACTTTTATTAACCTCTTTAGTCATCAGCACCATTTTATACTATAATAAAATTAAATATGCTACTTTAATTTAATAGGAGGATTATTTGAATGTCTAAAATAAAAAAAGCCATCATACCTGCTGCAGGACTAGGAACACGCTTTTTACCTGCAACAAAAGCGATGCCAAAAGAAATGTTACCCATTTTAGATACACCTACGATTCAATATATCGTTGAAGAAGCTTCACGTGCCGGAATAGAAGATATCATTATTGTCACTGGTAAACATAAGCGTGCTATTGAAGATCATTTCGATAATCAAAAAGAGCTTGAAACGACATTAATAGAGAAGGAAAAATTTGATTTATTAGAGAAAGTTCAACACTCAACATCTCTAGCCAATATTTTTTATGTCCGTCAGAAAGAACAAAAAGGGCTTGGCCATGCGATATGGACCGCGCGACAATTTTTCGGTGATGAACCTTTTGCTGTATTGCTAGGTGATGATATTGTCGAATCAGACAAACCTGCCATACAACAATTAATTGAGCAGTACGATCAAACAGGAAAATCTATCATCGGCGTGCAAGAAGTGCCTTATGAAGAGACATATCGCTATGGTATTGTCGAACCTAGTACTCAAAAAGAACGCCTTTATAAAGTTAACCAATTCATCGAAAAACCTAAAAAAGGGACAGCTCCCTCTAATTTGGCAATTATGGGACGCTATATACTGACACCTGATATTTTTAATTATCTTGACACACAAGAGATTGGGGCTGGCGGTGAAATTCAATTAACAGACGCGATCGAACGTTTGAATCAAGATGATCAAGTGTACGCTTATCAATTTGAAGGCACACGATATGATGTTGGTGAAAAAATCGGATTTGTTAAAACGACATTAAGTTTCGCATTAAAGGATTCAACTATGAACGATGCAATTGCCGATTATATGAAGACGCTTCTTCAAGCCTATGAAAATCAAAACAAAGACTCCTAAACTATAGATTAGCACTTCTAAATCGCTTTACTCATTCAAGACGCCCACAAATGCTGTTAAATCTTGCAATATTTGTGGGCATACTTTATGAGTCATCTTCAACGTAAGCAGATTTCGATGCATACAGACCAACAAGTAGAATACAAAATGCCATACACATCAACATCACAATCGCTACATTCCATGTTTTCGTTAAGTCGTGAGACACACCTAATAATAATGGGCCAAGAGATGCTACTAAATACCCTACCGACTGCCCAAAACCTGACAGTGCTAAACTCCCTTTCATAGTACGGGCACGTATCGAAAAAAAGGTCATACAGACACTAAAACATGCACCAATACCCATGCCTGTTAAAATCATCGCTAGAATTAATGCCCATACTTGAGTTGTAAATAATAAGCTAAAGCCTGTGAACATCAACACCACGATAATTAGAATGAGTAGTCGTTGATTTTTCATTTTTTCAGCCAAAATAGGAAATGTAAAAGTCATTGGTAGCTGTGCAAATTGATTTATCATTAAAAAGTAACCTGCCCACTCCGCTTCAACACCTTTACTTATAAGAATCGACGGATACCAAGCAACTACACTATAAAACGTCATACTTTGGAAGGCCATAGTCAATGCAACGGCCCATGCCATTTTCGAGGCGATCACTTTGGTTGCTTTTGTCTCTTTTTCATAATGAGATTGACTCATTCGTTTCGTTTGGGGTAACCATAATAGAAGTGCCATCACTACAAATACAATCCAAAATATTAATGAGAACCGGTAACCTAATGATGTCATGGCAGATAAAGGATAACTGACTCCACCACCTAGTCCTGCTGTAAGGTTCATCGTTGCGCTATAAATACCTGTAATCACCCCAATTTGTAAAGGAAATTGCCATTTAGCATATGCAGGCAATGTCACATTACCACATGCAATAGATACACCTAACATTATCGTCCCTACAAAAAAAGGGATAACCCCACCAGATACACGCAATATAAGTGCTATCATTGTCAATAGCAATGCATAGCATAAAATATGCGCCATCGAGATGCGCGCCATCATTTTGGAGACAAAAGGAGATACGATACCAAATATTAAAAGTGGTATCGTAGTAATCATACCTGCAACACCATTATTAATCTCCAAATCTAACTTAATTTGCTCAATAATGGGCCCAACAGCTGTTAGAGGCGCCCGTAAAGTGGATGCAACGAGAACGATACCTATCACTAATAATCCATTATTTTGTAGTCGTTGCGTTTCCCTTAAATGATTCATTGCATTCCCTCCATTCATTTAGCCGATATGATACGATCATGGTCTTCCACATGTTGCATTTTGTTTGCCAGTCACTGCACCTTAATACACTCTCTCATTTTAGAACGTCATAAAATTGTCACAATATAAATGTAAAATAACTTTTAGAAATTAAAACTATCCTATACAATTAAACCAAACTCAAAAAAGGAGTCAAAAGAATGAAACAAAAACAAACACTAGGTATTATTTTAATAGTAGTGATGCTTGTTATCACTGTTGCTATTATCGTTGCAATCATGATGTCAGGTCAAAAAGAAACTTACTATGGCTATATGAAAGATAATACAACAGCCGAAAAAGTGATAAGTGAATCTGAAAAAACAATTGAAGAAAATGTTAAAATCCCTACTGATGATAATTTCCAACCTCAAAAAGGAGATTTCGTAAAATTAGTTGCGAATAAAGATGATGAATCACATTTCATCAAAAAAGAAGTTGTAGACCATGATGATGTGCCTCACGGTCTAATGATGCAAATCCACGAAATGGATATGTCTCACTAATTTCATATTTGAAAGAGTCGTTACGCATCCTCACAATGTAACGACTCTTGCTATTACGCCACGTACTTCGATTACTTATTTCTTCATTACCGACAACACCACAACCATTAAAATAATTAAGCACACACCTAAAAGTTGCCATAAGCCAAATGACACATTCAACCATACAACAGAGGCTAAAAGTGCCATCAGTGGTTCAATCGTACCTAATAAACCTGCTTCATGAGGCCACAGATAATTTAAACTCTCAATATAAAACCAAAAGGCAAACATCGTTCCAAAAATAATCGCAAACCAAAAATAAAGATGTGTTTCTAAGGTCCAACTCGAAAGCGCCACTTCCCACGGCGGATGGATAAAACTAAGAACGATGCCTCCAATGAGCATAGCCCAACCTACAACATTCAACGAGCCCCATCTCGCCAAAAGTTTGACTGGATAAATCGTATAAAATGCAAGTGCAACAGCAGAAGCAAGTCCCCAGACAATAGCAATAACAGGAACTTGTAAATTTTCAATATTGCCATTTGTTAATAGCAAATACGTTCCAGATACAGCTAATAGCACTGCTAAAACTTCCTTACGGCCTAATTGAGTAACTTTCGTAAATACTAAATAAAAAATGATAAAAATAGGTCCTAAATATTGTAACAGTGTCGCAACAGCAGCATTACCATGGTTAATTGATGACATAAATGTATATTGCACAGCCAACATTCCCAATAACCCGTAAACTATAATTTTAAAGACTGCATGCTTATCCCACCAAATAACAAACACTTTCGGTCCTTGAGTAAAAAACGCGATAATAATTAAAAGTAATCCTGATATGATGAGTCTGACAGATACAAACCATGTCACTTCAAGGTTAGCATTTTGGAATAACCATTGTGAAACTGTACCACCAATCCCCCAAAACGACGCTCCAATGATGACAAGTAAATAACCTATCCAACGCTTTTTTAAATGAGCCGATTGATTCACCTATACTCACCCCCATTTAATATGTATTCCCTTTAAGATATCATGCTCTTTATAGATAAACAATATCATTTAGCGACTTTCGCAAGCGTTCATAAGCATATTGCATGGTTTTCAATACTATCACTTTCCATGATGAACTCCTTTAAACATTTTAAAGAGGTTAAGAGCGTTGTCATATAATCATTATGCGACAACGTTATCTTAACCTCTTACTGATTATTTCACTTATCCAAATGGGGGTAGGTGTTACCAGATTATCTCATCAACTGTTTCATCATTTAATGAACGCACTACTTCTGTGACGAGTTTTACTGCATTTTGATAATCTTCTATACTCATCACTGACACATTTGAATGCATGTAACGTAACGGAATAGAAATTACAACAGATGGAATACCATCTAATGCCGTATGAATAGAACCAGCATCCGTTCCGCCTCCTGACATGGAGTCAAATTGAATATCGATATTGTTTGCTTTTGCAACCTTTTTGATATGGCGAATCAATCCTACATGACCAATATTAGTTGCGTCCATATTCAAAATGATAGGACCTTTTCCAATCGTTACATCTCCTTCATTTTCAAGACCTGGTGAATCATAAGCTAGACCTACATCCACTGCAATTGCAAGGTCAGGCTTGATTTGGTGTGCTGCTACTTTCGCCCCTCTTAAACCGACTTCTTCTTGAACATTAGCGCCTGCAACTAAATGAATATCTAATTGTTCATCTTTAACTTCATCTAATAAATCAACAGCTAATGCACATCCATAACGATTATCAATCGCTTTGGCAGTAATATAATTGTCATTCAGTAATGTTTCAAATTCAGAATACGGTGTAATCATATTACCAATTTCGATACCTGCCGCTTCTACTTCTGCTTTGTCTTTTGCCCCTATATCAATATACATGTTTTTAATCTGAACGGGTTTTTGACGTGCCTCTTGACTCAAAACATGGGGCGGTGTCGAACCAATAATGCCTCTTATTTTTTGACCTTCATCAGTTGTGATTGTCATCTTTTGAGACAACATCACTTGATTCCACCATCCGCCAATCGGTGTAAAGCGAATATACCCTTGATCTGTGATTTTAGTGACAATAAAACCAATCTCATCTAGGTGACCCGCCACCATTACTGTACGTTGGCCTGTTTGCGTGTTCTTTTTACCAAAAACACCACCCAAATTGTCATAAATCATTTCATCACTATTAGGCTCTAATAATGAAGTCATCTCTTTTTTGACATCATACTCATGTCCAGCGATACCATCTATGTCGGTTAATTGCTTTAATAATTGCTTCGTATTTTTCATAACGATCACAACCCCTTTATATATTTTAATATTATCATATCAAATTTTTTAATAAGATGTGTTCATCAAACTTTATATTTTTAACAATATTAAAATAAAAACAATAATGATTAGACGATAACGAACAAGAAACACTAAATTCATCCGTGATATGTCAATAAGGCCAACTTCAAACTAAAAAACAATGAAACATTAGGTTGTTCATGAAGAAAAGATACATCGTTACTGATGGACCGGTCTTCTTCGTGATGCCCTAATGTTCATTGTATTGAAATCATATCGTTACTTAAGCTTATAATCTTCATCAAAAAAATTATAAGGTGCTTTTTTATCTAGCTCTTTCGATTCATTATCAAAGCCTTGTAAGAAAAATCCTCGCTTTAAACTCAGCGGTTGTGCAATATACGTATTATCTTTATCACCTTTTAATGTCAGCTCTTTATAAAATATACCTTTACGCGAATCGTATTCGGTTTGTTCATTAATAATCTTATTTGTTAACTTTTTTTCTGTTAAATATTGATCGATCATCTTTACATTTTGGCTTTTTTGATACGCTTTAAATGTAAAGAAACCTGCTGCCACTAGTACAAATAATAATATCGCTGCAGCTATAAAGCCTATTACTTTTTTTAGCATGTTCGGTTTGTCCCCCATCTATTACTCTACTTTTATAACATCTTATCACAAACAGGCCTTATATCGTTATGACAAAGCAGTTAGTCACATAAACGTCATATTCATCGTCAATCAAGTTGTTAAATTCTTCTAAACCTTTTACAATACATAAGAGTAATACCAATGTGACTAAAGGAGAGATATTTATGCTTACTAAGTGGCAATCTAAATTGTCTCGCGAAACATTACTGAAGCAATTAGTTGCACATTCAAGTGTGACCCATTCTTCAGGCGAGAGACAATTTCCATATATGATTCAAGATGAACTTATGACATTAAATTATTATAAACAACATCCTGAATTGATCCATCTTGTCCCAACGAAAGATCAACGTCATGCTGTTGTTGCACTATATAGAGCGCCTCATTCAAAACAGACTGTAACATTAATCAGTCACTACGATACTGTAGGCATTGAAGACTACGGGACACTTCAAGGTCACGCTTTTGATATGGACGAAATCACACACTCTTTTCACCAAAATCAAACATACTTAGATCAAGACAGTATTAAAGATTTAAAATCAGGAGACTATGCATTTGGTCGTGGCTCTATGGATATGAAACCTGGGTTAATGCTTCACATGTCACTTCTCGAAAAAGCTACCATTGAAAATTGGGATGTGAATCTCGTCTTAATAACCGTCCCCGATGAAGAAGTCAACTCTCAAGGGATGCTTGCTGCAGTGAACTATTTAGACAAACTACGCCTGCAGTATGATTTAGACATTAAACTCCACTTAAATAGTGAACCGACATTTCAACAAGCAAGTCATGACCACAATCACTACTATTATACAGGGTCTATTGGCAAAATTATGCCGAGTGTATTAGTCTATGGCCGTGAGACGCATGTAGGCACACCCGCAATTGGTTTAAGTTCAAACTTCATTCTAAGTTATATTCAACAAGAAATTGAATATAGTTTTGACTTTAAAGAAACATTTGAAGATGAAACGACACCGATGCCAGTCAGCTTACTTATGCGCGATATTAAATTACAATACGATGTCCAAACACCATTTAGATCGATTGCCTTATTTAATTTATTTTTATTTGAGAGACATGCTGATGCTGTCTTTGAACAATTCAATCAGGCTGTAAAATCCGCTGTCCAGAAGGGAATGACTGTATACGAAGAACGCATTCGTCAAGAGGGTATTGCGTTAGATTTTGATATGAAGGTTATGTCGTATCACGAACTGTATGAGCATGCCATCCAACATCACCAGTTCTCAACTGTCCAACAAATTATTGACGATGTTGTTGCAGTTGAATCAGAACCTTATCGCCAATCTATCGAAATTGTTGATCAATTGATAAATTTATGTAGAGAATTAGGTCCAACGACCATTACTTTTTTTGCACCACCTTATTATCCAGCAACAAACGCATCATATCATCCACTTATTGAATCAATTGGTGAAACAATATCAAATACATTGCTGACAAAATTCAAGCGAACATCACAGCGCATTCATTATTTTAATGGCATTAGTGATTTGAGCTATGTATCACCCTCACCAAGTGGCTCTATGTTCAAAGCTTACGAAATGAATACACCCGTTTTCGACCAAACTTATACGATTCCGTTTGAGGCTATTGAACGTATACAAGCACCATTAATCAATTGTGGTCCAATCGGAAAAGATGCCCATAAAGTCAGCGAACGGATTCATAAAAATAGCGCTTTTGAAGAATTACCTGTCGTACTCGAGACTATTATCAAACGCCACTTTATCAAAGACAATTAAATAAGAGATAAAAATTCAAGTCGTCTCTCCCATTTGAAACAGGCTAGGACATCAATCCTAAAATAATTTGTATTGTTTGGCTCGCATTTCCTAGGGGGATGGGTCGAGCCCCGGTCTCGACGCTCATCCTATTCCCTCAGGCGTCTCGCCAACAATACGACGTGATATACATGTCATTTTACATTAAAATACTTTTAAAAATATACACTTTCGTATCAATGATTGAATCATCTCATTATAAGAAAACTTAGAGATATTTATGTCCCAGCCTGTTCTCATCTTAACTTTCCAATAAAGTTAAACTTCTATATTCATTTTGTTTTCACGTTTTCCTAAATTAAACATTGTCCATAGTGCAATGAGCCCCAAAAGGCACAATAAGATAAATGCGAAATGGCTTGTACCTGTCATTGATGTCACGATTGATATGACGATAGGTGGAAAAAATCCTCCCAAGCCTCCCATCATCGATACAATACCATTTGCTACACCTGCTTCCTTTGTAAAATAAAACGGCACTAACTTAAAGACAAGTCCGTTACCAATACCCGCACAAACACTAACAGTTAAACACCCTATTGTAAACAACACCATATGACTAGAAAGCCCTAAAATTAAAGAACCTGCAATCATTAGCGTAAAAAATATTTTTAACATTGTGACTGCATTAAATTTATCCCCTAATATGCCACCTAATGGTCGTAGAAATGTCGCTAATGCGATAAACACACCTGTTCTTATACCTGCATCAACTTTGTCAACACCAAAATGTTCCACTAAAAAGTTAGGTAAAAACAAGCCAAATGCCACAAATGATCCAAAGGTAATAAAATACCAGAAGCTTAAATAATAAAGCTTATAATCAGCAAATAATTTTTTTGATTGTTCAATAAGAGGCACTGTAACTTTAGGTTCATCTTTATCACCTAAAATAAACATGACAACAGCAAAAACGACCATTACAATAAGATAACTACGTACTGTATTTTGCCATCCAATCATGCCTGCAATAGAAGGTGCTAAAAAGGCAGAGACAGCCGTTCCTAAGTTCCCCATACCATAAATACCATTCGCAAGTCCTACTTTATCTTTTGAGAAATATTTCGGTATTGAAGTTACACCAACTGAAAAAATCGCGCCCCCAACACCTAAGAAAAATCCTGCGAACATTAATGACCCTGGTGATGTCGCCTGACTTAATAAAAAGATTGGTATTAATAAAACAATAAAACTTCCAAAAAATACCCACTTCGCACCAACGATATTCGTTAGAAATCCAAATGGGACACGCAACACCGATCCAAGGATTACAGGAATGGCTAAAATAATAGACAATTGACCACTTGAAATTGTAACATCTTGCGAAATAAATGGTATTAATGGCGCTATAATACTCCACGCCATAAATCCAGCTACCAAACTTAATGTTTGAAGTGCTAATTGTAAACCACCACTAGACTTATTCATCGTTCATTCACCTTTTCTTTTTCAATTCTGAAATCATTCATTTAACTAAAGCATGATTAACTTTAAGTCTAGTTTACAGTTATTGTGAATTTGATAACATAAGGATATCCCCTATACACTTGAAGGAGTATCCCTATCTTTGCCAAGTGGTTTACGCCCCTCTAAAAATCCCATAAAAAAAGTAACAATATTAAGATTCCATGCAAATCTCAATTTTGTTACTGTTTCCCACTTCAAAAATCAAGTAATTTTTTCTTTAATGCAAACTCGACTAATTCAGGTTTAGATTTTAAGTCTAATTTGTCCATAATTCGCGTCTTGTGCGCTTCGACTGTCTTAACTGACACAAATAGCTTTTCCGCGATATCTTTATTGCCATATCCTTTAGCAATAAGTGGTAATATTTCCAGTTCTCGCTTAGATAAAATTTTAAATGGATCATTCGAATAATCATCATTTTTAGATGACTGTACAAATTCTTTGACCAATGATGTAGTCATTTTAGGATCAATATATGTTTCCCCTTGATAGACCGTACGTATTGCTAATAACAATTGTTCATCAGGTGCATTTTTTAAAATATATCCACTTGCACCACTTCTTAAAACGTGAAATAAATATTCTTCATCATCGTACATTGTTAAGATTAAGATTTTAGTATCAGGAAAACTATCAAGAATTTTACTAGTAGCAATGAGCCCTGATTCACCAGGTGGCATACTTAAATCCATAATGAGTACATCCGGCTCGTGTTCCATTACTTTTTGGTAAGCTTCTCCCCCATCTGCAGCAGTACCTACCACTTCCATATCCTCTTGGAAGTTTAAGATCATTGAAAATCCAGTCCGTACTACTGCATGATCATCTGCAATTACGATTTTCATTCTTGTTCCCTCACTTTTGGTTAATCGGTACTTCTAACGTGACAATCGTACCTTTCCCTTTTTGTGTTTCGATATTTAGGTGCCCGTTCACCAATTCAGCACGCTCATTCATACCATACAATCCTAAACCAGAGCCTTTGGGTGAATCTTTTGGATCAAAGCCTTGGCCTTGGTCAGACACTTCCACATATAAATGAATATCATCTTTACGTACATTCACATCGACTGTATCTACAGCTGCATATTTCATCGCATTAAATACCGCTTCTTGAACGACGCGATAGACGACGGTTTCAATTTCATTATCAAAGCGTTCCTCTTCCATGTCATAGTGATAATTGACAATCAATCCATAGTTATTTTCAAGCTGTTTAAAATAAGACTTAAACGCAGCATTGAGTCCCAAATCATCAAGTGAAGACGGCCTCAATTCAAGTGAGAGATTTCTAATATCATCAATCAATTTGGCCATCAAACCTTCTATATTTTTGGAATGTTCGATTAAAGTATCAATATCTTGTTGGTACTTTAACAAACGTAACTCTACATTGACATTAATCAACTCTTGCACCACACCATCATGCAACTCTCTAGAAATACGTTTTCTTTCATTTTCTTGAGCGGCAATCGTTTTTTGCATCATGTTGCGTTGATAGAATTTTTCCTGTCGTTGTAACTGAGGTGTGACGTTTTGTAATGTAAAAGCTTTAATTTGCTTTTTTTCATCTATCGTTTGATAAGATGCTGTAAAAGGCTCAATCGTGTCATCTGTTGTTTTCATAAATACTTGAAACGTTGATCCTCCTAAATCCTCTGATTCCAAAAAGCAATTGAAACAAGTCTGGAGTCCATACTCATTCGTATGGCCTTCACACCTACCACAAATCGTATGCGGCGCTTCTGTAAAAATATTATTAGGGGATATGACACGCTTTGCCGCATGGTTCATATAAATCACTTTGCCTTCTTGGTCAATAAAAATAATCATTTCGGACGTATTTTGATAATAAGCATTTAAAAATTGAGAGAGTTCTTCAGATTGTGGTTTCACTATAACATCACCTTATCTTCACTTGTGAAAATTCCGATCCCTTTAATATTAGAGATGTTTTCAGCGATTTTGGGTAGTTTTTTATGATGACGTTGTCCAAATAACAACACCCCTTTGACACGATGACTGTGCCAAAGCGGTATCGCAATAAGTGACGTCAATTCTTCACTGATAATAATTGGAAAATTAAACAATGTGTTTTGGATTTCATCTTGTGTCGCATCGGCAATGATCATGGGTTTACCTGTTTTCATGACATTGCCTGCTACACCTCGACCATGTCTTAGAATAATACGTTGATACCGTTCATTTAAATTACCGGATACGTATCTCCATTTAATTTTAGTACAAGCGTGGTCATCTATAGGTAAGGCGATGCCAGCAAAATCAAATTGATATTCGTGACGTAATCTCTCTAATTCGTCTTGATACTCATATTGAGTCAAATCAATCTGTTTCACGGCCATCACTCCATATTAAGCTTTATGTTTACGATAAATAATGTAACTGCGGCTTGCATAAGAGACCGGTACACTCCATACATGCACGAGGCGTGTAAAAGGCCAACAAGCCATAATTGTAAATCCTAATAATACATGTAATTGAAATGCCAACGGGACTTGTGTCATTAAGTGCGCATCTGGACTAAACATAAACAATCCTCTAAACCAAATTGAAATGGTTTGACGATAATCAAAGTCAGGCGTTGTCGCATTTGTCACTAAAGTTGCATAACACCCTACACATACTATCACTAATAATAAAATATTAACGAAAATATCTGATGCCGAACTCAAGCGACGTACATTTTGCTTTGTAACACGTCTAGCCGTTAACAAAAACATTCCAACTAGTGTTATTATACCAAAAATACTACCAATATACACAGCACCAATATGGTAGATATGGTTACTCACTCCTACAGATTCTAACCAATGTGCCGGAATAAGCAATCCTACAACATGACCGAAAAATACAGGTATAATCCCTAAATGAAATAATAAGCTCCCCCATTTAAGTTGTTTCTTTTCTATAAATTCACTCGATTTAGCAGTCCAAGAAAATTGATCGAATCGATATCGTGCAATATGACCAATGATAAAGGTTGCAAGACAAAGATATGGAAATATCACCCATAAAAATTGATTAAACATGCCCGATCACCTCATTGTCTTGTACAATACAGTGTTTTAACGTTTCACGGAGTCCACGAATTAAATAACCGTACGGATTTTCTTTTTCTTCTAAATGTTTCATAATTGGATAAGTACCGTCCTCAATAATCATAATAAGTAATTGCATATTTTCTTGTGCACGTGCATCTCCATCTAAACGGACAGCATATAAAAACTCTAACATTAAAGGTAGATAATCTGATAACTCTGATGACGGCATTTCTAACCCGAACATTTCGTATAATACCTTAAGTTTTGCGAGCATTTGTCCTCGCTCTTTTTGTGTATCAAACTTATTGAAAGTCATATACAATGTCGTTTTTTTGTTAAAGTCAAATGTATCAGTATAGAGCGCTTTAATTTCTGATAAGCTCTTTTCATACATTAACTCGCGATATCGTTTCACGTGAGGATAAGCAGGGTGCGCCTCGTTGAATATCTCATCAAATGTTTGAGGGTGAAATGTTAATTTTTCCGGAAAACTTAATTGTTGGCTCATGTAACCTAATGTGTCTTTGTAGTATTCTAAAGTTTCGAGGTTAATCACGGAAAATCCCTCCATAGAAATTATCGTTGTATATTTCTTGTCCCGTTTTACCACCAGCACCTACAGGAACGCCACAGCCATCACAATTCGCTCCAAAATATTCACCACCATATCCCTGACTTCCTTGAGCAGCATACGTGTCCATATATTGTTCCTTATGAGAAGTAGGAATCACAAATCGGTCTTCATGTTTCGCAATCGCTAGCAAACGATACATATCTTTGGCTTGTCTTTCTGTTAACCCGACTCTGTCAAGACGCGACATATCAAAATTTCGTCCTGTATTTTCTGCACGCATATAACTTCTCATCATTGCCATACGTTGTAAGGACCCTTTGACTGCCTTTGTATCGCCCGCAGTAAAAAGTTCAGCTAAATATTGAACAGGTAGACGCATCTCTTCAATCGCTGGGAAGATGGCATCAGGGTTGTGAGTTGAATTTTTACCTTCAAAATAATTCATAATTGGACTGAGCGGCGGACAGTACCAAACCATGGGCATTGTACGATATTCAGGATGAAGTGGAAACGCTAATTTATATTCAATTGCTAATTTATAAATCGGCGAATTTTGAGCTGCTTCTATCCAATCTTGTGAAATACCGTCTTTTTCAGCTTGTTCAATTACATCTTCATCAAATGGATTTAAAAATAAATCTAATTGCTTTTCATACAAATCTTGCTCATTCTCTACTGAGGCTGCTTCTTGTACACGATCTGCATCATAAAGTAATACGCCTAAATAGCGCATGCGACCTGTACATGTTTCTGAACATACTGTCGGAATACCTGCTTCAACTCGAGGAAAACAGAATGTGCATTTTTCAGCTTTATTTGTTTTCCAATTAAAATAAACCTTCTTGTATGGGCAACCTGTCATACAGTAACGCCAACCACGACATGCATCTTGGTCTACGAGTACAATGCCATCTTCATCTCGTTTATACATTGCTCCAGAAGGGCATGATGCGACACAACTTGGGTTTAAACAATGTTCGCATAATCTCGGCAAATACATCATAAACGTTTGATCAAAATTAAATTTGATGTCTTCCTCAATTTTTTGAATATTAGGGTCTTGTGGTCCTGTTATATGACCACCTGCTAAATCATCTTCCCAGTTTGGTCCCCAATCAATATCCATACGATTACCCGTCATGACTGAATGCGCTTTAGCAACAGGCGTATGCTTTGAATTTTTAGCAGTCGTAAGGTGTTCATAATTATACGTCCAAGGCTCATAATAATCTTTAATCACTGGCATATCAGGATTGTAGAATATTTTACCTAAGGCAATTTTATTAATACGTGTGCCAGATTTTAGTTCTAGCTTACCTTTTTTATTAAGTGTCCATCCCCCTTTATAATGATCTTGATCTTCCCATCTTTTTGGATAGCCAATACCTGGCTTTGTTTCGACGTTGTTAAACCACATATATTCTGCACCAGGTCGATTTGTCCATGTACTTTTACAGGTCACACTACACGTATGACACCCAATACATTTGTCTAGATTTAATACCATTGCTACTTGCGCTTTAATCTTCAAGCCAATCCACCTCTTTCATCTTTCTCACTGCAACATACACATCTCGTTGATTTCCAATGGGACCATAGTAGTTAAATGAATAACTAATCTGTGCATATCCTCCCATTAATTGTGTCGGCTTTAAGTGAATTCGTGTCGGAGCGTTATGTGACCCGCCTCGCGTTCCAGATATTTCGGATCCCGGTGTTTCGATATGTTTATCTTGTGCGTGATACATAAACATTGTCCCTCTAGGCATACGATGAGAAACGACAGCCCTCGCTGTCACAACGCCATTTCTGTTATAAACTTCTAACCAATCATTGTCTTGAATATCATGTTGTACCGCATCTTCATTTGAAATCCATACTGTAGGCCCACCTCTGAAAAGTGTTAACATATGTTGATTATCTTGATACGTTGAATGAATATTCCATTTCCCATGTGGTGTTAAATATCTCAACACAAGTGCATCTACGCCACCTTTGACTTCTTTATCTTTTGTACCAAATACCATTGGCGGTAATGTCGGTTTATATACAGGCAATGCCTCACCAAATTGTAAAAAGACTTCATGGTCGATGTAGTAGCTTTGACGACCTGTCAATGTTCTAAAAGGTACAAGGCGTTCAATATTCGTAGTGAATGGAGAATAGCGACGCCCTTGTTTATTAGACCCTGGGAATACCGCTGTTGGAATGACTTCACGAGGTTGAGATGTAATGTTTAAAAATGTAATCTTCTCGGATGCTCGTTCTGCGGAAATATCTTTCAGTGTCACTCCTGTTTGTGCTTCTAAATCTTCATATGATTTTTGAGATACACGTCCATTAGATGCTGATGATACGTTTAAAATGACATCTGCCACTTTACGCGCTGTATCAATACGTGGCTTATTCTTTTTCACCGTATCATCATCCCATGTTCCGACCATGCTACGTAATTCGTCGTACTCTTCTTTAACAGAGAAGCTCACGCCATGGGCTCCTACTTTGCCATTTTCAAGTAATGGTCCGACTGAAATGAACTTATCGTGAACATCTGTATACGTACGGTCAACAACTGCAAATCCTGGCATCGTCTTTCCTGGTATAGCTTCAACTTCTCCCTTAGTCCAGTCATAGACTTTACCGTATGCAAGAGAGATTTCTTGCTTTGAATCATGCGCTAAAGGAGACGTCACAACATCTTTAAACGTTCCTCGTAAATGCACACGTGACATCTCTGAAAATGTTTTACTAATAGTTTTAAAGATGTCCCAATCTGAACGCGACTCCCATAATGGATCAATAGCCGGATTGAACGGATGAATAAATGGATGCATATCTGTAGATGAAATATCATGTTTTTCGTACCATGTTGCTGCAGGTAACACAATATCGGAATATAAAGGTGTCGCCGTCATACGAAAATCAAGCGATACAAGCAAATCTAACTTTCCAACAGTATCATCGCTCCACTCAATCTCTTCAGGCTTATCTTTTTCATTAGGTTCAGCCATTAACGCAGATTTTGTTCCAAGTAAGTGTTTCATAAAATATTCTTGACCTTTAGCCGAACTTGAGATTAAGTTTGAACGCCACACGAATAAGGTTTTCGGATGATTTTTGCGTAATCCTGGATTTTCAACAGCAAATTTAGTTTGACGTGTCTTTACATCTTCAATCGCTTGTTTTAAAATCGCTTCATTTGTAAATTCACCGCGGTCTCGCGATTCTTCTCCCCATAACAAACTATTGCGGTCAAATTGCGGGTAAGATGGCAGCCAGCCATTACGTGCTGCTAAAACGTTATAGTCTGC
This sequence comes from Staphylococcus felis, assembly GCF_003012915.1. Taxonomy (NCBI): domain Bacteria; kingdom Bacillati; phylum Bacillota; class Bacilli; order Caryophanales; family Staphylococcaceae; genus Staphylococcus; species Staphylococcus felis. The sequence goes on along the minus strand of NZ_CP027770.1, from coordinate 1,110,813 downwards.
TGGATGTTGCAATTTAATACTATCCGCTAAAGGAGAGGCTAATCGGTCAACACCTGATTCTTCATATTTCCACTGATCCGTTGCAAAATAGAACCAACTTGTCCCGTTTTGTAGACGTGGTGGACCTTGCCAGTCTTTGGCAAAAGCAATCGTACTCCATCCTTCAATTGGACGACATTTTTCTTGACCTACATAATGTGCCCATCCGCCACCATTGACGCCTTGACATCCACATAAAATCACTAGGTTAAGGATTGAACGATAAATCGTATCTGAGTTGAACCAATGATTAATACCCGCACCCATAATAATCATAGAGCGGCCACCTGTATCAATCGCATTTTGAGCAAATTCTCGTGCCACTTGTGTAATCACGTTGGCTTTAACACCAGTTACTTTTTCTTGCCATGCTGGTGTATAAAACGATTCAGTATCATCAAATCCTTTTGCTTCAAGCACATGATTAAAGCGTTTAACACCGTATTGACTTGCCATTAAGTCGTAAACTGTAGTCACTAATACGTCCTCATCATTCGCTAGTTTAACGTGACGAACTGGTATAGGACGTTCAAAAATTCCATTCCCATCATTATCAAAATATGGAAACTGAATCGTTTCAATGCTGTGTGCTCCATTCGCAACTGTCATGGCAGGGTCAATTGCTTCACCATTTTCATTTTCAAGCTTTAAGTTCCATTGTTTACCTTCTTCCCAGCGCTGTCCCATTGTGCCATTTGGAACTTGAATTGTGTCGGTGTTTGCATCAATCACAACTGGTTTCCACTCACTATTTTCAGTCGTACCTCCAAAGTCACTCGAACGCAAAAATCGTCCAGCTTTATAACCGTTATCATCTTGATCAAGGCGAATAATAAATGGCATATCTGAATATTGTTTCGCATAATTGATAAACATTTCCGACGGTTGGTCTTCATAAAATTCTTGTAAGATAACATGTGTCATTGCTTGTGCTAATGCCGCATCGGTACCTGGATTAGGGGCTAGCCAGTTATCTGCAAACTTGACATTTTCGGCATAGTCTGGCGCTACAGAAACCACTTTTGCGCCCTTATAACGAACTTCCGTCATAAAGTGTGCATCTGGCGTACGTGTTAACGGGACATTTGATCCCCACATCATAATATAGGATGCGTTATACCAATCACTTGATTCTGGTACATCTGTTTGTTCACCCCAAATTTGTGGTGAAGCAGGTGGTAAGTCAGCATACCAATCATAAAAACTTAACATTTCTCCACCTAGAAGTGAGATAAATCTCGCGCCCGCTGCATAGCTAATCATAGACATCGCAGGAATTGGTGTGAATCCAGCTATACGGTCCGGACCATCTTTTTTGATAGTATAAATTAATTGTGCTGCAATTAATTGAGAGACATCTTTCCACTTTGCACGAATATGGCCGCCTTTTCCTCGTGCAGATTTGTATATACGCGCTTTGTCCTCATCTTCTACGATAGAGGCCCAAGCTTTTATAGGGTCTTGATGTTCTTCTAATGCAGCGGTCCACAATTCCCAAAGTTTCCCTCTAATATATGGATATTTAATACGCAATGGACTGTACTCATACCAAGAAAAAGAAGCACCACGAGGACATCCACGCGGCTCAAACTCTGGCATATCTGGGCCACAACTTGGATAGTCAATTTGTTGATTTTCCCATGTAATGACACCGTTTTTGACAAATACTTTCCAAGAGCACGATCCCGTACAATTCACACCATGGGTCGTACGCACAACTTTGTCATGACTCCATCTTTCTCGATACATTTTCTCCCATTCACGGCTTTTATGCTCCAATACTGACCAGTTGCCATTGAACTTTTCAGTTGGCTTAAAAAAATTTAATCCAAATTTTGCCATTTTTATCCTCCTCATTCCCATAGACTTTCCTAGTTATCACTATTTTACCTTTGTTCAATTTTTCACGATATTAGGGAAATGCCTATTTAACTAAGGAGAATCCCTATCAAAACAGTTGAACACCACTTCCAGTCTCAAAAAGCTTGCCATTCCAAAAAAAGACCAGATTGCACACCTTCAACTATGGCGTCAATCTAGTCTGATACTTCATTTTAAATTTGTGAATGATGACGTCTAAACCTCACTACGACCATACCTGCACCTATCATCATAAGGCCTAATCCTAGTGGTATTGCTTCATTCGTTCCTGTTTCAGGTAAAACGTCAACACGCGCATGATTATTCTTTTGAGCTGTAGAGTGTTCATTGCTAAATGTCTCGTCTACTGATGTAAGCTGCAAATGATGTTTTGATTCAGTAATCGTTTTATCCCATAGCATCATTTTTCCTGATGCCACGTTCAACGTTTCTGAAGCATTGCCTAACGCTTGTAGATGAGAATTAGATATTGTTGCAACTGAATGAGAAGTATTTGTTTGTTGCGTTGCGCTATCGTTTGAAAATCCTGATGCCTGTCCAATCTGTTGTTGTTCGACTTTTGGATGTGTTTGTATCTTCTCGATTTCAGGCTGCCCTTCTGATGTATTTTGAGATGTTGACTCGGGTACACCATTAATGATACGAACTGGTTGTGTCGTATCATATTGCGAAAGATCTGCCACCTTCAAGTAATCTGCAAAAACTTTATCAAGAGATACCCCTTCTTCACGAGGGCCGATAAACATATCATAGCCATCTCCACCTGAAGCGGTAAAATCATTTGTCGCAACATAATATGTTCGATTTAAATCAAGTGGTTCAAATCGATTTGTTTGATGATTAAATAATTGCACTTCACGAACGCGGTTCCCAGGTTCTTGGTCTAAATCATAATAAACACGAATAGAACGAGAAATCTGAAGGAACCCACCACTAGCAGCGAGTTGCTTTTGACCATTTGTTTCTACAACTTGTGCACTTAGACTTTGTTCAAAGGCTTTTAGAACATCATCTCCTTTAACTTGAATTTGTGCAATTGTATTACCAAATGGCAAAACAGTCATAATGTCATTAAGGGTAACTTCTCCTTTTTTAATTGATGCTCGAATGCCACCACTGTTCGTAACTGCAAAATCTGATGGATGACTAAATCCAGTTTGACCATATGCCTCCATAGCATCAGCGATAGCATTGCCTAGATTTGTCTCACCTGTACGAACCGCTTCACGTTCTCCCATCAAATCGATGGTATGATTTGGAACAATCACTTCTGATGTTTCCGCTAAAAATTGCTTATTAGCTTGTTCCACTTGATTTTGTAATGCTGCATTAGGAACGACATTTTTGACATCTTCAGCTGAAATCAATGACGCTTTCGCATTTTCAACATGTGCATCATGATAATCAAATGTAATTTGGCCAATATTTGCAAGTGCTGTACCAGTTTGTGCAAGGAGATCATGTCCAAAAGTTTCACCGTTTTGTAGTACAGAATGTGAATGACCATCAATGACAAAAATAGGGACTTGATAGTTTTTATTCTGACTTAACTGTTTCGTTAAATAATCACCACGCCATACCTCTTTCGTCGTTTCATCAATGCCTAAATGAGATAAAATAACAAAAATATCCACTTGACCGTTGAGCTTATCCATTTCACGTATGACACTTTTTAATGGATCTGTAAATGTCACGCCTTTAATCCCTACAGGACTTGTCTTCGTTTTGGTTTCGGGTGTCGTCACACCGATTACACCATATTTCAAACCCTTTTTTTCAATGATGACTGAAGGTTTAAAGGATAATTTTCCGTCTTTATACACGTTAGAACTTAAGATTGGAAAGTTTAACATCCCTTCTAATTTTTTCAATTGGTCATAACCAAAGTCAAATTCATGATTTCCAGCTGCCATCGCATCATAGCCGACTTCATTCATTGCTTTAGCCATTTCTTCACCTTTAGATTGATTCGAAAGAGGCAATCCTTGGAATGCATCGCCCGCGTCAACCATTAAATCAGGCTGCTTTTGTTCTTTGATTGCCTTAAGTTTAGGCAACCCAATGACACGACCATCTTCTTCCACCATTCGCCCATGTATGTCATTTGTATGTAAAATCGTACGCTTCGTATCATGAGCTTGATTGCTATTTTCAGATTGTGTAGTAGCTCGCAGTGCTGGTTGTTGTGCACCTTCAGCTTTCATTGAATCAGTATTTTGCGCTGTGTCTTCAGGCTCTATTGACGGTACTGTTTCTGATTGCTTAACATTATCTTGTTGTGATTCGATTTTATTTATCTCTTGGTTTTGATTTGCTTTGAGTGCATTTACTTTTGATGATTGCTCTGGATTGTCATTAGAAAGTTCTGTCGTTGTATCTTGTTCAGTCACTTGACTTTCTGTATCAGCTTGAGATTTGGGTATAACTGTATCAACCTTTTCTACAGTTTCACCAGATTGTTGATTTGATGGTACTAGTTCGTCTGCATGAACAGATGGACCATCGAATGCAAGTAATATCCCCATTACACAACATATCATTAGTATGATGGGTAAAATCCTATTTTTCATTTAAATCCCCCTTTTTTATTGTATTCTCATATATCCTAGCATATTTAATGAACTTTAAATTAAAGTTTCATAAAATTTATTTATGATTTACGTAAAATAGATTCATCTATTTAAAAAAGGCTAGGATATAGCAGTTTTTTCATCTGGACCAGGCTGGGACATAAATATCTCGAAGTTTTTCTACAATTAAATGCTACGAAAAAGGCTTTTTTAAAGTGTTTTGATGTAAAATGACACATATATAACGTCGTATTGTTGGCGAGACGCCTGAGGGAATAGGATGAGCGTCGAGACCAGGGCTCGACCCATCCCCTAGGAAATGCGAGCCAAACAATACGAATGATTGATAAAAGAAAAGCATAGAGGTGATTCAATCATCTCTACGCTATTATTTTTGGGATTGATGCCCCAGACTCTAATCCTACTGCTTTTTATCCTTGCCTTTTGATTCTTTTTATAATTTAATGATTTCTGTAATACGTGTCTGTTGGATCAACTCAGTTATTTTTTGACGCTGAGTGTGGTGAATAGTATTATCATTTTGGTAATCTAGATAGGCCACTTGACCTTGTTCATATAAGTCATATGCAAGTGATAAACAAGCGTCTTTTGGTCCTTGTAATAAAATAATGTCTGGAGATTGTAAAGGTAATACTGTGTCAGACTGAATCTCTCTTGCTACATCTCCAACGATAGTGATACCTGGGCCGAGTCGTTCCGGTAATTGTGCTATTCGATCGACTATCGTTGTTACAGTACCTGTCACGATATATTGATTATGACATGATGCATTGAACACAACTGCCACTGGAAAGTCTTTTTGAATATGCGACTTAATCTGTTGCATTAGTTGCGGCAAGCGTTTAATCCCCATATATATCGCTAATGTTCCATTGTGAGTTAACGTTGTGATATCAATTTCATTGTCTTCGTTATTTTTGAAGTGTCCTGTTGTAAATGTAATATTTGTAGATACATTTCTTTCAGTTAATCCTCTCTCTAATTGACTCACTGCTGCACTTGCTGCTGTAACACCTGGAACGATTTCAAAGTGAATACCATGCGCTTTTAATGTTTCGACTTCTTCAGCAACACGTCCAAATATCGCTGGATCTCCACCTTTAAGTCGAACAACTGTCTGATATTCATTCGCTTTTTCAACTAATAATGCATTGATACGTTCTTGTTTTATATATTTTGTATAAGGCGTTTTCCCAACATGAATCCATTCCGCACTTGGTTTTGATAATTGTAAAATAAAGGGGTTTACAAGTTGATCGTATAAAATAACGTCCGCTTTTTGTATACATCGTTCGGCTTTGCGAGTTAAGTAGAGCGGATTGCCTGGTCCTGCTCCCACTAAATAAACTTTACCCTTTTCGATTAGAGACATACGTATATATCTCCATCCTTTACTTCTACCGCATATGTCGCAACACAGCCTTCATCTGGTTCTTGAACTTCACCACTGTTTAAATCAATTTTTTGATCATGTAATGGACAAAAAACATAATGCCCGCTCACTGTTCCCTCTGACAATGGTCCTTCTTTATGTGGACATACGTTATGAATGGCTTTAATATCACCATTTTCCATTAAAAAAAGTCCAATTTGAATGCCATTGACAATGATTTTTTTACCAATTAAAGGTTCAAGTTCTGATATATGTGCAACTTTTACTTTTTCTTGTAGCATGATTTTTACACCTTCTCAACTTCAAATATTTTTTGCTTTTCTTCATTATTGATAATGGCATTCCAAGGTTCTTCTGATACCGCTTCTTTAGCATCCATAATACGATTAAACAATGCTTTTTGTTTTTCTGGATCAAGTACGACTGCTTTGATGTGATCAAATCCTAATCGTCTTAACCATGGTGCTGTACGTTCTGCATATATCCCTGTTTCTCTGTAATATTGCATATAAGCCCCACATAACTGAATCACTTCATCTTCTGTTTCGACTGTTGTAAGATGCTCCGCGACTTCAACAGTTGTTCCACCGTTACCGCCCACGAAAATTTGGAAGCCATTCTCAACACCGATGACACCAAAATCTTTCACGCCTGATTCGACACAGCTTCTTGGACATCCTGATACACCCATTTTAAATTTATGTGGCGTATCAATATATTCGAATGTTTTTTCTAATCGAATACCTAACTGAGTCGTATACTGTGTGCCAAATCGACAAAATTCTTTTCCCACACAACTTTTGACTGAACGTGTTTTCTTCGCATATGCTGATGCTGAACGCATCCCTAATTCTTCCCATACTTGAGGGAGCTCTTCTTTTTTCAAGCCGTAAAGTCCAATTCTTTGTGAACCCGTCACTTTGACGAGTGGGACATGATACTTTTTCGCAACTTCACCTAAACGTATTAATTGATCTGCATCAGTGACACCCCCACGCATTTGTGGAATAACTGAGAATGTCCCATCTTTTTGAATATTGGCGTGATAGCGCTCATTCGCAAATCGTGATGCTCTTTCATCTTCATGCTCGTGAGGATAGACCATGTTCAAATAGTAATTAATCGCTGGGCGACATTTCGGACATCCCCCTTTGTCTTTAAAATCTAACACGTGGCGGACTTCTTTTGAGGTTTTGAGTCCTTTCGCACGTATTTGCGTCACAATTTGGTCTCGCGTTAAATCTGTACACGCACAAATGCCAGTTGGTGCAGTCGCTACAAAGTCCTCACCTAATGTATGTTCAAGTAACTCTGCAATTTGCGATTTACACTTACCACAAGAGTTCCCTGCTTTAGTCGCTTTGGTCACTTCATTCACTGATGTCAATCCTTCTTCTTGAATCGCACTCACGATAGTTCCTTTACATACGCCATTACAGCCACATATCGTTTCATCATCATCCATTTCTGCAACACTGATTGCATCGACTTCACCTGCTTTATGCAATATAGATACTAATGTATAATCATCAATCGTATCGCCTTTTTTCATCATATTGTAGAAGCGGTTGCCCTCCTCAATATCTCCATACAGGACAGCGCCTACAATGGTACGATCTTTGATAAATACTTTTTTGTAGATATTATCGACACTATTAAATGTTTCAATTCCATGGATTTCATCTGTTTCATTAATACGTCCAGCACTAAACAAATCACAACCTGACACTTTTAATGATGTAAATGTTGTTGATCCCTTATAACCTTCTGTCAGGTTTCCTGTAATATGGTCTGCTAATACTTTGCCTTGTTCGTATAAAGGCGCGACTAACCCATATACTTTAGAGCGATGTTCCGCGCATTCTCCCACTGCATAGATATTGGGATCACTTGTTTTCATATAGTCATCTACAACAATACCTCGTCCGATTTCTAAGCCTGCTGCACGTGCTTCTTTTGTGACTGGACGTATACCAACTGCCATCACGACCATATCAGCCTCTAAAACACGACCATCAGAAAGACGTATCGCTTCTACATGCTCATCACCTATAATCTCTTGCGTATTCGCTTGGAGTTCAAACTTTATTCCTTGCTTTTCCAAGTCTGTTTTCAATAATTCTCCAGCTTTACGGTCAAGTTGTACTTCCATAAGCCATTCTGCCAAGTGAACGACTGTCACATCCATGCCTTGATCGACAAGTCCTCGTGCACACTCTAATCCTAATAGTCCCCCGCCAATAACAATAGCTTTTTTCTTCGTTTTCGCTATCTCTAGCATTTTCTCTGTATCATCAATCGTTCTAAAACCAACAACTCCCTCTAACCTGGAGCCATCAATTGGTAAGATGAATGAATCTGAACCTGTTGCAATAATCATTTGATCATATTCGACAACTTGTCCTTGCTCTGTTTCGACATGTTGTAATTCTCGATTAATGTTAACGACTTTATCACCTGTTATTAAGTGAATATGGTGCTCTTCATACCATTCATATGGATTCATAATCGTCTCATCAACAGTCATTTTATTTTGCAATATATTTGATAACATAATTCTATTGTAATTCGGATATGGTTCTTTACCGATGATTGTAATATCAAAACGATCCGGATCACGTTCTAAGATTTCTTCTATCGTACGTACACCCGCCATGCCATTTCCAATCATTAATAACTTTGTTTTACGCATCAAAATCCCCCTCTAATGTCTTTAAAAATGTTTCAAGTTTTGCGGCATAATATTGTGTTTTTTGAACAGATTGCCCGTTTGAACTGAGATGAAATGTGACATGATCATAAGTCACTGTCTTCATATTAAAAAAATCAGATTGCGAACGATCTCCCGTATGATTAACCCATTGATGGCTTTGTGCATCTGAACGCACCTGGTCATTCACTTTTCGGTCATTCGTCGCTATTATAATTAAGTCTGCACCTTCAATATCATTTGATTCGTATCTCTTTTGAATGAATCGGATATGAGAGGGCCAAGCGCTATTCGTGAAAAGTTCAAGGAATGTTGGACTGACAATATCAATCGTGCATCCTTCATCTTTTAGTTTCTTAAACTTTCGCCATGCTATCTTTCCCCCACCAATAATAGTGACGTGCTTTTGACTAAGATTAAGTTGTACCGGATACACATGCTCCCTCCTCTAATTCATGTAGTCGTGCTAGGATGACCTTTTTTAATATTGGGTGAAAATGAATTGCTGGTGTAAAATACATTTCACAGTCTAGATGCATTTCGCTAATTTGCTGTTTCGTACGATTCACTAAAAAACCATCATAAAAGAAATATGGAATAATAATGAGTCGCTTATAGACTTGAGCTAATGGTGGCAATATTTGTTTGAAATTAAGCGATCCATAAACCATCGCCGGAAAACATGCATGATACTGTGCCGTTAATTCTTGTGTTATTTGGGTCAGGGCTATGTCTGGCTCATCAAACCGCTTATTCCCATGTGCTAATATGACAATTGCTGTTTTGTCATTAATTTGACTGCTACAGTTTTCAATTTGTTCACTTATCCAATCTTTCATAGCTGGATGTGTTCCTAATGGTTGTGCGATTTGAATTTCTATTTCTGGGTGATTGTACTGCCATTCATCACGTATTGCGATGATATCCTCAAAATAATGTGACGCATTTAATAAAAGTAAAGGGATCATTTGAATCTGCTGATATCCATTTTGGACATTGTGACTAATGCAGTCAGATAATGTTTGTGTTTTACTCTCTAAGAAAGCAATGTCATAATCTAAATCTGTTTCTTTAAAAAGTCTCTTTGTAAAATGAAGTAATGTTTCATTCAATTTTCCACTTCGCATCCCATGAATGACTAAAATAACCTTTTGCAATTTTTTCACCCCTCTCACTTACATTGTAAATGATTCTTGAGACAATATGTGATGAAATTCACATATAAGCAAAAAACTAGGGAATCCCCTAGCCTGTAGCTTCAGGGGATTCCCTAGTTTTGATACTTTGCATTTAAAACGGTTCTATAATAAATCGGACTGGTGTATAAATAATTTCATTTATTTGATTGTTCCATAAAGACTCGCTTTTCTAGGCGCCTCAGAAGTCTCGGCTTAGGAATCAATCAAATGTGCTATATTTATTCACACCCCTAAATTATAAAGTATGTTTTACCAACTCAATTTTACTGATTTATGTCGTATTAAAAGAGGCATTAATGTTCAAGACTTTATAATCACACAACGAAAAAGGCGTTAAGCAATCCATTATTGCATAACGCCTTAATTTAATGCGACCAATCCAATTTGACTGAGAGCCTTTAAAACACGCATCGCTGAATTGACAATATCTCTCATAATAGTTTCATATGTTTCTATTCTCGAAACCATGGTGGTGTTTCTAATAATTCTTTATTATAACGTTCTGGTATTAAAACTTTGACCATCATCGCACCAATATCACCAGTTTCATCTTCTTTTTCAAAAAATGTTTCATAGCCGCGCTTAGCATAAACATCTTTTAACCATGCCATTTTACGTGCAGATGTACCTAAAACGACTGCTGGTGCTTTTAACGTATCTCTTAAAATCGTCTCTTCAACATAAGTCATCATTTGGTTGCCATATCCTTGTCCAGCATAATCTGGATCTGTAGCAAACCACCATACAAAAGGATATTTTGAGACGGCATCTTTAGGTTCCCAAGGATAGCGTATTGATAACGTTGAGATAATACGCCCCTCTTTTTCCAAAACTAACGCCGTATTGTACTTAATATTCTTTTCGATCATCTCAATATCTGCATTGACAGAGGGCCATTCAATACCGACTTCTCTTAAAGGTGTAAATGCACGATACATGAGCTCTTGAAGTGCCTCAGCATCTTGTAATGTGGCCATTCGAATTATTTCATTAGACATTAAACTGCCCCCTTTTTGATTATTTCAGTAATTATAGATTAGCAGAAATATGATATGACTCAAAATAATTAAGCTCACCATTCAATAACAGCACAAAAGAGACAAAACCAAAGTACTGATACATCGTTTGTACTTTGATTTCGTCTCTTTTATCAATCTATCACTACTTTTGGCGAGATCCGTTCAAGTATGCATAAAGTAGCCCAATCATAATCCCACCACCGATAAAGTTACCGATAAATGCAAATACAATATTTTTTAGGACACCTAACCACGACATAGCATCTACATTATAAAAGAGCATCCCTACAAATAAACCTGCATTATATACAACGTGTTCATATGCCATAAATACAAAGATAATGACACCTATTGCGATAAAAAATGTTTTTGATAAACCATCTTTAAATTGCATAGACACATAAATCCCAATATTGATAAAAAAGTTAGCAAATATCGCTTTCACTAAAATAGCATACCAAGTGGGTTCAATTGTCTTAGCATCAACAGTTGTTGTTAATGCCGCAATCATTTCAGGTGTCATTACTTTTGTAAAAAACATCATAATAAATAAGACAAAAGCACCTAAAATATTTCCCAGGAAACAAACAAAAAATAACCACGTCGATTTCGCAATTGTAATAGTGCGATAATACATTCCGACAGTGAGATACATGAAATTACTCGTCAACAACTCAGAATGTGTTAATACAATAAATACTAAAGCAATACTAAATGCAATCGCTCCCATTAAATTGACAACACCAGGCAATGCATCATGCATTTGTGTCTTCATCGCAAGCATAAATACAGTTACAATCGTTAAGAGAAAACCCGACATCATTGACTTTAATATGTATCGTGGCATCGCTTTATCTAACAATACTTCTTTCATTGCAACTGATTCCACAATACTTTCTACTGTTTGTCGAGAGCTAAATGTATCGCTCACAGATTTGGTTGGTTTACTCATCCCCATTTCAAGACCTCCATATACTCTTTTTTCGTTTTAAGATATTTATGAATACCGTCTATCATCAATTAACATGCGCTGACAGATAATATAGCTATGCCACGATTTAGCGATCCATACTTCTACGTTTCATTACTTTTAATCCATATGAAAACACCCCAAAGCTCACTGTCGTTTCAAGCAAACATTTCACAAATCGATTTGATGAAACAAACCGTCCTACAATAGACGACACACCACTACTTACAACATACAAAACCAATAACTTTAAATAACGTTTATTCATTTCATGTTCCTCCCTTTTGTTTAATTATTCCTGTATTCGTAGCGCCTTTATAACAATCCAATCCATTTCCAATAAGTCATACTCAAAATAATAACTAACAGATAGCCAATGACAGTGATGGGTATACCTACCTTCAAGAAGTCCTTAACCGTAAATGTTTCAGTTCCATAAGCTAACATCCCTTGAGGAGAGCTCACAGGTAATAAAAATCCAAAACTAATGACAAATTGTTGAATTAGGACAAAACCAATAGATTGATCACCTAGATTTATCGTTGTTGTCAGCGAAATAAACACTGGAATGAGCGCAGACGCTAAACTTGTTGCACTTGCAAAGCCTAGATGTATTAATATATTAAATAAAGATATAATCGCGATGGTTGCGACAATTGGCATACCTTTTAATCCAATCAACCCAAATGTTTGGTCACTTAACCATTGTGCCGCATTTGTCTGTAATAATACAGTACCTAATGAAATCCCTACACCAAAAACAATGATTGTCCCCCATGGTATACGACTTTCTGCTTCTTTCCAACTCATGATTCCCACTTTAGGTAATAACATAAATGCAAGTGCGATAATCGTTATTGAAGACGAATCAATAGGGTGTAATATTTTTTCAGTTGACCACATCAGCAAAAGCAGAATGGAAATGATAATTAATCGCCATTCTTTCGGTTTAATCGGACCTAGCTCATCTAGCTGTTTTTTAACAAGTTCTTTACCGCCTTCAATTGCTTGTTGTTCTGGCGGAACGACTTTCAACATAATAAAGTATAGGATAATAGACATTATTACAGCCCATGGTGCTGCATATAAAAACCATTCACCCCAAGAAATGTCCTGACCCAGCTGACCATTAATAAAATTGACAGCAACAATATTTTGAGCAGCAGCTGTTTTAATACCAACATTCCAAATAGACACAGCTTGTACTGCTGTAATCACTAATAGTGCTGCAAGTTTACTCTCTTTTCCTACACCAAATGCAGCAACCATTCCTAAAAGAATAGGAACAACGGCACCCGCACGAGCTGTTGCGGATGGCACGAAAAATGCTAAAATAATCGCTACCAAAATTGCACCGATGACAATATTTTTAGTCTTATTGCCTACAAGCATCAACACCCACAAAGCCAATCGCTTATGTAAATGAGTAACTTGCATAGCGGTTGCTAAAAATAACGCTGCTGCAACAAGGGCTACAGCACTTGAAGAAAAACCACTAAATGCAAGCTTTAAGGCGTTACTCGTTCCAAATAAGTCAGACCCCTTTAGTATCTCGCCTCCAGCTTGTGGATTTCCTAAACTCTCTGACAAATTTTGAACAGGGCTAAAGCCTAATAAGATAATGATAAGCCCCATAATTAATGTAGCCGAAACGGGATAACTCACTGCTTCTGTCACCCATAAAATCACCGCGAATGCTAATATTGCCAGTGCAGCCCTTCCCATTAAAGGTAGATTATGTGTAACAGGTAACAACATGATGCCTATTAATACAATAAAGCTAATGATTAACCATAAAGGCTTGAATGTACTAGTAGATGATTGACTCATCGTCAAACCACTCCCTTTGTTTTTTTATTTTATTTTAACAATTGAAACGGATCGTGAGACGTTATCATTCAAAACTTCACAAATATTTTAAATTTATTGTCATTTTAATTATTTTTCATTTAAGCTGTTACTTTGCCATTAAGGATTTTGAGAAACTTCGCCATTCTAAATTATATTCTTTATAAAGAGGTGCGTATCGTTTGGTCTCCTGACTTAATCCATTGTTGCTTTACCATCATTCTATAAATGACCCATGTTACAAATGCAGGCAAAACAAAATGGAAGATCAAAATTAAACTATATGTAGATGGGGAATGACCCATCGTATAAATCGTCATAATTTGTCCCACTAATCCACTCGTTCCCATTCCAGCTCCTGCTGCATTATTCGACATAGGAAAGAAAGTCGTCATAATAGGTGCAATCACTGCACTCGCAAATGTAGGCGGAATCAATATCAATGGTTTCATAAGAATGTTAGGCACTTGTAACATACTTGTGCCGATACCGATTGAAATCAAGCCCCCTATTCCATTGTCTTTGTATCCTGTAACTGCAAATCCCACCATTTGACAGACGCATCCTATCGTAGCTGCACCAGCTGCTAAACCAGATAAGTCTAACATTAAAGCAAGCGCTGCACTTGAGATAGGCGCTGTCAAACATAGTCCAAATATGACAGCAACAATCATCCCCATGATAAAGGGTTGTTGATCAGTGGCAACTATAATCATTTTACCAATTGCTGTCATCAATTGATTTAAAATAGGGCCAAGAAACTTAGCGATAACGCCACCCGCTATTAAAGAAATCAATGGTGTAATAATAATATCTATTTTTGTTTTACTTGCATAAAAACGACTCAACTCTACAACGATGAGTGAAGCTACAAATGCTCCTACTGCACCACCACTAAAGGTATCATACCCTAACATGCCTACAACAACTGAAGAAAATATAACAAGTGGCTTACTTTTTAGACCATACGCAATCGCTGCACCAATTGCAGCACCCGTCAGACTTTTAGCAACATTCCCCACATCGACTAAAAAACTTAAATCTAACTGTGGTAGAATCGTTTGTTTTCCAATCGTTTCAAGTATTAATCCAATAATAAGAGAGCTAAACAGACCTAACGTCATATACCTCAAGCCCTCAATGAACCAACGATACAATAACTTTTTCATCTTTTTCCCCCTTTTGTTTGTATGGTGTATGTATACAAACAATATCTTACCACACTCCAAATTCAAATAGGATCACAAGGTTGTTGAGATTGCGCTTTGACTTCGAGCAGAACCTAGCAGTGAACAAAATTGTTCCTCAAATTTTGTGAAACTGTGTAGTTCTGTTGAGAAGTCAGCAATCGAAACACCGTTTATCAAGGTTGTTGAACATGCGCTTAGAGTTTGAGCATAACTCGAGCAATTCAAAAAATTGTTCCCCAAATTTTGAAGAATTGCGAAGTTATGCCGAAAACTCTGCATGCGAAACACCGTCTATCACAAGGTTGTTGAGATTGCGCTTTAGTTATTCAACAACGTTTTATTTTTTGAAACGACAAAAAACGCTAATGCATGGGGTTTGTGCATTAGCGTTCGAAAATCAACTTTAATCAACTTTGTCCTATTATAAACTTTTAAGGAGGTCTTTGGGATATTACATAGGGTGTATATCATCTTACATCTATTGAACAGTTTTAATGGGAATAGTGAATTAACTGTTCTGTATATATCATATCTGATAAGCCACTTTTTCACATCGTACAAAAGATTGGACTTCAACTACAACTGAAGTATTAGAAAATTATATTATTTAGAGAATCATTATCATTTACAAATCGTAATCATTACTATATAATGCATTTTAGAGGATTGATATAAAGCAACTTTTTATTTTATGATAGAATCAATCATTGAATTAAATAAAATTATGATTCCATTCTAATTGCTTTTGTCATAACCTCTATATGATTGAAACATGTGACGATTGATAACTTCACTGTCGAATCATATACTAGCTAGGTGTCAGTCATTTTCTAACTTGAGTCTTCCATAAACTCATAGTTACAATGTTGGAAGTTTGAGTTTTTGTCGCTCTCAGACTTCTCTTTCCCCAATAAATAGGTTTTCGCTTCGGCGGAAATCTATTTTTTTGAACTTTTATATTGAAACCTCTTCCATTATTCAAACTACAATAACGCAATTTCATTTTATTAAACAAGAACGATTTTGCTACTGTTTTGAGGATTCCCTCTTATCAAATAAGTCAAATTAGTTTACCTTTCAAATGTCGCTCGTTACAATTAAATTGAAAGATGATTGATTGCTTTAGAGTTAGAGCAATCAACAAACAGATTCATAGATTAATAACTGTACGTTAAACTTAAGGGAGGTCATAACGATGGCTATCAATATAAGAGACTATATTTCTGAACAATATGATTTATTTATTGGTGGAGAATTTGTTCAACCACAGTCAGGTGAATATTTAGATGTATATAATCCAGCAACTGGTGAACAACTCTCTAAAGTCGCTAAAGCAAATGAGAGTGATGTAGACAAAGCAGTAGAGGCAGCTCAAAAAGCTTTCCCTGAATGGAGCCGTAAATCAAAGCAAGAACGCTCAGATATGTTACGTAAAATCAATGAGAAAATTGTTGAAAAAAATGATTTCTTTGCGACTGTCGAAAGTTTAAATACAGGTAAAGCATATCGCGAATCTTCAGCACTTGATATTCCTTTAGCAGCCAGACACTACCAATATTTTGCTAGTGTTGCAGACACTGACGAAGGAACATTGAACAATATTGACGATCATACAATGAGCTTAATCCAACACGAACCTATTGGAGTTGTCGGTGCTGTTGTAGCATGGAATTTCCCAATGTTATTAGCCTCTTGGAAGTTAGGTCCAGCACTTGCTGCAGGTAATACTGTTGTCATTCAACCATCATCTACAACGCCTTTGAGCTTAATTGAATTAGCCAAAATATTCCAAGAAGTTCTACCAGCAGGTGTTGTCAATATTGTTACTGGAAAAGGCTCTGAATCTGGTAATGCTATTTTCAATCATGAAGGCGTTGATAAATTGTCATTCACTGGTTCAACTGATGTCGGATACCAAGTTGCAGAAGCCGGTGCTAAGCGCATCGTTCCAGCAACTTTAGAACTAGGTGGTAAAAGTGCAAATATCATTTTAGATGATGCTAACTTAGACGTTGCTTTAGAAGGTATCCAATTAGGAATTTTATTCAATCAAGGTGAAGTATGTAGTGCAGGTTCAAGACTCCTTGTGCACGAAGCTATTTATGATGAATTAATGCCAAAACTTGTTGACGCATTTAAAAAAATTAAAGTAGGTGACCCACTAGATATTCATACACAAATGGGTTCTCAAACGGGTCAAGCACAAATCGATAAAATTCAAAGCTATATTGATTATGCAAAAGAAAATGGCGCTAACATTTTAGTAGGTGGTCAACGTATTACAGATAACGGCTTAGATAAAGGTTATTTCTTTGAGCCAACAATTATCGAAGTAGATGATAACAACAATAAACTGGCGCAAGAAGAAATATTTGGACCTGTTTTAACTGTAATCAAGATAAAAGATGATCAAGAAGCCATTGCTATTGCAAATGACTCTGAGTATGGGCTTGCTGGTGGTGTCTTCTCAACTAACATCAATCGTGCATTAAACATTGCTAAAAATGTTCGCACAGGACGTGTGTGGATTAATACGTATAACCAAGTACTTGAAGGTGCCCCATTTGGTGGTTATAAAAAATCCGGTATCGGTCGTGAAACGTACAAATCCGCAATTCAAAACTATCAACAAGTTAAAAATATCTACATCGATATTAGTAATGAAACAAAAGGTTTCTTCTAAATAGATGACTGAATTATAAAAGAAGTTGGGACATCAATCCCAAAATAATAGCGTAGAGATGATTCATGATTGAATCACCTCTATGCTTTTCTTTTATCAATCATTCGTGTTGTTTGGCTCGCATTTCCTAGGAGATGGGTCGCGCCCCGGTCTCGACGCTCATCCTATTCCTCAGGCGTCTCGCCAACAATACGACGTGATATGCATGTAAATTTACATTAAAACACTTTAAAAAAGACACTTTCGTATCATTGAATGAATCATCTCATTATAAGAAAACTTCGAGATTTTCCGTAAATTCTTACGAAAACCTCGAAGCTTTTCGATTACTGAGATATTATGTCTCAGCTTCTTTATATGAAATGATTAACATGGCCTTTAATTGAAGCGTTAAATACAATATCTGACTTTCAATATGATATATAGTGTTATGCTGCTATGTGACAAGCATACGCATATAGCTTCTCAGCGTCGCCTAAACTAATATCATCAACTGTACGGTATCCCGAACGTAAATCTGAAATAACGCCTTGACTGACACCTGTATTTTGATAAATTTCGTAGCAACCTTGTTGTGAGTTAATGAGTTTAATAATAGCTTCTCTCATCTTTAACACTTCCTTTTCATATTTACTTTCCTTATGTACATTGTAACGCTAGCAAACGTAAAATCATAGTATTTTGTGATTATTTTCACATAAAATTCACATCTTTACTTTATATATTTTTACTGTATTTAACGCAAAAATAAGCCTTTCAAACATCTGAATATTTTTAACATTTAAACTTTTTGACGACACAAATTTGTCATATATTACTGTTTTGCTTAAAAACTTTAATGTATTAATGTGAAGAAGCGTCAAAGCGTTGCGGTGTGATAGGCTTTTCCTCAAGAAAAAATTTCACAATCTCTATATTATTTTTATTTAAAATTTATTAAAAGTATTCTATCCCCTCTTTCCCCCATTACAGTGGGGTTGCATACGCTTACAAAAGATTTTATTATTGTGGTGCGTTAAAGAATAAATAAAACAAAAAAATATTTTTTAGAGAGAAGGAAATGTTTATGGATTTCATTTTAGGGATTGGTACATTACTTGTCGTTTTATTAGCGATGACTTTATTTTTGAAGTTTGCACCTAACGGCAAAGTAAGCTTACAAGCATTATCGGGAGCAGCATGTGCTACATTTTTACCTGAAGCATTTTTAAAATATGCGATCGGTGGCACAATACCAGGTGAAATCGGTGAGTATTTTGTAAAAATTGGAGACTTTGCCGGTGGATTAAGTGGTATTGCAGTAGGTATCTTAACTTGTTTAAAATTTGGGGTTAATCCTGTTTTCGCAGTTTTAACGGGACTTGTCTTAATAGACTTTAAATTATTACCTGCATTCATTGCTGCTTATTTTGTCGCTTTCGGTCTTAAAGCATTAGAAAAATATGTTCCAGAAGGTATCGATTTAATCGTAGTTATTTTATTATCACCTGCAATCACTTATGCTATTGCTTCAATCGTATCACCAAGTGTCATTGCAGTATTGAAACAAATTGGTACAGCCGTAACAGCTGTAGGTGATAACAACCCTTACGCACTTGCACTTGTCATCGGAGCAATCGTTCCTGTTGTTGGAATGACACCATTAAGCTCTATGGTATTCACTAGCCTCCTAGGTTTGACAGGTATCCCAATGGCTATCGGTGCGCTAGGTTGTATGGGAAGTTCTTTCGTAAACTTTGTCATGTTTAGAAAATTACAAATCGGCAACAAAAGTAAAGCATTCGCTGTAGCTGTAGAACCTTTAACACAAATTGATACCATTGCGAAATATCCAATTCAATTATACGGAACGAATGCAATTGTAGGTATGGTTAACGGCTTAATTGTCACTGCGATGGGAATTGTTGTAAACCAACCAGGTATGGCAACACCAATTGCAGGTCCAATCGTTGCTTTAGGATTTAATGATAATATGAAAGTTCTCATTACAGTCATTATCGTTGCAATCGTAAGTTTAATTTTAAGTTATATTATTGGAACAATCATTAGTAAGAAAAATCTTGCTGTTGGTTTTAAAAGAAATCAATTAGAAAATCAAGCTAGCTAAGGAGTAGATAGATTATGGCACGTACTAAAGATTTCCAAAGTGCATTTGATGTTATTGGTCCAGTCATGATGGGACCGTCAAGTTCACATACTGCGGGGGCAGTTAAAATTGCACAAGCTGCAAGAGCTGTTTTAGGAGGAACACCTGAATCAATAAAAGTGCATTATTATGAATCTTTTGCTGAAACACATAAAGGTCACGGTACAGATTTGGCAATCATCGGGGGACTGCTTGGATTTAGTACATTTGACGAACGCATTAAAACATCTACTAAAATTGCCAAAGAACAAGGTATTCCATTTGAATTTATTGAAGAAAAAGGAACTAGTTTGGGGGAACATCCGAACTGTGCACTCATTATCATTGAAAAAGGCGATCGTCACGTTGAACTGAATGGTATTTCAATTGGCGGTGGTGCCTTTAAAGTCAAAAGTATTCACGTCAATGACATGTGTATCTTATTATCACACACACCTAACATTTTAGTCATTGATGGAGAATATGGTATCTCAAAAATCAATCACCTTATTAACGAACTTGTTGAAAAAAATGTAGATATTAACGAAGAAATTAAAACGATGAGCAATGGACGTTGCTTGCTTGCGCTTCATTTAAATAAAGGCTTAAAAGAAGAACTATTAGAAGATTTAAGACAACATCACGCTGACTTAAATTTCTCGTACATTCAGTAATAGAGGGGGATTAAATAATGTTTGATACTATGAAAGAACTCATAGAATATGCAGAACAAAATGATAAAAGTTTTTCCGAAATCATGATTGAACATGAAATGGAAACACGTGGTATTTCTCGTGATGAAGTATTTGAAATGATGCAACACAATCTTGATACGATGCGCAATGCAGTAGAAAAAGGCACTACTGGCGAAGGTGTTAAAAGTGTAACGGGCTACACAGGTCAAGACGCAATCAAAGTGCATCAATATAATCAAAATAATAAAGCATTATCAGGCTATGATATGATATCAGCAGTAGAAGGCGCTATTGCTACAAATGAAGTCAACGCAGCAATGGGTATCATTTGCGCTACTCCGACTGCTGGATCCTCGGGAACGATTCCAGGGGTTTTATTCAAATTAGAAAAATCACATGACCTTGATAATGACCAAATGATTAAGTTTTTATTTTCAGCTTCAATGTGCGGCATGATTATTGCAAACAATGCTTCTGTCGCAGGCGCAACAGGTGGGTGTCAAGCTGAAGTAGGGACAGCATCAGCAATTGCGGCGGCCGCTGCAGTCGAAACATTTGGTGGTACACCATCACAATCAGGTCATGCTATCGCAATCAGTTTAAGTAACTTACTTGGATTAGTATGTGATCCTGTTGCAGGATTAGTTGAAATTCCTTGTGTCATGCGTAATGCAATTGGTTCTGGTAATGGGCTTATCTCTGCTGACTTAGCACTTGCAGGTGTAGAAAGTCGGATTCCAGTTGATGAAGTGATCATGGCAATGGATAAAGTTGGACGTAACTTACCAGCATCATTACGTGAAACTGGTATCGGCGGTTTAGCTGGAACACCAACTGGTCAAGCAATCAAAGAGAAAATCTTTGGTGAATCTAATAAAAATGAAGTATTCTCGTAAAAATAAAGCGGTTGGCTCATAAATCCCAAAATACTAGCGTAGAGATGATTCATGATTGAATCGCCTCTACGCTTTCCTTTTATCAATCATTCGTATTGTTTGGGCTCTCAGTCAAATTGGACTGGTCGCATTAAATTAAGGCGTTATGCAATAATGGATTGCTTAACTCCTCTTTCGTTGTGTGATCATAAAGTCTTGAACATTAATGCCTCTTTTAATACAACATAAATCAGTAAAATTGAGTTGGTAAAACATACTTTATAACTTAAGGGTGTGAATAAATATAGCACATTTGATTGTTTCCTAAGCTGAGGCATCTTGCCGTAACCGAAAATCCATTTTAAGATTGGGTAAGTTCAATCTTAAAATGAGTTGAGGTGAGGCGCCTAGAAAAGCGAGGCTTTATGGAACAATCAAATAAATGAAATTATTTATACACCAGTCCGATTTACTATAGAACCATTGTTTGGCTCGCATTTCCTAGGGGATGAATCGAACCCCTGTCTCGACGCTCATCCCCTCAGGCGTCTCGCCAACAATACGACGTGATATACATGTAATGTTACATTAAAATACTTTTAAAAAAGACACTTTCGTATCATTGAATGAATCATCTCATTTAGAAAACTTCGAGATATTTATGTCCCAGCCTGTTCCTTTTATGATAAAACTTTGTATAATATAACTTCGCTTTCCGAGGGAACATCCTCTGCCTCTTTTTATTTTGTAGTTTTTGTTTATTGAAATCACATCTAAAACAGCGCGTAAAGCTAAAAAATCCCACGAGCCTCTTTATTAGATATCACTATTAATAGGAAATGCTAATGTATTTTCTATATTTCCTTTATTAAATTTATACCTAGTAGTTTCATAGAACTTTCAATATTTTGGGAGACTATTCCTAACAAAATTATTTTTGATTCTTCATTTGTACTGTCTAGTATTCTTTCGATATTATAATAGCTATTAAAAAGTCTACACAACTGTAAAGAATATCTACATATTGAAGAAGGGGCATAATTTATGGCAGCCAATTCCAAAACTTCATTATAGGATTTTAAGTGTTTTAGAATTGGCCACATACTTTCTTCAAATTGAAAATTTTCTTTGAAATTATCAGCGTATTGGGTTCTTCCTAAAATAGATTGGATTCTTGCATAAGTGTACATAATGTATAATGCAGTATCCCCTTCGAAAGCCAACATCTCATCAATTCTCAAATCATAGCTACTAAGACGATCATTTTTAAGATTATAAAACTTAATAGAGGCAATAGCCATTTCTTTAGCAACCTTCTTTTTATGCTTTAAATTGGATTTTTTCTTTTCTAAAGTTTTTAGTACGGCCTCTTCTAATTCTGCAATAATGTCTTCAAGTAATATGACTTTGCCTTGTCTTGTGGACATTTTTTTACCATCTTTCAAAATTAAACCGAAAGGGATATGTTCTATGACTGGATCTAATTCCAATAAATGAGTAATCTTATCTAGTTGCTTGAAATGAATAGACTGTTCTTGCCCTACTATATAGAGGATGCGCGTAGGGTGAAAGGTTTTTGTACGATATAGTACAGCTGCTAAATCTCTTGTGATGTAGAGAGAGGCGCCATCACTTTTTTTTATGAGCGCTGGAGGCAAGTCGTCTAACTCTACAATATAAGCGTTATCGTCATACTTTAATAATCCCTTTTCTTCCAATAATTTTATAGTCTCTTTTAATCTTTCATTATAAAAAGACTCTCCTTGAACGTAATCAAAGTTGATATCCAAGAGGTTATATAAAGCATTAAAAGATTCCATCGAAACATCGCGGAACCAAGACCATAGCTGTTCATATTCACTATGCCCACTTTCGAGTAGTTTGAATGCTTTTCTAGCCTCTAAATTCATATGAGGGTTGTCTTCACTTATTGTATGAAACTGGGTATATAAATGAAACAGCTCAAGTATAGGATTTTGTTTAACTTTATTTTGGTCTCCCCATTTTTTATAAGCAACAATTAATTTGCCAAATTGAGTCCCCCAATCCCCTAAATGATTTATTCTAATAATTTCTGCCCCGTTTGCTTCAAGTATTTTTGCCAGACTGTCTCCAATAATCGTAGCTCTTAAATGTCCCATAGAAAAAGGTTTCGCTATATTGGGACTTGAATAATCTATGACTATTTTCTCTGTCCTTAATAATTTGTTGGCTTTTGAACCATCTTCGTTGAAATGCTCAATTATTTTACGTGAACTGGACTGTCTATCTAGAAAGAAATTAAGAAAACCATTTACGACCTCAACTTTATGTATATACTCATTATCAAACTTTTCTTTGATAGTATTGGCAATTAAAACTGGTGGCTTTTTGTAAATTTTAGCAAGCTGAAAGGTTGGAAATGAATATTCGCCATGATTCTCGTTAGATGGACGCTCAAGAAGAGTATATATTTCTTCATAAGTCATTTGGTCTTGTAAAATGTTTGATAAATCTTTTGCAATGCATTGTTTAAACATAGATTTCACCTTCTTCTCTAAAATATAAAAGGAGATTTATTTTTGTAATATTTCGAAAATTGAGGCTTTACGTTGTTATAACATTAAACTTATTTTCAAAGAGGGCTTGTATGATCAGGAGATTTTTTAACGACATAAACGTTTAATTAAAAATAATAGGCTCTCTGTCAATTAAGACCCATGATTGACTCACAAGTCCTATTTGACAGAGCGCTTTTTACTATTAATGAAAGCCATTTCTTATGAAATATACTTTTAAAACTATTTTATTTTTTTCAGTCTACGTTTATGGCATGCTTCTTGATTAGTTTGATGTAATATTCGATCTGCTTTTTGTGATTCTTTCTCTTTTTGTTTTGCTTGAAACACGACAAAATGATAAACAAAGAAGATAATAATGCTTAGAGTTAAAGATTGCATCATTAAGTATTGCCATGTGCCAGCAATAAGGTATGTTTCTGCAATAGTCGTCGTTACAATCATTGCTATAAATAATAGCAATAGTTTTTTGAGCATATATGTCATCCCCTTTGCAATATATTAAAATGCATCCCCTTATAATCTTAATAATAGTTATATCACTTTTGATGATGAAAAGATACCCTTTTTCAGAAAATTCTTTATTAAAACATAGATTTATCCTTAACTATTAAAAAAATCGAATTAGTGAATAACTTAACTTCTTCACTAATTCGATACTTCCTCATAACGCCACTTTATTTGCGATATTGTTTAAAATCAATGACATTATTTCTTTGTTCATGCTCATCTTTATCCATTAAATCCATATACTCTTCAAAAGTATAACCGTGATAAATCCAATTTCTCATCTTCATATAGATGGGTTTTACAACATTTTCAGCTGTGAACTCAACGCGTTTTCTTAATATACCATCTTGCACTAATGATTGCAGTACATCTTGTACCATATCATAAGTCATTGCGTGTTTCATCATCGTTAAAATTTCACCAGATAAGCTTGTGACCTCCGCTTCAAAGTGATTGTCTTTGAGAATGTTCTGTTCTAGCCAATTCATAAACTTAATCTCTGCTTCATCATCAATACCATAAATGAGTTCTTGATAGCTTAATATTTCTTGCGTAGTATCAGGCATATAGTATTTGGCGTCTTTTACAAAATAGTGATACTCATCCTCTTCAAATTCTAATCCTTTACTCGCAATTAAGCCCTTAAACACTCTAAAGTTAGTCATTTCCGGATTAACAAGCTCAATTTGTTTGAGCCACTTTTGAATATCTAATAACGAATAGCTTTTATTCAAATATACCTCATACACTCGTTGTAATTGAGTAAAAGAATAAAGTCCGTATAAGTTACTAGCCGCTTCTAAAAGCGCATATGCTAACTTTAGCTGTTTCAATTCTGTATGAGAATCAATATATTTTTCAACAATATTGGATACTTCATCTGGAATCCAAGTCAAATAATATCCATCTTCTCCATTAAAATGAAACAGTACAAAATTATTTTCGAAGTGAAGACGTGTTGGCAGTGGAGCTTGCCAAGCACTAAATTGACTTGTAATCACAAATGCTAACTTCTGTGCCTTATTAAACGTAGCCACCATCTCATCAAGGTAATCTTCAGTTACAAGATTCGTAATAAAATGAATGAGTAAAGTGTCTTTATTTAAATTAGAGTAACCTTTTATACCATGAGATTTACATAACGCTTTAATCTCATCGACTTTATAATTTTTCATTAATTCACAAATGCTATTTTGTGCATGATTCAATTGATAAGCCCTTTTTGAACTTAACATTTTTTCAATTTGTGCTCGTTCTTTGGCAGAGAGTTGACTTAAAAATGCTTCTATATCATCTTTAAAACGCATCAATTTTATCACCTTATTAATTAATCACTTTTCTTTATTTTAGCACTTTTTAATGATTTGTGAATTCACAATAGTTTAATATAAGTAGCGTTTCTTTAAATTAATCTCAACTATTCCCTTTATCACACTACTTCGCGTTCTTTTTTGAAATAAAAATGACCTACAATTAAACTGTCTTATTTTATCGTCTTGATTTAGGATTCAATGCATCTTTTAATCCTTCTCCTATAAAATTGATACACAAAATGGTTGTTGTAATCATAATTGCAGGCGGCATCCAAATCCAAGGCTTAGATCTTAAAATATCTCCTTCTTGTGCATCAGTTAACATATTACCCCAAGTTGGAATCGTTTTATCAATACCAAATCCTAAAAAACTAAGTCCTGCTTCTGCTACGATTTGTACAGCAAAAATCAATGTCGCTTGTACGATAACAACACTTAATATATTAGGAAGTAAATGATTAAAAAGAATCTTATATGTAGGCGTTCCTATTGACACAGCTGCTAAAAAATATTCATTTTCTTTTTCTTGCATTACTTTACCACGAACAACTCTTGCCACGCCTACCCATGATAATGCAATTAATACAAGGGCTAGTATAATAGCCGAACCGTATTTATTTTGTAATTGTCCACTGAACGTTGCATTCAAAACGATAGCGAATGGAATAAACGGAAACAACATTACAAATTCAGTAAAACGCATTAATAATGTATCAACCCATCCACCATAATATCCTGCAATCATCCCTATCAAAACACCTATAATCATCAAACCTACAGTTGTCACTAAACCGAACATGAGCGAAACACGACCTGAATACAACAACCGACTAAGTATATCTCTCCCACCAGAGTCTGTACCTAACCAATGCTCTATAGACATATCCCCTTTGATTTGGACTAAATTTTGAACATTAGGATCATAAGGTGCAATCAATGGTGAAATTAATGAAATTAAAAAGATTAACAATAATATGCAAGAAGCAACGATGGCTGGTTTATTTTTTATAAATTTTCGTCTCGCAATTGTGAATGGAGACTGACTAATCGCCTTTTTTGACATATTACCCCTCCTAGTTACTTTTAATTCTTGGATCAACAATACTATACGTAATATCTGATATAAGATTCGCTAATAATCCTAGAAATGAGAAAAAGAGTAATAATGCCATCATTAATGGATAATCTTTACCACTAATTGCATCAATCATTAATTTTCCTATTCCCGGATAAGAAAAAATCGTCTCAGTAATGACTGCGCCTCCAAAAACAGAAAGTACATCAGCTCCAAAGAAAGTAACAATAGGGATGATTGAATTTCTTAAAATATGCTTATTGTAAATTTTTGATTCAGATAAACCTTTAGCACGTGCTGTTCGAATATAGTCTTTTCTCGAATTTTCAATAATATCATTTCTTAAAAATTGTACATAACTCGCTGTAGAAAGTAATCCTAAAACGGTCCCTGGAAGAATAGCGTGATACAATTTACTGATGTAATAAGCCATTGTCCCTTTTTCAAGACCTATTTCAACCGAGCCTGAGAATGGAAACCACCCTAATTGAAAAGCGAAAACATAAATGGCAAACACACCCGCCACAAATGAAGGTATCGCTAACATCAAATAATTCAAAAATTGAATACTATAATCATATAAGCTATATGGTTTTCGTCCAGCTAATATTCCTAATGGAAAAGCTATTAAATATGTAATGGCGATACTCACTACACCTAATAAAATTGTATTTGGCATACGTTCTTGGATTAATTCCATCACTGGCCTTTTATAACGAATAGACTCTCCTAATTCTCCATGTAACACATTATTTCCCCATTTGAGGTATTGCACATGTATCGGATCATTTAATCCTAATTTTTCACGTTGTTCTTCATAGTACTCTGCTCCTACTCTTGGATCCATTTGACCTGTAAATGCATCTCCAGGTTGTAGCTTAGCTAATATAAAAATAACGATAGACATCAATAGTAGCAAAGGAATCATTAATAAGAATCGACGAATAATTAATGTAGTCACGATACATTCACCCCATCATCTATTAAGATACAAGCTGCGTAATGCTCATCTCCAACTTGACGATATTCTGGTCTTTGATGTTTACACCTTTCTTGAACAACAGGACACCTTGTATGAAATGGACAACCTGTTGGTGGATGACTTGGTGACGGTAAATCTCCTTTTAAGAGAATCCGCTTTTTGCGCTTTTCTGGATTAATTTCAGGAATTGCTGAAATAAGCGATTGTGTGTAGGGATGTTTTGGATTTTCATATATCTCATCAGCTGGCCCTTGTTCTACAATTTGTCCAAGATACATCACGCATATGTAATCACTCACATGCTTAACTACACTCAAATCATGCGCAATAAATAAATAACTTAATCCAAAATTTTCTTGTAGTTCATCCATGATGTTTAATACTTGTGATTGAACAGATACATCAAGCGCACTGACAGGTTCATCAGCTATAATTAATTTCGGTTTTAATGCAAGTGCTCTCGCAATTCCAACACGTTGCCGTTGCCCCCCAGAAAACTCATGAGCATACTTATAATACGATGATTCATCCAACCCAACTTGACGCAGTAGGGATTTGACTTCTTTTTCAATTTCCTTATTCGATTTTTTATAGAAATTTCTAATAGGCTCTGCTACGATATCCCCCACCATTTGCATTGGATTTAAAGAAGCGTATGGATCTTGAAACACCATTTGTATGCCTTTACGGACATTTCTTAATTTTTTTCCTTTAAGTTTGGTAATATTCTCCCCACAAAAGTTAATTTCGCCTGAAGTGGCTTGTTGAAGCCTCATAATTGTACGTCCTGCTGATGACTTCCCACACCCTGATTCTCCAACTAATCCTACCGTTTCACCTTGACGCACTTTAAATGATATTTTATCTACTGCCTTAACTTCACCTACTTTTCTTTGGAAGATTCCCCCTTTAATTGGATAATACTGTTTTAAATCTTTGACATCTAAAACGACTTGCTTTGACATATTTTCCCCTCCTTTATGCACCGATTATGATTTAAACAAATGGCATGATACACTATGATTTTTATTGATATTAATTGTTTCTAACGCTTTAGTTTTACAAATTGACATAGCATGAGGACATCTATTTGCAAAACTACAACCGTTCTCAGTAAGTTGATCAATAGTTGGTACTGTCCCTTTAATTGTTTCCAACTTCTTTTGTTTTGTATCCATACGCGGAATCGCTTTAAGTAATAATTGCGTATAGGGATGTTTAGGATCTGAAAATATTTCAGAAACCGTTGCGCGTTCAACAATTTTACCCGCATACATAACCGCCACCGTATCACAAATCTCAGCGATAACACCTAAATCATGGGATATAAAAATAATGCCCATATTCGTTTCGTTTTGAATTGCTTTTAATAATTCCAATATTTGGGCTTGAACAGTGACGTCTAATGCCGTTGTAGGCTCATCCGCAATCAGTAACTTAGGAGAACAGGAAATCGCCATGGCAATCATCACTCTTTGGCGCATACCTCCTGATAACTGATGAGGATATTCATGAATCACGCTCTCGGCGCGTGGAATGCCCACTTGTTTCAGCAATGAGATTGCTCTTTCTGTCGCTTCCTTCTTCGAGATACCTAAATGTAATAGCATCATTTCAATAAGCTGATTACCAATTGTGAAGACAGGATTTAAAGAGGTCATTGGCTCTTGAAAGATCATCGCTAGCTCTTTACCTCTATATTCATTTAACTCTTCTGTATCTAACTGATCGATTCTATTTCCTTTATATAAAACTTCACCTGAATTAATTGATGCTATTTTTTCAGGAAGTAGTTTTAAAATAGACATACTTAGAACAGATTTGCCCGATCCTGACTCACCAACGATACCCATTATTTCATTTTCATCAATTGTTAAATGAATGTCTCTAATCGCATTATAATTCTTATCATTAATGATAAACCCAGTACTCAAGTTTTTAATCTCTAATAAATGCTGTTCTACCATATAATGCCCCCCTCGAATTGAGATTTTCTATAGTAAAGAGGATGAGACTTTATGTCTTCATCCCCTTAATAACTAACCCAATCTTTATTCTGCCACTGTCCATTTATAAATATCGTTCGTACCACCTAATGATATTTCTAAATTCTTCAACTTGTTGTTCACTGCATAAACGTCAGTTAATTCAACGATTGGTATAACAGGTACATCTTCAGCCATTATTTTTTGCCACTCTAGATATTTTTCTTTTCTCTTTTCATTATCATCACCGACAACATCACCATCTAGTGCTTCATCTAAAACTTTATCAGCTTCAGGATTGTTGTAGCGTGATTCGTTCCATAATGCCGTTGACTTGTATAAACCTGATGGATCAGGATCGCTACCTTGTTGCCAAGAACGGAAATAAACTTCCATATCTGGTGACGCTTTTTCTAGGTCAGCTCCAAATTTACCAAACTCAACCATTTCAGTTTTGGTCTTCAATCCAATTTTTTCCCAGTAACCTTTTATTGCCGCTGTTCTCGGTTCGAAAGTTGGATTAGATCCCGCATAGTGTTTTAAGTTTACTTCAAACTTTTCACCTTTAGGATCTTCACGCCAACCATCACCATCTTTATCTTTATAGCCCGCGTTATCTAATAATTTTTTAGCTTCTTTGACATTATATTCATACTCTTTAACGTCTCCTTCTTTTGCACCACTCCAATGTGCAGAAGGAATGAGCCCGTTGAGTGGTTTACCGTAACCGTAATAAAATGCATCAATCCATTCTTTTCTGTTAATTGCTAAAGCCATTGCCTGTCTTAATGCTTTATTTTGATATTTTGGACGTTCTTTGCCAATTGTTTGTGATTTTTTGTCGTAATCATTTAATACAAACCCAATGATTGAGTAACTCGTTGATGGTGATTCTAGTAACTGTATATTCTCTGGATTATTATCTTTAATTTCCTTAGCAATTGGTGCTGTGATATTCGCCATATCGACCTCACCATTTTCAAGTGCTTGTGTCATTGACGTTTGTTCAACCACACGTAAATTAACTTTGTCTAAATGCGGTTTGCCTTGCCAATAGTCATCGTTTTTTTCTAATTCTACTGACTCCCCATCGACAATACTTTTTACTTTAAATGGCCCTATTCCGATAGGATTTTTTCTTACAGCATCTGATTTTGCCATATCTTTAACAGGAATATCTTTAAAGATTTTCTCGCTGATTGGTGCACTTAACCATAAGTTATGAAGGTTGTTAGCTTTATTCTCTTTAAAAGTAATTTCAGCTGTATAATCATCGATCTTTCTAATACCTTCAATTTTATCTGTCTCGCCTTTACGCTTTTCATCTGCCCCTTTAACCACTTGAACACCATCGCCAAAACGTGGACCTGTATAATCAGGGTCAGCAATTGTTTCAAGCGTAAAAATCCAGTCGTTAATAGTTAGTGGATTGCCGTCTTGCCATTTCACATCTTTTTTCATCTTGAATGTATATGTAAGAGGATCGTCTTTTTGAACTTCCCATGATAAAATACGAGGCTTTAATTTCAACTCTTTATCTGAAGTCACGAGATCATCATTAAAAAATTTAATGACGTCAGAATCTCCTGTTGAACCTGCAAATATTGATTGGAAATTCCCTTCAGGTGCCTCTGCTATTCCGACATTCAGCGTGCCACCTGACGCATCACTCGTCTCTGTCTTTCCTTTCTTATTAGTCACATCTTCTGAGCTTCCTTTACCACATGCAGCTAGCACGAAAATTAAGCCTATTAATAATAAATAGCGCCATGGATGTTTCATCCTCATCTCCCCTTTGTTAATGTAATTATTTACATTATCTTATTATTCAGATAATTTTGTCAATACTTTTATGCGTAACGGAACCTTTTTATTATAAATTAAAGTTTACCTTTAAATATAAAATATCAACCAAATTATATTAAACTTACTTAAAATTCTTTAATCGTTCATCAAAACGAACGATAGATAGTATTCCAAAAAATAATTATTTCTGTATAAATTACATGAATCGATACGTTTTGAGTAATACAAAGTCCGGGACATAAATCCTAAAATAATTCGTATTGTTTGGCTCGTATTTCCTAGGGGATGGGTCGAGTCCCGGTCTCGACGCTTATCCTATTCCCTCAGGCGTCTCGCCAACAATACGACGTGATATACATGTAATTTTGCTTTAAAAAAAAGCCTCTTTCGTAGCATTTAATTATAGAAAAAACTTCGAGATTTTTCGTAATTTCATACGAAAACCTCGAAGCTTTTCGATTACTGAGATATTTATGTCCCAGCCTGTTCCTTGTATTTCATAATCAATATTTTTATGAAAGGACGCAATCTATATTAACGATATGCTTTTAATGCTTCGGCGATGTCTGTTTCACCTGTTAAAACTTGGAATTCTTTACCACGATGATTAGTATTTGTAGCTACTTCATAGAGTACACGTGCAACATCTTCACGTGGAATTTCACGTTTTTCAGGATTTTCAAACAATTGCGCAACGTTCACTTGACCTGTACCTGGTTCATCCTTTAACGCACCTGGATGCACAATTGTTGATGTGAGTTGACTACGTTTCAAATAGTCATCTGCATAATGTTTAGCAATCGTGTATGGTTTGAGTTCAGGGATATCATCAAACGCTTCACGTCTAGAATCATACGTTGAAACCATAATAAAGTGTTCAATAGCTGCTTGTTCACTTGCTTTAATAGCTTTGACAGCACCATCTAAGTCAACGATAATTGTTTTATCATCTCCTGTACTACCACCAGAACCTACTGAAAAGACAATTTGATCAAACGCTTTAAATATCTCTTTCAATTCATCGATCGTTTGCTTCTCAACATCGACTATCTCTGCTTGAATCCCTTCAGATTGTAAGTTCTTTTTTTGTGAATCTTTTCGTACTCCTGCAACATAGTCTTGGTCATTTTCTTTCATGATTTGAACTAACTTTTGACCTACTCCGCCATTTGCGCCTAAAATTAATGTCTTTACCATTTATGATGACCTCCTTATTTTCAACTACATTTTTATGATAATACATCCTCCCAATACACTTTAATATTTTTGCTCACATCGTACATTTAGAATCATGATAAGCATTGAAACAGTTTTTGAATGTGCTAAATCATTTTCGTTATGCCTTATTCAAAACATCAATGAGTTAATAGAATATATATTTATACATTTAATTGTGACAACTTTTCAATCAAAATAATGCTAAATTGTGACACTTTATAAAACGCTTACATTATAAAGTGATTTCTTTCACAAATAATGATACAATACTTGTGAAATGATGAACATATCGATTGGAGGTTTATTATGATTAAAAATAGTAAGACAACTCATAATGCTTGGGAAGGATTTACGACAGGGCGTTGGACACGTCACGTTGATGTAAGAGAATTTATTCAACTTAACTTCACTGGATATCAAGGTGATGACAGCTTTTTAGAAGGTCCAACTGAAGCAACATCAAAGTTATGGGATCAAGTCATGAAACTCACAAAAGAAGAACGCGATCGCGGTGGTATGTGGGACATGGATACTAAAGTTCCATCTACAATTTTATCCCATGATGCAGGGTACTTAGATCAGTCATTAGAACAAATTGTGGGTGTTCAAACCGACAAGCCATTCAAACGTTCAATGCAACCATTCGGTGGTATTCGTATGGCAAAAGCATCATGTGAAGCTTATGGCTATGAACTTGATAAAGAGACTGAACGTATCTTCACTGAATATCGCAAAACACATAACCAAGGTGTTTTTGATGCATATTCAAAAGAAATGTTAGCTTGTCGTAAAGCTGGTATTATTACAGGCTTACCAGATGCATATGGACGCGGTCGTATCATCGGTGACTATCGTCGTGTTGCTCTATACGGTATTGACTTCTTAATGGAAGAAAAACAACGCGATTTTAACAACTTATCTTCAACTATGACTGAGGATATCATTCGTTTACGCGAAGAAGTTTCAGAACAATATCGTTCTTTAAAAGAGTTAAAAGAATTAGGAAACATTTACGGTTTTGACTTAAGTCGTCCTGCTGAAAACTTTAAAGAAGCCGTACAATGGTTATATTTGGCTTATCTCGCAGCAATCAAAGAACAAAATGGTGCTGCAATGAGTTTAGGACGTACTTCTACATTCTTGGACATCTATGCTGAGCGTGATTTAAAAGCTGGAATCATTACAGAATCAGAAGTTCAAGAAATTATTGACCACTTTATCATGAAATTACGTCTTGTTAAATTTGCACGTACACCAGAATATAATGCGCTATTCTCAGGGGATCCAACTTGGGTTACAGAATCAATCGGTGGTGTTGGTATTGATGGCCGACCAATGGTAACGAAAAACTCATTCCGCTTCTTACATTCATTAGATAACCTTGGTCCTGCACCTGAACCAAACTTAACGGTACTTTGGTCAACACGCTTACCAGAAAACTTTAAACGTTATTGTACTAAAATGAGTATTAACACGAGCTCAATCCAATATGAAAATGATGATTTAATGCGTGAAAGCTACGGCGATGATTATGGTATTGCATGTTGTGTATCAGCTATGCGAATTGGTAAACAAATGCAATTTTTCGGAGCGCGTGCTAACTTAGCTAAAACGCTATTGTATGCAATCAACGGTGGTAAAGATGAAAAATCAGGCATGCAAGTTGCGCCTAACTTTGCCCCAATCACATCAGATGTTTTAGATTATGATGAAGTTTATAAACAATTTGATGAAATGATGGAATGGCTTGCAGGTGTGTATATTAATTCACTTAATGTTATCCATTACATGCACGACAAATACAGCTATGAGCGTATTGAAATGGCACTACATGACACTGATGTTCATCGCACAATGGCAACAGGTATCGCTGGTCTTTCAGTAGCTGCCGACTCATTATCTGCTATTAAATACGGTGAAGTTCGCCCAATCCGTGATGAAAATGGACTTGTAGTTGATTTCGATATTTCTGGAGAATTTCCAAAATACGGTAACAATGATCCACGTGTTGACGACATCGCTGTTAAACTCGTTGAAAGCTTTATGAAAAAATTACGTAAACATCAAACTTATCGCAACTCTGAGCATACAATGAGTGTACTGACAATCACATCAAACGTTGTATACGGTAAAAAGACAGGTAACACTCCAGACGGACGTAAAGCTGGTGAGCCATTTGCACCAGGGGCAAACCCAATGCATGGCCGAGACGCTAACGGTGCACTTGCGTCATTATCTTCAGTTGCTAAGTTACCTTATGACTGTTGTAAAGATGGTATCTCTAACACATTCAGCATCGTTCCTAAATCATTAGGTAAAGAAGATCATACACAACAACAAAACTTAGTCGGTATTTTAGATGGTTATGCACTGCAACATGGTCATCACTTAAATATCAACGTATTTAACCGCGAAACATTACTAGATGCTATGGAACACCCTGAAGAATATCCACAATTAACAGTTCGTGTATCAGGATATGCGGTAAACTTTATTAAACTAACACGTGAACAACAACTAGATGTCATTTCACGTACGTTCCACGAAACAATGTAAGTCAAGCAAATGAAAGAAAGATGAGGGATTCAAAATGCAAGGACACATTCATTCTGTTGAAAGTTTAGGTACAGTAGATGGACCAGGTCTACGTTATATTATTTTCACGCAAGGGTGCTTATTGCGCTGCTTATACTGTCATAACCCCGACACATGGAAAGTAAACGCACCCTCACGTGTAGCAACAGTGGATGAACTTGTATCCGAAATCATCCCTTATCGCCCATATTTTGAAGCATCAGGGGGCGGTGTCACAATGAGTGGTGGAGAGCCATTATTACAAATGCCATTTGTTACCGCCCTTTTTAAAAAATTAAAAAGCCATGGTATTCATACTTGTATCGATACATCACTCGGCTGTGCTAATGATACAGACGCATTCAGACGCCATTTTGATGAATTATTGCCTTATACAGACTTAATGATGGTCGATATCAAACATATTCATAATGAAAAACACAAAAAATTAACGGGCCGACCGAATACGCATATTTTAAATTATATTCGATACCTTGCAGAAAAAGAGCAACCTATTTGGATTCGTCACGTCCTTGTACCAGGTCTCACAGACGCCCCAGAAGACTTGCGTGCATTAGGTGACTTTATCAATCAATTCAGTAACGTCGTTAAATTTGAGTTATTGCCCTATCATCAACTCGGCGTACACAAATGGGAAGCACTTGGCATTAATTATCAACTCGAAAATATTACCCCTCCTAATGACGAAGATGTAGAAAAAGCGTATGCGTTAGTCGGTTTTAAAGGCCACACACCATTAACGCCCGTATGATAGACTTATTCATACTCCTTTAAATGATAAATGAATCTAGGATACTTGTCGTACCCCCGGCAAGTATCCTATTCTTATTCAAAAGCATATTCTTTGTGCAATAGGTAGTTATTTATTTAGGTTCTATAGTAAATCGGACTGGTGTATAAATAATTTCATTTATTTGATTGTTCCATAAAGCCTCGCTTTTCTAGGCGCCTCAGAAGTCTCGGCTTAGGAAACAATCAAATTTGCTATATTTATTCACACCCCTAAGTTATAAAATATGTTTTACCAACTCAATTTTACTGATTTATGTCGTATTAAAAGAGGCATTAATGTTCAAGACTTTATGATCACACAACGAAAAAGACGTTAAGCAATCCATTATTGCATAACGCCTTAATTTAATGCGACCAGTCCAATTTGACTGAGAGTCTTTATTTAAAAAGTAAGAAAATTCTAAAATTAACCGTTGCAATCCAATGCAGACTAAGCCATAATACATATACATCACATAGGAGGATATACATATGTCATCAGAGCAAACACACATGACTTTAAAAACATTTATCTTTAACGTATTAAATGGGTTAGCTATTGCGATTATTGTAGGACTTATTCCTAATGCTGTTTTAGGAGGTCTTTTCGCATATCTAAGCCAATACGCATCTATTTTTAATACACTGCATCAAGTTGTCTTAGGCATTCAATATACACTTCCAGTCATTGTCGGCGTACTCATCGCCTTGCAATTTAAACTGAATCCGATGAGTATCGCTATTGTCGGTGCAGCATCTTTCGTAGGATCTGGTGCGGCAAAAGTGACTGATGTAGGTTGGCAAATTGTTGGTATTGGAGACTTGATTAATACGATGCTTACAGCCGCTATTGCCGTCTTGCTCGTATTATGGCTAGATGGTAAGCTAGGCAGCTTAAACATTATCTTACTCCCAATATTAGTAGGAGGCATTCCAGGTCTTATAGGTACACTGACATTACCATACGTCAGTCAAATTACACTTGCTATCGGTGAAGTCGTTAACACCTTTACGAATTTACAACCGGTTCTAATGTGTATTTTGATAGCTGTATTGTTTTCATTTATTATTATTTCACCAGTATCTACAATCGCAGTCGGTTTAGCTATCGGAATCTCTGGACTTGCTGCTGGTGCTGCTGCTATTGGTGTTGCCACAACAGCGATAGTCCTATTTATTGGAACAGTACGCGTGAATAAAATAGGCGTGCCTATAGCCATATTACTCGGTGCAATGAAAATGATGATGCCTAACGCTATACGCTATCCTATTATTTTATTACCCATCGGTCTTACTGCAGCAATCACAGGCGCAGTGGGTGCTATCGTAGGTATAGCCGGAACTAAAGAAACTGCAGGATTTGGCTTAGTTGGTCTCGTAGGCCCTATCAAAGCTTTCGAAATAATGGGATCAGGATTGGTGAATATAGGACTTGTTCTATTCGTCTATATCATTGTACCTCTCGTTAGTGGATTGATTATCAATTACCTTTTATCACGTGTTTTTAAGTTATATAGCTTAGACATTTTTAAATTCACTGCAAATCAATAACATCATATTATCAAACCTAAATCAAAAGGTTGGGGTACTATCCTTCTTTTAGACACTGATCGAACAGTACTCCTAAAAAGCGATGCCCCCAACCTTTATTATCATTTATCGTTTGATTTGATTATTTGGCTTTGAAGAAAATTTGCTATGCACACGCATCATAGCTTCAATGCGATTTTCTGCTAAACGTTCTGCTGCTTGAAGTGGTAAGATGTCTTCAGCTTTCGCAATTTCGAAAATCTTATCCATCTGATCATAGACTGCTTTCACTTTTTTGGTCGCACGTTCACGATTATAACCTTGTAATTCATCTGATACATTGATCACACCACCGCTATTAACAACAAAGTCTGGTGCATACATAATATCGCGTTCTTTTAACATTTGACCATGTTTGTCTTCATCTAAAAGCTGGTTATTGGCACTACCACATACCACTTTAACTTTTAAAGATGGAATCGTTTCATCATTCAAGACACCGCCTAGTGCACACGGTGCAAAAATATCTGCCTCAACACTATAAATATCATCCACATCAACTGCTTTGGCCCCAAAATCATCTACCGCACGTTGAACCGCCTCTTCATTAATATCAGAGACAATCAACTTTGCGCCTTCTTCATGTAAATATTTGCACATGTGATAGGCTACATTACCAACACCCTGAACTGCGACTGTTTTACCTTCAAGACTGTCGTCACCATAAGCTTCTTTGGCTGCACGTTTCATTGCGTAATAGACGCCTAATGCTGTCATTGGGCTTGGATTACCGCTTGAACCATATGACTCACTCACACCACACACATGAGGTGTTTCTTGATATATCATATCCATATCTTCTACTGTCGTGCCGACATCTTCTGCTGTAATGTAACGTCCGTCTAAACTATTAATGTATCTCCCTAATGCTCTGAAGAATGCTTCTGACTTATCTTTTTTAGGATCTCCAATGACTACTGTTTTAGCGCCACCTAAGTTAAGACCAGCCGCCGCATTTTTATATGTCATTCCTTTTGCTAGGCGCATAACATCGACAATAGCTTCCTCTTCAGAATCATAATTCCAAAAACGACATCCACCAAGTGCTGGACCAAGTGTTGTGTCATGAATACAAATAATTGCTTTTAAACCACTTGTCTTATCATGACAAAATACCAATTGCTCATAGTCATGTTGTTCCATTTTCTCAAAAATCATTTTCATTCCTCCTATGTATTTTTAATTTCAATTCCTCATCTCGTGATTTGCTCACATTATTCATCATAACATGCCAATTAAAATCTTTGGTATTCAAAAATATTAATTCCATATCTTTAACAATAATCAAAATTTTTAAATGGTTGTGTTTATAAATTAATCGACTTCACTATTAAAATTTAGCTATTTCCCTAATATCTATTTTTCAACATGATATGTATGATAATGATAATCACTTAATGAAAGGATGAACATAATGATACAAAAAAATGATAAGGTCGCTGATGTTGTTACTAAGTATCCTAAAACCGCTGATATTTTCCGACAGTACGGTATTGATTTTTGTTGCGGTGGCCAAATCGAAATATCAAAAGCCATTGATACCAATAAAAAAATAGACTTGAGTACTTTATTATCTGAACTTGAATCTGCATCACTCGTTCAAAGTGAAGGTATAGATCTTCAATACTTAACCATTCCTTCGCTGATTCAATATATTCAATCCAGATATCATCAAACATTAATAGAAGAGTTCAATCAACTAACGCCTTATATTACAAAGTTAGCACGTGTACATGGCTCCAATTATCCATACCTCCAAGAACTAAAAAAGATATATCAAATATTTAAGGAAGCAATGTTAATCCACACAACAGAAGAAGATCATGAATCTTTTCCAAAATTAATTCAAGCTCACAAAGGTGAACAAGTCGATGATTTAAATAAAGTGATTGAATCTTTAGTCGAAGATCATGAAGGTGCAGGAGCGCTTTTATCCAAAATGCGAGAATTAACAAATGATTACGAACCACCTGTAGAAGCTTGTGGAACATGGCGTCTCGTTTATCAGCGTTTAGAAGTCCTTGAAAAAGAAACTCATCAACATGTCCACCTTGAAAATAACGTGCTCTTTCCTAAACTCATTTCGTAATTTGTAACCGTATCATCAAAATAGAAAATTAAAACAGGTTGGGACATCAATCCCAAAATAATAGCGTAGAGATGATTCAATCATGAACCATCTTTACGCTTTCCTTTTATCAATCATTCGTATTGTTTGGCTCGCATTTCCTAGGGGATGGGGCGAGCCCCGGTCTCGACGCTCATCCTATTCCCTCAGGCGTCTCGCCAACAATACGACGTGATATACATGTCATTTTACATTAAAATCCTTTTAAAAAAGACACTTTCGTATCATTGAATGAATCATCTCATTATAAGAAAACTTCGAGATATTTATGACCCAGCCTGTTCCTCATTTTATGTGGATGCTGAAGATGCTGCACGCCGTCTCGCCTCCTGATATTCATAAAAAACTTGAAACAATAAAATGAGTAGCATATCATGATGCGTTGACTCTAAAATGTGTAAATCGTGTCGTGATGCAATTTTAAATCGTTCAGAAGAAGTTGTCATGACGAGGTGTTTCTTTCCATCATAGACTTTAACACTTTTAGAGAAAAAACCCGATTGAAACGTTAAAGTTTCGCCTCTTTGATCTTTAAACACTAATTTTGAACGTAAACTTAAAACTGTTCGTAATTCCCCTATTCTCTTTTCGTTCTTGTAAATATGCCATTTTGATGAGACAAGAGATTTATATGCTTTTTCTCGCTCAGAAGAATAGATATTTTGATTGTCTGTAATATTAAAATTATACTTGAGATGACCGAGAATACCCCGTACTTTTTGAACTGTTGATTGATAATATAATGCCATTTGATAAACTGCTGTATTTTGTTCGTTAAAAATTTCGATTGGCTTGGTTGACGTATTAAAGAAGTTTTCCCTGTAATAATATCGTGACAAATTTAACACATCCTTTTTAAAGTTGTAATTGATAAAAGCGCGCCAACTGATAAGCCCACATTTCTAAATCTTTTATACCATGCTCTAACGCTTTTTCAAGCGATGTTGGCCCTTTAGATATACTAAAAACCGCATCAATGTTATTGGATTCTACAACTTGCTCAAATCCTGAACCTAATAAACCTGCTACTGCAATAACAGGTTTTTGATATCGCTTTGCCAACTGCGCCACACCCATTGGCGTTTTACCAAATAGTGTTTGACCATCGATACGACCCTCACCAGTTATAACGAGATCACAATGTTTAACATGATTTTCAAACTGTGTTAATTCTAGTACAATATCAATACCTCGTTTTAATGATGTATGCGTACATGCTATCAATGCTGCTCCTAATCCACCAGCTGCACCGGCACCAGGCACTTTGGATATTTCTTTTCCTAAAGTTTGGGATAAAATCGAATGATATTTCGTCATTCCTGCTTCTAGCTTGTCTACCATTTCACGTGTTGCACCCTTTTGAGGACCATACACTTTTGTTGCACCATTCTCACCTAGTAAAGGATTATCTACATCACAAGCCACTTCAATCTTAATATCCCGCAAACGTTCATCAAGTGTAGACAAATCAATCTGTTGAATCCTCTCTAATTGCCCGCCACCAAAACCTATTTCTTCTTCATTTTGGTTAATCACTCTAGCTCCTAATGCTTGTAAAAAACCAACGCCACCATCATTTGTAGCACTCCCACCTATACCTAAAATAATCTGTTTTACACCTTGATCTAAAGCATGTTTTACCATTTCTCCTGTTCCAAAAGTCGTTGTTTGCATCGGATTCCTCCTAGATGGGGCAACTAAATCGAGTCCTGATGCTTGAGCCATTTCAATAATAGCGGTATGCGCCTCATGCACTAAACTATAATGAGCATTGACTTTTTCCCCGAACGGTCCTGTTACAGATAAGGATACGATATGTCCTGATAATGCATCATGAAGTGCTTGAAATGTACCTTCTCCCCCGTCAGCCATCGGTAACTTAATGTAAGCCATCGTATCACCAAAAACACGTCGCCATCCTTTTTCAATCGCATTTGCCGCTTCCATAGCCGTCATACATTCTTTAAAAGAGTCAGGTGCAATTAGAATTGTTTTCACCTTATCCCTCCTCAATATTAATCACTTCTCTTTTATTATATCCTTTCTCAATATTATAAAAAAAGATAAAGTTGAGACAGACCTTCATTGCCCCAACTTTATCTCATATTAATTACTATTAAACTGCCTCAGCAACATAAATTTTACGTGTTAACCATGTCCCTGTCTTCTCATCATAATCATCACAAGTAATTAAAGTCAGTTGATCTTTATTCTTTTTCATTTCATCAAGCACTTCTACTTCATAAGGATCAACATCTCGAATTGATGTAATTTTATAATGTCTTTTGTCTTGTCCAACTGTAAACGTAACCTTATCGCCTTTTTTAGCTTTATGCATATCTGTAAATTGATAATTAAGCGCATAATCTGTATGACCTGCAATCGAAATATTTTGATCATTCAAAGACTCATCCTCTTCAGCAAAACTCACACCACGCTGTAGTTGTTCAGGTGTAGCGGGTCCAGGATAAACAGGTTCTTTAATCCCGACTGACGGTACTTCTAATATACCTACTACTTTAGATTTATCTTGAGGTATATCCAGCGCCGTCTTTTTATTTTGATTATGATTTGTACTATTCTCATACTGCTCAATCTTTTTTTCATTATCCTGATGAATAAAATACGCATCAATTTTAGGTTTTAACACTAAATACAGTCCTCCAAGTATCAATATCACCCCGATTAATGGCATGATGACACGTGAAACATTTTTCATGACTCCGTACGTCCTCTCACTCTTAGTTTTGTGACTATTTTACCACATTTAAAATAATTTCACTTCATGAATGAATCGAACTCATTATCAAAAAGACGCCTAGCTTAGCATATTAAAAGTGCCCTATTTACAACTTTTAATATGCCACGCATGGCGTCTTATCATTTATTTTTATAATATTGATCATTAACGCTCTTTAATCATGACTTCGCTTCTTTACGAATTAATGGTTGGTCAGGCTTTACGAAGAACCAGAAGAATATAGCCACAATTACAAGTACGAGCATTGAACGTAGTGTCGCATCCCAACCAATTTTTTCAGCTAAGAAACCTGCTAGTACCGGACTTAACATTGCTCCAATATTCCCCCAAAGGTTCATCCAACCAGAAACAGTACCTGAGAAATTACGCCCAATATCTGTTGCTGATGCCCAACTCATAACCATAGAAAGACCAACACCACCAAGACATAAAGACATCCAGAAAATATTGGCTGTCAAACTATTAGACGCAACTGCAAAATTTAGTGAAATTCCAAATACAATAAATCCAAAAATTGCAATCGATGCACGCGCTACAAAACGAGATTTCCCTGCACTTAGGATTCTATCTGAAATAGCGCCACCTGCCATGATTAAAATAAACATTAATAACCATGGTATACCTGCAATTTTGCTCATTGTGATAAAATCAACATTAAATTCTTCCATAAGATATGTTGGTAACCAAATTAAAAATAATGTAATCACAAATTGAACGATAAAATATTGTGCTGCAATTGCGTAAAAGCTAAATCGTGTAAAGAATACGCCCCATGGTGCTGATGATTTTTCAGTTTCTACAACATCACGATTAGCCAAAATAAACTGCTTTTCAGCCTCATTTACCATTTTATGATGTTCTGGTAAATCTTTCGCTATAATTGCCCATAAAATAGCGATTAAAAATCCAATTATCCCAAAGATATAGAATACCGCTTGCCAACCGAATGCATTATAAATCGCAATCGTAATAAATGGAGCAATAACTGGCCCAAAATATGAACCTGCGAGTAGTGCACTAGCTGCACGTCCTTTTTCATTTTTACTGAACCAGTGCGTATTAAATACTGCATTTGATGGATACATTGGTGCCTCACCTACACCAAACAAGAAACGGACAAAGAATAATAATCCGTGATTTTTTACTACCCCAGTTAAAATCGTAAATGCACTCCACCAAAGTAAAGCAATTGATAACATTTTCTTAGGTCCAAACTTTTCTGCTAAAATACCTGATGGTACTTGCATTAATGCATAACCTAACGCAAAAAATGATGCTAAATAACCAAATTGTGTTTTGGTTAAATTTAAATCTTCCATCATTGGACCTGCTATATACGAAATATTTGAACGATCCATATATGCAATAACCCCAATTAAAAAGAATAACCCTGCGAACATCCAACGTACTTTTGTTCTCTTTTGACTCATAAAATATACCCCGCTTTCATTTGGTCATCTGATGACCAATTCAATTAGCCACCTGATAATACCACATATAGAAAACGGTTACAACATAAATTTTAAATATTATTTATTTATTTTCAATTGTGTAAAACATCACATAGTTTAAAGTGCTTGAAGTTTTCTATACATCTTCGCTACTATAGTACTATCTGTTCTTATGAATGAAAGGATGTTTGGGATGAAACAATTACCGCTTGGCTTTGTAATCAAATTGATTATTTTAAGCTTGATGGTTAATTTTACGATTAATCAACTATTACCAAAAGCCACACGCACAAGTAGTTGGTTAATTGAAGGTTTTCTCACAATTGTTGTCTTAATCGTGTTAACCTTACTATATTTTAATATTAAAACAGGGCGTGCTAAGCCTATTCCTCGGCAGCCTTTAATCTATATTTTTAAATTGCTTATACTTTCAATGCTTGTTTACTTTTCTGTAATCTCACTTGTTCATATCCAAACAGGTTTTAT
Source organism: Staphylococcus felis (assembly GCF_003012915.1). Classification (NCBI taxonomy): domain Bacteria; kingdom Bacillati; phylum Bacillota; class Bacilli; order Caryophanales; family Staphylococcaceae; genus Staphylococcus; species Staphylococcus felis. The sequence goes on along the minus strand of NZ_CP027770.1, from coordinate 1,066,366 downwards.
GTTAGGCTCTATTATCTTGGGTGCCATTACAGGTTTAACAACAGTGATTTTAGTTACTTTTTTCTTCAGTGGTACCCCGCCGAAGCGTAAGTAATTTCTATATATTCAGATAGGGAATCAGACATAAAGATTAAATTGTCGTAAACATTTATATCTTTGTCTTCCCTTATCTGAGTATGATTTATAATAATAGCCAAAATTAAACCTGTGGATTTCTCATGAAAGAAGCTTCACAATTATCCCTCTTTAATCCCCCAATATTATTCCTTTGACGATTACATGATTAGTCCCTATCCTATAATTTTTAAAAATCAAGCACTACAACCATTTGATTGCATGCTTGAATATGATTTAATAATATATGAAAGCGCTTCATTCACAGGTACATTTTATTTAATAAACTTTTATTATTTTATACTTAATCAATACATTCTTTTTGATTTTCTGTTGACTAGAATGTAGCCTTAAAGAGAGCCATCTTAAAATATAGAAGAGGTGTAAAAATTCATGCTTGAAGACGAACTCAAAAAACAATATTTAGATTTACTAGCAGAAAAGTATGATTCAGAAGAAAAAGTAGCGACTGAAATTATTAACCTTGAATCGATACTCGAACTTCCTAAAGGGACTGAACACTTTGTCAGTGACCTACACGGAGAGTTTCATGCGTTTCAACACGTGTTGCGAAACGGATCGGGTAACGTCAAATCTAAGATTCATGATATCTTCGGTTACCGCATTTCTGAAGATGAGATTAATGAACTGATTGCCCTTGTTTATTATCCTGAAGATAAGCTGAAACTGATTAAAAGTAATTTTAATAGTAAAGAAGAACGTTGTATATGGTATGAAAGAACCATCCCGCAATTACTGGAAATTATTACATATACTTCATCTAAATATACACGTTCGAAATTGCGTAAGGCATTACCACAACAGTATGTATTTATTATTGAGGAGCTATTATACAAAAGTAATAAATACAACAATAAGAACAGCTATTATCAAAATATCATGCAACAAATCATTAAATTGAACCAAGCTGATAAACTCATTATTAGTTTGGCGAATACCATTCAACGTCTTGTCGTTGATCATTTACACGTTGTTGGCGATATCTATGACCGTGGTCCACACCCTGATAAAATTATGGATACACTCATTGACTATCATTCTGTCGATATCCAATGGGGTAATCATGACGTTTTATGGATGGGTGCTTACTCTGGTTCGAAGGTTTGTTTAGCTAATTTACTACGGATTTGTGCACGCTACGACAATTTGGACATCATTGAAGATGCGTACGGAATCAATTTGCGTCCATTACTGACATTGGCTGAAAAATATTACGACGATAATCCAGCTTTCCGTCCCAAAAAACACCCTGAAAAAAAACCGTCAGAGTCTGAAAGGTTACAAATTACAAAAATTCATCAAGCTATTGCGATGATTCAATTCAAATTAGAAGCCCCTATCATTAAGCGACGACCAGAGTTTGATATGGATGAACGTTTATTGCTTGACCACGTCAATTATAATGACAATACATTAAATATTGATGGCACAAGCTATAGCCTTGAAAATACATGCTTTAGTACAATTGATCCGAAAAATCCTACCGCATTACTTGATGAAGAACAAGAAGTGATTGATCGACTCCTCGCTTCCGTTCAAGAGTCTGAGAAGCTACGACGCCATGTTGACTTTTTAATGAAAAAAGGAAATCTCTATTTACGCTATAATGGTAATCTTCTCATTCATGGTTGTATTCCTGTAGATGAAAATGGCGAAATGGAAGGAATGGAAATTGATGGTCGCTTTTTATCAGGTTGTCAATTGATCGATTCTTTTGAAGACCATGTTCGCTACGCCTACGACCACATTGAGCAACAAGACGATATTTCGACAGATTTAGTATGGTATTTATGGACTGGCAAATATTCATCATTATTCGGTAAACGTGCTATGACAACATTTGAACGATACTTTATTAGTGATAAAGCCACTCATAAAGAAACAAAAAATCCTTATTACCATCTGCGCGAAGATGAAGAAATGGTTAAAAAAATGTTGTCTGAATTTAGTATAGATCCTGAACAAGGGCGCATTATTAATGGGCATACACCCGTTAAAGAGCGAGATGGTGAAAATCCTATTAAAGCAAATGGTAAAATGCTTGTGATTGATGGTGGCTTTTCGAAAGCTTATCAATCAACGACAGGTATTGCTGGTTATACATTGTTATATAACTCATTTGGCATGCAACTTGTCGCGCATCAACAATTCAATTCAAAAGAAAATGTCTTAAAAACAGGTGAAGACGAACTTTCGATTCGACGTGTTGTCGATAAAGAGCTTGAACGTAAGTTAATTCGAGATACGAATAAAGGTCAAGATCTCCAAAAAGAAATTGAATTGCTTAAGGAGCTTATGTCATACCGTTATATGAAATAAATCGCCTTGTAATAGTGGCTTAAATCATACAGAATTCAAACGATTCTTCAACATTGTTTTTAGATTTTGAAGAATCGTTTGTTTTTGTTTAGCCTTGTAATTTAATTTGGACTGTTTTTATGTATTGTATTCATCCATTAAATCATTTTAATTCAAAATTTCGTTCGCATTTTTTCCAATATAAGTGTAAAATTTGAGAGTGCGACAATTAAATATCCATTCGCATCATTTCATAAGTCAACGCTCCATCTCGTCGGACAAAGGGGATAAATTATCCGAACATAGTGTACCCCTTTATCCATCTCATCTTGTTAAATTTTAAAAGGCAACTTAATGTTAAATGATATTGATTTTACATCGAACCATGAAGTGTAATATAATAATGAAAGCGTTTACTTATGAAGTGTATTAATTGGAGGGGTTATGCGTGTATGATGTTTTAGAAAAAATAAGTGGTCTCTTGTGGGGCGCACCGAGTCTCATTTTACTTACAGGAACGGGACTATTTTTAACAATCATTTTAAAAGGGATGCAGTTTAGTAAATTGCTGCATGCATTCAAACTTGCTTTTGTTCCAGATCAAAAGAATAACAACAGTGCAGGTGACATCAGTAACTTCAAAGCATTAATGACTTCACTCGCAGGCATGATTGGTAATGGTAACATTGCTGGGGTAGCAACTGCCGTAACGTTAGGTGGTCCTGGAGCGGTATTTTGGATGTGGGTCGTTGGATTACTAGGTATGACAACAAAATATGCCGAAGCTCTATTAGCAATGAAATATCGTGTTAAAAATAAAAATGGCGAGTACTCAAGTGGACCAATGTATTACATAGAGCAAGGATTAGGACATCGTTTCAAGTTTTTAGCAATTGCTTTTGCTGCATTCGGTGCTTTTGCTGCACTGGGTATCGGCAATAGCGTTCAGTCTAATACCATTGCTGATGTGATGACAACAAGCTTTAACGTTCATGGTGCTATTACAGGGGTTATACTTGTTATATTAATTTCATTGATTATTTTTGGTGGCTTAAAGCGAATTAGTAACGTTGCTGGATTTTTCGTGCCAATGATGGCTATTTTTTACATTGGCGCAGCCGTTACAATTTTAATTATTAATTACGATCAAATTATTCCTGCCTTTAGTTTGATTTTTGAATATGCATTTACACCTGTATCTGCGGCGGGCGGTTTTTCAGGTATTATGGTGATGCAAGCCATTCAAAATGGCGTCTCTAAAGGGATTTTTTCAAACGAAGCTGGTTTAGGTACGGTTGCTTTGATTTCTGGTAATGCCAAAGCAGGACATCCTGTGATTCAAGCATTAGTTGCGATGACAGGTACTTTCATTGTTACCATTGTTGTATGTACAATGACAGCACTTGTTCTACTTGTAACAGGATATTGGGATCCAACAGGTGGACTCCTCTCTGGCGTTACACATGATCCTAATCTTGAAGCAGGTGCTTTAACAAGCATGGCATTTGGAGCTGGGTTAGGTACACTTGGCGAATATGTTGTGTCATTATCGGTCATTTTCTTTGGCTTTTCAACGATTATCGCGTGGTTTGTATATGGCGCTAAATGTTTTGAGTATCTATTTGGTGTGCGCTTCGTCATGCTTTACGGTGTCATTTACGTCATCGCAACTTTTGTGGGAACTGTTGCTAATTTACGAACAGTATGGATGTTTGCTGATATTGCAAATGCACTCATGATGATTCCTAACTTAATCGGTATCTTATTCTTATATAAAGTCATTAAATCTTTAACAGATGATTATTTCAAACCATCTATTAAACAATCCAATCATTAATCTATAAAGAGGCCAGACGATTATGTTGAAAGTATGGAACAACTGTTAACCCTACTATCAACTTTTCAGTCTGAGCCTTTTTATGTTCATCTCTCTTAAGTCAAGGTGTTTTTCTTATTCACACACCGGGTAAACATTAAAAGAGGTGATAGCAAATGAAACAATAAGCAATTGATAAAATGATCGTTCATTACCCATTAAGTTAGCTTCTTTTATCATATAATTTAACTGTTCAGGTTTACCGTTATTAATGTACATCTGACTATACGAATATGGTGGTTCTGATGTTTCTATCATTTCAAGAACTGCTGAATCCGATAATTCACCAACACCTGAAAAGTATAATTCTAATTCATCAACATTCAAACATGCTGTACAATATGCGATCAGCACTTCTGTTAATCCTGGATTTACACCTCCAAATTGTACTGCACTTAATTGTTTTTGCTTCAATTGATCATCCAATTTCCCTTCACTTTGAGCTAAATCCAACTTACCAGAAGTATCAACTTTGATGATGTTCTAATTTGGTAAAGTTCTTAGTTCTTGTACCGACTTTAATTTGCACATTTTTATGTTCAGATAATAACTTCGTTAACTTACTACCTAGTGCTCCATTTCCACCTAAAATCCCAATTTGTTTACTCATAATCTACAATCTCCAACCTTCTGATTGTGTCTTGATTTGAATGAAGTTCTGATAAGTACCTGATTGATTCACGAGTGTTTCGTGATCGCCTTTTTGAATGATTTCACCTTCACTTAATACGATGATTTTATTGGCGTTTTTAATTGTTCCAATTTTATGCGCAATTGTGATGACTGTTTTGCCTTTGCTTAATTCATCAATCGCACTTTGTATGAGATGTTCGTTCTCTGGATCAATACTTGCAGTTGCTTCATCTAAAATGATGATTGGTGCGTCTTTTAATATCGCCCTTGCAATAGATATACGTTGTTTTTCTCCACCAGATAAATTATTCCCTTTCTCATTGACCATTGTTTGATAGCCATCCGGTAGTGACATGATAAAGTCATGACAACATGCTTGTTTCGCAGCTGCAATAACTTCTTCTTTAGTTGCATCTGGCTTACCGTATAAAATATTATTTTCGATTGTATCATTAAATAAGTAGACTTTTTGAAATACCGCACTAATATGCGACATCAACGTACTAAGTGTCATATCTCGAATATCGACGCCACCTATTCGAATCGTACCTTCGTCTACATCGTAAAATCTTAACAATAAATTGCACAGGGTAGACTTACCACTTCCTGAAGGTCCTATGATTGCTGTAGATGTATGCGACCCTACTTTAAAGCTCACATCATTAATCACTTTGTGCTCTCTGTAAGAGAAACTGACGTGATCAAATTCAATATCAAAGTTATCGATTTCGATATCTCTTCCTGTTTCATCTAATACAGGCGCTTTCTTAATTTCTTTAATATCATTTAACGTCATATCAATCATTTCTAACACATGTGCTGCACTGTTTACATTCTCCACACTTTCAAATATCACAAATGAAAAGATTGAAATCATAATAAGCGTTGGTAAATCAATGCTTTGATTGATATATAATAAGCATGCGATGAATACTATGATGATAGAAACAATCTTTAAGCTCAACAAATGTAATAAATTAAACGGTATGTATTGTAATTCAATTTTTGAATTCACGCGTTTACTTTCATCTGCTGCTTTGTTAAAACTTTGAAGACTTGTATTTTCTTTTGAGAATGATTTAATAACTTGAATACCTCGAACAACTTCAAGCACTTTCTCAACAAGTTGATTTTGAACATGGTGATAATGAGGCGCGTTTTGATGGCTTTTCTTTTCTAATAAATGAATGCAAAGTAAAGATAGAACTACGCCTACGAGTGCTAATAGCGACACTTCCCAAGACACAACTAAAAGTGACAAAATTAATACGGTAATTAATATATAGCCGTTTATGACAATATCGATCATCTTCATTGCATAATTTTCTAAGAACGTTAAATCAGTTGTAACGACCGTTGCGAGTTCATTTGTTTGATGGTCTTCAAAATACCCTAGTCTTACGTTCTTAAGTTTATCACCAATATTTAAACGTTCTTTCGCACTCATTTCATAAGCGATACTTTCTTGAAGTCTATTCTTTAAATAAGCTGTCACAAATCTTGCTAAAACTAATAAAATCATGATGCCTAACACACTCATAATTTCATACATTTCAATTTGTTTATGAGATAGTATACGGTTAAACACTTGGGCAGCTAAGTAGATTGGTAAGGCGATAAAAATAGAATTAATAAATGACATTACAAACCCTAAAATCATTCTTGATTTATAAGGTGTTGCCCACTTTAAAATCTTAAATGTAATCTGAAACATGTTAATCCTCCTTTATATTTGAATGTATTACAAATTAAGAAGAGACCCCCCAATCTTTCGCACCAATGTGCATATCCCACATTTGTTTATAGCGACCGTTCATATCCAATAATCTTGAATGGTCACCTTTTTCAAGAATTTGTTGATGACCTAACACAATAATTTGATCTGCTTGTTTAATAGTAGATAATCGATGGGCAATAACAATGAGCGTCTTATTTTGAGTTAAAGCATTTAATGCAGCTTGAATTCTTTGTTCATTATCTGGGTCGACATAAGCTGTCGCTTCATCTAATACAATGATTGGTGCATCTTTCAAGATCATTCTCGCTATTGTGACACGTTGTTTTTCACCGCCTGATAATTTATCACCAACTGAACCTACATTCGTATCATAGCCCTCTGGCAATTTTGTAATAAATTCATGACATTGCGCTAATTTAGCCGCTTCTTCAATCGCTTCATCCGATGCTTCCGGATTACCTAATTTAATATTTTCTTTAAACGTAAGATTTAATAAGAAGTTATCTTGCCCTACAAAACCAACTAATTCGTTCAATTTTTTAGGTCCAATATCTTTAATATTTACACCACCAATATCAATTTCACCAGACGTTACATCCCAGAATCTTGACAGTAATTTCGCAATTGTAGACTTACCACTACCAGATGCACCAACAATTGCTGTAAAAGTCTTCTCTGGAATATCAAACGACAAATGATTAAATACTAAGTTATCTTTATCGTCGGAATATGAGAACCCAACGTCATTAAATGAGATTTGATGATTTTTAGGTTCTTTAAATGATTTCGAGACTTCAAGTTCTTCTAAATTCAATACTTGTCGTACTTCTGTAATCGCATATTGGATTGATTTTAATTGATTAACATAATTTGTAAAGTTCTTGATAGGTGCGACAACACCTAAAGACAGTACTAAACAGATAAAAAATTCTGCATAGTTTAACTGATTAATTGAAATTAAATACATTCCTAGTGGTAGCACACCTAGAAAAGTCGAAGGAAGAATACTCGCTCCTAAGTTCATATAGCCCCATGTACTTTTAAACCAATTTAAAGTATGCGTCTTATATGCATTAACAGCATCTTTATATTTTTTATAAGAATTTTGAGATTGATTAAATGTTTTAATGACTTCTATACCTTCAATGTATTCAACAATCGAACTATTCATGTAATTATTCGATGCCATTTGCTCTTCGTATGTCTCATTAAATCCAGTCATTAATTTTTTGAAAGCAAAAAATGCGATTGGCACTGTAATCAACATAGCACAAGCCATACGCCAATCGATAATGACGATATAAACAAATATAGAAATAGACAGTAATAAATTACCTACTACTTCTGGAATAACATGCGCTAACGGTAATTCAATTGTTTCTACTTTATCGACAAATATACTTTTAAGTTCACCAATTTTTTTAGATTCTACAACACCTAAAGGTAAACGCATTAATTTATGTGCCAATTGCTTTCTAATATTAGATAAAATATCATAAGCCGTCACATGCGATAACATCGTCGAACTTCCGAAACAAATAACCTGTATAACATAAGCACCTACCGCGATACTTATATAATAAATAACTTGATTCATCTCTGTACTTCCATCAATCATTAATAGTATGATTTTATATACCGTCCAATAAGGAACTAATCCTGAAAATACACTAATAATAGACAATACAACAGATAAAACAATCTTCCATTTAGCATCTTGTCCAAATACGAATAATGATTTTACCCAATGTTCATCGGTGTTCATTCTTTACTGACTCCTCTCATTGATGTGATTTATACATCGAAATAATGATTCAATTGCTTGATACCTTGATGATTCAATGCGAATTGATTAATGAGACGACCTTCTCCAAAATGTAAGACATATGTACAAATCTCTAATACCAATGATTTATCATGTGTAATGATAAAGATTTGCTTACCTTTGTCATGGATGTCATTAATCATTTTCGCGACTTTTTTCATATGATATAAATCCAACCCTGAAGTAGGTTCATCAAATATAATAATTTCTTTACCACTCAATATTGCTGTAGCAATGGCCATTCTTTGTTTTTCGCCACCAGAAAGTGACAATGGATGTTCATGCTTTTTATCTAACAAATTCATATTTTCTAACATGTCATCAACTTGTGTTTCTGTTACTTGAACATTTAATAGCTGTAATTCTTGTTTCAAGCTTTCCGTAAATAATTGTGTGTTTACATCTTGGAAAACCATATAGCTCTGCTTTAATAATTGTTTCTGTTTAAGTCGCTTTTGGTTATACATTACATGTCCTTTAAAATCTTTCAGTAAACCACATAAACATTTAGCAAAGGTCGATTTACCACTGCCGTTATCGCCAATAATCGCGACTACTCCATCTTTTGGTATGACTATTTCATTCACGTCTAATTGTTTCTCTTTACTAAATTTGTCATACATATAAGTAAAGTTATGCATCTCCATGACATAATTACCAAACTGTAGTTCATATTGTAATCGTTCCTCTTGTGCGTATCGAATACCCATGCTTTCAAGTTCATCGCAATCAAGTGATTTAAATCTATCTATTGGGTAATGAGCATATAACGAGCCGTCCTCCATATAACAGACACGATCTGCCTCATCCATAATATAATCCAATCGATGTTCTATCAGTACGACCGTTTTACCACGTTCTTTTAAATAACAAATCATTTCTTTTAATTTCTTAATGCTATACATATCTAGATTTGAAGATGGCTCATCTAAAACAACAACATCTGGATTAGTAATAAGCACTGTCGCACATGCAATGATTTGTTTTTCACCACCTGATAACCCAAATATATTACGATCCAATAAATGCTCAATCTTAAAATGGTTCATAACTGTTTTAACCTTTTCAATGATGACCGTTTTATTAATACCTTGATTTTCCAAATTAAACGCAAGCTCACTTGTTGTATCGACGTTATAAAATTGTGTCTTCGGATTTTGAAATACACTACCAACCATTTGTGATAATTGATACATGTCGATTTCCGATATATTGCGTCCATTCAAGTAAACATGTCCACTTATGTCACCATGTTGAACTTTAGGTATTAAGCCATTTATCAATTTAGCAACAGTAGACTTCCCGCTACCTGATTTACCACAGAACACGACTAATTCACCTTGTTTAATATGAAGCGAGACATTTTGAATAGCTGGTTTTTCTGAAGAAGCATAGTTGAAAGTTACATTATCAAATTTAATCATTAAACAACTTCTCCTTAAAATAAATAATCCATAATATCGCCATGATAATGATTAACAAGATATCAAGTAGTTTAAATTTTACAACGCATACATTCGTCCGTTTAAATGGAGAATCAATCCCTCTTGTCATCGCTGTAAAAGAAAGATCATTCCCAATTTGTACAACGGATATGATAAGTGGAATCATTCTATATTCAATCATTTTAAAAAAATGATTTGAAAAGTTAATACCTCTCATTTTCATGGCATAATTAATATTTCGATATTCCTCAGCAATCGTCGGGAAAAATCTAAAAATCACAGATATTGGAATGATAATATTGGTATGTCAACAGATTTCTAGACAGTTTTTATAGAAACTATCTTTGTACGCTTTCGGCGTCAGATAATTTAATGCACTATGAGGTCGAATGTTGTTATACCAATTAACATAATCAAACAATTCGAGTTTTAAGTGATTAATAGATTTAAAATCATACTGTTTAATGAATTCAGTTTTTAACGCTTTAAATGTACTTTCAGCTACTGCGTTGTCATATGGACATCCTTTCATGCTTAAAGATCTTTTGATACCAAAGGTATCTAGTACATCATCAATCATGTGATTATCAAACTCTTTTCCTCTGTCAGTGTGAAACATTTGTACGTCTCTTAAATCGTGTCTAATGCTACTAAGTGCCTTGGATACAAGCGTGCTATCTTTCTTTGAGCCTGCGCTATGCCCAACAATCTCACGGTTAAAAAGATCAATAAATAAACATATGTAATGCCATTTTCCAGCCACTTTTACATATGTCAAATCACTGACAAGAACTTCCAATGGTTCTTTTCTATTGAAACTTTGATTTAATTCATTATTGATTTCGCGTTCACTTGAGCGAGAAGGAAATGATTTATACTTCGATGTCGTATAAGAAGATACTAATTTATTTGCTTTCATAATGCGTCCTATACGTCGTCTTGAGACATTTAAACCATTTTTGATAAGTTCATTTTTAATCCTTCTTGTTCCAAAACATTTGCGATTAGAATTGAAAATCTCGATAATTTTATCGCTAATTTCCTTATCTCGATCATCTTTTTCAACGTTGGGTGATTTGTTAATTTCGTAATAGTAACTACTTCTAGAGATTTGCAGGACTTTGCACATTGCTGATACTGAATATTTATTGGCATTCTTTCGAATGACATCTATTTTCGTCCCATGATCAGCGCTGCTTGCTTTAAAATATCATTTTCCATTTTCAATTGTTGATTTTCTTTACGTAATTTTCTTAGTTCTTTTTCTTCATTAGTTAAGTTATCTTGATGGTTAAATGAACCAGTATTTTGATGTTGCTTAATCCATTTCCCTAACGCCGAAGGTGTTAAATCATATTCACGAGCAATTTCATTTCTAGGCTTACCATTTTCATAAAGCTTTACCATTTGTAATTTAAATTCAGGACTAAAAGTTCTTCTTTCTCTTGTCATAAAAATCGCCTACTTTCTTAATTTAACAATATCTATTCTCATAGAATTTGTCCAACTAAGTGTAGACGATTCATATTTCTAGGTAATTTCATTTTTTCCATAGCTGCTATAAATTCACTTACTTTTGTAGAGAATAAAGTGTAATAACCAACGATAAATCCAGGAAACATATTCATAAAGATTCCAACAAATGCGAGCAGAATAAATTTAATCATGCCTTCTGTATAAGGAACAACCCAATATTGGATGCATATCAGCACCAAAAAAGTAACAGCACATTTGATAAATAAACTGATCTTATGAATAGATAGTAATAGTGCGAGTGAAAATAACGTTAAACACACTCTTAAAATACTTTGCGAACTACCGCTTGATATTAAAATTGTGCTTATCGTGATTGTTAAAGCGATCTTAGTTCTAGGATCTAATTTTGCCAAAATGTTCCTATGATCTTTTAATGAACCAACAACCGTCTTCACACAAGTCCCGCCTTTTTAAAATGTTTACTAAACATTTTCTTACCTAACCAAGCACCAATAAGACCACCAATCACTGTCAAAATAAACATCACAGGTAATGTCCATAAAGGTGTAATAGATTCCAAGACATTTACGTAATCTTGACCGTAAGACTGCCCGATCTCTTTAAAATATTGATTTCTTGCAATAAACATTCTTACGACAAATCCCATCAGCCAAAATGAGAAAATAGCATAACCCCACGCAATTGATTTCCACTCTTTATATCCACCAGATTTCATAATAAAGTCACCAATCAAACCAAAGATAATGCCAAACGGTATCATAATTAAGCCACTGCCCATCACTGTAAAAGCAATACCTAAAATCGTTCCAGTTAATGTCACCATGCCAAATTTATCAATCTTCATAACATATAAAATAAAAGGAATACCGCATACAATCGGACAAATGAAACCTAGAAACGGTATTAAAAATGGTATGTAACCAATCATGGAAGTAACAAAGAACACTACTAAATATATCGCTGTAAAAATACCTACTGTAATTAAATCTTTAACTGTTAATTTATTCATAATCTAACTCCTGTCTGTTAAAATTTTATATTAATAATTTGGCAACATATGATGCATGTTCACTGTCTTCAACACAATTATAATGATTACCAGGTATAGGTATTTCAGTGAAGTTACCGATACAACAATTTTGCCAAAATTCATTACTATCTTGTGCTGGTAACAAATCAGCCCCATCCTTATCTTGTGCTTTCAAATAAGTTACATCACCTATATAAGTAGTAGGTGTCATATGTGCCCTTCCCAACTTGCTATTTGTGTTTTATATGAAGAAATTAAGAAATACTTAGATATATCTGTAAAGACGTAATGTTCAGTGAATGAGTCAGATACTTTATCCAATCCCCTTTGAATTGTGACACCTGTCCTAGCACCTAATTCTAAAATTGATATTGAATTATTTTCCGATAAACTCTTTATATACTGTCCAATCTGTTCATTTAATTCTTTTTTCTACCGACAAAATATGAATATTGCATCCACCGCCTGCAAATGGAAATAAAATAATAGATTTATCAAATTCATTATGGTTATCGATTAAATATTTATTCAATAAAACATCCACTTCTCGTGTCATTTGTTATTATTTTTAGAATCTTACAGTATTATGATATCTCAACTGATAATCATTATCAATTGACATCTATGTAAAAATTTCTAAATCAATAAGTGTTTATTAATTAAATATTTGATTATAACATAATATACACATACTAATAGATTGTGTTGATATAGGGCTAATCATTATATATATTTTATATCTATGGCATCAAGAATTATAATAAAAATAGAATTCAACAAAAATTAGGCTGCTTATCTCCGATAGAATATCGAAAACAAGCAGCCTAATTGTGATGCTTTTTGTTATGTCTCAAATACAGGGTTCAGTACCCCAGCACCTCCCCTCTTTTTATTGTAAACTGCACTGTATTTTACTCACCTTTAAGTTGCAGTTGATACATTTTATGATAAATTCCTTTTTGAGCAATTAATGATTCATGTGTCCCTCTCTCAACAATCTCCCCTTTGTTTAATACTAAAATTTGATGTGCATCTTGAATCGTCGACAATCGGTGAGCAATCGCAATTGTTGTACGGTTGTGACGCATACGCTTTAATGACTGTTGTATATGTTCTTCTGTTTCAGAGTCAATATTTGCTGTAGCTTCATCTAAAATTAAAATTTTAGGGTCTATTGCCATTGTCCTTGCAAAAGCAATTAATTGACGTTGTCCACTTGAAAATGCACTTCCTTTTTCGATAACTTGATGCTGATACTTATCTTTTAATGATTCAATAAAAGTATCCGCATGAACAAATTGTGCAGCAGCTTTTACCTGTTCAAATGTCATCGTCGGATGGTACATCTTAATATTAGACTCAATCGTACCATAAAAGATAAATGGATCTTGTAACACTAGACCTATGTTCTGTTTGAGCTGTTCTTTTGAAAAATGCTTAATCGATTGGCCATCAATCTGGATATCGCCTCGATTGAATTCATAAAAGCGCATAAATAAATTAATAATTGAACTTTTTCCAGACCCGGTATGTCCCACTAATGCAACGGTTTGCCCCGGTTCAACAGTGAATTGAATGTCTTTCAACACATCATTGTCACCATCATAACTAAAGGAGACATTTTTAAATTCAATTTTCCCTTCAGTCACCTTTGCAAGACTGTCAATATTTTGTGTTGGCTCTAATGTATCATCGTCCATCATTTTAAATACTCGACTAGCTGAAACTACCGCTTGTTGAAATAAGTTTAAATTTTGACTGACTTGGTTGATAGGTTCAAAAAAGCGTTGTATATATTGTATAAATGCATATACCACACCCGCTGTAACGACACTATTAAAGCTCATTATCCCAAAATAAGCTAGAATCATAACCATCGCAAATGTCGAAAGCATTGTAATTGCCGGACGTAATAATAAACTATCTAATCGAATGGTTTTCATAGTATAGTTATAATGTGACGCATTAATACTCTCGAACTCTTTTTTCAAACGTCTCTCTTGATTGAAGACTTGAATAATTTTCATACCTTCAATCGATTCACCTAACTTTACATTTAAGTCAGATAATCTTTGTCTTGTTTCATCAAAATAAATGGATGCATACTTACGATAAATACCTAAGATCAATATAATAATAGGTATAAATAGTAATGCAAAAAATGCAAGTTTAATATCCAGCAAAAACATCATGACAAAACTTGCAATAATCATGAAAATTGCAATTAAAAATGATGATAAAACACCTGTAAACATTTCAACAATCGCTTCAGTATCATTTGTTAATCTAGAAACAATACTTCCACTTGGCGTTTGATCATAAAATCGCATGCCTAGTCGACTTATTTTATGAAATGCTTCAATCCTTAATTGTTGAATCACCTTAAACGCTAAATATTCTAAGTAATATATACTAAAATAAGTTGTAATCGCACCTATTATCTCAATTCCGATAAATGCCACCAATAACAAACTGATATCACGTTTTGGAAAATGGTTAACTGTTAAATATTGATCAATAAACACCTTCACAATATAAGGAACTGCCATATTAGCTACAGTTGAAATCGCAAGTAGAACTAATGCAAGTATGATTAATTTCTTGAACGGAAAAGTATAGCGTATCAATCTCCATAATGTATGCATTTGTTGTTTAGCTGAGAGTTGTAAGTGATTATCTTCTTTTGACTTCATTATCTTCACCACCTACTTCATCTTCTAAATCATGAGTCAATCGACTTTGCATTGCTTGTGCATTGAATGTTTCATGATACCATCCATCCTCTTGCATTAATTCATCATGTGTGCCTCGTTCAATAACCGTACCATCTCGCATCACAATGATTAAATCAGCATGCATGACTGCACTCATACGATGCGCCGTAATGATATTGGTTTGCCCGTGACGTTCTTGCTTTAAATGTTGCAATATAGCTGCTTCTGTTTCTGCATCCACTGCTGATAATGAATCGTCCAATATGAGTACCTCTGGCTGTGTTACAAGTGCACGCGCAATCGAAATACGTTGCTTTTGGCCACCTGATAAAGAAACACCTCGTTCCCCAACAATAGTGTTATAACCATTTGGCAATGACATAATATCTTGGTGGATATGACTCACCGTACTCGCTTGGTATAAAGCTTCATCAGAAATAGTCGGTTTACTAAAAGCAATATTTCCGCGAATCGTTGACGAAAATAGAAAATGCTCTTGAGGTACATATCCTAACTGCCCTCGTAACTTTTCGATATCATAATCGCGAATGGAACGCCCGCCATACCTGATATCCTCAGATCTATTAGTATCAAATTCACGCAATAATAAACGAAGCAACAAGCTCTTTCCTGAACCTGTTGGCCCTACAATTCCAACTGTCATTCCTGATTGAATTGAAAACACGATGTCTTGTAAGCGAGGTGCTGTTTCATCTGTGAATTTAAAATATCGAATATCTATATCGATATCGCCAGTTGGTATTTCATCAGTTTGTGGAATGAGTTGAATATCATTTGTTTCATTCTCTATATCACGTATGCGATCATACGACGCCGCACCACGTTGTACGATATTAAAGAAAAATCCCAATGCTAATAATGGCCATACAAGCATGCCTAAATATGTTGTAAATGTAATGAGTTGTCCTATTGTGATATTTTGATTTGTCACCATTATCGCGCCAAAAATCACACTAAGCAGATAACTGATGCCAATAATTGCTTGGATAGTTGGATCAAATAAAGCATCTATTTTAGAAACCTTTAAGTTTTTCGCCACTACACGGTCACTTAATGCTGTAAAATCAGCTTCGTCACTTGCTTCATAACCGAAAGACTTGATGACTTTTACACCCGCCACACTTTCTTGCGTTTTATCATTTAATTGACTAAATGATTCTTGTGCTTCTTTAAAGCCTTTATGCAATAATTGCCCATAATAACTCGTTAATATCACCAAAAAAGGTAATGGAATCATAGCAATAATCGTCAATTGCCAACTAATCGTAATTGCCATCATCACTAAAGTCATTCCACCTGTGATCACTGCATCCGACAAAGTCAGCACACCTATTCCCGCAGTACTTTGGACAGCACGAATATCATTAGTAGCATGCGCCATTAAATCTCCAGTTCGATATTTTTGAAAAAATGATGGGCTCATCGATGTATATTTGATATATAAGCGATTGCGAAGAATGCGACCTAACTTTGCACTTGCACCAAATAACTTCAACCTTGAATAATATCGCAAAGCATACACAATCAAGCCTGCACATAAAATCACAAGAAGATATCCCGTTAAATTTTGTGGCGTTAACGTCTTCTGAGTCATATGGTCGATGACAAACCCCATAATCTGTGGCGGGACAAGATTGCAAAATGCTGTAATAAGTAAAGCAATAAACGAAATCATAAAACGTTTTTTCTCTTGTTTAAAAAACCAACTTAAGTCTTTAAAAACTCTCATGTACTCCACCTGTCTCTATTAAATTTCAATATAGTCTATTTCATCATTTTATGGTCATGTCATTTAATCCTACATTACTATACACCCTTCTTATTCAAAACTATTTAAGTCTATCATATCCATTATACATGAATTATCAAAATATTTCGTCTATTATTAAATATTTATCATTTGTTAAATAAGGGATTTATAAACACAATTTAAAATGGGGGGGATTTTTTTAAAGAGCAGATGTAAACCTCTCGCTTGCTTGCCACACACTTTCCGAAGCATTTTTTAAAGTACTTCGCATTGAGGAATGGTGTTTCCAATAGTGAAATTGAAACAGTTCAATCTCGACTCTCACCATTGTGGCAAAACAAGAACGATCGTTTTAATTATAATGATAGTTTGTGTAAAAAAATGGATTTAAGATTCTGAAGAAATGAACAAAACATCTTATCATCTCTATCGTATATTTAATCAAATATAGTAGGATATTCGCATTCATATGTTAAGCTAATATTAAAATGATAGAAAAGAGGAATATATATGGCAAAATTTGATCACGTGCGACCACCTCAACATTTTGCACGCCATCATAAAACACTATTGGTCATTAAACATTTTACATTTATTTGTGATAATCGCATTTATTTTTCTGAAACATCATATACTGATTTAAAAAATCATAAATATCGACTCGAAATGGAAATTTGGTCCAAAACAGATGAACATGGCCTAGCCGTCGACTTTAATATGATTGATGATATTTATAATCAACATTTACGCCCTTTACTTGATCACCAATTATTAAACGATACACTCCCTGATATGAATACAACAGTCGAAAACATCGCACATTGGATTTGGTTACGCTTTAATGAACAATTACCAGACAACATATCTTTAAATAGCATCTCCCTTTACGAAACACAAGACCAAGGCATCAAACTAACCCGTAACATAATGGCACAATAAACAAGGTTGTTGAGCGCAGAGGTTGGGACAAAAGCGCTTAGGATTTGAGCAGAACCTCATAGTGAGCAAAATTGTGGTTTAATTTTGTCGAGCTATGGCGTTCTGCCGAAAATCCTGCTTTTGGGACACCGTTTACCAAGGTTGTTGAACAAGTGCTCAGGATTCAAGCAGAATGGAATGACGAGCAAAATTGTTTCCCAAATTTTGCCGAGTCATGATATTCTGTCGAGAATCCTACTTGTGAAACACCGTTTATCAATTCCCAGAAGACAAGTATAAGACTCTTCAAATTTTGAAGAATTGCGAAGTTATGCCGAAAACTCTGCATGCGAAACACCGTCTATCACAAGGTTGTTGAGCAAGTGTTTAGGATTCAAGCAGAATGGAATGATGAGCAAAATTGTTCCCCAAATTTTGACGAGTCATGACATTCTGTCGAGAATCCTACTTGCGAAACACCGTCTACCAAGGTTGTTAAGTTTGCGCTTTGACTTCGAGCAGTGCATAATTTAGTGCACTTCATTATAATAAAATGCGTACGCTTTCGCTTATCATTCATTCCGGTATATACTCAATTTCCAAAATTCAAATTTAGGGGAATTAGCATCAATTAAAATAGTCCTCAAAACGTTCATCCTATACTCAACAACCTTTTGGTAGTTTTTACCTGGATGCTATGATATGGTTGATTGCTGTTGCTAATGCGTCTTCATCTTGTATATTGATATTTGCTTGTTCATTTTGGGCAGCTACGATGTGATTACGCCGATTGAACCATATCGTTTTCCAACCTGCGTTAGCTGCGCCTAAAACATCATTTTCAAAGTTATCTCCAATATAATACGTCTCTTCTATATCAAGTTGCAATTGTTTAACAACTTGATCAAAAATAGCACAATTCGGTTTTGAGACGCCATGCTCTCCCGATATGAAAATGTGATTTTCAGGGATCCACTGAGTCACTCCTAGCGTTTCAATTTTAGCACGTTGACGATCAGACTCACCATTTGTAATCATTCCTAAAACGATTGGCGCTTTTGCGAGTTTTGATAAAAGCGTTGTCATCGTTTCAGATAACTTAATATTCCGTTGTGCATATTCGTAATCTTCTTGAAATGAACGTGCTTTTCTTTCAGGTAGGTTGATATCAAAATCACGCACTGCATTTGTAATGCGGTACAGATGCATCTCACTTATAGACATACGTCCATCTTGCGTTTTTTCGAACACTTCATCACTATATTGTCTAAAATGACGATAGAGTGATTCAACCCCTATATCACTATCTTCAAAATGACGGTAATATGCATACTGAAAGGCTTGTAATTGATTATACAGTGTATCATCCAAATCAAAAATAAATGCTAAAGCCACTCGTGCCACCCCCTTGATTCATCACTTTATGTTTTAACGTTCATCTTCTCATTTTGCACTTATAATATTCGCACAATTGAGTCAATTAATCATCGTTTATGCTTACTAGTCTAATACATCACACAATGATTGAACGTACGCTTTCGTTTGAGCAATGCCTTCTTGTTTAAATCGCTTAACAATTTCACTCCCTACCACAACACCGTCTGCCACTTCCGTAATACTTTGAACGTGTGCTGGTGTCCGAATACCAAATCCAGCAAAGACTGGGACTTGGGCAATCTTTTTAATGTCTTGAATATGCGTTTTCAGCTCTGGATGATATGTCCCATTTTGCCCCGTGACTTCGTTCATTGTAACTGTATAAATAAATCCTTCTGCTTGTCTCGCAATCGTTTCTCTTCTTTCTTGGTTGGCTGTCATCGCAATAAGCGAAATTAACTTGATTTGGCGTTTCGGATATTTCTCTTTTAATTGTACGATATATTCATGTGGCATGTCTGGAATAATGAGACCATACACGCCAGCTTCTTCTGCTGCTTGTATAAACGCTGCCTCACCATACGTTTCGATAGAATGATAATACGTCATTAATACAATGCGCGTCTTCACATCATCCTTGACTGACTTCAAAGCGTCGAATATTTTTTGAGTTGTCATTTGATCTTGAATAGCTTCTTGACCAGCTTGCATAATCGTCGGACCATCTGCTACAGGGTCCGAAAATGGTATGCCTACTTCAACATAGTCAACACCAACATCATCTAAAGCTCGTAGTTCATCAATAAATCTCATACCGCCCATAATATATGTCACTAGTTGTTTAGTCATGATTAACTCCTCCATGTTCTTTCATGTATTGACGAATCGTATCCATATCTTTATCTCCACGTCCTGATACAGTCACCACAATAATGTCATCTTTACTCATAGAAGGCGCTAATTTTTCCACGTAGCTTAAAGCATGCGCGCTTTCAATTGCTGGAATAATCCCCTCTAATTTTGTAAAACGGATTAATGCTTCCATTGCTTCAGTATCTGTAGCTGTTTGATATTCAACACGACCAATATCGTGATAGTAACAATGCTCAGGTCCAACACCTGGATAATCAAGACCAGCAGAAATTGAATGAGCCAACTCAATTTGACCTTGATCATCTTGTATTAAATACATCTTTGTACCATGTAACACACCTTTTTTTCCTTTGTTGATTGCAAGAGCATGTCGTTGTGTGTCAGCGCCTTCTCCTGCCGCTTCAACACCATATAATTTTACACTTTCATCTTCAATAAAAGGATAGAATGTACCGATTGCATTCGAACCTCCACCAATACAAGCAACGACAGCATCTGGAAGACGGGACTCTGTTTCTAAAACTTGTGCTCTAATCTCATCACCTATAACACGCTGAAAATCCCTAACCATTGTTGGGAATGGATCTGGTCCTAGTGCAGATCCTAGTAAATAATGTGTATCATCAACATGTGATACCCAATATTGCAACGCCTTGTTCACTGCATCAGACAATGTACCTTGACCATCTGTTACTGAAACCACTTTTGCACCGAGTAGCTCCATACGAAAAACATTCAATTGTTGACGACGAATATCTTCTTCACCCATAAATACAATGAGTTCCATGTCAAATAATGCCGCCACCGTCGCACTTGCTACACCATGTTGTCCTGCTCCTGTTTCAGCAACAAGCTTTCTTTTGCCCATTCGTTTAGCTAATAGTGCTTGTCCTAAAGCGTTATTAATCTTATGTGCACCTGTATGATTTAAATCTTCACGTTTAAGATAAACTTTTGCGCCACCCAATTCTTTCGTATACGATTCTGCATACGTTAATGGAGATTCTCGACCGACGTAATGTTTTAAGTAATATTGATATTCTTTCATAAAATCCGGATCATTTTTCGCTTTATCATAGGCCTCTTTTAACTCTTGAATAGCAGGAACGAGCGTTTCAGGAACAAATCGCCCACCATATTCACCAAAAAATCCGTTTTCATCTGCATGTAATTGTATTTTTGACATCTTACTTGCTCCTTTCAATAATTGTTTTATCTTTATCATTTTATTTTGGTTTTTAATCCCTTTTTGACTTTCTATACCACTCGCAACATCCACGCCTTGAATATTCGGATACTCTTGTAAAAGACGAGGAATGGTTGCTTCATTCAAACCACCAGCTACAATATAATCAATATCTTTAATTTGGTTAAGGTGTTGCCAGTCAAAAGTTTGCCCCGTCCCACCTAATTGAGTTGAAGGTGTATCAATGATGAACCTATCTACATCATGTTGATATTGCTTCATCTTTTTCAATAAATGATGGTTAGCTGGCAATGCACGTATAAGATTGATATCTGGATAAGCCTCTCGCACTTGTTGAATCAATGTCTGAGGTTCATTGCCATGAAATTGAATCGCATTTATGTTTGTGTCTTTGAGCAATTTCTCAATAAATTGAAATGACGGGTTCACAACTACTGCCACACGTTCAATATGATTCGGTATCAAATGCGTGAGTTCTTGTATCTCGTCGATAGAAACATACCGAGAACTTTTGGAATAAGTGATAAAGCCAATCGCATTCACGTTTAAATCCACTGCATTCTGCACATCTTGTTGCCTTGTAAAACCACAATATTTGATATACATTTGAACTCACCCTTTTTTCACTTTGAATGACTCAATAAGTGTATGGGGGTCTTCTGCTTTCATTAACGTTTCACCTACTAGTACTCCAGATATTCCTGCATTTGTTAACCGTTCAATGTCTTCACGTGAGCGGATACCACTCTCTGAAATATAATGCGTGTTCGGACGTTTTGTCTGTAATATATCAACAGTATGATTCACATCAGTTATAAATGTTTTTAAGTCTCGATTATTAATTCCAATTAATTCTGGTTGAAGTTGATGCGCACGCTTTAATTCTTCCTTGCTGTGCACTTCTATCAGAACTTCCAAGTTTAAATCACACGCATAATTGTATAGTTCATGTAATTTTTCATCACTTAATATATTTACAATGAGTAAAATAATGGATGCTCCCGTTTTTTTCGCAAGGTCAATCTGTCTCTTATCAATCATAAAATCTTTGCATAGTACAGGTAGTTTTGTTTGCTGTGTTAAATCATAAAGCCTTTCATAACTGCCTTCAAAATAGACCTCATCTGTTAATATCGAAATGGCTGACGCATTGCTGTATGCATCTAACTGTGCTTTTAAATCTTTTTGCGGTATATCTGAAACTGTCGGACTTTTAGATTTTATTTCAGCAATAACACCTATTTCTGACGATGATTGTAAAGCTGCGCTTAACTTTTGTTTAGCACTCACATCAATTGCTTCAAACTGATTGAGTTTTAACTCATAATATCCTGATGATAATAACGTTTTTTTGTATGCTACAATTTCATCTAAAACTGTCATATCTGTACACCTCGCAATCTTTCATATTGTTGATAAGCTCGCTTTGTATCAATCAATTCCGCTGCTAAAATGATACCGTCCTGTATGGATGTCACTTTTTCTGCGGCATATAAGGCTAGACCTGCATTCAATATGACCACATCTCGTCGTACTGTACGATCTTCACCACGTAAAATATTCAGCGTTATCTCTTTATTCTCTTCAGCTGAACCTCCTCGTAACGCTTCATCTGTTGCATATCTCAATCCGTAATCTTGTGCATTAACAGTATATTCACGAAGTCCTAATGCTTGTGATACTTCAATCACTTTATTATCACCTGATAATGACGCTTCATCCATGCCATTTGCGCCATGAATCACTAAAGCTCTTTTACGGCCAAGTTGGTATAATACTTTCGCTATATGATGCATTTTTGTCGGGTCATATACCCCCATTACTTGATAATCTAACGCAAATGGATTAATGATAGGGCCCATCAAGTTAAAAACTGTAGGTGTTGGAATTTTACGTCTTATACTTTGAACATGCTTCATCACAGGATATGAGTCAGTTGCGCTAATAAATGCTAACTGATTTTGATTTACTACTTTTTCCACGTCTTTTACTTGTGTTGGTATCACACCTAAAGCCTCTAATAAATCTGTACTTCCAGACTTTGATGTAATACTCTTGTTGCCATGTTTAATGACAGGAACACCCGCACTTGCTACGACAAAAGAAACCGTTGTTGAAATGTTAAAACTATTTGATCCATCACCACCCGTCCCACATACACAGATAGCATTAGGGTAATAGGGCTGTGTTTCATATGTGGAATGAATCAAGCTTTTACATAGTGCATATAATTCTTTTGAAGAATCGTCTCGCATTGTGTATGCAATAAGCAATGCTAATTTTTCTTCGTCTGATTCCGTTTCTGAAATTAAAAGGCTTGCCAGCTGATGAATATCTTCTTTTGTCAATGATTGATTGGTCATTATTTTTTTTAGTAAAGTCATGGGCTATCCCACCTTTCGATAACACTTAATAAATTGTTTAACTATATCTTTAACTTGAATACTCGCAAATGACTCAGGGTGATACTGGATCCCATAATGGTATCGTTCTCGATGTTCAAATGATTGTATACAGTCTTTGGTACGTGCTGTTACTATAAGCATATTAGGCAATGTTTCTTCATCACATATCAAGGAATGATATCTCATTATTTCTGAATATTCTGATATATGCTGATACAAAATACTTGGGGCTTCAAACTGAATCCTATCCACCTTGCCATGCATCACCTGTTCTCCTACTCTAACTTTTCCACCATAGTAATGATAAAGTGCTTGTGCTCCTAAACAAACCCCTAGAATCGGTAATTCTTTATAGAAATCAATGATACGCATTAAATGAGATGTATCAGCAGGGTGTCCAGGTCCGGGCGAAATAACAACAGCGTCCGGTTTTAGATGATATAATGAATCATCATCAGGATACTTGATCACAACTTCATCAAAGTTTCTGAGCATATCCACTAAGTTGTAAGTAAAGGAATCATAATTATCGATGACAAGGATCATAATGTCACCTCCAGTAAACTTTTAGCTTTTAGTCGTGTTTCCTCTAATTCTTTTTCCGGTACTGAATCATAGACTACACCACATCCTGCTTCAACATTCACATATTGATTGTCAATTACCATTGTACGAATAGCTAATGCTAAATCTAAATCACCATTGCAATTAATGTATCCCACTCCGCCACTATATACACCACGTTTGACAGGTTTTTGTTCATATATTCTTTGTATTGCTCTTAACTTCGGTGCCCCAGATACAGTCCCTGTTGGAAGTAAACTGGCAATGATATCAATAGCAGATAAATTTGAGTCAACTGTAGCTGTGACTTCGCTGACAATATGCATTACATGTTCATATCGTTCAACCATCATTAGCTTCGGTATTTCCAAAGAGCCTTGTTTAGCAATCCTCAAGATGTCATTTCGTCCTAAATCGACAAGCATATGATGTTCGCTGAGTTCCTTTTCATCTTGAATCAGTGCTTTTTCAATTTTATAATCTTCATCAATTGTTTGTCCGCGTTTAGCTGTTCCTGCAATAGGATTCGTCATCACTTGGTCACCACGCACTCTCACAAAACTTTCTGGTGAACTCCCAACTAAAATATCATCACTCATATTGACATAAAACATATATGGGCTCGGGTTTTTACGCTTTAAACTTTGATATAAGCGATAACTGTAAGGTCCTCTTTGGTTACCAAAATAATGCTTATAACGATATATCCTTGACGGTACGATTTGAAAAATATCACCTTGTTGTGTGAGCGATTTAAAATAGGCTACTTGTCTTATAAAGGATTCATCTGTATCACTCGTTTCAATTTCAGGCTTTCCAAAATGATGATGTAAAGGCGTTTCAAATAATTCAATCGCTTTAAATTCATCCTCCATCGCTTTGAGACGATGATTTAATCGTTCATCACTTTCACCTGAGAATAAATTAGTCGCAATAAGATAGATTTGTTCTTTGTAATGATCAAATACATAGACGGATTCAATCATATATAAATGAACATCATCGCCTTGTTCATCAATTGATGTCTGTCTTAAAGTAGGAAATGCATGTCGGACTAAATCAAAACTACATGAACCTATTAATCCTGATACAAACGGTAATGCTTGTAACTGTTCATCTACTATATCTTGTTGATATGACGCTATCAGTTCTTTTAACGCATTAAATGGCGCTTCTGTTATCACATCTGTTTGGGCTCCTACTGTGACGTGCAGTGCTTTTTCTTTAAGTATCATTTCGCCACTCTTTTCAAATGCAACAATTGAATATCGCCCTTTCATCTCTTGTGTAGATGCACTCTCTAACAATATCTTCTTTTCTTTATGACGTGCTAATGTTTCTGGATTAATCGATGCATCCAATACCTTATATACATATTTCATAAAATGCCTCCTCTCATTCAAACAAAAAACCGCGTGTAACATCCCTTGTATTATTCAGGACGCTTGCACGCGGTACCACCTTCATTAATAGTCTGTACACGACTATTCACTCATTATTGATTCAATTAGCTGCTTTCAGTAAAACCCAATTCATTTGAGGAGGTGTGAACTTGCATCAACCGTTCACTTTCTAATGCTACCTTAATCTCAAACTACTTATTTTTACCTCATATTTAATATAAAAACACCACAATAACGCTTCACTATAAGGACGCGTTACCGTGGTGCCACCTTAGTTTAAAGAGGAATAGATAAAATTCAATCTCTCATACTTTAAATTCATTATTCGTATATTATACATCAGATTGCCCAGTTCATTTTTATGCTGTGCTAACTTACATCACCCGTTAGCTTTCTATTGGCTACAACGCATAAAAACTACTCTATCAATCTAATTTGTTTTTTGATAATTCATACTATAAGGTCTTTTCATTTAAATGTCAACACTTTTTCGAATAAATCATCATTTATTTTGTTCAGCAAACACTTTCGAAATTTTTTCAAGCTTTTCAGGTGCATCGTGAACATCCATATGCACCTCAACAAAATGCATTTGATTAGGGTTATTTTCGATTTGTTTTAATGTATCATATAATTCTTGTGATGTTTTGACGTCATGCGTAGGCACATTTCGACCGCCAAACAGCGCTGGTAGTGCTTTATAATCCCACATTTGTATATCATTATATGGTTCAGTCTCGCCATGAATTTTACGTTCAACTGTATAACCATCATTATTAATAACAAATATAATTGGATGAAGTTTCTGACGTATCATTGTTGAGATTTCTTGAACAGTAAGTTGTAGTGACCCATCACCAATCAACAATATATGACGTCGACTTCGATCAGCAAGTTGTGCCCCCAATGTTGCAGGCAATGTATAGCCTATTGCCCCCCATAGCGGTTGACCAATAAAAGTCGCCCCATCTGGCAATGCTAAATCATAACCACCAAAAAATGACGTCCCTTGATCAGCTAAAATCACATCATTTGAACGTATAAACGATTGTATGATGTCGAAATATTTTTTTTGAGTTAACGGCGCATCATTGAGACTATATTGATTTTCCCTAGGCCATTCATATTTGGGATAATGACCTTCAAATTGATAATCAATATCCTTAAATGCTGAAACAATGTCCGACAATGATGGTTGTTGTATTACTTCATTTTGTATTTTAATATCTTTATGATTTAACGTGATAATCGACTCTTCATCAAATCCTTGTGAAAAACCTGCAGTCGCAGAATCTGTTAATTTAGCACCTAACAAAATAATCAAGTCACTTTGATCGACATAGTCTCGAATGCGCGGTGCCGCAATACTACCATCATATATTCCCATATATTGAGATGAAGACTCTTTAAATGCAGTTTTACCAAAAGAAAGTTGGGCAACTGGTAAATTCATCTTTTCAGCTAATGCCTGTACTTCATCATGTAGATGATAACTGTTAATTTGATGCCCCACAATCAGTGTAGGTTGTTGCGCATTTTTCAATGCCTTTTCCACTTTAGACATTGTCGCTGTTAAGTCAAAGCTCGTTTTTTCAGGGTATTCCACGCGCTCTGGTACGTCTATCTCTTTCATTGCTACATCAATTGGCAAATGAATATGAACTGGACGCTTTTCATCATACGCAGCTTGTATGACTCTTGGTATTTCTTCAAGTGCATTATCTGTCGTAATGTATGCCTGAGTCGTTGTAATAGGTTCAAACATTTTGCGATAATCATCAAAAGTTCCAGTTCCAAGTGAATGGTGTATATAGCGCCCCGACTTTTCAGCTTGAATTGTTGGTGCCCCTGTAATAGCGATGACTGGGACATTTTCAGCATATGAACCTGCAATACCATTAATTGCGCTTAATTCTCCTACACCAAATGTCGTCACTAAAGCAGAAAGCCCCTTAATACGGGCATAGCCATCAGCAGCATAACTTGCATTTAGTTCATTCGTATTTCCGACCCATTCTAGCTGATCGTGGGCTATGATATCATCTAAAAAGGCTAGGTTGAAATCTCCAGGAACGCCAAATATTTTATCAACGTTGTACTTTGCAATTTCATCTATTAAAAATTGTCCTACTCGTCTCTTCATTTAATACCCCATCCTTCTATTAAATTCCATACATCTATATTCTACATTCCAACTTTAATTAAGGCAACTCTATTGACCTATAAGACCCATTGCACTTCTCAAAATAAACATCTATACTTTAATCAAAGCTAGACTTAGGAGGGATTTTATGGAAGATTTAGGCGATTTATTACCACATGAAGCTAGAGAAAAAATACGCAAAGGCCAGATCAATCAGCCCACAAGCGGGATCTCAACTGGTTATATCCAAGCAAATGTAGTCATTTTACCTAAACATGATGCTTACGACTTTTTGAAGTTTTGTCAACGAAATCCTAAACCGTGTCCTGTACTCGATATAACTGAGGACGGTGCTGTTCATTTTCCTAACTTTGCACCTCATGCGGATATCCGCTATGACGTAGGTCATTATCGTATTTATCGAAACGGGGTTTTTATAGAAGAAACAAATCATATTGAAGCATACTATAACGAAGATATGGTATGCTTTTTGATCGGTTGTAGCTTTTCTTTTGAACGCGCACTATTAGATGCAAAAATCCCCGTACGTCATATCGAAGAAGGACATAACGTCCCTATGTACGTTACAAATATACAAACTCAGCCAGCAGGTATTTTTCATGGTCCAGTCACTGTAAGTATGCGCCTAATGACACCGGCTCAAGCTATCGAAGCTGTTGATATTACGAGTCATTATCGTGCCACACACGGCACACCATTACACCTCGGTAATCCATCTGTTATTGGTATCAAAGACATTAATAAACCCGACTATGGCCAACCTGTAAATATTCATGACGATGAAATCCCAGTCTTTTGGGCATGCGGAGTAACCCCTCAATCTGTAGCATTAAAAACAAAACCCGACCTAATGATTACACATTCCCCGGGTTATATGTTTATTACTGATAAAAAGGAAACTTTTCTTAAAAACTAAAAATAACATTTATCAAAAGGTTGTTGAGCATGCGCTTAGAGTTTGAGCATAACTCGAGCAATTCAAAAAATTGTTCCTCAAATTTTGAAGAATTGCGAAGTTATGCCGAAAACTCTGCATGCGAAACACCGTCTATCAAGGTTGTTGAGCGCGGAGGTTGCGACAAAAGCGCTTAGGATTTGAGCAGAACCTCATAGCGAACAAAATTGTTTTTTAATTTTGCTGAGCTATGGCGTTCTGCCGAAAATCCTGCTTTTGGGACACCGTTTATCAATTCCCAGAAAATAAGTCCTAGACTCCCCAAATTTTACCGAGTCATGACATTATGTCGAGAATCCTACTTGCAAAACACCGATTATCACTTTTCTTGAAGAAAATATTGCCAGGGCAAATTGCATCTCGCTTGAATTATTCTTTTAACATCTTTGTTTTTATCATATTGAAAGGAACACGATTATGATTAAATATTTAAAGGGCATTTTCCTAACATGTATAATTGCGATAATCTCAACAATTTTAGGACACTTTTTTCCCATTATTGGAAGTGCCATTTTTGCAATACTAATAGGTATCTTACTGAACAACACCTTAAGTTTGTCACATTCATTACACCCCGGCATTACATTTAGTAGTAAAAATGTCTTACATTATAGCATTATTATGCTTGGATTCACATTAAGTTTAAGTCAAATTGGTGACGTGGGATTACGATCCCTTCCCATTATTCTAATTACTTTACTTGTATGCCTTGTTACAATAATAATACTTATCCGATGCCTCAAAATAGACTTAAATACGGGCATTCTAATTGGAGTAGGTACAGCAATATGTGGTGGTTCAGCTATTGCAGCAACAAGTCCTGTCATCAAAGCACGTGAACATGTGATTGCGCTAAGTATATCAACCATCTTTTTATTCAATTTACTTGGCGTCATTCTTTTTCCCTATTTAGGTTACTTATTTCAAATGGATCAAACCACTTTTGGTTTTTTCAGTGGTACAGCGATTAATGATACATCTAGTGTGGTAGCGGCCAGTTCTATTTATGGCTCAAAAGCATTGGAAGTCGCGACAATTGTCAAACTGACCCGTACATTATTTATTATTCCGGTAACAATCGGCCTTGCTTTGTGGAATTTCAAAAGACACCATTATCAAACGCATTCATCAAATAAAATATCAATTTGGAATATCATGCCTCAATTTATTATTGGGTTTATGCTTGCTTCTCTTATCAGTACTATTTTTAACTTCTCTACAGATATCATTGCACTATTTAAAACAATTGCAATGTTCTTGATTACGATGGCACTCGCTGGCGTTGGATTATCAGTTAAAATTCAACACTTTAAATCTGCGGGCTTCAAACCGCTTTTACTTGGTTTAATCACTTGGTGTATTCTCATTTTGACAAGTTTAATGATTCTTTTGATAACTGGTATGCTTTCCTAACCCTTGTTAGCATCACTTAAGTCCTATTTAAATCAATCACAGCGATAACGATGGCACTTCAAAACTGTATGTTTAAGGTTTAGAGAATTAAAATCGAGTAGGAGAGTAGCCATTAATTGACTACTCGTCCTCTCACACCACCGAGCGTACGGTTCCGTACTCGGCGGTTCAATATCTTGCGTAAGCCAACTCTGCAAGCTGGGTTAATGGTATCAGTCCCCACTTGTAGAGTTGTTTTGTTGTAAGTGCACGATGAACCTCGTGCGTGTTTGATAGTCGCCAGTACTTTTTTCGAGACTGTGCGATTTTCATCGCACTTCTATGGTCAAGACCATATTGGCGCAACATCTTATACTTAGTTCTTACTCTTTTCCACCGTTTAAGTATGAGTTGTCTAAGTCGGCGGTTTAACCAAGATTGCGTGTTTTCAATAAATTCTCTAATAAAACCTCTACCAAAGTAATTTATCCAGCCTCTCGTCACTTGGTTAATTTCAGTGATAATGTCTTTAAAGGTACCGGGTCTATTTCGTTTCGTTATTTTCCTTAAGACGCGTATTAAATTTCTTTTTGCTTCCGTAGTCGGTCTGAAACGACAAACCCCATTTACCTTGGTTATTAGACAACTCAAGAACTTTAAACGTGTGACTGCTCCTATTCTGCTTTTATCTTCATTGACAGCCAACTTCAGTTGCTTTTCAATGAATTTCGTTACACTCATCATTACGCGTTCACCTGCACGTTTTGTCCGTACAAAGATGACAAAGTCATCTGCATAGCGTACAAACCGGTGTCCACGCTTTTCGAGTTCTTTATCCAGTTCATGTAGATAGATATTACATAGTAAAGGAGAGATAACGCCCCCTTGTGGTGCACCTATCTTTCTTTCTGCGACTTCGCCAGATAGGTCAATGGCACCTACTTGTAAACTTCTACGGATAAATGTTGAAATTGACTTATCTTGAACATGGCGTTCGAACAAATACATCAGCTTATCATGATTTAACATGTCAAAGCACTGTTTCAAATCACAATCCACGGCTATTTTATAGCCCTCTTCGTAGTAAATAGCGCATTGCTTAAGTGCTGTTCCTGTGCTACGATTAGGTCTGAAACCATGGCTATGATTCGAAAATGTTCGGTCGATGCTGGGTTCAATCACTTGTTTAATCGCTTGTTGTATTACCCTGTCTCTAGCGACAGGGATACCAAGCACACGCATTTTCCCATTTGGTTTGGGAATTTGCACTTTTCGAACTGCTTGAGGTTGGTATGTGCCTTCAAGCAGTTTTTTCGTTATCTGTGAAAAGTACTGCGCAAAGTGAGCACGAAGTTCACTGACTTTCATGCCGTCAATTCCAGGAGCACCTTTGTTTTTCTTAACTTTCTTGATAGCTTTTTCTATGTTGTCTGGTCTTACAACAAGCTCCATCAATGATGGAGACTTACGATACATTTCTTTCATTTCACCTAAGATTTACTGTACACACTTATGTATTCTTTTTTTTCGTTCCACTACTTATCCTTCCATAAGCTGCCGATTAAACCGTATTCTGTACGTCGTAAATCTATAACCTCCAATCTTTACTTTGTATTGAATATTGTTCAGTCCTTCGGTACATTTTCCCTACTATGACTTCTGCTGACTTCTCATCATTCGTTGTTACTACGGTAGAGTACCGCTGATGAGACCTCCCCGGGTAAGATGTAACCTCTTTCCACTCATGCCACCGCATCATTTACTATATAGAACTCGGGTAGTATTGGACTTTATCTTGTTCTGCAGATTCATCCATTCTACATAGCCTTGTATGATGTTTCTGTTCGTCAGTGCGAGTGTTTGCGTCCGACTTCCTTCAGATTCCACTTCGCAATGGACACCCTTGTCTTTCGCTAACAGTTCCTACTACCAAGCCTGTAACGGACTTTCACCGTCAAGATGTTACCCATGCCGGGCGCACAGAAAAATCCGAGGCTTTTGTAAATTTTACGAAAACCTCGGATTTTAATGATTATTGAGTTATGTTCATCTCAGTTTTTTAACTTTAACAGTTATTTTTCTTCTTGATGTTTACGGCGTCTTCCGATTAAGAATAATGATCCTAATCCAGCCATTAATCCTCCGAATAAAGCTGTATGATTTTCACCATTTGATCCTGTTTCCGGTAACATTTCTACTTTTGATTTACTCATATTACCTTTATGATCTTTCACAGCTATCATGTCACCAACATTTACTTTTTCATTCGCCGGAATATTGACTAGCCAATTACCGTTCTCATCCACTTCACATGGGACAACATCTCCACTTGGCAATGTCACAAGAACCGTTTCTCCTGGCTCACCTTTACCAGTTACAGTTTTATCACTTGTAACGATACCTGTTCCTGGCTCTGATGTGTTACCGTTGTTATCTTTGTTGACAACTGTAATGACTTCTCCCTCTTCCAACACTTCCGTTGGTGGTACTGATACACTCCAGTTTCCTTTCTCATCCACTTTTCCTGTGCCTGTTTCCCCATTCGGGAATGTTACGACAACTGTTGTTCCTGGTTCTCCTGTTCCAGTCACTTCTTTGTCTCCTGGTTGTGGATTGTTCACCTTCGGTGCATCTGGCGCAATTGTATCTGTTACTGTTCCTGTTCCTGGCTCTGATGTGTTACCGTTGTTATCTTTGTTGACAACTGTAATGATTTCTCCTTCTTCCAACACTTCTGTTGGTGGTACTGATACACTCCAGTTTCCTTTCTCATCCACTTTTCCTGTGCCTGTTTCCCCATTCGGGAATGTTACGACAACTGTTGTTCCTGGTTCTCCTGTTCCAGTCACTTCTTTGTCTCCTGGTTGTGGATTGTTCACCTTCGGTGCATCTGGCGCAATTGTATCTGTTACTGTTCCTGTTCCTGGCTCTGATGTGTTACCGTTGTTATCTTTGTTGACAACTGTAATGACTTCTCCCTCTTCCAACACTTCCGTTGGTGGTACTGATACACTCCAGTTTCCTTTCTCATCCACTTTTCCTGTGCCTGTTTCCCCATTCGGGAATGTTACGACAACTGTTGTTCCTGGTTCTCCTGTTCCAGTCACTTCTTTATCTCCTGGTTGTGGATTGTTCACCTTCGGTGCATCTGGCGCGATTGTATCTGTTACTGTTCCTGTTCCTGGCTCTGATGTGTTACCGTTGTTATCTTTGTTGACAACTGTAATGACTTCTCCTTCTTCCAGCACTTCTGTTGGTGGTACTGATACACTCCAGTTTCCTTTCTCATCCACTTTTCCTGTGCCTGTTTCCCCATTCGGGAATGTTACGACGACTGTTGTTCCTGGTTCTCCTGTTCCAGTCACTTCTTTATCTCCTGGTTGTGGATTGTTCACCTTCGGTGCATCTGGCGCGATTGTATCTGTTACTGTTCCTGTTCCTGGCTCTGATGTGTTACCGTTGTTATCTTTGTTGACAACTGTAATGATTTCTCCTTCTTCCAGCACTTCTGTTGGTGGTACTGGTACACTCCAGTTTCCTTTCTCATCCACTTTTCCTGTGCCTGTTTCTCCATTCGGGAATGTTACGACAACTGTTGTTCCTGGTTCTCCTGTTCCAGTCACTTCTTTATCTCCTGGTTGTGGATTGTTCACTTTCGGTGCATCTGGTGCTACAACATCAGGTGTGTCACTAGAGTCTTTTGGATTAGTCCCTTTATCTAGTTCGTCTTGATCTGGTACGCCGTCTCCATCATCATCTGTATCTCTTACATCTGGATTACCATCTTTATCTGTATCTCTTTGGACTTTGATTGTGAAGTCTTCTGTCGTTGTCGCTCCGTCTTCATCTGTTGACGTTACTGTTACTGTGTAATCTCTTTCTTCTTCAAAGTCTTTATTTGGGAGATCATCTCTCCAGTCTGGTACTTCCGGTGTCCCTTCGATGACTCCTGTTTCAGTATTATATGTTAATCCTGGTGGTAATCCTTCTACTTTTACCGTCGGTTTTTCTCCGCTGTCATCTGTTGTTGTAACTGGAATTGCCTCTATTGGCTGACCTTCTACCACTGTCTTATCTTCGATTGGCGTAATTGTCGGTGGTGTGTTATTTTGATCTGTTCCGTCTTTCGGATTTTTTCCGTTATCTAGTTCGTCTTGATCTGGTACGCCGTCTCCATCATCATCTGTATCTCTTACATCTGGATTACCGTCTTTATCTGTATCTCTTTGGATTTTGATTGTGAAGTCTTCTGTCGTTGTCGCTCCGTCTTCATCTGTTGACGTTACTGTTACTGTGTAATCTCTTTCTTCTTCAAAGTCTTTATTTGGGAGATCATCTCTCCAGTCTGGTACTTCTGGTGTCCCTTCAATGACTCCTGTTTCAGTATTATATGTTAATCCTGGTGGTAATCCTTCTACTTCTACCGTCGGTTTTTCTCCGCTGTCATCTGTTGTTGTAACTGGAATTGCCTCTATTGGTTGACCTTCTACCACTGTCTTATCTTCGATTGGCGTAATTGTCGGTGGTGTGTTATTTTGATCTGTTCCGTCTTTCGGATTTTTTCCGTTATCTAATTCGTCTTGATCTGGTACGCCGTCTCCATCATCATCTGTATCTCTTACATCTGGATTACCGTCTTTATCTGTATCTCTTTGGACTTTGATTGTGAAGTCTTCTGTCGTTGTCGCTCCGTCTCCATCTGTTGACGTTACTGTTACTGTGTAATCTCTTTCTTCTTCAAAGTCTTTATTTGGGAGATCATCTCTCCAGTCTGGTACTTCTGGTGTCCCTTCAATGACTCCTGTTTCAGTATTATATGTTAATCCTGGTGGTAATCCTTCTACTTCTACCGTCGGTTTTTCTCCGCTGTCATCTGTTGTTGTAACTGGAATTGCCTCTATTGGCTGACCTTCTACCACTGTCTTATCTTCGATTGGCGTAATTGTCGGCGGTGTGTTATTTTGATCTGTTCCGTCTTTCGGATTTTTTCCGTTATCTAGTTCGTCTTGATCTGGTACGCCGTCTCCATCATCATCTGTATCTCTTACATCTGGATTACCATCTTTATCTGTATCTCTTTGGACTTTGATTGTGAAGTCTTCTGTCGTTGTCGCTCCGTCTCCATCTGTTGACGTTACTGTTACTGTGTAATCTCTTTCTTCTTCAAAGTCTTTATTTGGGAGATCATCTCTCCAGTCTGGTACTTCCGGTGTCCCTTCGATGACTCCTGTTTCAGTATTATATGTTAATCCTGGTGGTAATCCTTCTACTTCTACCGTCGGTTTTTCTCCGCTGTCATCTGTTGTTGTAACTGGAATTGCCTCTATTGGCTGACCTTCTACCACTGTCTTATCTTCGATTGGCGTAATTGTCGGCGGTGTGTTATTTTGATCTGTTCCGTCTTTCGGATTTTTTCCGTTATCTAGTTCGTCTTGATCTGGTACGCCGTCTCCATCATCATCTGTATCTCTTACATCTGGATTACCATCTTTATCTGTATCTCTTTGGACTTTGATTGTGAAGTCTTCTGTCGTTGTCGCTCCGTCTCCATCTGTTGACGTTACTGTTACTGTGTAATCTCTTTCTTCTTCAAAGTCTTTATTTGGGAGATCATCTCTCCAGTCTGGTACTTCCGGTGTCCCTTCGATGACTCCTGTTTCAGTATTATATGTTAATCCTGGTGGTAATCCTTCTACTTCTACCGTCGGTTTTTCTCCGCTGTCATCTGTTGTTGTAACTGGAATTGCCTCTATTGGCTGACCTTCTACCACTGTCTTATCTTCGATTGGCGTAATTGTCGGCGGTGTGTTATTTTGATCTGTTCCGTCTTTCGGATTTTTTCCGTTATCTAGTTCGTCTTGATCTGGTACGCCGTCTCCATCATCATCTGTATCTCTTACATCTGGATTACCATCTTTATCTGTATCTCTTTGGACTTTGATTGTGAAGTCTTCTGTCGTTGTCGCTCCGTCTCCATCTGTTGACGTTACTGTTACTGTGTAATCTCTTTCTTCTTCAAAGTCTTTATTTGGGAGATCATCTCTCCAGTCTGGTACTTCCGGTGTCCCTTCGATGACTCCTGTTTCAGTATTATATGTTAATCCTGGTGGTAATCCTTCCACTTCTACCGTCGGTTTTTCTCCGCTGTCATCTGTTGTTGTAACTGGAATTGCCTCTATTGGCTGACCTTCTACCACTGTCTTATCTTCAATTGGTGTAATTGTCGGTGCTTCATTTGGAATATCTTTGACAGTAATTGGAACAGCTACTTTATCTTGAGACCCATCTTCATATGTTACAATGACATTTGCTTCAATTGGATTACCTTCTTCAGTTGGTACACTCACATTTGGAACAACTTCCCAATGATATGTTGCATTAGCTGGTAGCTCATTAATATTTGTAATGCCTGATTTAGGATCAGGTACTTCTCCAACGTTTGTCTCAATCCCTTGTCCTTGAGGTGTAAAATTATCTGCAATAGGTGTTGGTGGATCTGGGATGACAATTTCATTATCAATTTCATCAGCGACACCATCACCATCAACATCTAATGCCTGATAAAAACCTGATCCAGCTGAACTTGGGATAATTTCATTATTTTTATTAACTAAATAACCTCTAAAAGCAAAATTTTCATCTCGATTTTCGCCTAATACATCATTCAGTGTTATTCCATCTTTTAATTTTGCAACAACCCTTACACGTGCAGGATCAATTAAACCTGGCTTAAAGTTTAACTGTCTCGCATCTACATTTGAAGCAACAGAATCTAACGTAAAATAACCTTGTCCAGGCTTTAACTCACTGTCTTGATGTTTATATCCGTTTGGTTTATCTTGTGACTGTTCTCGAGTATCAAACCATGCTACTGGTCCACGTGTACCACTGATTCCAGTTTGGGGTCCACCATCTGTAGGATTTCCAGTATAAGTAGATTCAATCTTATCTCCATTATTGAAACGATATTCAAAATCATTCCATCCTTCACGTTTCGTTCCACCTAGGGCATTACTTTCATTATCAAAACGATTTTTTAAGCTTTCGCTCACTTCCCAGCTTTTACCGTCTTCTTTTATATAATGTATTTCAACATCATCTACATATTTTAATAATCTCGGATCAATCTCAAATCGATATTCCCAGTTTTTATTAGGTTGTGCACCGTAACCATTTAAAGTACCTCGTGAATCTTTATTGATATATTGATCAAATACGATGCCACCATTAGGTCCTGCTTGTGGTTCGAAATGCGTAATTGTACCAGAATCATTAAACCAGTTTCTTTCAGTTAAATTAGTACCTTCTACTAATTCATCTTTTGCTTCGTCTGCAACTTGGAAATAATTATTACGGTCTGTATTTAGGATGATTTGTCCATCTTTATTCGTTGTATATGTTCTAAATGTTAAATCACCGTTTTGTAACAATGTATCTTCATTCATCAAATTTCTAATAGAGTCTTCTAAATGAATTTGAGATGCACTAACTTGTGAAACAGCCGGAGAATCCCCTAAAAATACAGATGTTTGCTTATCTGAATAACCTAATGCATTGAATGTACGGTGTTTCCAAGTATTTGTCAATTCACCTTTAGCATTACGTACGCGTTCCCATTCAAATGGACGATTTGGTTTAGCGCCGGCATCTACTTGACCAATATTTCCAGTGATTTTTGTAACATACTTTGCAATACGTTCATCTAATTCAATATAAGTTGTCATACCGGATGTAACTCTGTTCAAGTTGTATACTGTTGACAGTGAGAAATCAATTGTATTTTCTTGACGCGATTCATCAGATGTTAAGTCTTCTGTACGTGGGGCAATAAATACATCTGCATTTGTTGTTTCGAATTTATTCTCAGCAGAATATGCTACACCGCTGTACTTTTCTCCATCTTCCTCATATCCATAAGCCACAAAAATCGGCGCTTTCACTTCATCTACTGTGTTATCAGCATAAGTGACCACGATTGTAGCCAATTGATTGCCCACTTTTTGGAAAACGCTATTGTCTTTCCATGAATATCTAGCATCTTTTGGCAAGACATTTAAGTTTGCAATAGCTTCTTTGGCAACACCAACTTGACCATAACGGTAATGTGTTGGGGCTTGTTTAGCGTGCGGTTGGTAAGTTTCATTTTGAGGTATATCTTGTTTAGGTTGAACCGCAACAAAAAATCTTGTTGTACCTGTCACAAATGAATTCGTTAAAGCATTTGGCTTACGAATTGCTGCTGTTGATGCTTGTACATCATATTTGTTTTGTTCATTTGCTAATGCATCAACTATTGCTTTTTGAAGCGCTTTAGGCGTCACGTTTTCAAGATCAACACCTAAGTTATTGACAATTTGCGTTGCTTTTTCTTTAGATATATTGTTGCTCTTAGAAAGATATGTTACTGCTGTTTCGCTATCAACGACTGAATCGATTAAAACCACATCAGTATTATGCTCTTTATTATCATGAGTCGCTTCTTCATCAGTTTCCAAAGATTTTGTTACTTCAGGTTTGTCCTCTTTGATTGTATTTTCAGTATCTGCTGGAGGTGTTTGTAATGTTTCGTTATCGATGCTGTTGCTTTGAGATGGCGTATTTTCTTCTGTCATTTCTATTGTTTCTTTGTTGCTATTACTATCAATTGCTTCAACTTCATTACTGTCACTATTTACTACTGGCTCTTCAGCAGGTTGAACTGCCTCGTCTGAATCTTCTTCTGTTGAAGTTGCCGCATCATCTTGTAATGATGCTTCCTCTTCAGCACGCTCTTCTTCAATTGCTGCTGGGCCACTATTTTCTAATGAATTCAAATTATCTTCATCATTTTCTTTTGTGTTTTCTTCGGTAGCATTTGCTTTCTGACTGATTTCTTCAGCCTGTGCATCATTATGAGCTCCTAATAGGAGAGTAACACCTACTAAAATTGATGCAGTTCCTACTGTAAATTTACGAATAGAATACTTATTTTGCCTATTTGGTAAGAAATCTAGACTTCTCGAATTAGGCTTATTGTTTTTCGCCATTATTTACCCCTCGCTTTATACAACATTTTACTCACTGTGTTCTTATCACCAGAAACTATATTGAGTAATACATAATAAATGTTATCATATAAAAATGAGCGAGGTAATAGTTTTATGCCAACTATATAGTGCAATGCATTATTTTGAACACTATAAAATAGATTGACAAATATGTTTATAGACTATAAATAAAGGAAATAATACAGTTGTACTCTCATCAAAATATATTTATAATATTGTTAATATGCACAACATGAGTTGAGTCAAATACTTAGCGTATTCTTCCGCTGAAATTTTAAACAACAAAAAATATTTTATCTTACTCACTTTTAAACATTGACTATATCACGTTGAATGTTAGAGTTTTATGATAAATTTACATATGATTATATTTATAGGAGCTGTATTGAGATGATTAAAAAACAGTGGGCTGAAAAGTTTGTGAAGCAAGCAGCTGGGGTTCTTAAATCCAACATTTATATTACTAATCGCAGTGGGCAAGTCATAAGTGCCTCTAATCAACAAAGTTTGGGCGAAATTTATCCTACCGCCGTATTATCTATTCAGCGTAACTTACCAATTGAAGTTGAAGAAGATAACTTAAAATTTTGGAATATGACATTCCCAGCAGTTATCACACCTATTAAATATAAAAATGAAAGTTATGGTGCCATTATTGTATCCGGACACCCTAGTGACATACGAACACACACGCGTCTCATTAAAATTAATGCAGAATATGTAATTGCTCAAGACATCGAACGAGAAAATGATTTCAATCAAGTGCTGTCACGCACACAAATGTTATCTCATATTTTATTTAGTGATCATCCTGACATTCAAAAATATAATCGTAACCATTTTAAAGCTCAATTAGATTTAGATGATTCGTTTGTAGTCGCAACAGTTTATATTAATACTTCAAGTAAATCTAAATTAAAAAAAGTACGCGATACTCTGGAAAATTGGCGGTTACCCCATGATGACATCATCAAAGTTTCACCTCAAGAATACCTACTTATCTTTAAATCAAATCAACATAGAGGTGAAACTGAAAGAGAAATCAAAACTTTTATTGAGAAATCCTCTGATGAATATATACAAGAACATAGTCTAATTACGATTGGCACCTTTGAGTCAGGGATTCGAGGTCTTGTGCAATCGCACAGTAATTGCAAACATTTAAAATTACTGTTAGATGAGATGAACATAACTATTGGTGTATTTTGTTATTTAGACTATGAATTAGAAGTGATTTGCCATACAATTCAAGATACGCCTTTTTTAAACCAGTATTCATTAATATCAAATTATGAAAGGATTATTCATTTTGGTGAAGATAATTATTTAGGTGAAACGTTAGAAGCATACTTTAATAACCATGGAAAACTCCTCAAAACTGCAAATGATTTATTTATTCATCGAAACACGTTAAACTATCGGCTCAAAAAAATCCATGAAATTACAAAATGGGATCCTCATACCGTTGACGGTATCGTTTTATTACGATTGGCACAAATCTTATACCAACACCAACATTAAAATGAATACTTTCTTTTCAAATAGGATTCACCTATAATAATAGAACGACATACTTGGAGGGGCTCTTTTGAAAAATATACTCTACCGCTTATTTGATCAAATAGGCTCACGTATGATGAATTTTATTTTTATAATTGCATTTATCATATTAATCTTATTTATTAGCATGGGAACGATTTTACCTGAATTGAATCGTCAAACATACGAAGGTACAATCGTTCAAAAATATAAAGAAAATCACTTACTTACAACTGGAAAAACACAATTTGTTGAGCTCAAAAGTGGCAATGATACGATTAAAATAGAAAATAGCGATATCTTATTAAGAAATAAGTTTGATAGTCATCATTTGCAAAAAGAGATTAAAGAAGGGCAAAAAGCTCGAATTTACACAATCGGATTCAATATTCCTAGTATAGGGTTATACCCAAATTTATATAAAATAGAGCAATAGCAAACTGTTATTCAATTCTATTGAAAAAAGTAGAGGTTGAAACTTGGCAGATTTTTCTTCTAGGTAACCGATAAACGGTTCCCCAAAAGAAGAAGCATTTTCGATATAGCTTAGAGCAATCCTTCAAAATTTTGAAATCCATTTTTGAATTGCTCTAGTTATACTCAAATCCAAACTGCCTTTGTCCCAATCTCTACTTTTTTGTTTATACGTTCTCTATTTATTCTTAATCTGTTACTCTTTCAAATGTATTAATCCACGTTAATACTGCTGGTGCTATACATGAAACTTCATCAAAATGAACCCAATCAATATTTGTAATTTCTGCATGGATTTTAACCTGCGACCAATCAATTGGCTGATTCGTTTTAAAACCATTCAATTCTGTTAATTCATCTTTCTGTGGATATGCTGGACCTGTCACTTTCCCAATAAATGTCAAATCTTCCGGAGACAAAGTTAAGTCTAATTCTTCTTTAATTTCACGAATCAATGCCTCTTCAAGAGTCTCACCTGTTTCAATTTTACCACCTGGGAAATACATTTTTTCCCTATGCCTAACTTGTACAAGTCTTAAATAGTCTTGTCTTACATCCACTAGACATACGCAACGTATCATCACATGCCACTCTCCTTTTTAACATTCTTTATAAGGATAGCATTCCATTTTTAATACGTCCATAAACTCCATATTCCTATTAATTGGCAATTTGATCTAAACGTTTCTGCTCAAGATACACCTGACCTATTCGCTGAGCTGCTTGTCTTCCTCCCATAATATTCCTTGCAAAAGGACCTAATTCTAAATCGGCTAGCATGCCCGAAACAAAAACTTGAGGTATCCATTCTAATGACTCAGATATAATCGGAAAACCTTTAATAAGCGGCGCATGATACTTTGTAATTAAGTTCTTAATTAAAGGTTGTCTCATTAAGTCTATATCAAAACCAGTCGCTAAATAAATACCGTCATAATCTATACATTCATTTTGAGTTACAATACAATGATTTTCCAATTTTTCAATCGGCTCACGATGAATAACAAGTCTTCCTTCTTTTTCATAATTTTTAATTGTAATATACATTTCTCTAGGTAAAGAACCTTTATGTCTTTCTTTTTTATTCACTTCAATTCGTTTTTCTAAGCTTTCTTCAGCTTGGAATGTTTTCATATTTTTAGGCCCTAACCAGCCTGGATCTGCATCAAAGTCATGTATTTCAAAATCTTTTTTCATCCATAAATGAATTTGTTTTTGGCTTTCTTTTAATAATTTCAATGTCAAATGTCCAGCCGATATACCACTTCCGACAACATGCGAAACAGATTGTTTATCGTCTATTTCTACTTGATGAATGTGTTGAACATCTGGTTGATTCTCAAATATTTTGGAGATAAATGGCGTTTGATGTGTCCCCATTGCTAACACTACATATTTACCAGTAATTTCTGTGTTATTATCAAGCGTTACAGTCCAATAATGATTAGAATAGTTTAAATACATTGCTTTATGACGTATATGACAATAATCTAATCCATAATGTTTAATCCAGT
Source organism: Staphylococcus felis (assembly GCF_003012915.1). Classification (NCBI taxonomy): domain Bacteria; kingdom Bacillati; phylum Bacillota; class Bacilli; order Caryophanales; family Staphylococcaceae; genus Staphylococcus; species Staphylococcus felis. Next base: position 1,023,572 of record NZ_CP027770.1, on the reverse strand, counting down.
ACTGTGAATGTTCCATAAACATATCTAATCGAGGCCTCTGATACTGCCCTTTCATAGGTTGTGCATATTTTTCTTTTTTGCTAAATTTTTTTAAATCAAACGGCTCTGGATGACAGTGATGTACAAGTGGAGAACGTAGATACGGCATACCAATTCTCGATGTCTGTCTATCAAAGTTGGCCATTAAATAATCATGTGGATCGATAATGCGTAACTGTTGCGTTGGAAGACCCAATTCTCTCAATTTTAATGCAATCGTTGTTGCGTGGATACCTCCACCGATAATTATCCATTCAAACATAGTATCCCTCTTCTTAAATAGTAATAATTACGATTTATAATAATGGAAATCAGTTTGAAAAGCAACTTATAATATGATATCCGTCACTGTGCATTTTAATTTTAGATGGTTAATCAAAAAAGCACCCCACAAGTTCGAAATTAACATCTAACTTGTAGGGCTACATTTTCTCCAAAGTGATTTCAAAATACTGTCATCATTAGCTATTTATATTTAGTGAGATAATTTAATTTTTATTATGATTTATCACTTTCTTCTTTTTTCTTACGACGCTTGAACAATAATAGTAATAATCCTCCAAATATTGTCGCTAAACTACCGATTAATGGTATTGATGGATTAGACCCTACTCCTGTTTCAGGTAATTCATTCATCTCTTTTTGCTCAATACGTACATTAGAGTCATGTTCCATTGTTCCATCGCCTGTTGTAATAGAGACTTTGACTTTATGAATATCTATATCTTCAGCATTTACTGTATTCGGGACTTTCACTTCATAACTGCCATCTGCTTTAACTATACCTGTTGCAGTCGTGCCATCTGGGAATGTCACTATTACCGTACTACCAGGTTTTCCTACTCCTGTTATGACTGCGTCACTTGTACCTGGTGAAGTTGGTCCGTCTGTTTTTGGCGGTTTATTTTGCATTCCAGAATGATCTTGCGCTACCACCATTTCTGTTGGTTTTGAAACATTTCCTGAACTGTCAGTTAACGTCACTTTAATTGTTTCTCCGCCTTTTAATCCCACTGTGTCCGGAATTTTGACTTCATATCGTCCTTCTTCATCCACTGTTCCTGTGGCTGTTGTTCCATCTGGGAACGTCACTGTTACTGTACTTCCTGCTTCTCCTGTTCCCGTTATGACTTCTGTTTCCGATGTCACTCGATCTACAGTTGGTGCTTCTGGCGCTGTTTGGTCTTCTACTGTCGTTGTCGTTCCTTCTGATGTATTACCTGCTTTGTCTGTTGATGTCACTGTCAACACTTCTCCGCCTTTTAGATCTACTGTTCCTGGAATATTTACTTCGTAGCGACCTTCTTCATTTACCATTCCTGTAGCTGTTGTGCCATCTGGGAATGTTACTGTTACTTTGCTTCCTGCTTCTCCTGTTCCCGTTATGACTTCTGTTTCCGATGTCACTGGATTTACAGTCGGTTCCTCTGGTGCGCTCTTATCTTCTACTGTTGTTGTCGTTTCTTCTGATTGATTGCCAGCTCCATCTGTTGATGTCACAGTTAACACTTCTCCACCTTTTAAATCCACTGTATCTGGAATTTTCACTTCGTAATGCCCTTCTTCATCCACTGTTCCTGTGGCTGTTGTGCCATCTGGGAATGTTACTGTCACTTTGCTTCCTGCTTCTCCTGTTCCCGTTATGGCTTTTGTTTCTGATGTCATTGGATCTACTGTCGGTACTTCTGGTGCACTCTTATCTTCTACTGTTGTTGTCGTTTCTTCTGATGTATTTCCGGCTTCGTCTGTTGATGTGACTTTAATTGTTTCTCCGCCTTTTAATCCCACTGTGTCCGGAATTTTGACTTCATATCGGCCTTCTTCATCCACTGTTCCTGTGACTGTTGTTCCATCTGGGAATGTCACTGTTACCGCGCTTCCTGCTTCTCCTGTTCCTGTTATGACTTCTGTTTCCGATGTCACTGGATTCACCGTCGGTGCTTCCGGTGCACTCTTATCTTCTACTGTTGTTGTCGTTTCTTCTGATTGATTGCCAGCTTCGTCAGTTAGCGTCACTTTAATCGTTTCTCCGCCTTTTAATCCCACTGTGTCCGGAATTTTGACTTCATATCGGCCTTCTTCATCCACTGTTCCTGTGACTGTTGTTCCATCTGGGAATGTTACTGTCACTGTGCTTCCTGCTTCCCCTGTTCCTGTTATGACTTCTGTTTCCGATGTCACTGGATTCACCGTCGGTGTGTCGGGTGCGCTCTTATCTTCTACTGTTGTTGTCGTTTCTTCTGATTGATTCCCGGCTTCGTCTGTTGTTGTCACTTTAATTGTTTCTCCACCTTTTAAATCTACTGTGGCTGGAACTTTCACTTCATAATGTCCTGCTTCATCTACTGTTCCTGTTGTCGTTGTGCCATCTGGGAATGTTACTGTCACTGTGCTTCCTGCTTCCCCTGTTCCTGTTATGACTTCTGTTTCCGATGTCACTGGATTCACCGTCGGTGCTTCCGGTGCTGTTTGATCTTCTACTGTTGTTGACGTTTCTTCTGATTGATTTCCTGCTTTGTCTGTTGATGTTACTGTTAACACTTCTCCACCTTTTAAATCTACTGTGGCTGGAACTTTCACTTCGTATCTTCCTTCTTGGTTCACTATGCCTTCTGACGTTGTGCCATCTGGGAACGTTACTGTCACTGTGCTTCCTGCTTCCCCTGTTCCCGTTATGACTTCTGTTTCCGATGTCACTGGATCCACCGTCGGTGCTTCCGGTGCTGTTTGATCTTCTACTGTTATTGACGTTTCTTCTGACGTATTACCTGCTTCGTCTGTTGATGTCACTTTGATTGTTTCTCCACCTTTTAAATCCACTGTGTCCGGAATTCTGACTTCATATCGGCCTTCTCCATTCACTGTTCCTGTGGCTGTTGTTCCATCTGGGAACGTTACTGTCACTGTACTTCCTACTTCTCCTGTTCCTGTTATGATTTCTGTTTTCGATGTCACTGGATTCACCGTCGGTGCTTCCGGTGCTGTTTGATCTTCTACTGTTGTTGTCGTTTCTTCTGACGTATTACCTGCTTTGTCTGTTGATGTCACTTTAACTGTTTCTCCGCCTTTTAAATCCACTGTGGCTGGTATTGTCACTTCGTAACGCCCTTCTTCATCCACTGTTCCTGTGGCTGTTGTTCCATCTGGGAACGTTACTGTTACTGTGCTTCCTGCTTCCCCTGTTCCTGTTATGACTTCTGTTTCCGATGTCACTGGATTCGCCGTCGGTGCTTCTGGTGCTGTTTGGTCTTCTACTGTTGTTGTCGTTTCTTCTGATGTATTACCTGCTTCGTCTGTTGATGTAACTGTCAACACTTCTCCGCCTTTTAAATCCACTGTATCTGGGACTTTGACTTCGTAACGCCCTTCTTCATCTACTGTTCCTGTGGTTATTGTGCCGTCTGGGAACGTCACTGTTACTGTGCTTCTTGCTTCTCCTGTTCCTGTTATGACTTCTGTTTCTGATGTCACTGGATCCACCGTCGGTGTGTCGGGTGCGCTCTTATCTTCTACTGTTGTTGTCGTTTCTTCTGATTGATTTCCGGCTTCGTCTGTTGATGTGACTTTAATTGTTTCTCCACCTTTTAAATCCACTGTGGCTGGTATTGTCACTTCGTAACGCCCTTCTTCATCCACTGTTCCTGTGGCTGTTGTTCCATCTGGGAACGTCACTGTCACTTTGCTTCCTGCTTCTCCTGTTCCCGTTATGACTTCTGTTTCCGATGTCACTGGATCCACCGTCGGTGCTTCTGGTGCACTCTTATCTTCTACTATTGTTGTCGTTTCTTCTGATTGATTTCCGGCTTCGTCTGTTGTTGTGACTTTAATTGTTTCTCCGCCTTTTAAATCCACTGTGGCTGGTATTGTCACTTCGTAACGCCCTTCTTCATCCACTGTTCCTGTGGCTGTTGTTCCATCTGGGAACGTCACTGTCACTTTGCTTCCTGCTTCTCCTGTTCCCGTTATGACTTCTGTTTCCGATGTCACTGGATCCACCGTCGGTGCTTCTGGCGCTGTTTGATCTTCTACTGTTATTGACGTTGCTTCTGACGTATTACCTGCTTTGTCTGTTGTTGTCACTGTCAACACTTCTCCGCCTTTTAGATCTACTGTTCCTGGAATATTTACTTCGTAGCGACCTTCTTCATTTACCATTCCTGTAGCTGTTGTTCCATCTGGGAACGTTACTGTTACTGTGCTTCCTGCTTCTCCTGTTCCCGTTATGACTTCTGTTTCTGATATCACTGGATTCACCGTCGGTGCTTCTGGCGCTGTTTGATCTTCTACTGTTGTTGTCGTTTCTTCTGATGTATTACCTGCTTCGTCTGTTGTTGTCACAGTTAACACTTCTCCACCTTTTAAATCCACTGTATCTGGAACTTTCACTTCATAATGTCCTGCTTCATCTACTGTTCCTGTAGCTGTTGTGCCATCTGGGAATGTTACTGTCACTGTGCTTCCTGCTTCTCCTGTTCCTGTTATGACTTCTGTTTTCGATGTCACTGGATTCACCGTCGGTGCTTCTGGTGCTGTTTGATCTTCTACTATTGTTGACGTTGCTTCTGACGTATTACCTGCTTTGTCTGTTAATGTGGCTTTAATTGTTTCTCCACCTTTTAAATCTACTGTAGCTGGAACTTTCACTTCGTAACGCCCTTCTTCATCTACTGTTCCTGTGGCTGTTATGCCATCTGGGAACGTCACTGTCACTTTGCTTCCTGCTTCCCCTGTTCCCGTTATGGCTTCTGTTTTCGATGTCACTGGATTCACCGTCGGTGCTTCTGGTGCTGTTTGATCTTCTACTGTTGTTGTCGTTTCTTCTGACGTATTACCTGCTCCATCTGTTGATGTCACAGTTAACACTTCTCCACCTTTTAAATTAACATTTGGTGGCATTTCCAAATCAAATTGTCCAAGTCTATCTGTTGCACCAATTGCTTTATCACCGTTAGGGAAAGTCACTGTCACGATAGTATTTGGCTCTGCTTGCCCCTTTAATGTGGTGTCAGTTGATTTTACTGTTTCAATGGTTGGTGTTTTTGGTGGCGTTGTATCTAGCACAATCGCTGACGATGGTTCTGATTTATTGCCTGCACTGTCAGTTGCGCTAAAAATAAGCTCTTCTCCACCTAAAAGCGGATAAGCATCCGTCATATCTATTTCAAACTTACCGGTGTTATCTGTAGTCGTTGTTTTTGATGTTTGATCTGGAAAAACAACCTCAACCGTACTATTGGGTTCTGCTGTTCCTACAATAGATTTATCTGTTGAATGGATTTCTGAAACTGATGGTGCATCCGGTGCTGTTTTGTCAATAATTTGAGCAGATGACGAATCAGATGTATTGCCTGCCTCATCTTTAGCTGTTGCAGTCACCCTTTCACCACCTATAAGTGTTCCTACTGACGATATATCTTGATAATACTGACCACTTGCATTTGCTATCGTTTCAAATTGTGTTCCATCTGGGAATGCAATCGTTACGGTACTATTGGGTTCTGCTGTTCCTGTCACTACTGTGCTGTTCGACGTAACTGGATTGATAGTTGGTGCGTTTGGTGGCGTTACATCTTCTACTATTTTAACGGTTGATGTAGATGTATTGTCTGCGTTATCTTTCGCCACAACTGTGATTGTTTCCCCTCCTTTTAAATCAAGCGTATCAGGGAAATCTACACTATATTGTCCATTTGCCTCCGTCGTTGCTTCAATTATCGAACCTCCCGGCAATGTCACAAGGACTGTCGAGTTCGGTTCTGCTGTTCCTGTAATCGTTGTTGATTCCGATGTGATTGGATTAACGGTCGGAGGATTAGGTGCTGTTTGATCTTCGACTATAGTTTCTGACGCTGGAGAGGTGTTCCCATCTGTATCTGTAGCTGTTACAACAATCGTTTCCCCTCCTCTAAGGTCTATAGTACTTGGAATATTAATTGTATATTTACCATTCGTATCCGCTTCTCCAACTGCTGTTTCACGATTAGGAAATTTAATCGTTACAGTACTATTTGGCTCTGCTGTTCCTGTTATTATCGTATCTTCTGATGTGACTTTATTGACTGTTGGTGCTTCAGGTTGCGTTTCATCTGATACAGTTGTTGTATTCTCAGTTGATGTATTATTTGCTTGATCTGTTGATGTTGCAGTTACAATTTCGCCTCCATTTAACACTGTAGGAATATTAATAGTAAAACGTCCTGTTTCGTCAGATTGAACTGGTTCTAGCGATTGACCATTCATTTTAATGTTAATTGTATTATTCGGTTCTGCTATGCCTGAAATGGTCGTATCATTTGAGCTAATTGGCAGTATAATAGGTGAATCTGGTGGTGTTGTATCTTTGACAGTTGTTGTTGCCAGTTGTGAGATATTACCTACTGCATCTGTAGCTGTTGCTTGAACGGTTTCGCCTCCAGCTAAATCAACGCCTTCAGGAATAGCGACACTAAAGCTTCCATCTTGCTGTGCTTGGACAGTTAATTCAACGTCATTTGGAAGTTTTATTGATACGGTGCTATTGGGTTCTGCTGTTCCTGTGATGTTTGAGTTGCTGGATGTTATTTCATTAAAGGTCGGCGCTTCTGGTGCAACTGTGTCTTTGACTGTAACACGGGTTACAGGTGATGTATTCGATGAAGCATCTTGTTGTCGAACTACAACAATACTTCCATCTTGTAAAGGAGCTACATTTGATACATCGGCCGTCCAATTCCCATTACGATCTGCGTCTGTTTCAACTACCTTACCATCTGGTGTCTCTAAAATAATATGTGCATTGGGCTCTGATGTTCCCTTAACTTGAGGGGCATTTGCCTCAATGGATTCCACACCTGGTGCTTCTGGTGGGACTGTATCTTTAACTGTGACTTCTACAGATAATGACGTGTTTTGTGATGGGTCTGTTTGCGTAACAATGATAGAATCATTTAATTGTAAGTTCTCTGAAGTCGCTTCAAGCGTCCATACACCTTCTTGATTGACCTGAGCGGATTTCACCGTACCATCTTTAAATAATACGTCTACTGTTGCACCTGGTTCTCCTGTACCAGTCACTGTTGTTTCACCTAATTCAACTGGTAATACACCTGGTGTATCTGGTGCTGTAGTATCAACAGCTTTCGCAATTGTATTTTCTGATGTATTGTCTGCGTTATCTATCGATGTTGCTTTAATTACATCTCCTACAACCGGCAAAGGCGTTTCTAGTGGTACGTCTACTGTCCAATTTCCATGTTCATCTACACTTGTTAATGCCGTTTGACCATCTGGGAATGTCACAACAATCAGTGAACCATTTTCACCTTGTCCGGATATTTGAGTTGTCCCTGCTTCAACTGCATTAATCAATGGTGCATTCGGTGCAATAGTGTCTTTGACTATGACTGAATATGCGCCTGAATTATTTTGACCATCATTTTGAATTGCTGATACAACATCATTATCATTTAGACTTACTGTACTAGGAATATTAATTGTCCATGTTCCATCTGCTCCAACCGTTGCTGTTTCCTTCGCGCCTCCAGGTAACGTCACAGTAACTTGATTACCTACAACACCTGTACCGCTGATCACTTTAGATCCCGCTTCAATATGATTGATGGTTGGTGGATTTGGTATTTTAATGCCAAAGACTTGTGCAACACTTTCTGGCGACTTGTTACCAGCAGCATCTGTAGCAGTTACTTTAACTGTATCACCTATTTTTAGTGTCACATTTGATGGTACTGCAAGCGTCCAATTTCCATTTGGGTCTACATTGGCATTAACTGTTAAACCATTGTTAAACGTCACTTTTACAGTAGAACCTGCTTCAGCATTCGATCCAGTAATCATTCGATCTGTATCTTGAATGGGGTTAATGGACACTGCATTAGGTGCGATGGTATCTTTAACAATCACTGCACTAGCTTTTGATTGATTATTTGCTTGATCCGTTAATGTTGCAGATACTGTATCGTTATGCTTTAACGTTGTCCCTGCTGGCACTGCAACTGTCCATGTTCCATTCGATTGAACTGTACTTGTTGAAGTTTGACCGTTAGGAAATGTCACTTTAACCGTTGCGCCACTTTCACCTGTTCCTGTAACAGTTTGACTTCCAGACTCAATGGCTTGAATTACAGGCGCATCTGGAGGCGTTGTATCCTCGTTGTTAACACCTGGGGAAGTATCCGCGATATCTGGAATACCATCGCCATCATAATCATAAAAGTCAATAAACGATGTCGCATATGATCCTAATATTCGATTGTGTGGTGCGCCTCCATCACTTTTGCCAATTACGCGTTTATCCAAATAATCACTTTCAAGCCATGATGCAAAGTTTAAACGTGCTTCACTCGTTGTGGTCGCATTTTGATTGACTTGTTTTGCAATCTGCTCCATAGTTACGCCATTTTTTAATTTGTAAGAAATCGTATATGCTCTCGATTGACCTAATGTACCGTAAAATACATTCGCATCAAGTTCACCACGGGCAGCATTTAATTGCGATAACGATTGATTTTGCATAATTGAGATTAGTGGCACCTGACTCGTATCTACTAACCCCGTTGCATCAGCTGAGATGTTAACATATCGATTTTTTGAGATTGGATTACCATATTCATCAGATACATATAGTTTAATCGATGAAAGGTCAATATAGGGTAATAACTGTTTAGGGACTTGCTCTTTAATATAAAGCAACCAATCATAATCAGTTTGTAAGAAGTTTTCATCTGGTTTATACAGATGAACTGATTTGATTGCATTTTCATCTTGATTATAACGGATTGTATTAACCATTCGTCCCGTTAAAAAACCACTTGATTGCGTTGTTTGTGGCACTTGACTATCTAATTTAGGTTTTATCAGCGTTTGCTGGATACTTTCTGCAGCTATCTCTCCATTATTAGTGGTCCATGTGTGAGTCAAATAAACAGGATTCTCATTACTGAAGCCGAGTGATTCTAATGTTTGATTGTTTTTCAAAGTGATGACAACAGGTGTATTTGTGACGACTCCAATTAAACTACTTTTAACGGTATTTGATGAGATCGGTGCAGACCAGTCTTGACCGTTATTTGTTGTTGTCATTTGAACCCCGTTAATTGTAATGCTCTCAATTTGGTTGAAAAATTTAGGTTGATTAAATGATAAATGTACTTGACCACCATTGACGAATTCGCTCTGTAAATTGAGCCATTTTGTCAGGTTCAAATTAATCTTATTTGTTATTTGATCTGATGATTGGCCAATACCTGAAAATCGTAATTGTGTGTTATCTTTAACAGTTGTTGCATTATATCCTAAATCGCGTAGTAAATATAAATATTTCGGATCATCTGGAATCGTATAAGTTTGACGATTGGGTTCTTGAACTGTTGTCGCAAATGCTGGTTGAGCGGCCATTCTAAAAGATGTCATAGGCACTGCTTCTGGTGAGGATTGATTGATTTGATCAGATAAATTTTGCACCGCTGAAAATAAAACTGCTTCATTAATCTGTTGATCTGTAGCTGTTGTAAAATCTATATTTGCTTCGTCCACAATTTTTTGAGCTTCTTCTTCAGAGACATATTTTGTTAAAAACGTCTGTGCTTCAGTTTCTTTTTGATCTGGTGACACTGTTTTTAATGAGTCAGTTAATTTTGTATTGTCTATACTTGAGGTTAATGTCTCATACGAAGCACGTGTGGCCTCTGATGTATCCGGTGCAACACCTTTGTCACCTGTTTGATTATTTGGAATTGTAGTTGGGGCGTCCTTACTTCCAGTTGTTGATTGGCTTTCTTGGGTTGAATCTTCTGATGATGCAGAATCTTGAGGTGCTGTAGACTCTTCTTGAGTTGGGGTTTCTTCTGTTGAAGTATCTTGAGTGCTATCAGACGTATTTGTAGATTTACTATTTTGTGATGAAGTTTCATTTGCTTGAGATGATTCTGTTGATGAAGGTGGTGTTTCTTCTGATTTTGAATCTTCTTGAGATGGTGTTTCGGTACTTGATGATTCTTGTGTAGGTTCATTTGAAGGCTGAGTTAGGGTGTTTTCTGTCTTATCGCTTGAAGGTTGTTGTGACGTCAGTGTTTCACTTTGTGATGCTTCGTTACTTTCAATTGTCGGTGTTATATCTTGAGAAGCCGTATCTGGCGTTGTGTCTTTAGTTTGTGACGATTCATTTGTAGTATTTACATTTTCTGATGCCGTTTCTGCCGCCTCAACGTCTCTTGGTAATCCAAATACCAATGTTGAACCGATTAAAATGGATGCTGTTCCAATTGTAAACTTTCGAATGGAGTACTTATTATTTTTATTTGGTAAAAAGTCTAATCTTCTTACGCCTTTTCTCTTTTTCATTGTTCTCCTCCTCAACATTAACACTATATAATTCACATACCCACATAATAAAAAACCAAAAGTTGAAGTATGCTATAGATAATTTTTTTATTTTTAATAGCGCTAATATCATTATATTAATTAGAGTAATAGAGGTAAACAATTAAAAATTTTCTATAATCTCAATGTGAAATTTTTTTATTATTTTTCACATTTTAAAACTACAAAAAACTTATATTTTGCACACTTTTTAGCAAATGAGTCTCTCAAAATTTATATCATTTTTTTATAAAAAAAGAGGGCAAACGCACAATCACATTGACATGTATTTTATTTCTAAGTAATAGTATTGTTATTAAACAAACTGTATATATGCAATAGCCCCCTTCGTTAGATTTTAAGTCTAGCGAAAAGGGCCAGTCATTCTAATTTATATATGATTTTTAAATATATAAAGCTTACTTATATAACAAAATCATTTTTATTACGACTTATCACTTTCTTCTTTTTTCTTACGACGTTTGAACAATAATAGTAATAATCCTCCTAATATTGTCATTAAGCTACCGATTAATGCCATTGATGGATTAGATCCTACTCCTGTTTCAGGTAATTCATTTATCTTTTTTTGTTCAATACGTACATCAGAGTCATGTTCTGTTTTTCTATTTCCTGTTGTAATAGAGACTTTAACTTTTTGAACATCCATACCTTCAGTATCTATTGCACTTGGTACTTTGACTTCGTATCGTCCTTCTTCATTCACTGTTCCTGTTGAAGTTGATCCACCTGGGAATGCGACTGTTACCGTACTGCCTGGTTTTCCTGTTCCTGTTATGACTGTGCCACTTGTACCTGGTGAAGTTGGGCCGTCTGTTTTTGGCGGTTTGTTTTGCATTCCAGAATGATCTTGCGTTACCACTACTACTGTTGGCTTTGAAACATTTCCTGAACTATCAGTTAACGTCACTTTTATTATTTCTCCGCCTTTTAAATCTACTGTTCCTGGTATTGTCACTTCATATCGTCCTTCTTCATCCACTGTTCCTGTGGCTGTTGTGCCATCTGGGAACGTCACTGTTACTGTGCTTCCTGCTTCTCCTGTTCCTGTTATGACTGTTGCTTTTGATGTTACTGGATCTACAGTTGGTGCGTCGGGTGATGTTTGATCTTCTACTGTTATTGACGTTTCTTCCGATTTATTGCCGGCTTCGTCTGTTAACGTCACTTTTATTGTTTCTCCACCTTTTAAATCTACTGTGTCCGGAATTTTGACTTCATATCGTCCTTCTCCATTCACTGTTCCTGTGGCTGTTGTGCCATCTGGGAACATCACTGTTACTGTGCTTCCTACTTCTCCTGTTCCCGTTATGACTGTTGTTTTTGATGTTACTGGATCTACTGTCGGTGCTTCTGGTGCTGTTTGATCTTCTACTGTTGTTAACGTTGCTTCTGATTGATTGCCGACTTCATCTGTTAACGTCACTTTAATTGTTTTTCCACCTTTTAAATCTACTGTATCTGGAATTTTGACTTCATATCGTCCTTCTCCATTCACTGTTCCTGTGGCTGTTGTGCCGTCTGGGAATGTTACTGTTACTGTGCTTCCTGCTTCTCCTGTTCCTGTTATGACTGTTGCTTTTGATGTTACTGGATCTACAGTTGGTGCGTCGGGTGATGTTTGATCTTCTACTGTTATTGACGTTGCTTCTGATTGATTGCCTGCTTCGTCTGTTAACGTCACTTTTATTGTTTCTCCACCTTTTAAATCTACTGTGTCCGGAATTTTCACTTCGTAACGCCCTTCTCCATTCACTGTTCCTGTTGTCGTTGTGCCATCTGGAAATGTTACGGTCACTGTACTTCCTGCTTCTCCTGTTCCTGTTATGACTGTTGCTTTTGATGTCACTGGATCTACAGTTGGTGCTTCTGGCGCTGTTTGATCTTCTACTTTTATTGACGTTTCTTCCGATTTATTGCCGGCTTCATCTGTTAACGTCACTTTAATTGTTTCTCCACCTTTTAAATCTACTGTGTCCGGAATTTTCACTTCATATCGTCCTTCTCCATTCACTTTTCCTGTTGTCGTTGTGCCACCTGGGAACGTTACTGTCACTGTGCTTCCTGCTTCCCCTGTTCCTGTTATGACTGTTGCTTTTGATGTTACTGGATCTACAGTTGGTGCTTCTGGCGCTGTTTGATCTTCTACTGTTGTTGACGTTTCTTCCGATTTATTGCCGGCATTATCTACTGAAATAACCGTGATTTTATCGCCTACAGTTAGTTTTGGTACTGCTGAAGGTACATGTATTGTCCAATTTCCATTTTCATCTACTCTTGTGAATGCCATTGTGCCGCCTGGGAATGTCACAATAATCAACGCACTATTTTCACCTTGCCCAGATATTTGAGTTGCCCCTGCTTCAACTGCATTAATTAACGGCGTATTCGGTGCAATGGTATCTTTGACTGTTACTGAGGATACAGCCGAGTCATTTTGACCATCGTTTTGGATGGCTGATACAACATCACTATCATTTAAGTGTTCTGTATCAGTAACAGTAACTGTCCATGTGCCATCTGCTCCAACTGTTGTAGTTTCCTTTGTCCCTCCAGGTAATGTCACAGTAATTTGATTACCTGCTACACCTGTACCGCTGATCACTTTAGATCCTGCTTCAACATCATTAATAGTTGGTGGGTTTGGCGCAACACTAGCATTATCATAATCATAAAAGTCCATATATGATGTCGCATATGAACCAAAGAGTCGTTCATGAGGTGCTCCACCATCTTTTTTACCAAGAATCCGTGAATCTAAATAGTCACTCTCAAGCCAAGACGCAAAGCTCAAGCGTGCTTCACTAGATGTCGGATGATTTTTATTGATTTGCTCGACAACGTCTTCCATATTCATATCATCTCTTAATTTATAAGCAATCGTATACGCTCTCGATTGACCTAGTAAACCAAAAAATACTTTACTGTTTAATTCAGTACGTACTTTTTTCCAATGTGATATTGATTGATCATGTTCAATTGATAATTGTGGTACTTTACTTGTATCGACTAACCCATCACTACCAATTGAAATAGTAATGACCTTATCATTAGATATTGGATTTCCAAACTCATCCGAAACATATAGTTTAATCGATGAAGTATCAATATATGGTAATAGCTTTTTAGGGATTTGTTCCTTAATGTAGAGGACCCATCCGTAATCTGTTCTCCAGAAACTTTGATCTGGTTTATATATATGCATTGAATATATTGTTTTTTTATTGTGCTGATAAAGAAGTCGGTTAATCATTCGACCTGAGACGAAACTGGTCAATCGCGTTTCTTTTGGTGCTTTAGGATTCAACTGGGGTGTAATAGTCGTTTGTTGGATGCTTTCTGCAGCAATCTCTCCACTATTGGTTGTCCACGTGTGTGTGAGATGTACAGGGTGCTCGTAACTATAGCCCAGTGATTCTAAAGTTTGGTTACCTTTCAAAGTAATCACAACAGGTGTATTTGTGACGACTCCGATTAATCCGCTTTTGACTGTAGAACCCGAGACAGGTGCTGACCAATCTTGCCCATTATTTGTCGTCTCCATTCGAACGCCGTTTATTGTAATACCTTCAATGGCTTTAAAAAACTTTTCTTGCCTGAATGATAAATGTATTTTGCCACCTCTAGTAAATTCATTTTTTAAATCCAACCATTTCGTTAGCATTAAATGAATGTGGCTCGTCGTTTGTGCTTCCATTTGACTAATACCTGCAAAACGTAACTGTGTACGCTCTTTAACGGTTAATGCATCATATCCTAAATCACGAAGTAAATATAAATACTTGCGATCATCTGGAATAATATAAGATTTGCGCCCTGTTTGTTGCGTTGTTGCAGATGCTGGACGAGACGCTAACCTATGTGATTTCCTAGGTGATGACTGAGTCTTGACTTCTTTTTGCTTTGGTGGTGCGTCTTTTAATGATTTTGTTAATGTTGTTTTGTCTGCATTTTGAGCTTCAGGTATTTCAGAAGTACTGCTTGCCTCAGATGTGCTTAGTTTTGTATTGGATGTCGCTTCTTTGTGCGTGGTATCACTTGCTTTTTCATTGGATATTTCAGTGTTAGCATTGTTACTTTCAGATACCGACTGAGTTTCTGTCGGAATAGGTAGAACTTCTTCTGTTGTTTGACTTTCTTGTCCTATCGTTGTTTCTGCTGGTGATGTATTTGTAAAGTTTTCCTCTTGTGATGATGCATCACTTGTTTGAGGTAATTCTGATGTTGATTCTTCTGATGGTACAGGTGTTGTTTTTGATGATATTCCGTCTTCTTGAGATGATGTTATACCTTGTGTAGGTTCGTGTGGATGCTCTGTTGAAGTGCTTTCTGTCTTGGAGTTTGAAGGTGAATTTGTTGAAGTTTCTAGCGGTGTCTCTTGGGGCACTGCAGTTGCTGTCTCAGCTATAGTTTGTGATGATTCATTTGTTGTCTGATTATCGATAGGTTTGACATCTTCTGCCACCTTTTCAGCAGCTTCAGCATCGTGAGAAATTCCACAAACTAATGTCGAACCGATGAGAAGAGATACTGTTCCTCTTGTTAGATTTCGAACTAGTGACTTGCTATTTTCACTTAGTCTAAAATCTAACTTGTTTGCTTTTTTTAATTTTTTCATTTCTTTACCCCCAATAATAAAAATATTAATTACATAATTTAAATACTTATATCATATTTTTCATAACTTTAAAGTATGCTATAAAAAATCTTCTTTAAATTATAGTAATGGTCACATTATATAAACCTGTCTTTAGGAGGTAAATAAATAAAACATACTTTTATTATCAACATAGAATATTTTTATTATTTTTTTATACTAAAAAACAACGAAGAATTTATATTCGGCGTATGTTTCAGCGTGTTAAAACATAAAAATGTCATATCATTTTTGCATAAAAAAAAGAGGGCAAATGCACAATCACATCCCCCTCTACCCCCTCATATTAGGGGTCTATCTCATCATCATCACTATCCTATTTTCTAAAATATAAGGCCCTGCTAAACCACAAGGCTTATCGTAAAAAAGCCCCGTCCATCGTCTCTTTTTCTGGTTCTCGGAATGTATAGATTCTGTATCAAACAAATCCCCTATAAAACTTTCAACTTAATGACGATTATCAATATATTTTTATATACTGTCATTCCAAAAACACCTTCAATTTCACGACTCGAAATGGGTAAACTCGATAACACAACTGCACCATTCCTATAAATATCATGGCTTCCTGTTAAAAGATTTTTTGTATTTGTGCGACTGCCCAACTTATTTTCATGCTCTAATAAGCTCATTCCTATGTATATAGGCTCATATCCATTTATACAATTGTTGAAAAAATAATCACTATGGAAACTCGAGCTGTTGACATTCAGGTGATTTTAGTTTTCATGAGTTGCATTTTTTACTTCATGACACCTGTTGATTTTGTGAGACTATTGTTTTTATCATTGTGATCAAAGAAAAGATTAATATCACAAGCCTCCAGTCACATCGCACTAGTTAAAAAGGATTGAAAAAAGCGAATCATCCGCTTTCTTCAATCCTAGATAATATATTTTGACGAATATCTAACTCAAAATTTTTAATTAATTGGTGCGCCACCTGTGACACCATACACTTGTCCTGTAATAAAGCTTGCGTTTTCAGAAGCTAACAATACATACACATCTGCAAGTTCAACAGGCTGTCCCGCACGTTGTAATGGTTGATTTTGTCCAAACTCAGGAATATTAACTTGCGGCTGACCACCACAAATTTGAAGTGGTGTCCACACTGGACCTGGTGCTACTGCATTGACCCGAATCCCCTTAGGTCCTAATTGTGCTGCAAGTCCTTTAGTTAATGAGACATTACAAGACTTTGTCATCGCATAATCGAGTAGATGCGGACTCGGTTTCATTGCTTGAATAGAAGACGTTAAAATAATACTTGAACCTGCTTCTAAATAATTCAATGCCTCCTGAATAGAATAAACTGTCGAAAACACATTCACTTCAAATGTGTCTGTTAATTGTTTAGGATCTAATTTTTGAATATCATATTCAAACTGTTGCATACCTGCATTTAATACGAGAATATCTAACCCACCAAGTGCATCATAAGCATCTTTAACCATTTGTTTGGCATACGTTGCATCACGCAAATCACCTGGTAAGAGTACTGCTGTTTGACCTGCTTTTTCAATCACTGCTTTTACATCTTCTGCATCTTGTTGTTCATCGGGATGATACGCAATTGCAACGTCAGCCCCTTCTTTAGCGTATGCAATCGCAGCTGCACGGCCAATACCTGAATCAGCTCCCGTTACTAATGCTTTTTTACCAACAAGTTTCTCTGCACCTTGGTAAGTCTCTTCTCCACAATCTGGCACAGGTGTCATTTTATGTTGAAGACCTGGATAATCTTGAGGCTGCTTTTCATACTTTTCATGATAAAATTGCGTCACTGGATTTTGTTTCGCCATTCAAAAAACCTCACTCTTTCATTTTTTTATAAACCATTCCCTTAAAACAAAAAAGTAAAACAAGGTTGTTGAGCGCGGAGGTTGGGACAAAAGCGCTTTGGATTTGAGCAATTAATGGCTTTACAGTTTTTATGTTCGATTGTGTCGCAACCATTTTTGAACTTTTTTAAATTCTTGCCAGTCTTCATCATGATATAAAGGAATTTCATAGCGTTTTAATTGCGAAAGTACGTATGACTGTATAGATTTAGGAAGGTAGTGCAAAACACCCGGATAATATTTTTCATAAAAAGATAATGTGTAGCTTTGAATGATTGTCTCAGCTGAGCTTGGAATATCCTTAACTAAATATTCCGCTAGTGCTCTGCCACCTTTTTTGAGAATATATAGCGCATAAAAATCCAATCGTTCATTGACACCCCATTGTATGCCTGTAGGGTGAATCGTTCTATTTTTTAACGGTAAGCCTAATCGATACATATCATTTTCCATTTCGACCAGTATACGCTGTTGAACATTCAAAAAAGATTCGGACACTTTAACTGATTGTATCGCATCCTCTACCAATTCAGGGTGACTGTGGCATGCGATGTGCGTATGACCAACTGCTGTTAATCCAAGTGTATGCGGTAGATTGATCATACCCGCAATTGCTTGTTCTGCCTCAATTTTAGTCATATTCATCGTTTTAGGATTTAATTGTAATCCTGTAATCATATATGTTGTATTAAAATAATCTTTATACAAAATGGCTCCAATCGCATAGTAGTCAGAGGATATTTTAGGAAAGTGAGTCTGCATTACATTCGTTTTAATAATTTTACTTTCTACTTTATCGTACATTGTATATTGATGTACTGTCTCAGGACCAAAATCAAGCGAAACTTTATTTGTGTCATCAGGGGTTAAAGCCATTGCTGATAAATTCGGTATATCACCACTAAAATTAAGCGTTTTGACTTCTTTATTAATCATTTTATTAAAATTCCAGAAGCGCGTTCCTTTACGACATATTACAGTCGCCCCTGTCCGTTTTGCTATCATCTTTTTGGTTCTATCTGAAACATGAAGCTTCATGTCTATGGATTCATAATATTGTCCGCACAACGCTGCTAATGCCTCTGCGACTAAATCTGTCCTAACTGATATAGGATCCGCCATTTCAAAACGAATCATCCCTTCATAAAATCCATCATGATAATGCGCTTGTACAATACCTTGCTTATTGACGATTGCTTCAAACGTAATCTGTGACATGTCATTACTCCTCATCTCTAAACAGTTCATCTCTATTTTATCTTGAATTTATGAATCATGTACAAAGATTGTAAATTTTATTTTAAAACATTCATTAAAACCATTCTTATGCCAATACAAATATATGCCGTTGATTTCTATTGTATTCATCAATCGTTATGTTTTAATCTCGTAAATTAATGGTAATGTTTTTAAGAGGAAGTGACATTGTATGTACAGATTAAAATAACGGCACTTACCTTATCATCGATGTCATATTCTCCTACTTGATTTATCATTGAAAGGGGAAATCATACTATGTCGAATCAAAAAGATAAAGATTTAGAAGCATTTCGTAAGCACAATGACAATCAAGCAATGACAACGAACCAAGGAATTAAAGTGAATGAAGATGAAAATACACTTACAGCTGGAGATCGTGGTCCAAGTTTACTTGAAGATTTTCACTTTAGAGAAAAGATAACGCATTTTGACCATGAACGTATTCCAGAACGCGTCGTACACGCTAGAGGATATGGCGCACATGGTGATTTTGAACTTTATGAAGATTTGTCGGACGTCACATATGCTGACTTTTTAACAGATACTCAAAAGGTGACACCTGTTTTTGTAAGATTTTCAACTGTTCAAGGTTCAAAAGGCTCGCCTGATACTGTTCGAGATGTTCGAGGGTTTGCGACAAAATTTTATACCGATCAAGGTGTTTTTGATCTTGTTGGCAATAACATTCCGGTCTTCTTCATCCAAGATGCTATTAAGTTTCCAGACTTAATTCATGCTGTTAAACCTGAACCCCATAACGAAATCCCTCAAGGTGGCTCAGCTCATGATACATTTTGGGATTTTTTCGCACAAAATCCCGAATCAACTCATACGACTGTATGGGCAATGAGCGACAGAGGTATTCCTAAAAATTATAGACAAATGGAAGGTTTCGGAGTGAATACATTTCGTTTGGTCAATAAAGAAGGACAGTCACACTTTGTTAAGTTTCACTGGAAGCCTATTTATGGTCTTGAATCAATGGTATGGGATGAAGCACAAATTGTATCAGGTAAAAACATTGATTTTCATCGTCAAGATTTGTATGAATCCATTCAAAAAGGCGATTATCCCGCTTGGGAACTGGGTATACAACTTATTCCTGAAAAAGATGAATTTAAATATGACTTTGACATATTAGATCCAACCAAAATTTGGCCAGAAGATGAAGTTCCAGTCAAAATAGTTGGTAAAATGACGTTAAACCGTAATGTTGATAACGTATTTGCTGAAACCGAACAAGTTGCATTCCATCCAGGCCATATTGTACCAGGTATCGATTTTTCAGATGATCCATTACTACAAGGGCGACTTTTTTCATATACAGATACACAAATTTCACGTTTAGGCAGTCCCAATTTTCATCAAATTCCAATTAATCGCCCTATTAATCCAGTGCATAACAATCAGAGAGATGCCATGCATCAAATGAATGTGCATCAAGGTCAAACTTCTTATCATATGAATAGTTTAAATGATAATGAGCCCCATACTTCTTCACGTGAGGAAGGTGGATTTGAGCACTATCAAGAAAAAGTAGAAGGACGAAAAGTTCGTCGTCGAAGTGAAAGCTTTAAAGATTACTATTCTCAAGCTAGACTCTACCTAAATAGTTTAACAAAACCAGAATACGATCATACTATTGATGGGTTCTCATTCGAACTTGGTAAATGTCAGTCGCTTAAAGTCAAACAAAATGCAGTCAATCAACTCAATAAAATATCTAGAGATTTAGCTGAACGTGTCGCAGAAAATATCGGAGTAGAAGCACCTCAGAAAAATGAAGAAGTTCCATCAAACAAAAGCGACTCACAACTCACAATGGAAAAATTCAAGCGCCCTATTCGCGGACATTCTGTGGCCATAATAATAGATGGAAATATCGATGTAGAGACGTTAAAAACTTATGCCAGCGTACTCACACATCATCAATTAAACTATGCATTTATATCAGATAAACCTCGTGACATCCAAGAAGACTTTGGTATTACAGAAACTTTCGATACTGTGCATCCTACCTTATTTGATAGCTTAATCGTTTTATCAGAAAGTGAAAATATCTTTGACCAAACTGAATTATTTGCTGAGATGACATATAACCATTTCAAGCCACTTATCCTGAATGAACAAGCGGCTCAAGGACTTTTAAATAGCAAAGTGGATACAACTCAACCGGGGATTTTTGTATCCAATGATCCTGAAACTGTGATTAACGCATTTGAACAACCACGTTATTGGGATCGCGCATAATTAAATACGACTAACGAGGTGACCTATATGGATTTACAACAATTTCATGATTCTATCAAAGGATATACGCAAGAGACACAACCAGGTTCTGAAAAAGATATGAATCCAAAGCCGATTTTTGAATTGGACAGTTATCGACCTGCAGGGAAACTTAAGGGTAAAGTCGCACTCATAACAGGTGGAGATTCAGGTATTGGCCGTGCTGTTGCAATTCATTTTGCTAAAGAAGGGGCAGACGTTGCGATTGGTTATTTAAATGAACATATCGATGCTGAACAAACTGTAAATAGACTAGTAGAACTGGGCGTTAAAGCCAAAGCATATGCCCATGACTTACGAAATGCTGATGAATCAAAAGTTTTAATTGATAAAGTGGTTCAAGATTTTGGTGGGTTAAATATTTTAGTCAACAATGGTGCGGTTCAATTTCCAAAAGACCATTATGAAGATGTCACGCCAAAACAGATCCAAACCACTTTTGAAACTAACATTTATGGCATGATGTATTTATCGCAAGCCGCGCTGCCACACTTATCTAGCGGCGATAAAATCATAAATACGACGAGTGTTACAGCTTATCGTGGTTCAGCACATTTGATTGATTACTCTTCTACTAAAGGTGCGATTGTCTCATTTACACGTTCACTCGCAACATCACTCATGGACAAAGGGATTTATGTTAACGCTGTCGCACCTGGACCTATTTATACACCTTTAATTCCATCAACATTCGATGAAGATAAGGTCGAAAATCAAGGCAATGATACGCCGATGGGGCGAAGAGGTCAACCGGCAGAACTTGCACCATCCTATGTGTTCTTAGCTTCAACAGATAGCTCATATATGACAGGTCAAACATTGCACCTTAATGGTGGCGATTATTTAAGTTCGTAACATCATAAAAAAGGGTGGAACACGAAGCCAAAATGCTTCTGTTCCACCTTTTTTAAGAGTGATAATACCGCTCGTTTGGATAAACGTATCATCAAGCTGATTTACGATTGGGTAGTATCTTTTTGCTTTCTTCTATAGAAATTTGCAAGCACTCCAAAACCAAATAATGACATGATCCAACCTGTTCGTGCGTTGTCTGTAGAGGTTCCCGTGTTAGGTAAAGTAGTATCTCTTGAATTATGATTGTCTTTATCCTTCTCAACCACTTTAGCTCGAATGACAACATTTGTGTTTCCACTAGGCTCTTTCGGGATAGATTGACTGAGTAATTCAGTCTGTTGAAGCGAAATCATTGTTTTAGCTTCAATATTGGATGGATCAACCTGTGTCATTTCTTCAGCTAATGGCTTTGGATTCGCCTTTTGATTATCTATAATACTTTGTATTAATTCCGGATTATGATCTACTTCTGCTTTTTGATCATCTTCCGGTGTTTCTGCTTCTTCTGAGTTTTCAATCGGTTCTTCCGTTGTTTCACCCTTCCCGGAATTTTCAGCTAGTTCTTCCTCTGTTTTATCTACTTTCGAATTTTCAACTGGCTCTTCTGCTGTTTCATTCTCTCCTGAATCTTCAACCGGTTCTTCCGTTGTTTCACCCTTCCCGGAATTTTCAGCTAGTTCTTCCTCTGTTTCATTCTCTCCTGAATCTTCAACCGGTTCTTCCGATATGACTATAGCTTTGACTGTCACTTCTGTCACAGGTGATTCATTTGTCGATTGATCTGTTGCTTTGATTTGTATTTTTTCGCCACCTGCTAAATCTATTGGGATGTTTGCCGTGAACTCACCTGCTTCATTTGCCGTTACTTCATCTGTTGTACCATCTGCGAATATCACTGTAACGGTGCTGTTAGGTTCTGCTGTTCCTTTGATATTCTCTGATTCTGATGTTACCTCGTCTACTTTAGGTGCTTCCGGTGCTTTAGTATCGACGATTCGACCAATCCCTGGTAATGAGTAATTGCCAGCTTTATCCACTTCAAATACATAGACTCGATCCCCTACATTAAGTGTGATATCCCATGGCACACCTATCATCCACGTTCCATTGCGTCCTACTTTTGTAGAAACTAAACGATTGTTCGGGAGTCGCACATGTATCTCATCTTTATACGTTTCACCATGCCCCCATATAATATGTGAACCCGCTTCAGTATTTGTAACAACAGGTCTCACGGGTCTAATCGTATCAATGACATTTTTAAATGTAAGTTCAGACACGTTTCCCGCCTTATCTATTGTTTTGGCAATGATTTGATCATTAAATTCAAGGTGAATTGACTCAGGTACTTTGATAGTCCAAGTGCCATTATCTAACACATCTGTAGTTACGATTGTTCCATTTTGGAATCGGAATTCTAGTATAGTATTGGGCTCTGCTGAACCTTTCACTTCTTTGCTTCCCGCTTGAGTTGGGAAAATAACTGGCGACTCTGGACGAATAGTATCAGTAACTTTTATAGATTCAACTTGTGATGATGTTTCGCTTTCTTTAGTAGCGACCACTTGAACTGTATCATTCAAAGCAAGTGCTTGTGATTTAGGAACATTGATTGTAAATGCCCCCGTTTCATCTGCTTGTGTATTTAAAACTTCACCAGAAGGTAACGTCACTTGAACAGATGCTTGATTACTTGTTTGGCCAGATATCACCTGGTTGTTATATTCGATAGGCTTAACTGTTAATGGTGTCACAACTTGCTTATCTAAATAAGGTTCAAGCTGAGCCATTAGTGCTTCTTTCTCTGTTTCTGATGAAACTTCACTCACATCTTGAACTAGGCGGTATATTTGTATGCGATAGTCATTACTAGGAGTAGCATTAATCTTTTCAATAAGTGTATGAATATCATTTTTAATAGTTTCCGTATAGCGTGTTTCGACATTTTCCATTGTTTCGTCGTTAACCTTGAATCCTTTTTCTGTTAACGTATATGTCACTGTTTCTTTTCCAGATTCAGGTAAAGACATCTCTTCACCTGTTTCAATGCGTTTGATTTGTCTACGCGAAGGCTCACGATGCTTGACTATAATTTGATCACTATATTCTAACGTATAATCATTACTTACACTTGAGCCTTCATCATTGCCAATAAAAGATTGGTCAAATACAACTGTTCCATCTTGCTTTTTAATTGTGACATGAGCGTACTCATCATTAAAGTGAAGATGTGGCTGGCCTTTATTTTGTCGATATTGGACTTGTTTTGTACTAGGATCATAACTCACTGACGCAAACTCCCAGTTTGATAAACCTTGTAATGAAATCTTTTGAGAGATTGCCTTTTGTGTGATATCAATTTGTGGGTAATCTAACGTCTTTTCATTGTTTCGATTTTCACGTATGACTAAATAGGCATGTGCTGGCAAGGCTAAAGCTTCTGTTAATGGCGCAACAACCTTGTAAACACCTGCACGAATCTGATCAAACTTTGCTACACCGTTCTCAACAATAGCTTCAGCCACTTTAACTGTTCCATCTAATAGCTGAACTTTAGAACCATTAGGGAGTGTGTGTCCATTTAAATTCAAACGAATCGTCGCAGGTGCAGTCACTTGAGTATCAGCAATATCAGATGATTTAACGAGCTCATATATCGTCGCTAAGCCTAATTTTTCAATGTATTTTTGACGTTCTGCTTCATCTTCAATCAACATTGCTAACGGATAAATGTATGAATGCGTATATTCGTTTAGACGATCTTCTAAATATTGCGGCGTATCAATCTTAAATAAGTCAAAATAAGCTAAACCATTATAACCTCTATTGGCTAACCAATATTCCCCTACCCATGCTGGCATATCAATTGATAAAGAAGTTTTAGAAGATTCAACACGTAGCTTTTGTAACATTTCAGTGAAACCCTCAATAGTTGTTAAACGTACGATACGCGTCATAAAATCCAAACGCTCTTTCAGCGAAAATTCATTAATATGACGATATACCTCCTTATCTAGCAATTCGTCTTGTACATAGCGTTGAAAACCTTCTTGGTCACCTTGGTATAACCATCCCTTTTCTTCTTTTTCTACATTCATCTGATATTCATTTGCTAAAATATTATTCCATACTTCTAATAAAGGCATTTTAGGATCATCTGTTAACCATCCATCAAAACCATGTCCCACCTCATGTAACGCAAGCCATCCTTTTGTTAGATAGCTACGGATTGATTGCTCATTCGAACCCATATGATCCCATGACCAGTACGCTAAGCCATAGCCATTTTGATTCGCAACAGTAAAATACTTTTGACCTAGATTAAAATCAACTGAGTTTAGATTATCATTCAGTCCAACCCATTTGTTATACTTTTGAATAATGTCGTCATAATAATCAATCATTTCATCAAGATTGCGAAATGCTGTATCACCTTGTTGATTTTTCATATTTAATATACGGTCACGATCAACACGTGGGATTAAAAGCGCGTTATATGTACCATCCACATATGCATAACTTGAATCTTGGTCAACCCATTGTGTTTCAAACGCTTCTTGACTTTGGCCACGACGATACGTTGGCAATGCTTTTATATTATTATGTTCAACATAAAAATCGATTAACGGTGGATTGTCAAGTCCTCTTGGCAAGTATACAAATGCTGCGCTATCAAGTCCTGTTGATATAGACACCCACTCTCCACTTTTAGGCACAACTTCATTTTTGTTAAATTGACCGTCATTCGTCATAAGACTTACACGAAGGTCTGATTCATTTTGTTCTTTCGCTTGACGAATATAAAGTTTGGCATTTTCAGGTAAAATAATCCCCAAGCTTTCTCTTCCTTGTCCTAGACCGCGATTCATCCCTAATGTTTGAGCAACCTTAGACCCTTGCAATACAGGTACCTCTTTTCGATAGACTGTTTCCTCAATACCCTCAACTTCAATTTGTGTCGTCTTAGCCTCAGGTGACGGTGATGGATGGTCTACTGCATTATTGGCAACAGAACGAAAACTATTTTGCTTTACAGTTGCGTTTTCCAGTTGTTTCATTTCATTGTTGGTGTTCTTTTGACCTTCATGAATGACGTCATCTGAAGGTGTATTCGTAGCGATATCATTAAGACTATTTGAGACACTTTCCATTTTTAAAGTATCCGCTTGAGCAGTTATATCTTCTTGATCTTTATGTTTATTATCGATTGGCGTTTCTAATGTATCTGATTCAACATTTTCACTTTCTGTTTCTACTGGCATTGGCGACGCTGTTTTCTGTTCATTGTGATTTAGCGGCTCATTTGTTGAAGGTGCTATTTCGCTTTTTTGTGTGAGCGATGTGTTCGTTTCTGCTGCTTTTGCTTCATGAGTCATTGACAATAATACTGTAGCTCCAAACAATACCGAAGCAATCCCAATATTGAATTTACGTATTGCATATCTATTTTCCTTATGCACTCCAAAGTTTTGACGGTTACGGTTACTCATTAACTCATATGTCCTCCTATTTATCATGTCTTAACTTTATATTAACAGAGCGCAATATGTTTATAAAGTAAATTTTAAATTGCAAAATCAATTGAAATGTCTTATTTAAGTAAAACTTAAGACTTGCTAGAATCTATTACTTTAGACCCATGAGATACTATACGAATTTATGTAAAATTGTGAATACTACCTACAGATTGGAGGGATAATATGCGAACAATCATACGGGCGGCTATCGCAGTAGTCACAATCATAGCCATCACAAACTTCATAGACAAACCAGACAATTTATCAACACTCGAACATTATAAAGATCAAGTTGTCTACAGCGATTCAGTACAATCTTTTTTAAATAGCAAGCCTATTGAACATGTCCAAAATTTAGAACTAAGCGATGTGTTACCGTCGGATTTCTTTTAATGCCACTATGATGATTTAAGTATACAGGTTAATCAGCCTTCACTATATGCGTCATCATTGTGCTTAATGCTTATTCGGCATAGATATTTTTTTGCGGCTATAATTTATATGCAAAAAACTGGAACAAAAGTACGTGATACGAGGGGTGTTGAGAGACTAGCATGCATATACCGTCTACTGCTTCCCAGAAGAAAAGGCGTTATACCTCGTTCACTACTTCAGTTCCAGTTTATTTTTTATTCTTACTCTAAGACGTTTGAAAATATTAATTACAAAACGTTTGCGTCAAGCACTTAAAATCATTCGCGCGCTCCCCATACTTATATCTATTTTTATTTTATTCAAGTACCAACCAATGATTCAGGTGATATTCAATACTGCCAAGTTGCCCATCATCTTCACGATCTAATACACGTAAAAAATCGAGGTGCCCTACATCAGGATATATAATTGACTTAACCTTAGCCCCTCTCGCTTCAAATCGTTCAATCGTCTCTTTGGAATCCTTGTTTGGAAAAATGACATCTTCTTCCCCTAGCAAAAATAAAATATCTGGCATTTGCTGAATGCGATCAATATCATCTAAATAATTCGTATTTAAAGTATATTGTAAATCTGTAATCATTGCGTTAATGGGGGCAAAATAATTCAAAAAGTCGATATCTTTTTGGTTTTTATACTTTTTTGAGATACCGCGCTCAAGAACATACTCAGGAATGCTTTTAATCATCCCATCATTAGTATCTGGAGTCATCTCTTTAATCACTTCAGTCATTAACTTACTGATTCTAATTTCTTTGTAATCAATCTTGGCTGCACTGTTCAAATAAATCAAATGTGTAATAGGCAATGTATTATAACCTGCTAATTTTGTCGCAATCAGCCCACCCATAGAGTAACCAATAATGGCTAACTTTTCGATATGTTCTGTTTCAACAATATTGACCAGTGCCTCATTCACTCTCGTTGCATAGTCCGATAAGTCATGATCTTTTCGATTAAGCGTTGTACTTTGACCACGGCCAGGACAATTAATAAAAATCAAACGCACGTCATGTAAGTATTTTTCAAACACTGTCATAATTTTATAATTCATCACTGCACCATGTAACAAAACAATGGCGTACTTAGATTGTTTTGCTCCTGTTGAAACAATTTCTAACTGATCATCTTGATGCTTCGTTAACGTCATAACGTTATGTTCATAATTTGAATGTGACATTCATCTAACCTCTGTTTCTATATTCATAAAATTGGCATTAGTATAGCCTATCATTATAAACTTAGCTACTTCGTGTTATTAATCATATACCTATATTATAGTACAAATGCATCACATGAGAATCGCACTCAAGGCTTAGCAACTAATAATCTTTAACGCCCCAAAGCTTTTCTTCACATTTCTTAATGATATATTTTAAGACTTGAATACGTGCTGTTTTTTTATGGTCTGCAGGTACGACTAACCAAGGGGCATCATTCGTATTGGTTTTTTCGATCATTTCATCACTTGCCTGCACGTATAAATCCCACTTTTCACGATTACGCCAATCTTCATCCGTAATCTTCCATTGTTTATTTTCATCTTCTTGACGGGCTTTAAATCGCTTGAGTTGTTCCTCTTTATCTAATGATAAAAAGAATTTTAATATAATTGCGCCTTCATCTGTCCACATTTTTTCAAAAGTATTGATTTCATGATAAGCACGCGTCCACTCACACTTATTCGCAAACCCTTCAACACGCTCAACTAAAACACGTCCATACCAACTACGGTCAAATATACTTATATGACCACTTTTTGGCATCACTGTTGCAAATCGCCATAAATAATGATGATTCAATTCAACATCAGACGGCGCACTAATTGCTGTCACCTCATAACCTGTCGGATCTAACAATTCACGGACACGCTTAATATTGCCCCCTTTACCTGCTGCATCCATTCCTTCATATACTAAAACAAGGGGGATCTTACGTTCATATAATGCGAATTGCAACTCTCTTAAGCGCAACTGCAATGCTTCAATTAGATCACGATATTCATCCTTTTTAACTTTTTCTGTTGGTTTTTTGAATCGTTTTGTTGTAAAGCCAGGTGTGAATTGTCCATCTGTGATACATTCCTTTGTTTGATATGTTTTGATTGCATTTTCTAGTCGCTCTATTAGACGATTATACATTTGCTCTATAGCTGCTTCTCGATGTGTATAGTCAATCACTTCCCAACTATAATCCATTAATTGTTGCATCATATCCACATACTGTTCTCTCGGAATCACATGTTCATATTCTTGCGCTTTCCAACTTGTAAGTGGATTTGCTTTCATTTGAGCAATGTGTTCTTGACGCTTATCTTCATTAATTTGGATATAAAATTTAATAATCTCATGATGGTCAGCATCAAGCATCGTTTCAAAATTCGTAATCGCATCACGCATCACTTTTCCATCTTTGAATAATGTCTTTTTAATATTATGCACATGGTAATCAATATAATGCGAATACCAACTACGAAAATAAATATTGATATGTCCCTTCGCAGGCAATGTATTCCAAAATTTTTGTAAAAATTGATACCTCAAGTCAAAGTCAGAAGGGGTTTTTGTTGCAATAAAATGCGTATATTTAGCATCTAACGTTAACAACAATTCATTTGTTAGTCGTGTTTTTCCAGATGCTGGAACACCTTCAAAGACGACCATAACAGGAATACCAAGTTCATTTGTGCGACGTGTCAACTTTGCTGCATGTAATCTTAATTGTTCAATTTTTTCATTCATATGTTTCACCTCAATTAACTATATTATACGTAAGTTTATATTTCACTGCTATTGTCTCATGTCCATTTTTGAGTATTTATTTCTTATTTTTCGTCTTCATTGCTGTCATAAGTATTACAATTTAAAACTGCACTGTAATATTTGTAATAGCAATCCGTACGCTATTTTTAAACGCCAGTTCACCTTAAAGCGAGTCTTACTAACATTTTCCCACTATAAAAAACGTAAATTTTCCATTATCAATATTACAAAAGCATTACACAAATGATATGTGAAAAGAACTTGTAATGTTTTGTTATTTACACGTAATTTACAAATAGCTTGAAGGTTGGTAGAGTGTGGTTGTTGAATTTTTTTGGTAAGCCAATTTGAAAATGAAAAAATTATTTTTACTGGAGGACTTATTATTATGAAGAAAACATTATTCGCTTCAACATTAGCGTTAACATTAGGAGTTACAGGCGTTGCGACTCACGCTACAGACGCAAATGCCGCTGAAGAAAACATTGATAAAGCAGAATTAGCAGAGTTAGCATCAAGCAATGACCCATCATTAAATCAACACCCAATTCATGAGGGTGCTTATGACTATACATTTACACTTGACGGTGTAAGCTACCACTTCTGGTCAAACGGTACTCAATTCGGTTGGTCATTCAATGGTTATGGCAATGTTACTGACACAGTAGCGCAACCATCACAATTTGACATCCAAGACGTAAATGCACAAGCAACGCAATCAAATGGTAGCAACACTGCTTCAACTGTACAACAATCAAACACTCAAGCACCAGCTGCAACAAGCGCGCCACAAACAACTCAAACATCAACAGCTAGTGCAGGTTCTATCACTTTAGGTAACGGTAATACTGCAGGTTCAGTTGGTTCAAGAGCCGCTCAAGAAATGGCTGCACGTACAGGTGTTCCAGCATCTACTTGGGAAACTATTATTGCACGTGAGTCTAATGGTCAATTAAATGCACGTAACGCATCAGGAGCTTCTGGTTTATTCCAAACTATGCCTGGTTGGGGTTCAACTGGTAGCTACAACGAACAACTTGATGCAGCTACAAAAGCATACAAAGCTCAAGGTCTTTCAGCTTGGGGTATGTAATATAGACGATGAAACGCTCTCTTAACGAGGGCGTTTTTTTGATTACTCATACGCATTCCCCTCTTCAACTTCTTTCCCTTTATTCATCTTTCGTTATGCCTTTTGATTTGATCTCACTTATAACGCATCATTCTTATTTTTAGATTGTAACCTTGGATTTTAACTTTATAAACTCCTTAAGATATGATAGGTTATACTCATATATACATAGAGACAGTTATAATTTTTAATGAAATGGTGGTTTATTCATGTCAGTATCTGAATTAAAGCGTACGCACCGCTATAAGTACAATCAAAAGCGTAGGTACTTGCCTGGTCTTGATGGTTTTAGAGCTATTGCGGTCCTTGCAATTATTATGTTTCACCTTAATCCTCTATGGCTACCAGGTGGCTTTTTAGGTGTTGATACTTTTTTTGTAATTTCAGGTTACTTAATCACTTCGTTACTCTTATCTGAATACACCCAGAAAAACCATATTGATTTAGTTCAATTTTGGTTGCGAAGAGTGAAGCGACTCATACCTGCAGTCTTTTTTATGATTACAATCGTTGTCATTTATACGATTCTATTTGAGCCACAAATCTTTTTCAGTGTTAAAAAAGATGCTATCGCGGCAATATTTTATGTTTCAAATTGGTGGTATATATTTGAAGATGTTGACTATTTTAATCAATTTGCTATAGAGCCTTTTAAACATCTATGGTCGTTGGCTATCGAAGAGCAATTTTATTTATTTTATCCTTTGATTCTCTTGATTTGTTTAAAAGTGTTCAAGAAAAAAACAACATTCTTTATTATTTTAGCAGTATCGCTCTTATCACTCATTTTGATGATAGCTTTAAGTTTTACAGTGGTCGATCATAACTATTCACGTCTTTATTTTGGGACAGATACACGATTACAAACCTTACTACTCGGTTCACTGTTAGCATTTATATGGCCACCGTTTAACCTGTCTCTTAATATACCGAAAAAACAAAATATCTGGATTAGTTTAATAGGACTATTCAGCATCGCGGGACTCATCTTGTTATTTTTCTTTATCAATAATAATGATACTTGGCTGTATATGGGTGGATTTTACCTTATTTCCGTTCTGACTTTGCTTATCATTGCAAGTTCAGTATTGCCATCAGGTATTTTTGCTATGGTATTAGGGAACAAATTATTCACTTATATTGGAAAACGTTCTTATAGTATGTATTTATGGCACTATCCTATTATTGTTTTCTTACATAGTCATTTCGTCAATGGTCAAATACCGTTTTATGTTTATATCATTGACATTGTACTTATTTTGATTATGACTGAGATTTCATATCACTTTATTGAAAATCCAATACGAAAGCATGGTTTTAAAGCTTTTTCTATTACACCTAAGCGTCTCATGTCTTTTGTAAGGTTAAGTATTACAACTGTTTTAACTTTAGCAACGGTACTCTTTTTATTAGGTGCCTTTGATGGAATTGGTGAAGTCCATAAAGAAAAGAAAAAAGAAACGAGCTTCACAACACACAATCAAACTTCAAAGTCTACCCAAGAGTCCAAAGACAACGAATCCAAGTCAACCGAAGCGCCAGCTGAAGATTTTGATATTGAAAAGGCTGAGCCGTTGCTTATTGGTGATTCTGTCATGGTTGATATTGGTGATATTTTCCATGAAAAGGTTCCAAATGCAACGATTGACGGTCAAGTCGGTCGCCAACTGATTGACGTCCCGGATTTGGTAGATAGCCAGTATCAATCTTTTAATTCAAAAGACGCTGATGTCGTTTTAGAATTGGGAACGAATGGCGATTTTACAAAAGAACAACTTGAAACACTACTCGCTCGATTTAAAAAAGCAAATGTTTACCTCGTGAATGTACGTGTTCCTCGCGAATACGAATCACATGTCAATGCATTAATGGCAGAAGCAGCTAAAAAGCATAAAAATGTGCATCTGATTGATTGGTATTCAGCTTCTGAAGGACACACAGACTATTTTGCCTATGATGGTATTCATTTAGAATATGAAGGATCAAAAGCATTATCTGACTTAATTCAAAGTCGTATTAAAAAACATCATGAAACAGAAACCTCATCCTCATAACATGTCATGAATGAATGAGCCTTTCTAAACTTGTTAACATTTTAGAAAGGCTCATTTCTTTCAATTCATACTTTAAAAATGACAAAATTAAAAGGAAATCAAACACCATGCTGTTGTCTGACTTCCTCATTTAATCTGCTTTTACAAATACTTCTTATGTGTATAATTAGGATTTTAGCCCGCCATAAATGCCCTAGTTCATTTTTTCATGTAATTCGAGCACGATATTCGACTAGACTTTATACTAAAACTCGCCTTTTTTTATCTTTTTCACCACTCCGATTACAACTGTAATCAAAGCTGTTAAGATAAATTGTTGAATAAATAAGCCTAGATACGTTTTCAAACCTATTTCTCTATTAAATTCAAATGTAGATGATCCGCTTTGAATTGTGTTGTTTTCTATCATTTGCATCGGTGCACTGATTAATAAAATATACATGAGTACCGCATACAAAATACTCATCATTCCAACGATTCCCCACTTAAATTTATAGTTAGATGCTATTCTAGCCCCTAGTATAGCTAACAATATTGTAGGCAATACTTGTCCAAATATCATAAAACGAAAAATACTCATTTGACCCATCACAAGAAAACAGAAGACATATTCGCTAATGATAAGGGCTAATATAACATAATCCCACTTTTTCATAATGTCATTCCACCTCTATTTGGATTAATTTTGTTGAATATGTAGCATCATGATTGCAAACATCATTTACTTCATACCTTCGACTACATTTTTATTGGCTGCAACCATTGCTGGTAGCATACTAAATAAAACACCTAAAATAGCAGTAGCAGCTAATGTGATGAGTACTTGTATAGTTGAAACCGCTGAGTCAACTCCAGATAAATTCATTAAAGCAATAAAAATAAATGCCGAAATCACTCCCATGATGCCACCCATGATTGATAATAAAGTTCCCTCTATCATATAAGATAGGTAAATATGCGATTTTTTAGCACCTAATGCTCTTCTAATAGCAATTTCTCTACTCCTCTCACTTACGGTAGAAAACATTGCATTCATCACTCCAAACCCAGCAACAAAAATAGAGATACTTGATAAAATAGCGATAAAATTTAAAATGGTGTTTGCTTCTTTTTTAGTATCTTTATAGGTTTGAACATTGTCTATAAAATCATAGGTTCCTCTTTCCCTATGTGTTCCTTTCTGATCTAAAATCGCTAACATTTTGTATATGTCAGATGTTTTAGATGTTGAAACTTCCATTTCATCATAAAAGACATGATTTTTTAAAATGGCCTTTTCACTTTTTGTTGAAACAATCATATCTGGTATAACTTCTTTAACTGCTGAACTTTGATATATTGTTTTAATTTTATATTGACGCTGATCTATCGTTAATACTTTATCTAAACCATTTTCGATATCATTACTTCGCGTTAATTTCATAAGCGCTTTATCACTTATCGCAACTTGACCTACGTTTTGAATATGATGAATGTCTTTACCTTTTAAAACTTCGGGCAATTCAACATGGTTTTCTTTCAAATTATGTTCTGTTCTAAAACTCAAAATTTGTTGATTACCATTCAGTTTGACTGGTATCATTTTTCCGTATGAACTTGATATCAGCTTAGGATGATAACCTGTTTGTTTTTGGATGATTTGACTATCTTCATCTGTAAAACCTTCTAAATCTAATTTGTCATGTGGTGTGAACGTGAGTGATGTTGTATGTTCATCTATTTTCATATCTTCTGATAATGCATTAAACGTATATGACTGACTTGATAATATGATTAACACGACAAATGTTGCTATACCTATTGCAATCGATGTTAAAATACTTTGCCTTTTGTTACGTTTCAATAGTTTCAAAACATCTTTAAAAATTTGATAATATTTCACTCTTTTAACCTAATTTCTCCATTAATTGACCTTCTTTTATTTCTAAAATTTTAGAGCTTTTATTTGCGACTTTTGGATCGTGTGTCACTAATATAATTGTTTTCCCCTCTTTGTTCAGTTGTACTAATATATCTAAAATCTCATCTCTCGTCTCTTCATCTAGAGATCCCGTAGGCTCATCAGCTATGATGACTTGAGGTTGATTAATGAGTGCTCTCATTATCGCTACTCTTTGCTTTTGTCCCCCAGATAAATTTGGTGGGTATTCACTCAATTTATCAAATATATTCATTTTTTTAGCTAGTTCATTGATTTTATTTGCGCTCGACTTCCGACTCGTATATAAAAAGGGAAGTAAAATATTCTCTTTTACATTATATTCATCGATTAAATTGAAGTTTTGAAAGATAAATCCAATATAATTATTTCTATATTCTGATAATTCATCATCGTTCATTTCTTTGACAGCAGCATGATTAAAGCAATATGCTCCTTCGAAATCTGAATCAATCAACCCTAATATATTAATTAATGTCGATTTTCCAACACCCGAAGTTCCCATTATAGAAATAAAATCTCCTTGCTCAACAATTAAATTGATATTATTGAGTACTTTGTTTTCTGTTTCACCATTTTGATATATCTTTTTTAAATTGGTACATTCTATTATGCTCTGCATTGTACACTCCTTTCGTATTCTCATATGATTTCTTTTTATTCATCATACTGTGGTTTATATTTATAAACAATGCTTATTGGGTGATATTAAATTTTTAAAACATATTATTAAAATAATCCAACATCTGATGTGCTAATTGCTTTTAAATCAAAAACACTTCCCTTAGAAGTGTTAAAAAAAGCGTATTCATTTTAATCTATTGTAATGTTCGATAGGTCACACTTTGACAATAGCTTTTACGTTCTTTTGCATTTATCAATTAGCCCTCAATAAAATAGCTTCACTATACTACTTTAGTCTGATGACCTTATACGTCTCTTTATGTATCTTTTCGCTCTGTAAGCATTTGTATTGCGCTATACATACGCTCTATTTACAATAAAGAAACATTTCATTCGTCTAGGTGAGGGGTTAAAATGAAAAATTGGATTGTATCGATTATAAGTTTGATAATTATTGGAATAATCATTATATATATCACGAATCATTTGAATGACTATCAACAAGACTATTCAAAATGGTACGATAATCAAGCAAATGAATGGTTTGAACAAGATCGTAAGACACATGGATTTGGCACATATAATTATAATTTATCATTTGATGGCGATAATCGTCATTATGGGATAGATTATCGTTTACCAGTTGGTACAGATATACTTGCCCCAACTGATGGCGTGGTCACGCGTATTTTCAAAGATGATTTAGGTGGCAATGTACTCGAAATAAAAGAAGAAAATGGACGTTATTACGAATGGTTTATGCATTTGAGTGACTATGAAGTTAAAGTTGGAGATTCTGTCGAAACAGGTGATGTTATAGCAAAGTCAGGAAATACAGGTGAGCGAACAACAGGCCCTCATCTTCACTTCCAACGTATGAAAGGCGGGATTGGTAACCGATTTGCGGAAGATCCAGAACCATTTATAGACTCATTGCCTAATGGACAACGCAGCTTATATCGTCTTAAGTAGTTTCGTGTCGTTCCAACATTGAGTAGGGTGGAGTAATGAATGACCTCTTTTTTGATATGCATACTATTCACCCCTACTTTAATTCGTCTTCATTTGAATGATAATTTGTCGAATCATGTTGTTGAATATTCAGATGTACACGTTGCATTTTTCGTTCTATTCGCGCAATATCATCTGCACACTCTTTTAATATATCTCTATAAAATTTTGTACAACCTTTTGTGTTTTTATAATGGAGTCTATGCTCTAAACTTGCCCACATATCCATACCTATTGTGCGTAATTGTACTTCTACCGGAACTTCAATTGCAGTGTTCTGATCAGTTAAAAAAATTGATATTGAGACAACAATATGCAAGCTTTTGTAACCATTTCTCTTAGGCTTTAAGATATAGTCTTTTCGCTTTAATAACTTAATGTCATCTTGTTTAAGCAATAAAGACTCCATAGTATAAATGTCTTCAATATACTTGCATACTACCCGAATACCAGCAATATCCATAATATGCTTTTGAGCGGCCTCAGCTGAAACTGGCAGCCCTTTTCGCTCTAACTTTTCAACTAAACTTGATATTTTTTTAATACGTCGTTGTATGTTATGAATCGGGTTATGTTCATTTTTGATTTGAAAGTCTTCATCTAAAATGATTAATTTAGTGCTAAGTTCTCGTGCTGCAGCTTTATAAATATGAGTAAGTTCCAGAAACTGTGCATATTTATGATAGTCATCAAAAGAGAGGAATCTGTGTTTTTTACCTACTTCATCATTATGCCTTAAAATATAATCATTTAGGGATAACCAGTTCTCAAAAAGCATTTTTACCACTTCTTTTTTTAGTTTTTTATATAGTACTATATTTTATTGGTTTTTTGTATTAACAAGTTAAGAATTCTATAAAAAATATACCTAATCTCATTATATCGAGACAGGTATATTTTGAAAACTATTTTTATAATTCCGATCTTATAAATATTATATTTAGTGGTATTGTACAATTTTATTGATGGGTAATCGATATGATGGACGGCCTTCTACCGCTTCTTTTCCAATAGCAACAATCATTACCGGTACATAGCGTTCTGGATCTAAATCAAACGCTTGTGCAATATTTTCGCGATCAAATCCTCCGATTGGGTTTGTATCATAGCCATATTGACGAGCCACAAGCATCAATTGCATCGCCATTAAACTACTATCCACTTTCACAATATCATTCATCGCTTGTCTATCTAGTGCTTTATACATCGTTACGAAACGCTCTACAAGCTCTTCTTTAATCTCTTTTAGCATATAGCCTTTTTCAACAGCCGCACCATAAATGTCTTCAGCATACTCATAATTGAGCATATCTCCAAAAATGACAATCATCGCTGCTGAAGTGTCATTTTGACGTGAGTTAAATCTTACAAGTGGTCTTAATTTTTCTTTACCTTCCTCAGTATCCACTACAACTAAACGCCACGGTTGCATGTTGATTGATGAAGGTGCAAGCGTGGCTTTTGTAAGTATTTCATCCATTTCTGAACGGGGTATTTTTACATTTTCATCAAAGACTTTTACTGATCGTCTACCTTTTAAAATATCATCAAAGTGATTATTTAAGGGCATACTATACCACCTTTCTTCACTAATGTATATATCTTTAATTAAATCAAGCGTGATTTGATTATATTTTAAATGATTAAGTCATGCAAGCAAGAAGTGTTATAATAAATTTATTATATAACTTGGAGGTGCTATGATGCCAAAAAATGACCCAAAACTCAAAAGTGAATTATGTTTTTTGTGTTACGTCTCATCAAAAGAAGTCATTAAAAAATATTCAACACATTTAAGGCCTTTCGATCTAACATATACTGGCTACATTACGTTGACTTCAATTGGTGATGAAGAGGTATTAAATATTAAAGAACTTGGTGATCGTATTTTTCTAAACTCTGGTACCCTTACGCCTTTAATCAAAAAACTCGTCAGCAAAGGACTTGTTCAAAAATTGCGTAATCCTGATGATGAACGCAATCTCAACTTATCCCTTACTGACGAAGGAAGACGCGTCAAAGCTGAAATTAAGCAACTGTCACGTCAAGTCTCTGAAGAACTTATATTTGAAGATAACGATATGGAAGATTTAGTCAATATCTTAAATCGTTTCGTCAAAAACAATTTCGATAAGACTGTTTAAACTATGATAGCGTTACATACTTTTCATATTCATGCGTGCCTTTAACTAAATTCCATAATTAGCGCAAAAGACGTGTATCTAAACAAATTTGTTCGATACACGTCTTTTTATTGTCTTATTTCAAATCTAGCGCTTTATCAAGTTCTTCAATTTGTTTAATTGTTGTAGTTGTTGAACCTGCTGCAAAATACCATAATTTAGGGTCAATTTCGACTACATTGCCTTTTTTTATAGCACTCACGTTTTTCAAAACGTCATTGTTCAATACTTGTTGTGCTGTTGATTTTCCACCAACCGCTTGGCCACGATCCATCGCTAAAATAATGTCTGGATTCTTCTCACTTACATATTCATTTGTAACATTTTGTCCATGTAAGCTTCCTTTTATCTGATTATCAGCTGGTTTAAAGCCAAGGGTGTCATAAATCAAATTACCAAAGCGATATCCAGCGCCAAACGTTGATAATTCACCTTCATTTACTAAAAGGTACATCATTGTTTTGTCTAAATCCTTCGTTTTTGATTTCATTTGATCTATTTTTTGATTTAATTCATCATTAAGCGCTTGTGCTTCTTTAGATTTGTCATATATTTTACCAATAGTTTGTGTGTTCATTTTCATTGATTCAATATAGTTATCATTATTTGCACCCATATAAACTAGTGCCGCTTCAGGTGCTGCTTTTTCCAATTCATCCATCGTTTTTTGATTTGCTGTTCGTGCTGATAGATAAATGACATCTGGTTTAGCTTTCGCAATTACATCAAAGTTAACTTCTTTTAAGCTTCCTGTATTCTCATAATCATCACTTTTAAACTCATCCATAAAATCAGGTAAAGAGGCGTTGTTCTCACCTTTTGGTAATCCTACAATTTTATCTTCTAAACCAAGGGCATGCATTGTATCTGCCGCTCCATAATCTAATACAATTGCTTTTTCAGGATTTTGAACAACTTCAACTGTATTTTGGAATGCTTTGTCTTCACTACCGTCTTCTGCTTCACCACGCATCATAAAATCATTTTGAATTTTGACTGTTTTTACTTTATCTGATTTCTGATCCTCTTTTGATTGAGAGGATTCATTATTGCTACAAGCAACAAGCACAAACATGAGTGCTATTATTAATAATATACCTAATTTTTTCATTTTTATCCTCCTGTTGATACCTTAAAAAGTGCTTTGTGAACTTGATGATATTGACAAGGTGATTCATCAAAGTATATACATATCTTTTGACCTTGTATGTCTTCAATTCTGACATTCATATCATAAACTTGTTGCAGTACATGTGTATCTATCACTTCATTTTTTTCTGCAGATTTAATCACTTTTCCTTCTTTAAGTGCGACAATGTAATCTGAATAAACAGAAGCAAAGTTGATATCATGTACTACAATAACAATTGTTTTGTCATAAAACATTGCAAGTTCTCTTAATATTTGCATAATCTGTACTGAGTGTTTCATATCTAAATTATTGAGTGGTTCATCCAATAAAATGTAATCCGTATCTTGTGCAATCGTCATTGCAATATAAGCGCGTTGACGTTGACCACCTGATAGCGTTTTCAAATAACGATGACGAATAGGTTCTAGTTTGAGTAAGCGAATAGCTTCATTAATGTGATTTCGATCTTTTGGTGTCAAACGTCCTTTTGAGTACGGAAATCGCCCAAAATTGACAAGTTGTTCAACTGTAATATTCAATTCTGTATGGTTCGCTTGCTTTAATACTGACAACTTTTGAGCCAGTTCAATCGAAGGGTAATCTTCAACCTTTTGATTATCTATTAAAATCTCACCACTATCAAATGCATTAAGACGACTAATAGCTGATAACAAGGTACTTTTACCAGCTCCATTAGGGCCAATGAGAGAGGTCAACTTCCCTTTTTGAATATCAACATTAATATCTGACAAGATTGATTTCTGATCAATCGTTTGATTTAATTCACGAATACAAATCATGTCGTTGTCCTCCTCCGAATTAATAGATAAATAAAGTAAACGCCACCTATTAAGTTGATTAAAATACTCACTTGTGTTGTCGCTTCAAAAATATTTTCAATAACCCATTGTCCTAATAACAGGCTAATCCAACTAACAAATAGTGTTGCTGGTAACATATAGCGATGTTCAAATGTTTTGATAAATTCATGTGCAATATTGATTGCAAGAAGTCCTAAAAATGTAATAGGACCTACTAATGATGTGGCAACAGCTACCATTAATGCGACAAGAATAAATAAAAATCGTACTAAAGCGGTATAGTTAACACCTAGATTTATAGCTTGAGCTCTTCCAAGTAATAATACATCTAAGTACGGCAAACAAACCAATGTAATAACAAATAAAATACTTAATACTATCGCACATAAAGTAACTAATAATGGATTTGAAGCATCGAAATTAGCAAACATCGCACTCTGTATCGCTAAAAAGTCTTCAGGATTAATTAGTAATTCTAAAAATCCTGTGAAACTTCTAAAAAACGTACCTAAAATGACCCCAATAAGTAGAATAAAATAGACCGAAAATTGACCAAACTTAAATATTCCCTCAAATAATAGTAATGCAAAAATAATCATTATGATAAGCGATATTGAAAAATTAATATAAAGATGCGTGACCCATATGGAGCTTGTACCAAATATAAACAAGACAAGTACTTTACTAAATATATACACCGCATCTAGCCCAATTATTGAAGGTGTTAATAATCGATTGACCGTAATAGCCTGAAAAATGACTGTAGAGGTCCCAATTGCGCCACCCACTAATAATATAAGGATTAATTTACGTAAACGACTTGTAAATTGATATTCAAATATTTCGAAATCTAACCCTAAAAATAAATAAATAAAACAGAATACAACTGTCACACCACATAAAATCATTAATCGATACAACGGTTTATTGTGCATATTGATGACGCCCTTTCATCAACATTAAGATGAAAATCACAGTTCCAAATACACCAATTGTTAGACCAATATTGATTTCATATGGATAAACGATTAAACGACCTAAAATATCTGAAATCATTACAAAAATCGCTCCGAGCATCGCTGTGTGAGGCAAAGCAAACTTTAAGTGATCACCTTTAAAAATAGCTACTATATTTGGGACAATCAAACCTAAAAAAGGTAACGTTCCTACAGTTACAACAACTAATGCAGTAATTGTTGCAATAATCATTAATCCCATATTCATAACAAATTGATAATTCAAACCTAAACTTTGGCTAAAATCACGTCCCATACCTGCTATTGTAAACTGATTAGCGTATACATATGTCAATATGAGTAGCGGTAAACTAAGATATAAAACTTCATATCGCCCACTTGTAATAATCGCAAAATTGCCATTTAACCAGTTTCCAATACTTTGTACAGCATTTGTTTGTAAAGCGATAAACGTTGAAAAACTAGAAACAATACCACCTATCATAATGCCAACTAAAGGGACAAAAACCACGTCTTTAAACTGAATACGTTGAATAATTTGAACAAATAAAAATGTTCCTATCACACTACAGAGAACCGCAAAGATGAGCTTCAAAAAAATATGCTGCGATGGAAAAAAAATCAACGAAATCAATATCCCAAGTTTCGCCCACTCCATCGTTCCTGCAGTCGTCGGACTCACGAATTTATTTTGCATCATCTGTTGCATTATTAATCCTGACAAAGCTAGGCTACTACCAGCAATAAGGATACTTACCGTTCTAGGAATACGACTAGCAAATAAAATATTAAGTTGCTTATCATCCAAACGAAACACATCCGCTACCGAAACACTACTCACACCAATAAATAAGGAACAAACAGTAAGAATACAGAGGATGACCAATAAAACATAACCATTCATTAAAATTCGCATCGCTCTGTCTCCTTCATATTTTTGATAATGAAAATCATTATCAATAAGAGTGTAGCACCAAATATAAAATTAGACAATATCTTTCAAAGTAATTGTTAAAATAAAAAATCCTTCAAAGTCTATGACAAAACGTCTCCTTTGAAAGATTTTATAGTAGCTTTATAGTGAATGATACGATTGATAAGATATCATTTTAATCAAAACTAATTTAAACTTCGAATAATCATCAACATAATCCAAAGTGTTGTAATAACTGCTGAAATAATAGCCAGGTTCGTTGGCTTTTGACTTGTGTGATCTTCATTTTTTCTGAAAGCAAGCACTGCAAATGTCCATGACACAAATGTCAATATACCTAAAATAATAATAATGGTATACATCCTATCTTAACACCTCCGCCAATCTAATACTCACTCTCCCCATTTTATCACAAAGGACTTCATTTCGACTATGACTGCTCCCGAGCTGTAACAATTGTGACACATTCCACTGTGTAATAAGCGTTTAGACATAGCAAAGCTAAGTGTCTTTATATCAAAATATCTCCTTTAATCATAAAAACATGCCATGGTATCTAGGGTCATACCATGACATGTCAGAACTAATAGAATAACATCAACAATAGGGGTAGCATGATTGAACTTATCACAGCTGTAAGTATCATGCCAATCGAACTAAAAGCACCAGACTCAATGTCCATCTCAAGGGCTCGGGCAGTCCCAAATGCATGTGACGCATTACCAAATGTCATCCCACGCGCGATGGAGGATTGGAAGTTTGTCATTTTGATGAGTATGGCGCCTAAAATACTTCCTAATATACCGGTTGCGATGATAAACATCGACGTTAACGTATCCTCGCCACCTAGCTGATGTGATACTTGTATCCCAACAGCGGCTGTGATTGAACGAGGCAATAAAGTAACAATATCTTCACGACTGTATCCGAGTAATTTGAGAGAGAAAAATATTAGGGAAAAGTTTAGAATTACTGCTGTAATAACACTCGTAAAGATCGTTTGGAAATGTCTAAGGATTTTTTGACGGTTGACATACAACGGATATGCTAAGCAAACCACTGTACAACTGAGTAAATGATTAATCCATTTACCGCCAACCATATAAGCATGATAGTCTTGATGGAATAAGAGTAATATGACTATTACACCTATCGCTGTTATCAATGCGGGGTTGAGAAATGGTGATTTAAACTTTAAATAAACCATTCGGGCAAGACAAAAGATAATCATTGTTAGGGCAATCATCACTATTGCTTGAACCCACATTACTTGTCACCTCGGGGTTGTTGGAATAAATACCCCATTGTCATTTTTTCAGCAACTAATCCTGAACATAATGCAACAAGAATGGTACCTATTACCAGTAACAAGAAAAAGATAATAAAGTTTAAGTCCATTTCAGTGATAACATCCATCACACCTACCACAGATGGAACGAAGAAAAATACCATCATCGTCAGTAGAAAGTTGGCACCTTCTTTAATCCATTCTACTTTAATGATTTTCAATTGTAAGAGTATAAAGAATAACAGCATTCCAATTATACTTCCTGCAATTGGGATGTGAAAAAACTGTTGAATCCAATTACCTGACAAGGTAATCACATAAATCATCACAATTTGTGTTAATGTACGTAACACTTTTCTAACAGTCATTTTCAACATCCTTTCTTCATTCGAGTAGTTTCATTATAACTCGCGCCAACTCATAATAAAAATATAGGTTTTTCATATAACCTATTACTTTTAGCTATGATTTGATCACATCAATGCTAATGATGGATGTTGAGATAATCTAAAAAAGTTTGTGTCGCATGATTGAGATAGACATCTTTTTTCCAAATGACCCCCATTTCCCATTGCAATTCAGCATCACTTAGTTGAAGCACACTGATATTTTGATTTTGGCTAATAATATTTACGATGTTTTCTGGTAGGATGCTGATGCCCATCTTGGCACTTAATAAATGTTCAATAAAGTGCCACTGCGAAATTTTAGAAACAATATTAGGAACAAATCCTACTTTACGTGCAGCCGCAATAATTTTATCATTCAAATAAAAGTCTTCATTAAATAATATAAAATCTTCATCTTTCAACGCTGATATTTCAACTGTTTGTTGTTGTGCCAATGGGTGTGAACTATGTGCCACAACTTGGAACTTTTCAGAATACAATGGAAAAGAGTCAAATTGCATGTTATCAACAGGCAGTGACGTTACACCGATATTGATATCCCCTTTTCGAATTTGCGTTTCGATTGTTTTACCACCATTTTCAATTAAATTGAAAGTAACGCTTGGATATTTTTGATGAAATGTCCCCAGCACACGACTAAATCGTTCCATATCCATAATCGCTGATAAACCAATGGTAATATGACCTTGCTCAACACCTAAAACACTACTAATTTCATTTGGCAAATTTCCATATAAATTTAAAATCTCAAGAGACTTCTCATAAAACACTTCCCCAACATCAGTTAAAGTGAGTTGACGTTTTGAACGATCAAACAATGCATTACCGAGCTCGTGCTCTAATTCTTTGATGGCTTTACTAATTGTAGGCTGTGCGATATAAAGCGCTTCTGCTGCTCTTGTCATTCCTCCTTGTTTTACAATTTCTACAAAATATGTCATTTGCTTAATATCCATACTGTCACCTCATCACGTCTTATCATTACATATCTTAACACGTCCTCTTCAACCCCGTACGTAAAATCCAAAATAAAAAACTCAACACTAACATGACCATTCAGTCCATGAAAGCATTGAGCCTTGTTGAAAAGGTTCTATAGTAAATCGGACTGGTATATAAATAATTTCATTTATTTGATTGTTCCATAAAGCCTCGCTTTTCTAGGCGCCTCAGAAGTCTCGGTTTAGGAATCAATCAAATGTGCTATATTTATTCACACCCCTAAGTTATAAAGTATGTTTTACCAACTCAATTTTACTGATTTATGTCGTATTAAAAGAGACATTAATGTTCAAGACTTTATGATCACACAACGAAAAAGGAGTTAAGCAATCCATTATTGCATAACTCCCTAATTTAATGCGACCAGTCCAATTTGACTGAGAGCCGTTGAAAAATTATTTCACAATCAATACTGGCACGT
The DNA here is from genome assembly GCF_003012915.1 of Staphylococcus felis. NCBI lineage: Bacteria > Bacillati > Bacillota > Bacilli > Caryophanales > Staphylococcaceae > Staphylococcus > Staphylococcus felis. Next base: position 978,610 of record NZ_CP027770.1, on the reverse strand, counting down.
TTACACGTTTTGCAATTTTATGTGTAACATGTCCTAATACGTGCTTGATGTCTATTTCAGAACGCTTATTACTCATTACAACAACATCATAATCATTCTCTTCTACTTCTTCAACGATTGATTTTGTCGGCGTGCCTGTCGTAAACTTCACTTGATACTTCAGCCCTTCTTGATCAAGTTTTGCTAAAAATGGTTGCATCTCCTCTTTTTTCTCTTCAACCACCTCTTCAAAATGTTTACCTTGATAGCGTACATAATTTGCAAGTTCTGTTTCTGAAATGACATTAAATACCACAATACTATAATTCTCAACTGCATAAGTTAAATTAACAAGTTGCTGAGGTATATTATTAAAACTATTGCCAAAGTCATACGGCACTAAAATATTTTGATACATGTGTACATCCCTCCTCAAAATATGTACTCCTCACAAAAACATCTTCAATTCACCATTATTATACCATTTTGATAACGCTTTCACAATAATACTAAAAATTTACTTATAAATTATATAAAAATCATTTTTAGCTAAATTTATTCTCTAAGAGGGCTAAATTTTGTGGAATATATAGTTTAAACATGATAATTTTATATAAAAGAAGGAGAGAATGCTATGTATTTCACAAAACTTACTCAAGATGAGTATGCAAGTTTTATCAAACAACATTCAAGTCAATACACACAAACGCTTGAGCATTTTAATTATCGTAATGCGCATCAGCAACCGGTTGTCTTATTAGGCGTTAAAGACGATAATGAGCAAGTGATTGCGGCCGGTCTTTTTACAATGGCTCCTATTATGAAGTTTTTCAATTATGCTTATAGCCATCGTGGACCAATCATGGATTACCACAACATTGAACTGGTTGAATATTACTTCAAATCATTAACGCGATACTTTCGTCGTCAAAAAACTATTTTTGTATTAGTCGATCCATATGTTGTCGAAAATATACGCAACCATCACGGGGACATTTTGAGATCTAAAGATAACTCTGTTTGGATGTCTCGTTTGAAAAAGCTCGGCTATCACCATCAAGGATTTACCACTGGCTACAGTCAATTTAGCCAAGCTCGATGGTTGTCGATTCTCGCATTAAAAGGACGAAATGAAGAAGCAATCTTAGAGGCTATGGATTATACAACCGCGCGCAGTATCCGTAAATCCATTGAAATGGGGGTTAAAGTTCGAGACTTGAGCGAAGACGAATTTGATATTTTTTATGATTTATATCGAATGGCTGAAAAAAAACATCATTTTTCATTATTTTCTAGAGCAGACTTGAAAAAATTTCTATCTACATATGGATGTATGACACATTTAAAAGTTGCTTATTTAAACCTTGATGAGCATCTTGAACATTTAGCTCGAGATTGGCAAGAAGCTGAAACCAAACGACAAGAACTTCAAAAAGCTGTTGACACAGCACCATCAAAGAAAAAACGCAACGTTCTTAAAGAACAAGAAATTATAGTCAATAGTATCAACAAGCGAAAAGCTGAGGCCAAAGCATTATATGAAGAATATGGAAAGACATTGTATTTAGCATCAGCTATTTTCGTACAAACTGACGATGAACTTACATATATGTATAGTGGATCTAACCCTAAATTTAATCGTTACATGGGAAATTACGCCCTTCAATGGAATATGATTCGATACGCATTAGATCAAAAAATATGTCGTTATAACTTTTTTGGAATTACAGGAGACTTTACACCTCAAGCTGAAGATTACGGCGTATTAGACTTCAAAAAAGGATTCGGCGGACATATTGAAGAATTAATCGGCGACTTCATCAAACCAGTCTATCCGTTATTATACAAAATATACCAAAAACGATTGTAAAAAAAGGTTGTTGAGTTTGCGGTTTGACTTCGAGCAGAACCTAACAGTGAACAAAATTGCTCCCCAAATTTTGTGAAACTGTGTAGTTCTGTTGAGAAGTCAGCAATCGAAACACCGTCTATCAAGGTTATTGAGCATGCGATTAGAGTTTGAGCATAACTCAAGCAATTCAAAAAATTGTTCCTCAAATTTTGAAGAATTGCGAAGTTATGCCGAAAACTCTGCATGCGAAACACCGTCTATCACAAGGTTGTTGAGCAAGTGCTCAGGATTCAAGCAGAATGGAATGACGAGCAAAATTGTTCCCCAAATTTTGTCGAGTCATGACATTCTGTCGAGAATCCTACTTGCGAAACACCGTTTATCGATCCCCACAAGACTAGTCCAAATCCTAGCCTATTCAAATTTTAATGCGCTACACTGTTACGACGAAATGACCATTTCATCAAAAATCTCCTTTAATTGCACAACGTCAAGTTGATATCCTATTACAACGATATAAGATGGTAGCTGCATTGCTGCAGGTTTGATATCGAGTTGGTTGGGAACGAATTGTACAATGCACTGTTGTTGATATCCCTCTATATTTACAAAGCCTTTTACTCTATATACTGTGCCGGGTAATTGTTTTATACATTCTAAAAGCGCATGCTGGGGAATAGCTGTTTCAATCTCATATATAAAATGATTAAGATGACTATGATGATGCGCAACTTCGTGTCCTGATATGTGTCGGGATTGATGTTGCATCACATCAAGCGTGACATCGCCATATTGTGTTAATTGGTATGGTGTATTGGGAAAGGTATGCTGTACATAGTCAATCACTTCTAATAATGCTGTCGTGTCCACTAAGTCAATTTTGTTCACAAGTATTGTGCTCGAATATTTGAGTTGCGCATACATTAACTGTTGAATGTCTTCAGGGTAGTCCCTATCATCGCTTATCGATACAGCATCTAATATACCCAAAATGTCTACATGTGTGGTAATAGGTGTCAGTACAGGCGTTAAGCATGCATCCAAAACTTCGACTGGATGTGCAACGCCACTACATTCTACAAATACTATATCAGGTTGATGCTCAAGATATATTTCATGGAGTTGCGCCGTTAAGTCTTCTTTTAATGTACAACAAACACATCCATTGGTAAGCGGCATCACTTCAACCTCTTCATCTACAAGATGTGCATCTACATTTTGGTGACCAAAATCATTCATAATTACTGCCACTTTCTGTTGTTTGGACTTTACGTCCCGTACCAATGCATTTAAAAGTGATGTTTTTCCGCTTCCTAAAAACCCCGTCAGCACTACAATATCCACTAATAACCGCCGTCCTTCATCCAATCACGGAAAAAACGACTGCCTGTTGTTGTATTCTGGCCTTGATATTTACCTTGATACACAACTTTTGGCGTTGTTTTCGTCATAGCAAGTACAATTTGGCAGATTCGTTGTCCTTTCGAAACTTCAAGTGGAAAATCATTCGCATTATATAATTCAAGCGTGATTTTCCCTTCAAATCCCGGGTCAACCCATCCCGCATTTTGAATAAATAAGCCTGCACGACCAACTGAACTACGCCCTTCGATAAAGCCCGTCAATTCTGCTGGTAGCGTTAAATATTCTTCTGTCGTTGCTAGTATAAAAGCATGTGCAGGAATGACGACAGAGTCTTGGACAATTTCTTCATATGTAATGGGCTCACTTAGTTTTTGAATACCACTTTTTGAAGGCTGTGGTTTTAAATAATGGCATCCTAATGTTAAATCGACAGATGCAGGTTCTATATGTTCTTCAATACAAGGTTCAATCTTAAGTAGTCCTTGCTTTAAAAATTGATGAATATCACGATCTGATAATATCATGTCAGTCCCTCACTTTGATTAACTTAAATCGTAAATATTACGATTTTGACACTTCAAAATTTAACATGCTCTTACAAAATATACAAGCCACATCCATATGAAAACACCCTAGCTGTTGAACGAGTCGAAAAGCTAGGGTGTTTGATTGATACATTTTGATTAGAATAAGAAGTAACGTTGTGCGAGTGGCAGTTCAGTGGCTGGTTCGCTTGTTATTTTTTCACCATCTACAAACACTTCATATGTTTGCGGATCAACGTCAAGTTTTGGCGTAGCAGTGTTGTTTTTCATATCTTTTTTAGTCAGTTGACGAATATTACGTACTGGACGCACATGACGTTTAAGGTTTAAAGTACGACGAATTCCCGACATATATGCCGCTTCTGATACAAATGTCACAGCTGTACTTTGTAGGTTACCACCAAGTTGTCCATACATATGACGATATTTTAATGGCTCTGAAGTTGGGATCGACCCATTGGCATCACCGTTAACCGCAACATTAATCAAGCCACCTTTAACGACCATTTCAGGTTTTACCCCGAAAAAGCGCGGATCCCAAATCACTAAGTCTGCAAGTTTGCCTTGATCAACTGATCCAACATATTCAGAAATACCATGCGTAATAGCTGGGTTGATAGTATATTTGGCGATATAGCGACGAATTCGATTGTTATCATCATATTCACCATCGCCTTCTAAAGGGCCTCGCTGTTGTTTCATACGATGTGCGACTTGCCATGTGCGAGTGATTACTTCACCAACGCGTCCCATCGCTTGAGAGTCAGAACTAATCATACTGAATACACCCATATCTTGTAAAACGTCTTCTGCTGCAATCGTTTCTTTGCGGATACGAGAGTCTGCGAATGCAATATCTTCTGGAATAGACGCATTTAAATGATGTGTAATCATAACCATGTCTAAATGCTCATCAATCGTATTATGTGTATAAGGGAGCGTAGGATTCGTTGATGACGGAAGTACATTGGGATACGCTGCAGACTTGATTAAGTCTGGTGCATGACCCCCACCAGCCCCTTCTGTATGATACATATGAATCACTTTATCTCCAATAGCTTCCATAGTATCTTCCATAAACCCTGCTTCATTTAAAGTATCAGCATGCAGAGCAATCTGAACATCATACTCATCGGCTACCTCTAATGCATTTCGTAATACTGATGGCGTTGCACCCCAGTCTTCATGCACTTTTAGTCCAATTACACCCGCATGAATTTGTTCGATTAATGCCGTATGACTAGCGGCCTGTCCTTTTCCTGTAAATCCAACATTAATTGGTAGCGATTCTGCCGCTTCTAACATACGATGTACATACCATGTCCCTGGTGTAACAGTTGTCGCTTTGGATCCTTCTGAAGCACCAGTACCTCCACCAATATGTGTCGTGATACCACTTTCTAAAGCCACTTCAGCTTGTTCAGGGTTAATAAAGTGTACGTGTGTGTCAATACCACCCGCTGTTACAATTTTGCCTTCTCCAGCGATTACATCTGTTGCTGATCCAATTACGATATCCACATCATCCATAATATCAGGGTTTCCAGCTCGACCGATGCCCATAATATAGCCGCCTTTAATACCGATATCACCTTTAATGACTTTATCATAATCAATCACAACCGCATTTGTGATCACTAAATCCGCCACACGTTTGCTATCTCGAGTCATGTTCGGGTTTTGACCCATACCGTCACGTATAACTTTACCGCCGCCAAAAGTAACCTCATCACCAAATGATGCATAATCTTTTTCAACTTTGGCAAATAAATCTGTATCACCTAAACGAATGGAGTCCCCAGTTGTCGGACCGTATAAACTCGTATATTGAGATTCTGTCATTTTAAAACTCATTTGACTTCACTTCCTTCGTCCATATTTGGAGGTGTTACACGTGATTCGTCAATCGGACCATCTACCTCACCGTGAAAACCGTATATATGTTGGCGTCCTGCATAACGTACAAGGCGGATATCTTTTTCATCACCGGGCTCAAATCGAACCGCAGCACCTGCTGGAATGTCTAAATGTTTACCGTATGCTAAATCACGATCAAACTCTAACGCTTTATTTGCCTCATAAAAATGGTAATGTGATCCTACTTGAATTGGGCGGTCGCCCATATTTTTTACTTTGATTTTAGTATTGTCACGATTTTGATTAATCATAATTTCTGATTTATGAACGATTACTTCACCTGGTTTCATACTTTCCCCTCCTACACAATTGGATGATGAATTGTCACTAATTTAGTGCCATCTGGAAATGTCGCCTCGATTTCGATATCGGTAATCAAAGCTTCAACACCTTCCATCACATCATCTTTAGACAATATTTCTCGGCCATAACTCATCAAATCTGCAACTGTTTTACCGTCACGTGCCCCTTCTAGCACTTCATAACTAATCAGGGCCACAGCTTCTGGATGATTTAACTTCAATCCTCTCTCTTTACGGCGTTTGGCTAAATCTGCCGCAACAACAAGCATAAGTTTATCTTGTTCACGCTGAGTAAAATACATGGTCTCTCGTCTCCTTTAAATCAAAATAGTAACTCCACGATACAGATTATAGTCTTATCAAAATATTTTATCAATTCACAAAGCTATATGAGAATAGTTTTCATTTTCATAATTGATATATAAATTTAAACAAAAGCTTCTTTATTCAGTTTTAAACCTTTCAATTAACCTAAATTCCACTCTATTTTCATGCATTTTTTACATTACTGTTTCTTTATCCAAATATGTGTCAAGTAACTTAATCCTATATCATAATAATTGTCAGGACTTATTTATCGTGATAATCTTTGAACATATTCATCACTTAAAATGAGAAAGAAGTGGACATGATGATCAAGTGGGGACAACCCTTTTTCAAAAATATTTCGCAAGTCGTTTTATTAGAAAATACATGGACAGGTGCACTCATTTTAATCGCACTTTGGATTGGGAATTGGAAAGTGGGTCTTGCTGCGATGATCGGTAATGCATTGAGTCTAATGACTGCAAAGTATTTTAATTATAGCCACCAAGAGATTCATGCTGGCCTTGCAGGATTCAATCCTGTTTTAATAGCTATTGACTTGACCCTCTTCTTACAATGGTCTTGGCAAGCCGTCTTTATCATTTTGCTTAGCATTTTATTATCTATGCCTATTGCTCAAGCCATCAAAAGTTTCTTAAAACCACTCAACGTGCCTGAATTGACTACACCATTTGTGTTAATTACATGGATTGTCTTATTAATGGCTGAACAATTTAAATTTTTAAAAACCAATGTATCCGTTTTACCTTTAACTACAAATATTAATGTTGATTTGGAGACACCTTTCAAGCCAATTCAAGCCTTTTTTGAAAACTTAAGTCAAATTTTCTTAATCGAACACCTATTAACAGGGCTATTAATCGCTATCGCTTGTTTGATTGCCTCTAGACGTGCTGGAATTTACGTATTTATTGCCAATATATTAGGGCTATTACTTGAGTTTGTTCTAGGCGCAGATATTGCTACAATTAACCACGGATTATTCGGTTTTAACTTGATTTTAGCTATTATTGCAGTGAGCTATACATTTCGTTCAGCCAATCACCTCAATCCAATCGTTGCATTTTTATTGACTGTCTTAATGACACCTATGATGTACGCAGCTTTAGCCACATTTTTCGATCCGATTGGTATACCGATATTAACCTTCCCATTCATCTTAGTCACATGGACATTATTACTAGCAGGACAACCTGAACAAAAAGAAAGCGAAACGACTTAACCTCTTATCATCACATTCAAAAAACGCGACCCAAGTGATTTTGTGGGTCGCGTTTTTGACTATACGATTGACTTAGAAATGCTAAACAGTATTGAGAGCTTCTCATCAGCCCCTTTTTATTTAACGTGGTCAAAGTACTGCTCGTCTAGTTGATTAATATCTAAATGCTCGATTTGTAGCGTTGTATGTTGAAGGCCATATTTTTCTTTGAGTAGTCGCTCCAATTGATTAATGGTTTCGTAGGCATCGTCACTATGTCTACTGTCTAATACGACATGGGCACTTAATGAATAGTGTTCCGTCGTAATCGCCCACAGATGAAACTCATGTACATCTAAGACACGCTCTACAGATATCATCGTTTCAATAATTTCATCAGTATCAAACGTGGTCGGAACAGCTTCCATCAGTATAATCCATGCATTACGGATGATTTTGTATCCCCCACGTAAGATTACTGCCGCTATAATCATACTAAGAATAGGGTCAATCATTTGAATACCTGTAAAATAGATTAAAATAACTGCCACAATAACGCCTACTGAATTAAGTAAATCTCCTATAAAATGCCATAATGCACTTTGAATATTAATATTATTCTCGCTTTTTAGTGAACGCATCAAAATAACCGTTAACACAATATTGACTACTAAACCAATCGTTGCCACGACAAGCATGAGACCACTTTCCACAGGTTTCGGATAAATGATACGCATAATGGCTTCGTAAAAAATCCATAAAGAAATAATTACCAGTGCCAAACCATTTAAAAATGCAGCTAAAATTTCAAAACGTAAAAAACCAAACGTATAATTTGAAGTAGGCTTTTTGTTCGCAAAGTAAATCGCTACCATTGACAAACCTAAGGCTAAAACATCACTGAGCATGTGAAAAGAATCTGACAACAGTGCAAGAGAGTTAGATACAATCCCTCCAACAAACTCAACGACCGTAAAAAATAATGTAATCATCAACGAAAGCCATAACGTTGACTTTGAATGTGCTTGTGTTTTTCGATGTTCGACATGATGAAAATAATGTCGTCTTGCCATCTTAATCATCTCCTTGATAACATTTCTCAATGTCTATAAACGACGAAGGAGCGGAATAACAAATCACAAAATTTGTTGTTCCGCCCCAACTTATAAGGGTCTTCACAGTTTCAGGGACTCAGACAACGTTCATTAAAAAGCTGATATGTCTATACCCTTAAAAAATGCTTTATTGATATTTTTATTAATTTTCACCAAAATCTTTATTAACTAACGAGTCATCCACTTGATATTGCTGATATGTCAAATAACCAACAGTGCCTAATACGAGTACAAGTACACCGCCAGCAACATAGGCAACACTTTTAAATAGTTTGTCCATATGATATCCCTCCATTGTTCAAATACAGTGTATCACATTCTATTCAATTTGCACCATTAATCAAACCTCACAATATTATAATTATATGATATATATCTTCCAAAAATTAACTATGCTTTAAATTAATCTTTTTGTTTTTTTAAGCATTGACATAATTTATAAATTATTGTATGATATATTCACTTATTTGAAAGCCTTTTCATTTTGACGAAAGGGGGACACAATAATGTTAGCGTTAATCGGTAAATTATTTGAACTCATTCCGCGCATTTTGATTAATATTTTTGTTTAATGATGGGACAATGGCGTTTTTTATTGGGGTAATATTAAAAGTTAAGAGGTGTCCATTATGAACAAAAGGGAAAATAAATATAGCATCCGTAAATTCAGCATCGGTGCGTCATCCATTATGATTGCATCACTATTCTTCATCAGTACAGGTCAGGCTCAAGCGAGCGAAACTGATTCTGTCACTTCAAGCGAAACAAACCCACAAACTGAAACGACAACATCAAATACTAATGATGTCGTAAATGAACAAACATCTGATTTACATACTTCAGAAGATCCAGAAACAGGCTCAACAACTGATGAAACAACAGAAAAAACTGAATCAGTTGAAACGCATGTAACAGATAAACCTACCACTGAAGACGAATCAGTCGAAACACCATCTACTGAAACTACTGCTGAATCTAATCAACCATTAGATACATCTGACAATACTGCAAAAAATGATGAACAGTTACCTAAATCACAAGATGCGCCTGTTTCAAATGAGACTGCTAAAGACTCGAATCCAAGTCAGACATTACAATCTTCAGATGAACATCCTAATACTACAGAAGCACCAACGCGTGACACATCTACATCAACTGAAGATCAAAAGACTAAGGAGCAAGATCTATCTCATCCAAAGCAAAATGAATCCGTAACGTCATCATTAGAAACACAACAACAGCCGGATATAGATGATACAAAGCAAACTGTCGAAACATCTTCACAACAAAATACGACAGTTGAGGCTGAACCTAAAGCGAAAGAACCCTTACATGAAATCACATCATCTGAACCGAAAGCAAAAGATAATGTCAAAGTACCAGAAGCATTGAATACAAATAAATCGTCACAACCTTCAAGTGATGACAACTCTTCACCTGATAAAGATTTAGCATCATTGAAGGATTCAAATGCCGCAACAACACAATCCAAAACAAACACACGTGACGCCGAAAAACTTCAAGAACAACCGAGCCAAAAAGCTAAAAAAGGCTTCTATAAAAACAAGTATCCTATTATTTTAGTCCATGGTTTCAACGGATTCACAGATGACATCAACCCATCAGTTCTTGCGCATTATTGGGGTGGTGACAAGTTAAATATACGTGATGATTTAGAAAAGAACGGCTATGAAACGCATGAAGCAAGTATTAGTGCCTTTGGTAGCAACTATGATCGCGCTGTCGAATTGTACTACTACATCAAAGGAGGACGTGTGGATTACGGTGCCGCACATGCCCAAAAATATGGCCATGCACGTTATGGTAAAACATACGAGGGTGTATATAAAGATTGGCAACCTGGCCAAAAAGTACACTTAGTCGGTCATAGCATGGGTGGTCAAACAATCCGTCAATTAGAAGAATTGCTCCGTCATGGAAGCGCAGAAGAAATCGCTTATCAAAAAGAACACGGTGGTGATATTTCACCATTATTTGCTGGTAATCATGACAATATGGTAGCTTCTATCACAACACTCGGCACACCTCATAATGGAACACATGCAGCTGACCAAATTGGTAACGAACCCATTGTAAGACAATTTGTGTATGACTTTGCGAAAATGCTTTCTAACGCAGATGCACGCGTCTCATTCGGACTTGATCAATGGGGCATTAAACGTGGTGAAGGTGAAAAACTACTCGATTACTACAAACGCATCAAAAATGAAAATCCACTCTGGAAAACAAAAGACAATGGTTTCTATGATTTGACTCGTCAAGGCGCATCAGAACTCAATGCAAAAACATCACTCAATCCAAACATCGTCTATAAAACTTATACAGGCGAAGCAACACATTCAACATTATTTGGCAAACAAAAAGCAGACCTTGATCTATTCTTCTTATTTACATTAACTGCCAATGTTATCGGTAAAGCTAAAGAACCTGAATGGCGTGAAAATGATGGTCTTGTTTCAGTCATTTCATCATTACATCCGGCGAACCAAGCCTTTGTTAAAGCTACAGATCAAATTCAAAAAGGCATATGGCAAGTGACAGATGTCCGTCACGACTGGGATCACGTTGATTTTGTAGGTCAAGATTCAACAGACTTATCACGCACGCCTGAAGAACTCCAAAATTTCTGGCACAATATTGCTGAAGATCTTGTCGCTGCAGAAAAAGTCACATCATAATACAAGGAGGCTAACACTTATGAGCGGAACAATTGGAGAACTGATTCAATCCTTATTCAATGTCCTTAAAGTCTTATTTGGTGGCTAATCACTTAGTCACTTTCATCAAATATAAATAAAATGAGGTTGGTCTAACAACAGCGCCTTTAATACCGAGAACCGGTTTTCTAGAAGCTTGAGTTAGACCAACCTCATTTTTAGCTCTCAGTCAAATTGGACTGGTCGCATTAAATTAAGGCGTTATGCAATAATGGATTGCATAACGCCTTTTTCGTTGTGTGATCATAAAGTCTTGAACATTAATGCCTCTTCTAATACAACAAAAAATCAGTAAAATTGAGTTGGTAAAACATATTTTATAACTTAGGGGTGTGAATAAATATAGCACATTTGATTGGTTTCCTAAGCCAAGACTTCTGAGGCATCTTGCCGTAACCGAAAATCCATTTTAAGATTGGGTAAGTTCAATCTTAAAATGAGTTGAGGTGAGGCGCCTAGAAAAGCGAGGCTTTATGGAATAATCAAATAAATGAAATTTTTATACACCAGTCCGATTTACTACAGAACCTCATTTTTTAATTTATTTAATGATATCAATCAATTCTTTTTTCGAAGCTGCGCGTGCTGGAATCCATCCAAACACGATACCAATCAATGTAGACACACCGACTGCTAATATAATCGAACCAAGACTAACTGCACTCTTAATATAATCTGGCGTTAAAACATCTACTAAAGATGCAATAAGAATACCGATGATTAAACCGATAATACCACCGATTAAACATAAAATAACACTTTCAATTAAAAATTGTAGTTCGATATCTCGACCTTTAGCGCCAAATGCTCGTCGTATGGCAATTTCTTCAGTACGTTCCGCTACTGAAATATACATCACATTCATTACACCAATACCTGCAATAAAAAGTGAAATTCCCGCAACCGCAGCAACAAAATAAGTAATGCCATCGAAAATTTTTCCAATACTCTTCATTGCTTCTTCCATATCAGTGTATTGATACTCACCATCACCAGTTGCCGAGCCACTCTGATTCAATCTTTTCGCAACATCATTAGCGATATTCTTTTTCTTTGATGTATCATCAAACTTAATTTCAAGTTGTGGGAATGACGACTTGAGATTAGGCAAATAACGTTCTGCTGTTTGTGTTGGCATTTTAACAACATCTGGCAGTTGCATATTATCCGAAATACCTACAACTTCAAACCCCATGTCATCAATATAGATTGTTTTGCCAACTGCATCTCCTTTAAAAAGGTCATCTGCTACTTGTGATGAAATCGTAACAACTCGATTTTTCATATCATTATCATCCGTAGTAAACCCTTTACCTTCAGATGCATTTGTCACTTCTTTTTGTTTCACAATAGAGATATCTGTCTTTTTCTTCGGGATTTCTGCTTCAGATGATAAACCGAACGTATCGTCTGCTTTAATTCGTGCATCAGTCACTCCATCAACTTGTTTCGCAAGGTCAATATCAGCATCCGTAAAAGGCTCAGGATTCGGATTGTCAAAGTTATCCGCTAAAAAATTAATCAGTGCCGCATCTTTAGACGCGCCAGCATCACTAAATTGTTTATTCGCTGTTTGCTTAAATCCATTCCCAAGCGACATGATTGTAATAACAGCCGCAATCCCAATGATAATTCCAATCATCGTAAAAATATTACGTCTTTTATTTTTTAAAATCGATCGAAGTGAGACACTAATAATATTTCCTAAGTTACTCATGGTGGTTCACCTCTTCTCGTTGCACACGCCCGTCTAATATGTGAATAACACGATCTGCTTGCTGTGCCACTTTCGGGTCATGTGTTACGACAATCATCGTCGTCCCTTGCTCTTGATTCAATTGCATAAAAAGTTCCATGATATCTTTTGATGTTTTAGAATCAAGTGCACCTGTTGGCTCATCAGCGATAATGAACTTAGGTTTATTTACAATTGCACGTGCTATTGCGACACGTTGCTGTTGTCCGCCTGATAATTTGTTCGGGATGAGGTGTTCTTTATCAAATAGACCTACATTGTGCAACATCTCTATGACACGCTGCTTGCGCTCACTCGCATTAATACCTGCATACAATAATGGGATACTGACATTTTCAAGAATCGTATTGTTTTGAATCAACTTGAAATTTTGAAATACGAACCCAACCGTTTCATTTCGTATTTCTGCTAATTCATTGTCTGAACGCTTTTGATAATTGTCACCATTAAAATAGTAACTACCATCGTAACCACGGTCAATAAATCCTAAAATATTAATTAAAGTACTCTTCCCTGACCCAGATGGACCCATGATTGCGACAAACTCTCCTTGATCGATACGTAAATTAATATCTTTAAGGATATGGTTTGTTTCATTACCATTTTTAAAGTGACGATTAACATCGACAAGCTCTATCATTCAGACACCTCGACCTTTTTGCCATCTTTCACTTTATTGTCAGGGTTTTTAATGATTTTGTCGTTCGCTTTAAGTCCTTTTTTGATGATAATATCTCCATTATTTTCATCATATTGAATTGTACGTTTATGTGCTATGTTTTTATCGTCCACTACAAAAACTTTATCATCTTTTGTAAGTGCACTTTTCGGTATTTTAAGCGCATCAAGTGGGATTTGTGCTTCAACTGTATATCCATTTTTCACATCGAAGTCTAATTCTCCAATCATCACTTGATATTTAGATGTTTCATTTCCTTTACCTAGTGAAGGATTGCTGTCAATTGGATTGTTGGTAGATAGAGAACTTTGTCCTTCTTCATCACCTTCCATACCACCTATTGCTTCGCCCCCACCTGATTGTGAAGCAGATTGCGAGTCATAACTTGTTGGCAATTGACCAATTCTCGTAATTTTCCCTTGGCCTGTTTTACCGTTACTTGTTACTTTAATTTTAACGTCATTACCGACTTTAATTTTGTCCAAATCAAATTCTGAAACAGTCGTTTGAATTTCAGGTTCATTTGAAATGAGTCTTAAAATCGGCTCACCCTCACTGACATTAGTTGAATTGTCCACTGCCACTGTACCACTGAAAGTCGCGTTGACACTATTATAAATTTGTCCATCATAACGATTAAGTTGTTTAATCGCCTTATCGATTTGTTGTTGATCTCCTTTAGCATTCGCTTGATTAATTTGATCAACGAGTTTTTGGCGCTGCGTCGGATCGATATCATAATTGATTAGAGGTGTTCCTTGTTGAACATATTGACCATCCTCAACTTGTACACTCACAAAATCACCGACTTGCGAATTGTTTTGATATGTTTTGATAGAATTTGGAGACACTTTGCCTGTAATTCGTATCGGACTTTCTTTTTGAACCTTATATGTATCGTACCCTTTGTTATCGTCATGATTACCTTGGCCAAATGCTCTTACTAATAATGCAATACCTACTAGTAATAACACACCAACCACTGATAATATGATAAGTGTTTTCTTTTTCAAAATACACCGCTCCTTATTCCATTTTTTGATGTCATTTGCATCATATCATAAAATAGGTATGAAAAAATATTAAAAATACAAGTTTTACATTTTCTTTAATTTTATTCGTAAAAAGAGCCTATACATTCTATTAAAATTATATTTTAAATAGCCTATTATTTTTTATAATAATAATGTTATAATACAATTGAAAAAAATTGAGGAGGACTTCTATGATGGAATATTCGAAAATTTTACATATTGATTCTTTTGAACAAGATCGCGACCAACCTAAAGTAGGGTTGAAAATTTTACTCGTGATTATCATTGCCGCTATTTCATCTGTTTTGTCAATGTTTGTAGTTGATCTTACACAAACGCTTATTGATAACGGCTTATCTCAATCACAAGCAGAAGAAACTGCAAACATCATGAAATACGGAAGTGTGATTGGAGGATTTATCGGCGTATGGGTTGCGATTGGTATTACAATGCTTGTTGTCTTTATCATTGGCAAAATCTTTAAAGCCGACGTCAGTGCGAAGTCAATCTTTGCTAGTATTCTTCGCTATACCATTATTACAGGGATTATCACCTTGATTATTTTAGTGATTCAATGGATTGCACATATTGATCCTCAAGAAATTGCGATTGATTCATTGAACATTTTTGATCCAGGCAATATGAAACTTGGTTCTATTCGTTTATCAACATTAATTAGTGCTTGGTTGTTTGGTGTCATCTTACATTCAACACTGCATTTAAGTAAAAAAGCATCATGGATATTTGTTATCATCTATATAATTTTATTCATGATTTTGCCACTCTTTTTCTTATAATCAAACAGATTTTGGGACATCAATCCCAAAATAATAGCGTGGAGATGGTTCAATCATCTCTACGCTTTTCTTTTATTAATCATTCGTATTGTTTGGCTCGCATTTCCTAGGGGTTGGGTCTCGACGCTCATCTTATTCCCTCAGGCGTCTCGCCAACAATACGACGTGATATACATGTCATTTTACATTAAAATACTTTGAAAAAGACACTTTCGTATCATTGAATGAATCATCTCATTATAAGAAAACTTCGAGATATTGATGTCCCAGCCTGTTCTTTTTTAGTTAAAACGAAACATCGTCCACACTTTATAACAAAATGCGATCAATACCGCCGCAATGACGACTAACATTAATCCCATAGGAATCACATCATGACCGTTCAGAAGTAAATATAAATGTGATACATATAACAACCATACTCCAAGTTGAATGACTACAAATAGAATCACCAACCCTTTCGATTGGGAGGCTGACTGTTTGCTGCGTTTTCCAGTCATATTCTTTTCTAATGTTGGAACGTATTTAACAAGTACTGTTATCACAAACCAAACGATTAAAAGCACGATAGGAATAATCCATAGTTCCCTTTTCGATCCAAAAGCATCCGGTTGACCTGTAAAATTGAAATGCGTTCCTATCGTTTCAGGAATATGATGATATGTTATAGCTAGAGCTATCATTGCAATGCCCCATAGTATCGGTATAACACTATTAAGCCACTTCACTTTGAATCACCTCCATCATCCGTCTGACACTACCTGCATACATCGTACCAAACTTCACTAGATGAACGAGCAACAGATACAATTCATAAAAATGAATTCTAAACATTGCGCCTTCGCTAAGTGGATACGCTTGATGGTATGCGTCGTAAAAGTCTTGTGTAAAACCACCAAACACCTTTGTCGCACCTAAATCAAACTCTCGATCACCATAAAGCGGCGCAGGATCAAATAACGCAGGCGTGCCATCTTTTAAGAACATATAATTTCCGCCCCACAAATCACCGTGAAGTAATGACGGCTCACTACGATGCTCCCCTAAAGTATCCATCATAATCTGACGTACACTTTCAAATAACACATCATCTTGCTCCTTCCATAAATGTGCTTGTCGAATACGCTCAACTAACGGGTCGATACGTTGATGAATAAACAAGTCCTTCCAAGTCGACGTCCATTCATTTTCAAATCGTATATCGCCACCTTCATACGGCAAGTCAAAACCATACTGTCCATTCGGAGCATATGTATAATGGAGCTTAGCAACAAGCGCTCCTAATTCACGCTGACTCCCCGAACTGCCTTCATCTAAATAACTTAACAGAAGGTAAGCATCCTGCTCAATCTCTCCACTTGAAATCACAATAGGCGCTGTAATACCTGCTTCCTCAAAAGCTTTAAGACCTGCGATTTCTGCATCATAAAAATCTTCCGTACGATTAGGCTGAACCAGTAAAAAATACGTATCCGTAGTTGTCTCAATGCGATACGCTTCATTCACATCGCCACCGCTCACAGGTCGCACATTTTGAATACCTTCAAGTGGCAACTGTTGATACCATTGCTCATGCATATGACTGACTCCTCTCTTATTCTATCTCTTTATGTATACCTCAAAAGGATACACCCTATACATTATCATGATATCAAATCACAATATTTTCAAACGGAAAACAACTCACTTATAATAGAATCGTAAATCAATGATAATAGAGGAGTGGTTATCGTATGGAGCATAAACATCAATTCATACTTGATGCATTTAACTATCGCTTTGCGACAAAACGCTTTGATGCAAACCAAAAAATTACCAACGAAGACTTCCAAACCATTTTAGAAGCAGGTCGCTTATCGCCAAGCTCTCTAGGATTTGAGCCGTGGCAATTTTTAGTGATTCAAAATAAAGACGTACGTGACGCATTAAAACCAATCAGCTGGGGCGCACAAGGTCAACTGGATACTGCCAGTCATTTCATTTTAATCCTTGCACGTAAGAATGTACGTCCAGGTAACGAATACGTTCACCAACTACTAAAGGATACAAAGCAAATGCCTGAAGATGTCATCGAGCAAATGATGACACGTACAACAGCATTCCAAGGTGATAACTTAAACTTATATGAAAGTGAACGCGCCTTATGGGATTGGGCAAGTAAACAAACCTATATTCCACTAGCTAACATGATGACCACAGCTGCTATGTTAGGTATCGATTCATGTCCGATTGAGGGATTTCAATACCAGGAGGTCGCACAACTCTTAAGCGACAAAGGATACTTTGATCGTTCGGTATTCGAGCCCTCTGTCATGGTCGCATTCGGCTATCGCGAGGAAGATCCTAAGCGCGAAAAAACACGTCGCCCTCAAGATGACGTCGTAAAGTGGATAGAATAACTTCTATTGAGGGATTAAAACAAAGGTCTGGATATCAGATTTTTGTATGAATCCCTCATTTTTATTCCCCCTCTCAGCACCAGCTCTTTTTTCATCTTTTGCTACATTCCCCATTCAAAACGTGACATACCCTATTTATCTTTTGGACTAACTATAATATAAAGTTTTTTTGCACTTATTTCATGAAAACGCTTAATTTATATGTTAAAATATTTTTAATTGTCAAACAATAAAGGGGGTATATTTGTGAGGCGATTAATGATTATGATTTTTATTGGGGTTTTTGTGTTAGTTTCATGCAGTCCAAATCAGTCATCTCATTCAAAATCAAGCTTTCCAGATCAAAATATTGAAATTATTGCTCCCGCTTCTCCTGGGGGCGGATGGGACACAACAGCTCGTGCTATTCAAAAAATAATGCAAGATGAAAATTTAACAGATCAAAATATCACGGTAGTCAATAAACCTGGTGGTGGCGGCGAAATAGGCTGGCAGTATTTGGCATCACGTCCTTCAACTTCCATAGCTATTAACTCAAGTTTATTGTTGTCAAACCATGAACTAGGCCTTAGTGATTTAAACAATGACAGCTTTACACCGATAGCTATTTTGGCTACTGAATGGATTAGTTTATCTGCTTCGAAAAAGTCGAATCTCCAGTCTGGTAAGGAAGTTATGGAAAAACTCAAAGACAATCCCAAATCACTTACGATTGGCGTCGCACCCGGTCTAGGCAACAATGACCACTTAGCATTCGTCAAAGCAGCTCAATCATATGGCGTAGATGTCCAAAATCTTGATTTTCTCGTCTACAAAAGTGGCGGTGATTTACAAACTGCACTTCTCGGTGGACATGTCGATATTGCTTCAACTGCAGTATCCGAAGTCAAAGAACAACATCAAGTCGGCAAATTAAAAATTCTTGCTACAACCTCAGATGAAAGAATTAAAGGTCTTGAAGATGTTCCTACTTGGAAAGAACAAGGTCTCGATATTGTATTTCCTCATTGGCGCGGTATCATGGGCCCATCAGATATGACTCATGCTGAAATTCAATACTGGGACGAAACAATTAAGAAAGTCGTCGATAGCAAACAATGGGAAACAATAAGGGAAAACAACGACTGGGACGATTTTTATAAAGATAGCAAAGATTCAAAAGCCTTTTTAGACAAACAACAAGAACAATACAAGCAACTTATTCAAGACGCAGGATTTTAAAAGGAGGTTGTTTAATGGTAAGACTCATTGCACCAATTGTTATGTTATCGATTGGTATTATTTATTTTATTCTATCGCTTAATGTTCAAATTTCACATATAGGACATCCACATAGTCCTAAATTCTTTCCTGTCTTAATTGCTACTATCCTGATCATCATGAGCCTTATTTATTTTTTTCAAGAATTACGCCAAAACGATCAAACATTTGAATCTCTCAAAGTATTATTTTCAGGAATCGTATTGAAGCGTATCCTTGCCACTTGTCTGATGATTTTAGTTTATGCGCTTATTTTTGAAAGGATAGGTTTTCTAATATCTACTATTTTATTTTTAGGCTCCATCATGTTTTTAATTAATGGGATTAAACATTGGTTAAAAAATGTTTTGGTCGCCATCATATTTTCTGGAGTCGCATGGTACACATTTTCAGTACTATTGAATGTCAGCTTACCATAAGGGGGGATAAATATGGGTATTGATATAAATAGCTTTTGGGAAGGATTGACAACAGCATTTCATCCGATGAATTTACTTTGGATATTAATTGGAGGGTTTTTAGGTACAGTTGTTGGAATGCTACCAGGATTGGGTCCTGCTACTGCTGTTGCTGTGTTAATTCCCGTTACATTTGGGATGGATCCTGTCAGTGCTCTTGTACTCATGATTTCAATTTATTATGGGGCTATGTACGGTGGCTCTCGTAGTTCTATACTTTTAAATACACCAGGAGACGGTTCAGCAATTGCCGCTACATTTGATGGTTATCCTATGACTAAAAATAATCAAGCCGGGAAAGCTTTGTCCATTTCTGCTATTGCTTCATTGATTGGTGGACTCTTTGCCGTCGTTGGATTTATCATTTTAGCTAAACCTCTTTCTAATTTTGCTTTAAACTTTGGACCACGAGAATACTTTGTCTTATTTTTATTTACGCTTTCAATGATTGTCACATTATCTTTAGGGAAGATGGTTAAAGGATTTATAGCTATGTCTCTTGGGTTAATGATAAGTACCATAGGCGTAGATTTACAAACTAGTGTCTATCGATTTACATATGGCGCTACACACTTAAGTGAAGGTATAGATTTTTTAGTCATTATTATAGGTATTTATGCTGTAGCGGAAGTTTTTTATAACTATATGCATTTGGATGCACTCAAACCACCTAGTAGTGATTTAGGTTCCATGAAACTAACTAAAGAAGACTGGAAACGGACACGCTGGACAATGCTTAGACAAAGTCCTCTTGGTTTTCTCATTGGGGTACTGCCTGGAGCTGGCGGTTCTGTAGCCTCTCTTTTAAGTTATTCTATTGAAAAACAAGTTTCAAAAAACAGTAAAAAATTCGGTAAAGGCGCTATCGAAGGCGTTGCAGCACCTGAAGCTTCGAATAATGCTGCTTCAGTCGGCTCATTAATACCATTACTAACAATGGGAATACCCGGATCAGGAACAACAGCTGTGATACTTGGTGCTGTCATTATGCTCGGTTTACAACCTGGCCCTCTTTTATTTGATAAAGATCCTGAAATGGTATGGACTCTTGTAAATAGTATGTTTATCGGAAATATTTTTCTTGTTATTTTAAACATTGCATTAATCGGGGTACTATTGAAAATTTTGAAAACACCACCAAAAACATTATATCCAATCATTCTCGTTTTAGCATTTTTAGGTACATACACTTTAGGATATAGTGTTATTGATTTCTATATTTTACTTATATTCGGTATTATTGGACTTTTACTAAAGCTACTCGACTTCCCAATAGCACCCTTAATATTAGCAACAATCGTCGGATCAGATATGGAACAAAACTTTCGAAAAAGCTTAATAACGAACAATTATAATGTACCAGATATTTTCTTTGGTTCACCTATCTCTATCGTATTAACAATCATGACAGTGCTTGCACTCTTTTACCCGCTCATCATGAAGTTGGTAAAAAGAAATAGTATATAAGAAAAGCAGTGGCGTTATTTTGAAAATTAACTGACACTTTATCTTTTAACAATATTAAATGCTTTCTGTACCATTTAGGACTGGTGAGTAAATCATCAGTCCTAAATAGGATATCTTCATTTTATGTACAAACCTTTTACAGCTAATTCAAAAAAGAGATTAAGTAACTTTATGCTACTTAATCTCTACGTATTGGTTCGCCAATCTTATTGGACATAGCGCCTTAGTATATATCAAATTTAGAAACATCGATTTATTTAAACATCTAATTATATTGTTATTGGTTTAACACTTTGAAATATTCCTCTAATCCTTTATTAATATCGTATTCCGGCTCATACCCTATTTTCTTTAATGGCAAAATATCTGCAAGAGAATGTTTTACATCACCATTCCTAAAATCTTCATATTCAACAGGTATTCTTTTTTCATAAATTTTACAAAATGCATTAAAGACTTCATTCAATGATGTACTATTTCCTGTACCTACATTATAAATTCTACCTATACTATCAGAATCGGATAAAATCAATTCTATTGATTTTATTAAATCTGTTATATAAACGAAGTCTCTAGATTGTTCGCCATCACCATAAAAAGTAAACGTTTTATTGTTTTCAAAACAATCCATCATGATAGAGATAACTCCTGAATACTGAGAATTTGGATCTTGCTTAGGACCATATATATTGAAAAACCTTAAAGCTGTAGTGGGTATTCCATATAATTTATAAAACAACTTAGTATACTGCTCTCCACTAAATTTTTCTATTGCATAAGGTGACTCAGGAGAAATTAAAGAGTCCATTTTTTTAGGTAAATCAGATGTATTCCCATAAACAGCAGCAGAAGAAGCAAATAAAAAACGCTTGATATTTTCATTTTTTTCTTTTATTATCTTCAAAATATCGAGTGTTCCCTGTATATTTACTTTCTGTGATGTTATTGGATCATTAACAGTATCTACAACGCTTACAACAGCTGCTAGATGAACCACTATATCAAAATGATGATTATCAAATACTTCTTCTACGAATTTTGTATCTGTAATATCACCTTTAAAAAAATAACTCTTGTCTAAAAAACTAATATTTTCTAAATGTCCCGTCGAAAGGTTATCTAGAACAAACACTTCTTCTCCTTTATCAAAAAAGTATTTTGCTAAATTTGATCCTATAAAACCTGCACCACCTGTTATAAGTACCTTCACTTTTCCATCTCCCATTTTAATCCTTAATTAATTTTTTAAAATTTGCTATAGCTGATTGGTATTTAATATTTTCTTTAGTTTCAACATCTTCTAACGGGTTATCTGTAATTTTCATCATAGCTTCTGAAAATTCTTTAATATTATCTTTCTCAACTAGTATTCCATTTTTATTGTCTTCTATGATTTCTCTTGGACCATACCTTATATCATATGAGATAACGGGACACCCTTCATTAATACTTTCCATAATACTAAGCGGAAATCCTTCATACTTACTTGTCACTAAAGATGCCCTTGATTCAGCAAAAACCTCACTTGGATTATTAGTGAATTCTTTGATTGTCACTCTTTCTTCTAAGTTATATTCTTTGATTAACTTCTCAATTTTTTCTCGTTCTTTTCCCGGTTTCCCACCGAATAACATTAGATTAAACAGATAACCTTTTTCTACATATTTATAAAAACTTTCAATAATGTGATCAATTTGCTTTTCTGGACTAAATCTTCCCATAAAAACAAATTGATTTTTTCTATTTCTCGTAGTTATTGAAGGCTTAATGAAATGTGGAATTACTGCGAATTTTTCATCCCCGATATTGTACACGTTTTGTATATCTTCTTTTTGATGGTTTGTTAATAAATAATACTTATACACTTTTTCCGAGTTACTTAAAGCTAATTTGTAAGAGTTTTTAGTATTATTTCCTTCTAAATGTGAACTATGGAAAACTAATATTGGTTTAATATCAATTTTACAATTTATTAATGATTTATCAAGTAATCTAGCATCATTAAAAATGATATCGCCAGGTAAGAAAAAGGCATTAAAAAAATGAGTAAATAGGTCTTTTTCATTAGAAAAACTAAAAGATGGGACTTCATTTTCATATATTAATATCATATTAAGTTTAGCTTCTGGCGTATTATCATAAAATTTTTTACAATATAGACGCCCATTTAAATCATAATACTTTTCTACAAGTTTAGTGTTATACTTACGACTATAATTAGTTATTCTATGCAAAATACCGCTATCATTATATTCCCATCTTTCAATCTTATGACGAACACCACTAGTAAAAAAATCGTCAAATTTTGCAATATCCGTTCCCTTGTAGTAATTGCGATACATAAGATAATTGTCAGTCTTTATATCATAATATCTTATACAATTTTTTTCTGCATCTGATCTCAAATAATAATTTTCAATAGGTAAATCTTGCTCTTTTATACGCCGTTTGAAGACTTTGTTTTTCTTATCTTTAAGTAAATTATAATTGGATAACCAATCGTAAATATTTACTATCTTTTGATCAGTACTTATAACTTCTTTTTCCTTATATAAATTATAAACACTGTTATAGTTCGCATTGTAATTTGTTGTTAAAATAACTTGCTCAATCCCTAATTCTTCCCTGTATAATTTGATTCTATTTAGTAATGATTTAGTTCTACCGCCATGTTCCTTTGCTAATACTGAAGCCACTGTGTAAATCATTTAATTCCTCTTTCCTATATAAAAAGTTCTAATGTCTCGCTATACTAAGTTTCTTAAATAGTTATAATAATTTATTTATGGATATTACTATTTTACCTTATTTGGAAATGCTATAATACCCTATGATAAAAGAAATTTGAAAAGGAAGATTTGTATGAATAAACTATCGATAATAGTAACACTTTATAATTCAGAAGAATACATTAGCGATTGCATAGACCATATAAAAAGACAGCGAAACCAAAATTTCGATTTAATAATCGTCAATGATGGTTCTACAGACGATAGTAAAATATTACTAGATGAAGCACTAAAAGATTATAAAAAAGATGTAAAATATATATATTTAGCTAATAATCATGGACATGCGTATGCACGTAATGTTGGTATTGCAAATGTTAAAACGCCATATTTCATGTTTGTAGATTCTGATGACAAACTTACAACATATGCTATCAATTTCTATTTAAAACATTTGAATGGTTTAGATGCACTAATTGCTCCAGTTCATGATTTTAGTTTACAAATACCACAATATGTTGATAAAAATAAAGTACAAATCCATTATTACAATATAAAAAATAACGCCAATTCCTTTTTACGAAAAAATACTGTATGTAATATTGTATTTAAAACAGGTATCGTAAAAGGACATAATATTAAATTTAATGAAAACCTTAAAGTTTATTCAGACTGGTCATTTATATTGGAATACATGCAATATGCAAATGAATTTGTTCGAATAACTAAATTCCCATTTTATTTCAAAGGGGAAGTTTATGATCCTTTTGAAACCAATACTTTATCAGAACAAAATTTTGACATATTATTTGAAGACTATGCAAAAAGTTTTATCGATTCTTTATCTCGAGTTAAGGATTCAAATGTCCGTTACTTTATAAAGAAAAAAATGTTAGAAAAATTACATACAGAGTTTACCCCTAATTTAAAAGCAACACCTTCGCGTTATGAAACTCATAAACACCAACTGCATTACGTTTCACGTAAATTAGGAATATCTATAGTTAAAGAAAAGAAAATTTTATTTGCTTTTGAAATGTTTGCTCTGATGATTAAACGTCCCAAGCTAGCTAGCAAGATTAATAAATTAAGGTTTATTACTCGTCATATCAAACGTATATTGCTTAGACAAAAAGGCTACTCACGTTCTAAATACTTTTTATCTGATAAAGAGCAAAATGTTGATAATAAAACTATTGTATTTGAATCATTTGGTGGTAAAAATTACAGTGATAGCCCTAAATATATTTACGAATATATGAAAGATACTTATCCAGAATTAAAATATAAGTGGATTTTTAAAGATCCTGAAAATAATGATTCTCCACACTCAGTTGTAAAAGTCAAAAAAGAAACTGATGCGTATTATAAAGCTTATTCAGAAGCTAAGTTTTGGGTAACAAATGCACGATTACCTTTATATTTAAATAAAAAACCTAATCAAATATATATCCAAACATGGCATGGCACACCATTAAAACGCTTAGCTAATGATATGAAGGTTGTTCGTATGCCTGGTACCACGACGTCTTTATATAAGAAAAATTTTCACGCTGAAGCATCACGTTGGGATTACTTAATTTCTCCAAACCATTATTCTACAGAAATTTTTAGAACTGCTTTTTGGATGTCAACAGACGATATTTTAGAAATTGGTTATCCTCGTAATGATATTTTAGTTAAAAAATCAAATGATGAAAAATTAAAAGCAAATATACGTGAAGACTTAAATATTCCTCTAAATAAAAAGATAATCATGTATGCTCCCACTTGGCGAGATGATGAATTTATAAAAAAAGGCAAATATACTTTTGATCTCAAAATCGATTTACCAAGACTTAAGAAGGAGCTAGGAGACGAATACGTTATTCTTCTACGAATGCATTATCTTATCGCAAATGCCTTAGACTTGAATGGATATGAAGATTTCGCATATGATGTGTCAAACTATAGCGATATTTCAGAGTTATATTTAATAAGTGATTGTTTAATTACTGACTATTCTTCGGTAATGTTTGACTATGGTATACTCAAAAGACCTCAATTTTTCTTTGCATATGACATTGAAAAATACGATAAAAATTTACGTGGCTTCTATATTGATTATCATAACGACTTACCTGGTCCTATATATACAGATCCAGTAGAATTGATAGCTGGACTAAAAAATATTGACCAAATCAAGAAAGATTACAAAAAAAATATAGACACTTTTTATAATCGTTTTTGCTCTATTGAAAATGGTAAAGCTTCCAAATTCATTGGAGATATGATTTATCAAGAAATCAAAAAAAATGAAGGTTAATTTTTACCGACATGTTAATTTTTATTTTTAACATGTCGGTTTCTTTACTATTTTATTTTTAACATGTCGGTTTCTTTACTATAATAGGGAGCATAATAAAAAAATTAAGAGGTTATTTTATGACACATCCATTAACGATTATTATACCAATGTATAATGCGGCTGATTATATTGAGTCGTGTGTGACATCTGTCATACACCAAACGTCTCAAGATTTTGAAGTGATTGTTGTTAATGACGGGTCAACTGATGAAAGCGAACGTTTATTAATGACATCACTTGAGCACTATCATAAATCGGTACGCGTGATTACACTTGACCAAAATCATGGACATGCTCATGCTCGAAATATTGGCATGTCTCACGTTGAAACACCTTATCTGATGTTTTTAGATGCTGATGATACTTTATCGCCATATACAATTGAAACTTATTTATCAGCACTTGCTCATGAAGATATATTATTCGCGCCTATCTCACCTTTTACAGTTGAGCCATCTACTCGTTTTGACGCTACAACGTTAACATACGATCATTTAACAGACGATGAGAGGGTTGCACCTTTACTTAAGCATCGGGCCATCAGTAATATCATCTTCAAGACATCTATCATACAAGAGTACGGCTTAGCTTTTAATACAGATTTATCGATTTATGTAGACTGGTCATTCCTCATTGATTATATAAATTTAACTCATACTGCGACTAAACTAAGTGGTATTGCATTTTACTATAAAGGGGAAGTATTCGACCCTTTCTACGGTTCAAAGTTAACTGCACGTCAATTTGATGAGACTTTTTCTGATTATATTGCTGCTTTTTACGATGCGTTAGCACGATCAAATAATGATGCAGTGCGCCATGTCATCTTACAAGAGATGCTTGACAAGATTTATAAAGCATTTGACCCTAGTCATCGTGATATTAAGGCTCGTTATCAGGCATTTCATGAGGTCCTATCTCAAATCATTCCTTTATTAAAGCCTGTTATGAACTATCGTCAAAAGTTACTCTTTAAGTTAGAGCTTCTCTCTTTAAAGTGGCAGTATGTACCTTTGGCATGGTTTTTAAATAAATATCGTTATCGTAGTCGCTTATTAAAAAATATTGCTTTGAATAAGCCGAGTAAACATTATTCGAAGTATATGTTATATAACTCAACACGTGCAGTGAAACCTAAAACGGTGCTTTTTGAATCCTTTGGTGGTAAATCATTTAATGACAGTCCTCAAGCTATTTATGACTATATGAAGACACACTATCCTGATTATCATTATTATTGGATTCTACAAGACGTCAATCACCCATCATTACCTGATGATGTACATGTCATTAAAAAAGGCAGTAAAGCGTATTACAATCTTTTCAAAACTGCGCAAGTTTGGGTCACTAACGCTAGATTACCACTCTATTTGAAAAAGAAACCGAATCAACTTTATATTCAAACATGGCATGGCACACCACTGAAACGTTTAGCCAATGATATGAAACAAGTCCGTTTGCCCAATACCACAACGCCAAAATATAAGCGCAATTTTTATCGCGCGACACAACGGTGGGACTTTCTCATTTCGCCTAATGCGTATTCGACAGACATCTTTCAATCGGCATTTTGGATGCAACGTGATCAAATTTTAGAGATTGGCTACCCTAGAAATGATATTTTAGTGAATCATCAAGATGATGCAGATTATATTCAATCACTTAAATCATCATTAGGTATCCCTTCACATAAACGTGTTGTGCTATATGCACCGACATGGCGAGACGATGAATATATCGAAGCTGATGCTTATACATTCGATCTAAAAATTGATTTAGCACAGATGCAGCAAGCACTAGGCAAAAATACAGTTGTCTTATTGCGCATGCATTATCTTATTGCCAATCAGCTAGATCTTTCTGGATATGAAGGGTTTGCATATGATGTGTCAAACTATCAGAATGTTTCTGAACTCTATTTGATGAGTGATTGTTTAATTACAGATTACTCTTCTGTTATGTTTGATTATGGTATATTAAAGCGCCCACAACTTTTCTTTGCATATGATATCAACAAGTATGCAAATGATTTGCGTGGCTTTTACATTGATTATCATGAAGATTTACCCGGTCCAATCTACACTGATGCGTCCTCTCTTATTCATGGACTGAAAGACTTAGATCTATTGCAACAACAGTATCAACCCAAAATCGATCGCTTTTACGAACGTTTTTGTACTACTGAGAATGGACAAGCTTCAAAGTATATTGGGGACATAATTCACAACTATATTGAGACTCAACATTAAATATAACGCCACGCAAAAGAGCTATGAAAAATGCTAATCATACATTTTTCATAGCTCTTTCTATTTATAATCATAAACTGATGATGCCAACGTAGCGCAACCATTATACCGACATCATATCTGTATAAATTCGTAACAAATCTTGTGTTGCTGGATGTCTTGACGTCTCAAACAACTCTGAAATCGGGAAGTCATCTACCAACTGCCCTTCATGCAAGACGATGATGCGATTGACAATGCCTTGCAAAAAAGCAATATCATGCGAAATGATAATCATTGCTTTACCCGCTTCTTCTGCATAACGTTTTAATTGATGCGCCATTTTAGCTTCTGCAACAACGTCTAAATTGGCTGTCACTTCATCACAAATAAGTAGGTCCGGTTTTAACATTAACGTCCGTATGACATTAAACCGTTGAAGCTGCCCACCACTGACATCACTCGGGTAATGCGATAAAAGATGTTTGGGTAATTCCATTTGACTCATCAACTCATCACGATAAGCTTTGATCTCTTTTTCTGTTTGCTGTTGATACTGAGCAGCCTCATTTAACGAAGCTTGTATCGTTAACTTTGGATTAAATGCATACGTCGCATGTTGAAAAATAGGAAGTACTGATTCGTATGTAGACGCTATTCGTCCTTGGTTAGGTGCCATTTCTTGTAAAATCAAACGGCCTAATGTTGATTTACCTGAACCACTTATACCGACAATACCGACAATTTCCCCAGGCATAACATCAAAGGTGATTTGATTTAATATGAGATTCTGTCCATAAGAAAAACCTACCGCTTCAACTTTAAGCATGATAATCACCACGTTTGAGCTGACTTCGACGTTGAAAGAGTTGCTTCGTATATGCACTGACATGATTATTTTCAAAATACGCTTTTGTCCCTTGATCAATCATGCGTCCTTCTCTCATCACATTGATGTAGTCACTAAATCGTTGGACGTGTGACAGATTATGTGTAATGATGAACAACGTCACCCCATGCGCATCTGCTAAATGCTGCAACAATGACATAATATGATGTCCCGTTACGACATCAAGTGATGCTGTCGGTTCATCCGCAATAATCAATGAGGGATTTAACATCATCACGCTCGCTATAAGCACTCGTTCAAGCTGACCTCCTGACAATGAAAAACGATAACGCTTCATCATATCAATATGATGCAAGTCTACCCATTTTAGTGCACGTAACACTTTTTGGTAAGCTTCTGCCTTAGATACGTTAAAATGCTGCCGAT
This sequence comes from Staphylococcus felis, assembly GCF_003012915.1. Taxonomy (NCBI): domain Bacteria; kingdom Bacillati; phylum Bacillota; class Bacilli; order Caryophanales; family Staphylococcaceae; genus Staphylococcus; species Staphylococcus felis. Next base: position 948,839 of record NZ_CP027770.1, on the reverse strand, counting down.
AAATCGCAATTAGTTGCTTCCCGATAGTCATATGCGCATTAAAACTATGTGTATAATCTTGTGAGATATAACCAATATTTCGACCAAGGTGAGATTGGATTGACTGTACCCTTTCACCTTTGAATATCATACTATCCATCGTTACATCAATCCCTTTTGGCACCGCATTCAATATCGCTTTAGCTGTCATACTTTTGCCAGAACCACTTTCACCAATCAAAACATTAACCTTTTCTTCATAAAGATTGAGATGAATATGGTCAACAAGTGTATGAGACACATGACGGACAGTTAAGTCTTGTATCTCAAGTAGCTTATTCATGAAGCTCACGCCCCTCTTTCATAAAATGATCGCGCAATGTATCGCCTGTTAGTTGGAATATCAAAATGGTCACTGTAATCATCACAGCTGGCGCAATTAACATGACAGGATGTGTTGTCATAAAGCTACGTCCTGCATTCAGCATTGCGCCCCACTCTGGTGATGGGGGTTGTGCACCTAGTCCTAAAAATGATAGCGAGGATATATATAAAATAATCTTGCCAAAATCAACAGTCATTATAACGAGAAGCGATGGCAAAATATGTGGTACAACATGACGAATCATAATGATAGGTGTCGGTACTTTGAACATTTTAGCCATTCGAATGTAGTCCATGTCACGGACACCCCCAGCAATCGTACGAGTCATACGCGCATATGTCATCCATCGCAAAAGTGTCATCGCGATTACTAAATTCCAAATACTTGGCTTTAAAAAGCTAGCCATCGCAATCATCAAAACAAACTCTGGAATACTTAGACCGATATCAACTATGCGCATAATCATGCGATCTATATATCCTTTGAAATAGCCTGCTACTAAACCGATAGGCACTCCGATGAGAACAGTGACGAGAAGTGTTAATAAACTCACAAGCAATGTATCACGCGCACCCATGACGATACGTGAAAACAAGTCTCTTCCGTAATCATCTGTACCTAACCAATGTTCAGCACTGATTGGCAATAATGTATCACCTAAATGCACTTCAAATGCACGTCCTTCAGACACCCCAAATTGGGCAAGAACAATACACACTATATATCCGATACACACCCAAACAAGCCAAGGAATACGCTTTATCTGTGTCATAACGTCACCTCGCGATCAGGTGTTTTGATCTTTGCTTTATTCTTTCGGTGATTCTGATAGCGCTGCTTAGGGTCAAGCCATAAGATGAGCATATCACTCAGAAAATTGGCTACCATTACAAATAAGCCAATCATCAAAACAACCCCTTGAATCACAGGGTAATCACGTGCACGAATACTATCGACAAGAAACTGTCCCACACCTGGTATACCAAATAAATTTTCAATCACGACTGTGCCTCCGATTAAACTGCCCACTGACATCCCTAATATTGTCACGACTGGCACGAGAGATGGCTTAAGCACATCATATAAGAAAATATAACGCTCTGACATTCCTCGTAACCTTGAAGCTTCAACTTCTCGACTCTGATATAAATCAATAACATTTGATCGCATGAGTCGAACATAATACGCACTCATTCCAACACTCATTGCAATTACAGGTAGCACTATATGAAAAGGTGAGTCAAACCCCGATGATGGCAACACATTGAGCCGTGTCGCAAAAACATAAATCAGTATAATCCCTAAAAAGAATGAGGGAATACTTACTGTCATAGAAGTCCCTACACGAATCATACGATCTAATGATTTTTGATAATGAAAGGCTGCTATCACACCGAGCGGTAAAGCCACTATCAACACACATATAACCGTTAATCCTGCTATTGTAAGTGTTGGAGGCGTATAAAATAATAACTCCTGAATCACAGGCTCTCCTGTTTGATAGCTTGTGCCAAAATCAAGCCTTACAATTTGAGCCAGCCATTCAAAATATTGTTGAAAGATAGATTGATTGAGACCTAATGCTTCTTTAGTTTCATTAATAGATGTTTGAGACACATTAGATTCCCCGACATGTAATATCGCATTGACAGGGTCTCCAGGTGTCAACTTCATTAAAATAAAAGTGATGGTCGAGAGTATCCACAACACGACCATCATTTGAATAAGCGACATCAGCAATTGCTTAATCCGCATCTTTTATCTCAACTTTATAATCTATTAAATATATGCCTTCTGGTGTCGCTTTAAAGTTAGAAACATTACGGTTCAATCCATCAATTGTATCATTGTAAGTAATATAACTATTCGGCGTATCTTTAGCAGCTTCACGAACAATCTCATTAGAGAGTCTCTCACGCTCTTTACGATCTACTGTTTTGTTCAGTTGCTCAATCATTTTTGTCACATTTTGATTGTGATAATCACCTTTATTGACAGCACCATCTGGGTGGTACGCTTGATTAAAGAAGTATCCTGCATCACCACGTGGAATTGTACCAAAGCTATACATCGTTGCATCCCATTGTGAGCGGTCTGCTAAGTATCCTTCAATATCGTCTACATTTCGTATCTCAATATTAATGTGTGCTTTTTTAGCATCCGATTGGATCACTTGTGCAATTTTAGGTAGTTCTGGACGCCCTTCATAAGTAGCAAGTTGAATTTTGAGTGGCTTGTCTTTGGTATAACCCAGTGATTCTATTAATTGCTTGGCTTTTGCAATATCTTGTTTTGGCACGGACTGATGCTTTACAAAATCCAAAGTATCATTAAATGGGCCAGTAGCAGGTCTAGCATGTCCTTTTGAGATTTCTTTCGCAATACTTTCGCGATCGATTATCAAATCTAATGCTTCACGCACATCTTTCGACATTTTGTCACTGTCTTGATTATAAACGATCATTTGCGTGCGATATCCTGGTACACTTGATACTTTTGTCTTTGTATCTTTTTTCAATTGATTGACACTTGTCACAGGGACATTGGTAATCAAGTCTGCTTTACCTGACTTCAGATGACTTACACGTGTCTCTCCATCTTCCTGATATGTCACATTCACACCATCAAGTTTAGGTCGCCCTTGCCAATAATCATCAAATCGACTCAACTCAATCTTTTGAGATCGTTTGTAATCTTTAATTTGATACGGTCCCGTTCCAACAGGCTTAGCGTCGATATTACCTTTAGCTTTTGCATCAAAAATTGCAGCAAAAGGACTTGCTAATTCTGATGCTAATTCTGGATAGGGCTCAGACGTTTTAATCGTCACTTTCTGACCATCTGCTTGGATGCTTTGAATAGGTAACGTCGCTTTGACAAGGTCACTATGCTTAAGTGCATATTCTAAACTTTGTTTGACCTTTTCCCCTGTGAGTCTTTCTCCATTTTGAAATGTGACATCGTCTTTGATCGTCATATCTAATTGTTGTGGTGTCACTTGTTCGTAACTTTTCACAAGAAATGGCTCTACGTTACCTTTATCAGTGACTTTAAATAAAGATTCCATTGCACCCGCTTCTACAGGAACATCTGTCTCATACGGCGCAATCGATGTCGTCTTAAGAGGTAACTCTATATCCAACACTTTATCATTTGATGACGATTGCGTCCCACAACTCGCTAAAACGACCGAACTCGTTGCAACTACTGCTAATGCATGCTTCAACTTCATACTTCAAACGCCTTCTTTCTATTTCATTGTCAAAAATACAAAGCTATTTTAGCATAATTTTGTTAGGCGAACCTAATTATACGTTCTGGGATTTTGTACTCTCCAATTGATCTAGAAAAGCTTTTGCTTGTTGATTAATCGTCTTAAAGTCAATACCTTGTTGTTGCGCAGCGAAAACACACCCACAATAACATTGTCGGAAAATATTATAGTCATTACACATTGTAATTGAACGTTCGTATCCTTTATTTTTCTTAAAGTCACTCGGTAAATATTTCACATCATAAAGTTGTTGCACATCAAGACCAATCTCATTGATGAGCTGTGCATTTTTCTTTGGTGATAAAGTAATCGCACTTCCAAAATAATCGTAACCGAATTCAACTGCAGCTTCAGCTACCATTTCAAGACGCATCCCAAAACAAGCTGAGCATCTTGCGCCACCTTCTGGCTCTTCTGTCAGCCCACGTGATTTGGCCATTTTCATAAATTCGTGCGGCTTATATGGAGCTTCAATATATTTGACGTGGTTCCCTGTTCGTTCATTAAATTCTTTTACAAATTCCTCTTGGACACGCGCACGACGTAAGTATTCATTTTTAGGATGGATGTTAGGATTTGCAAAATAGATCGCTATATCTGCATATTCGCTTAAAAATTCCAACGTATATGTACTACATGGCGCACAACAACTGTGAAGTAAAATAGAAGGTCTCTCACCTTCACGTTCCCAATTCATAATCATTTTGCGTAAAACTTTATCGTAATTGATTTTTTGATTTTTCATTTTATCTAAAATTTGTTCAGCTTGTATCATGATATACCCCCGCTTATATCTATATTATGACACTAACTATATCATATCTATCTCAAGAATCTCATCATATTTTGAATCTTTTTAGAAGCATTTATCCCTATTTTTCACCTCTCTTCTTTCGGGTTGTGTTATAATATTTGCTAGCTCGTAAATGAGGTGACGTTATTTGAGCTTTTATGATTATATGCAAATATACATTGGTGATGATACTCTATTAGGTGATTTGGCTCGCTATATACAGTCGGATGCTAAGTTTCCTAAAGATGTTCATACGTCCGATGAAATATTAGCGTATTTTCAATTTGCTTGTCAGACTGGTCAATTCAAGTTAGCTGATATTAAGCGAGCGATTGCAATCTATTTGCAATTTGGATCAGCCGAATGAAGCCAATACTCACTAAATAAACGTATATATCACCTCATGGGTTGAGTCTAAAGTACAACACGTTTTCAAACGTCACTGCTTGATGACCAGCCCTTTTTAAGTCCATATCATTTCTATAAGTTCATTCGATATTTACTTTTGATTTTGCTCTAAAATCGCTATACTCAATATAAACAACCTTACAAAGGGGGTGCGACGATGAAAAAAGCACTCATTTCAATGATCATTGGCATTCTTGTCATAGCGCTTGTCTTCTTTACAGTTTTAGCCATCAACCATGAAACGATTCCATTTGTAAATTCAAAAAAAGACGAACCTCAAACAGAAGAAGGACCGTCTACTGAAGAGAACAATGTAGAGACACCACCCACACAAGAAACGACACCTCGTTCTAATGTACCATCGAACAATCAGAATCAGTACGCTCCTCAACAAGGACAACAGTCAACACCCATTCAGCGTTCATCAGAGTCACAACAAACTAATACGCCGTCTACCGAGGAATCCAAACCTGTAACCGAACCGTCTCAATCACAAGACACAAATAATCAAGATGCATCTCCTGAAAGAAGCACACCACAAACGAATCAAAGTTTAGAGACACCACCCGCACAATCGAACGGTACAAGTGATAACTCCAATTAATATAGACAAAGGGAACATATTCAAAGACCATTTAACAGCTTGAATATGTTCCCTCTTTTTTAATAGTATGGTGACTTTTATTCTAAAATATCACTTTTTTCTGCTTTATCTGCGAGCGTTTGAGCTAATGGACCGATATAAGGCTTACCGATAATACCGAGTAAAAAGAATCCAACACCGAATAGTCCAAGTGTTAGTACTTTGTACGTTAATATCTCAGGTACAGGTCCTCCTACAGCTTCACGTAGTGCATCGATACTATATGAGAATGGTAAAAATGGATGAATCGCTTGAAAAAATGCTGGTGTCACTTCAATAGGGAACGTGCCCCCTCCTCCTGCAATTTGTAACACTAAAATAATAATGGCTAATGCTTTACCTGGATTTCCCAGTAATGATACTAACGTGTAAACAATCGTCATAAAAATCATCGCTGAGTAGACACATAATGCAATAAATAAAGGGACTGACTCAACAGATGCTTTTAATATGACAATATCTCCAACCGAAACAATAAAGGCTTGTATCATGTTCATCGTCAAAAAGATACCCATCTTACCAAGATATGTTTCTCGAATCGTTAAGTAAGGTTTAAGTGTTTCGTGCTTATTATGAACCGTCAACAAACTCACTAAAAGGAGTGCGCCAACCCATATCGCAAGTGCCGTGTAGAACGGTGTACTAGCCGAACCGTAATCCTTAACTGGGAAGACGTCTTCTTTTTGGATATCTATTGGATTAGCGATGACACCTGCTTGTTTCTTAAGGTCATTACGTAAAAAGTCAATCATATCTTGTAACGTATTATTTTTATCCAACTCTGTAAAAATATCATTCGCTTTTTGGATATCTTTTTCTACATTTGGCATTTGGTTACGTGCAAAGTCCGCTAGTTGACTTAACGACGCTTTGGCTCTAGGTTGATTTTCATCTAAGATTTCACGTAAGCGATCATATTTTGCAAAGAGTTCCGGTAAGTTTTGATTGACCGTATTTGTTGCGTTGTTGAGACGCGACTCTAATTTTGGCAAATCATTTTGGACAAAATCTGATGCACGTGCGACATTCTCTTTAAATTTCGGGAAGTTTGATTGTGCAATTGACATCGCATCGACATACGTTGCCTCAATTGACGGCAATACTTCTCTTAGACGTGTTAAACGTTCATTGCCTTCTGTCAACACTCTTTGACCTGTTCGAATGATGCGTTCAACGTCTTGTAATTTCGCCTGCGCAGTATCAATCGTTGTCGCACCTTTATTCAGTGCTTTACCCACTGCATCTGAAACATTCAACAGTGCATTTTGTATATCAGTCTCAACTGTTGTTTGAGCTGAGTTAAGGCGCTCTTGAATATCACTGAGTGCATGTATGACATCAGCCGCTTCACTTTTACCAGAGTTCCCTCCAGCAATAGCATCATTCAGTGCGTTTAAACGTTTTGTCACAGTCGTTAGATCCTCTTGCGTATTCTTGAGCTTTTGTTGCGCTTTTGAAAGGTCAATACCTTCTGTTTGTTCAACTTGTGATAAAAAGTCACGATAATCACGCAAAGACTTACTCGCATGATTCATTCGCGCAATGAGATGTGTTAGAGGTTGTTTGAACTCATCAGGTTGGTTTGAACTCATAATGCCAAAACTTAACGTCTTAGCAGCTTCAATATCTGATTGTGTGGCCTCTATTTGTGAAGCCGCCGTATCATTCACACTCGTTAGTGCTTTAGCATAAGCAGCAGTCATCGCATTTGCATCCTCTTCTGACATCACTTGGCCATCTGGTAGTGGCTGAAGATTTGAGTCATTTGCCGTACTCAGTTGTGCCGTCTGATATTGATGTGATGGACTACTTTGAGGTGTAGTTTGTACGTGATTGTCAGTAGGTGCATTTTGTATGCTGTTCGCAATATCTTGATTTGTTGATTGCGCACGATCAATCACTTCTCCATATGCATTGAGACGCTCTTTCACAAGCGGTAATCGTTCATTCGCCGCATTTAAGTCTTGCAATCCTTTTTCCGTTCCTGCGACTGCTAAATCAACGCCATTATTAATCGCTGGAAAACGATTTGGCACACCACTTGCGACCTGCAATGCTCGCTCAATATCGGGCATATATCGGTTCAAATCCACAATCAATTCCGCGCGTTCATTAATTGCTGGAATACTTGCATTAATTTGATTGAGACGCTCTGTCGCACTAATCGCTTCATCTTTATAATTTTCTAAATTCCTAAATTCATTGGCATAGTTATCGATCTTATCTTGATTATCATCTGCATAAATAATCGCTCGGCGGAAACGTTCAATCTTTGGTAATGCTTGATCCGCCGCAAAAACACCATCCCGTATCTTTTCATAAGCTGGAATTTGATCTTCTAATTTAATACCGAGTTGGTCTGCTTGATCGAGCAACACTTTAGTGACTGTTTCATTAAAGTTATCATTCGCTTTTTTGACAATTTCACTCGTACCAGCATCTGTCATTTTAGGCGCAATCGCATTCAATTTTTGATTGACCTTATACGTCACTTTAGCTTGTTGCGGATCTTTTCGTAACGTACCTGTAATTTCATGTGTAAACGCCTTAGGAATATAAATAGCTGCGTAATACTTACCCATACGCAAATCTTGATCCGCCTTTTCACGACTCATAAATCGCCAGTCAAAATGGTCGTCTTTTCTCAATGTTTCTTCAATTTTATTCCCAACATTAATTTTTTTATCTTTGACAACATCCCCCTCATCCTCATTCACAACGGCAATCTTAATTTGATCCGTATTCGAATAAGGATCCCAGGTTGCTTCTAAGTTAAACCATGCATAAAAAGAGGGCAAAATAGCCAGCCCTGCAATTAAAACCAGTGCACCAGGCGTTTGAGCAACTTTTTTCACATCCATCATAAAGAGCTTGATGGCATTTTTCATTTTTTTCACCTCAAAATTTATTCTTATAAAGATGTACATCAATTGAAAAATATCTTATCATATGAATTGTAATCGTAAAACTTTATTATTCTATCTATTTGAAATCATTTTGGTTGATATGTATCAACATTATAGGATAACCTAACATAGTATAACAAACACCAAGTTGTTGAAAAAGTGTTTTCCTAACAGCGCGCAAAATCATGCCTCCAATTGAGTCGAGCTGTACTTCGCTGTTGAAAACCCATATTCAATTCATCTATGTACATTAAAATTGTATGATATACGACATCGCTTATACATATTTAAAAGATCACATCATTCGAAATTTAACATATAAATAAGGAGGATTATCTTGAATCAAAAATACATTGTTGCTGGAGTTTTATCCACTGCGCTACTTTTACCATCACTTATATCAAACATTTCGCAAGCAGCGACTGAGACATCCTCATCGCAATCACCGAATCATAAAGCACGTACAGTCACTGATGCGTCACCTTCATCTGAAACACAAAACGAACGCTCCGATGACACAGAATCAAAACGTTCAAAAAAAGAAGACACATCATCTGAACGTAACGACGAAAAGTCCAAAGATCAATTAGAGTCAAACCAAAATGCATATCCCTATCACTTTGATGTATTTGCGCCATTCAAAGTCCCTTCACAGTCATCATCGAATACGTCATTTTTCGATACCCTGTTTGACTCATCTGATTCATCATCATCTCTTGAGACACCATCATCTTCAGATTCAGCGACAAGTGTGACAGATGAATCACAAACTCCATCAGAATCGTCATCTGAGGAGCACTCAAATACAGCAGAGAATGAATCACGTCCTTCATCTGAAACACCAGACGATCGTAGCTTTTTTGACAATTTAAATGCAATTTTATCAGGTGAATTAGATGCACCATCAAGTTCTGACTCTCAAGCAAATGAAAATGCGAAAGAGTCATTATCAGAGGAAACACCTAGCACCGAATCGACTCAAGATGATGAGTCTCATCAAAATCCCTCTGATGAAGAGGAAACATCATCTGAGGAAACAACAAACGAAACACCAACAGATCAAGAAACCGACGCAAAACTACCCGAAGAAGAACCTTCGCAATCGGATCAAGCTAGTGAATCCTCTACAGAATCCGTCGGTAGCGAGGCAACCATTAACGCCTTACTTGATGAATATAGCGAAAAAGCCGAAAAGACACAAAATGAATACCAAGATAACCCTAAATCATCGTCTTCATCTGTAAATGACAAGACATCTCGTAATCCACAAATCCCAAGTACTGACACATATAAAAATGATGCATCCCAAGTCCCTAAACAATCATTCAAAAACGATACAGATGCCGACACTTTGCGTCAGATCACATTATTCCAAGAGATAACAGGGGCAAATCACGACGATGCAAGCTTCAAAGCGGTCCCAAATCAGTCTACACGTCAATTTATCAATTCTATCGCCAAAGAGGCTCATGACATCGGGCAAGACCACGATATTTATGCATCAATCATGATTGCTCAAGCAATTTTAGAGTCTGATTCGGGTCGTAGTGCATTATCTCAAGCACCGAATTACAACTTATTTGGGATGAAAGGGGCTTATCAAGGACAATCGTCAAACTTTGATACTTTAGAATCTAACGGTCATTCGATGTATCAGATTAATGCGTCATTCCGAAAGTATCCTAATTTGAAGGCTTCACTGAATGATTATGCGGATTTGATTAAGCATGGTATTGATGGTAATCCCGATATTTATAAAGCAGTTTGGAAAAGTCAAAGCGTGAGCTATCGCACCGCAACTTCTGAATTAGTAGGCACATATGCGACAGACCCTAACTATGACATAAAACTCAAATCGCTAATCGAAACGTATGATTTGGAAAGATTTGATCAGAAAAAGATGCCAACATTATTAAAATCAAAAGATATAAAAGAGACGCGCACTGCTGACGGTAGCCCATTTAAGGCGTTCTCCCCTCATGGCGTATCTCCTTATCCATTTGGGCAATGTACGTGGTATGTCTATCACCGTATGAGTCAATTTGGACTCGATATTGCAGGCGACATGGGCGATGCCAAAGATTGGACATACTCATCATTGGTTAAAGGCTACAGCGTTTCAGATCATCCGCGTCAGCATAGCGTTGTTGTCTTCAGTCCCGGAGAATTGGGTGCTGACCGTTATTATGGTCATGTCGCATTTGTAGAAAAAGTGAATCAAGACGGCTCAATTGTGATTTCAGAGTCAAACGTTAAAGGACTCGGTGTCATATCTTATCGTACGATTGATGCAGAATCTGCTAAAACACTTGATTATATTCAAGGTGAGTCATAAATATACTATCAATCCCCGCTTCAACGATGAAACGGGGATTTTTTTTAGCTTTATATAACTATTTGCGCTTTTTACGAAACTTCCAAATGAGACATGCACCTAAGGCGATTATCATGATTCCTACTGGTAGTAATGCGCGTTTTGCGACTGTGCCTGTATCAGGTAAACTCAAGTTGCCTTTATCATCAAACAATCCATCGAGTATGCCACCACTTGTGTTCTTGCCAATCAATTGATTCGGATCAATATGTGGTTTAGATGCAAAATCATGTTGAAACAACCCACTACCTAATTTGTCTTTTAATCCTGAACCACCATTATTCATTAAATGACGGTATCGATCATTTGTACTTGGTGAAGGTAATTTCAAATCACTCAATCCTTGATCCAAATTTAAATCTGGCAATCCTTTTAATGGGGCTACAATCCAATCCAGTCGTTTTTGGGCATCTTCTCGTGCTTGTGCGATTTCGTGGCGCAATGCTAATAAATGATTGGCTTTATCATTAAGCTCTCCACGTACTAATCCTAACAAATCGTTCGCATTTTTGATATCTTTTGCGATATCTTCAGCAAGAATACGTGCATTTTCAGGATTCAATTTTGCACCTAATATCGCTTCTACCACTTCTTTTTTGCGATCCGTGTTATTCAATAATGCATTTAAAATATCATCACTTGTCGCTTGACCATTTGAATTAAAATTTTGCTTTAATCGCTCTATGATGACATCATTTGTAGGATTGTCTTGCATAATCCGATCTGCAAGTGCTGTCGCATCGCCTCGATCAAACCTTGATGCTAATAGACTTTTAACCAATTGCTTTTGATCTGACGTATTATTTAACATGCCATCAAGTAGTGTATCACTTGACGTGTCACGTAATTGTCCCATCGCACGTTGAATTTGGTCAGCTATATGTTGATCAGATTGTCCTGATATCGCCATTTGATTGGCTATTTTCTTTGACTCTGCATCACTAAACAATTGACCTAATACGTCTTCAGTAGCTTGACGCTTATGATTTGATTCGCTTAATTGCGTTAAAATAGCATTATTTTGCTGATCCAATTGCGATTGTACATTTTGAACACTTTGGTCAATTTGCTTTTTTTGAGCATCGCTGACATTTTCATTCTTTTGGAATGTCTCTTTCAATTGCTTTAAAGCTTGAGATTTAGATGCGTAATAGCTGTCATTTCGACTGTGACGATTGGCATTGTCACTAACAATATCATCAATTTTTTGAGTCGTTCGATCAGCAGACAGTAATGATGATTGCGATGAGGCGTCAGTTGTTTTGAAAATATCATCTATCATTGTATGGTGTGATTTATCTTTGGATGACGCTTCTACTACACCAACTTCTGATGAAGCCCCTTCGTTTTGCGTTGCTTCATGATTCTCTGTATTTCCTGTTGCCTCATCAACTTGAGATTCAGACGTTTCACCTTCATTACCGATTACGCGCGATAATGAATCAATATCATCTAATATTTTCGTTACATCTGTATTTGTGTCAGTGCGATGATCATGCCCAGTCGTGTTATGATTTGATGTAGTTTTAGCAGTTGAGCTCCCCCGTTGATACGTATCAACTTTTTCGTTTAACTTTTCAATCATCTGATCAATCTCATCAACAATAGGTCTTTTGTTCTCTTGCGTTGCGGACGCTTGAGCCAATTCATCCGCATGATCGGCCTTATCCAAGATAGAATTGATCCCTGATTTTGAATCATGTTGTAACTGTGCAAGTTCTAAAAATGATTGTTTATAATCTGTATTTAGATGTTTTAAATCATTAATGTGACGTTCAGCTTCCTCCAATTGTTGCTTTAATGTTTGATTCGTTCCTTCTTGTACTGCAGGGTTTGTGTCAGCATACACATGATCATTAGCCTCATGATACACAAGCGCCCCTGTTAATAACATTGTTGTCGTTAACGTAAACTGATGTAACATTTTGACATGGCGTACATTCTTTTTGTGTAACATGTCATCCATCCTTTCATTATCATACATCATATTATAAACGTCCGAACCATTAATTTAAACTATAAAATCCATATCAAAATACACCCGAAAAAGTTAGAACTTTTGTCCAACTTTTCAAGGTGCATCCTGTTACGATATGACGTACACGTTTGGTTATCAGAGATATATTAAGCGTGCGCCTTCCCATAATGGTATCCAATTGTATATTTTGAAATTTTGTTATCGAGTATAGGACTCTTTTGATCTTCATTATGTTGGCGTACATTTTGGTGCGCCTCTTTGAATACATCTGATTGTAACCATGTTTTAAAGTCATCTTCTGAGCGCCAAATTGTTAAAATTTTAACCTCATCATATTCCTTAAGATTTTCAGTTTTGGTAACATACATGTCTAAAAATCCGTCAACCGTTTCGATACCTTGTCGCTTATCGAAGCGTTGCATTGTCTCTTCTGCAGCCCCTTTAGTCAAAGTGAGCTTATTTTCTGCCATAAACATCCTTTGTCACTCCTTGTTTAAAATATTGGTTTCTCGATAAGATCTCGGCAACGTTTTGACCACTGTAAACAAAATAATCGTTTGCATAATTAACATGACTGAGAGGCCTATACGTATATATGTATTCGAAATCATTATAATGGAAAAACCGACAACAATAACCAAACTCACTAAAAGTTTGATTTTTTCTGGCATACTATACCCTCGATATTTACGGAAACTTTCAACATACGTACGATACATTTTCGTTTGGACTAGCCAGTCATGAAAGCGATCCGAACTTTTCGAAAAACAAATGACTGCTACTAATAAAAATGGCGTAGTTGGAAGTAATGGAAGTATCACACCTAAAAAACCCAATCCCGAAAACAATATGCCTATCGTAATCAACAATGGCTTCATCTCACAACCTCCATTTCTATTGATAACGATTATCACTATCAATTGTATTGTAACATTTTCATTTTGTAAATGCCATGATTTAATGGTTATAAAATAACAGGTTGGGATATAAATATCTCGAAGTTTTCTTATAATGAGATGATTCATTCAATGATACAAAAGTGTCTTTTTAAAGTATTTTAATGTAAAATTACATGTATATTAGGAAATGCGAGACAAATAATACGGATTATTGATAAAGGAAAAGCGTAGAGGTGATTCAATCATTGAACCATCTCTACGCTATTATTTTGAGATTGATGTCTTAGACGCTTTAATGACTTTATTATTCTAATCCGATTGATAAATATTTCGTTTCTAAATACGGCTCAATACCCTCGATTGCACCTTCACGGCCGTATCCACTTTCCTTCATGCCACCAAATGGTGCGTGCGCTGCTGATGGTCCACCATCATTCCATCCAACAACACCATAATCTAAATGATTATAAATATAGAGACCTGTACGATAATCATTCGTAAAAAAGTACGCTGCCAAACCGAATTCAGTATCATTTGCATATTTAATCGCTGTATCTAAATCACTGTAACGCATAACAGGTGCGATGGGGCCAAATGTCTCTTCATGCATTGCTTTCATATTTTGATTCACATTTGTGATGACAACAGGTTTTAAGAAATTGCCGCCCATCTTAATATCCTCGAGCGAACGCGACAACTCCCCACCATGCGCAATGGCATCATTAATATGGTCGAGCACCTTCTCAACAGCACCTTCATTGATGAGCGGTCCAACTTTCACATCTTGATCGAAACCATCTCCTACTTTGAGTGCATGTACGGCTTCAATCAATTGTTGTTCATACGCTTCTGCGATATCTTCATGGACATAGATTCTATTTGCACAAATACACGTTTGACCAGCATTTCTAAATTTTGATGCGATTGTTTGTTCGACTGCTTTCTCAATATCAGCATCCTTGTGTACAATTAACGGTGCAAGTCCTCCTAATTCCATCGTTACATTTTTAACTTGTTCTGACGCTTGTGCAATTAACTTTTTACCAACGCCAGTTGAACCCGTAAATGTCACTTTGTGAACCTTCGTATTTTCTGTAAAGTGTTTGCCGGCATCTTTGCCACTCGCAATAATATATGAAATAGCATCTTCTGGAATCCCAGCTTCATGCGCTAACTCAACAAGGCGTATCGTTGTCAGTGGTGTTTGTGTAGCTGGCTTACATACAATGGTACAACCTGCTGCAAGTGCAGGAGCCATCTTTCGAGTAATCATTGCTGCTGGGAAATTCCATGGTGTAATCGCACCGACAACACCAACTGGAAACTTATCAATAATGATTTTCTTGTCAGGTGTATTAGCAGGGATAGTGCGTCCATATGTCCGTTTGGCTTCTTCCGCATACCAATCTACATACGACACAGCATAATCAACTTCACCCTGTGCCTCTTTAAATGGTTTACCACCTTCTAATGTAATTAATCGAGCAAGGTCATCTCGATGTGCTTTAATCAATGATGACCATTTCCAAAGTAATGATGCACGTTCATGCGCATCAACGTGACGCCATGATTTAAATGCTTTATACGCACGTTCAATTGTTGCTGTGATAGCTTCATCTGAGGTAAAATCCAAAGTTTGAATCACTTCACCTGTTGAAGGATTGGTAACTTCTAATTTTGACATGTTAACAGACCCCTTTTCACAATAACCTCGTATATCGGCTATTTTATTGATTTATTCCCTTTTATCGTATCATTTTAAACGTTTACATACATACATTTTTGATTAATTGTGCTAGATTATAGGTAAGTACTCATGAAAGTAGGGATTAAAGAAATGACAGCAACATTACCCAACTGTCCACAATGTGAATCAGAATACACTTACGAAGATGGCACGTCCTACGTATGCCCTATGTGTGGACACGAATGGACACAAGCTTCAATCGATGAAGCCACTGAAGCCGCCATTGTACGCGATGCAAATGGCAACGAACTTAAAGACGGCGATACAGTCACAGTCATCCGAGACTTAAAAGTCAAAGGCTCATCAAGTGCCATCAAGCAAGGCACAAAAGTCAAAAACATTAAAATCGTCGAACCCGAAGACGGACACGACATCGACTGTAAAATCCCAGGCTTCGGACAAATCGGCCTGAAATCAGAACTCGTCAAAAAAATATAAAAAGGTTGTTGAGCATGCGGTTAGAGTTTGAGCATAACTCGAGCAATTCAAAAAATTGTTCCTCAAATTTTGAAGAATTGCGAAGTTATGCCGAAAACTCTGCATGCGAAACACCGTCTATCACAAGGTTGTTGAGCAAAGCCAAGGTTGGGACAAAAGCGTTTAGGATTTGAGCAGAACCTCATAGCAAACAAAATTGTTTTTAGCAATAGGATTTAAAAAGCGGTGAAGAAAGATGTTAACCATTTTCTTCACCGCTTTTTCTACTTATCTTGCATATGCTTCATAAACCGCTTCAATCGCTTCGTCAAAACTTTTCCCTGTTGAAAGTGCAACGCTTGCAACAAAGCTTCCCTCAACGATAGGTGCCGTCACTTTTTCAATGCGCTGTTGACCTGAATACATTTCAATCGCCATATCGAGATTCATTTCAGATGAACCAATATCGAAAAAACATAATGCATCCTCTTCAAGTTGATTGATCACTTCTGAAACTTCATCAAATGATGTCCCGATTTCGCCTTGGTTACCACCTACAGCAATCACATCAACACCTTGTGCCATTTGATTGAGTAAAGATTTAGTCCCTGTGGCAATGGCTTCACTATGACTTACAATCACAATCGTTGTCATCTTAATCCTCTCCAATCAATGCATTTAAAATATAGACACTACTTTGTGCACCTGGATCGATATGGCCTTTGGAATCTTCTTTAAAATAAGCTGCACGCCCTTTTGTAGCAACCATATCTTTTGTCTCATTCGCAAAATTTTGCAACACTTCTAACGTGACTGACTCATGATTTTCGACGGCTTGGCGTGCCCTTTCAATAACGTCATACATCGTTTTTTCATTGAGTTCTACTTTACCACGCTGTGCTACTGCTTCTGAAAAAGCCGCTAATAATTGGGCTAATTGGTCATGATTAATTTCATCTTCTTGTGCGACCTGCGCCATTTTGACAAAACTAAACCCATACAACGGACCTGACGCACCACCAATATTTGACATAAGTGTCATACCCGTAGATTTCAAAATACTCGCAACCGAATTGTCATCGATTTTCTCTTCTAATGCTTCAAAACCACGGCGCATATTTACACCATGATCACCATCTCCAATAGCACGATCAAGTTCTGTTAATGTCTCTTCTTGATCTTGAAATGTCTCTTTGAGTTGTAGTAAGCGCTGTTTAAGTGTTGTTTTATCCATATGTTCGCCTCCTAATTTGCAAAATATTGACTCGCTGTCGGTGCATTCAATGCTTTACTAATTTCTTCTTGATACGGAACTAACGTAATGGAAAAACCTTGCATATCTAGAGATGTCATATAGTCTCCAACAAACCAAGATTGAACAGTTTTTCCTTGCGATTGAAGTGATTGAGCCACATATTTCGTAGCAATATTCAATTCTGAGAGTGGTGTTGCCCCCATTCCATTCACCATCACAATGACTTCTTCATCTTGAACCTCTTCAACAAGACGTTCGACGAGTTGATCAGTGATACTCTGAATTGGTTCAACTGGTATACGTTTAAGTCCTTTTTCACCATGAATGCCAATTCCGATTTCCATGTCTTTTTCATCGATATCAAAACCATATTTACCTGTAGTTGGAACCATTGGTGGCGTTAAGGCCATACCAATCGAGCGTATATCTTCAATAAACGTCGCGACTTTAGATTGGATAGTCGAAAGTGCCTCACCTTGATCAGCGAGATAACCTGCATATTTATGTGCAAACACTGTTCCTGCAACACCACGGCGCTGTTTGACATCTTCTATTGCGATATCATCTCTGACAATGACCGTCTCAACATCAATCCCTTCCATTTGCGCCATTTCTTGGGCCATCTCAAAGTTCATCACGTCACCTGCATAATTTTTGACAATCAACAGTACACCGTCTCCTGTATTCACTGCTTTAATCGCATCTAATACTTTGTCAGGCGTTGGTGATGTAAACACTTCGCCACAAACAGCTGCATCTAACATACCACTCGCGACATAACCCGCATGAGCCGGTTCATGGCCACTTCCGCCACCTGACACGATAGCAACGCCAGATTGCTTTTTGGATTGACGGACAACAATCGTATCATGAATGACTTCAATATCTGAGTTTGCATATTGCATCCCTTCTAACATATCTTTAAGAAAATGTTGCTTGTCTTGAACTAATTTTTTCAATCGACTCACCTGCTTTTCTAAGATTTAAAAGATTAAAAATGATGGTACATACTTCTATCAATTCAAATCTTTTGTCCCTTTTCTAGTATTATATCTTTTTTGCTTATTGCTTTCACATCAAACGATAAGCGCAAAGAATAAGGTGATGTGCTCAACCTTTCTCTTCGCGCTTATGTTGAAATGATGAATTATCGTTTTTATTTTTTATATTAAACTAAGTGAATTCTTAGAAGAATATTGATGTTAAGATTGGAACAACGACTACAACAACGACACCCACAAGTACAATCGCAATACTTGCCATTGATTCTTCAGTTTGTCCAAGTTCTTTTGCTGCAGCAGCTCCTAAAGTATGACCACTTGTGCCTAACGCAAGGCCTCTTGCGATTGGATTTTCAATATGGAAAAATTTCAATAGTTTATTTCCTAGTGCATAAATGATTACCGCATTTAAAATAACAGCTAAAGATGTAAGCTCTTTAATACCATTAATCCCTTCTGATACCGGTAATGCAATTGCAGTTGTTGCTGCTTGTGGTAACATTGATGCGATAATTTGATCCCCAAATTGTAGCGCCTTTGCAATGAAGAAAATTGCGACCAGTGCCCCCACTGTTCCTAAGCCAATGCCTCCAATAATACGATGCCAATGTTTAACAAGTACATCACGCTTTTTGTATAGTGGAATCGCAAAGGCTATTGTGGCTGGCTCTAAGAAGAAGTTAATGACATCGCCACCTACTTTATACTTTTCGTATGGTATACCAGTAAAGTAAAGGAATGCAACACCGACAACCATAGCTACAAACAATGGTGCAAATAAGAAAAATCCGTTTGTTTTTTTAAATAGATATGTTGCAATTAAAAATGGAATAACCGATAGCAATATCCCAAAATAAGGTGTATCTAACGCAAGATGATTAACCATGTGAGTGCGCTCCCTTCACTTTTTTCGATTTACGCGATGTTTCGGCAGGCTTTGATGTAACTTTCAAAATGATTTGTGATGCAAATCCTGTACACACGAGTAACAATAATGTTGAAACGATGATTAAAGCGATAATTAAAAATGGGCTTTGACCCAAAACGCCTAATGAGTTGACGACTGATACGCCTGCTGGAACGAATAAGAAACCGATATTATTCGTTAGTGCTGTCCCAACTGACTCTACTTGTCCTAGTTTGACGATTCCTGTGCATAATAAGATAAATAATAATACAAGACCTATCACTGAAGCAGGCATCGGTATTGGCATAAATGACTCAATTATTTTTGAAACAAATAATATCAATGCCATCACTAAAACTTGATGTAAAAAACTATACGCTTTCCCTTTTTCCTCTCTCATTTTCCCGGCCTCCTGTGGCTTATTGATTAACTCTATTTTAGTATGAAAAACGATAAATAAAGCGTTTTCATTCCGAAATGCACATATTCACATGTGAAATGCACAAACACATAGGTAGTGAAGCAAATGGCGACAGTCCGAATCACAAAACGAGCAACACAAAAAACCACTCCCATAATGTGCACCCTTTACAATTGGCATTTTCAGCCCTAATTCTAAAGTTCACAGCATTAATGAAAGTGGTTTGATTAAACGCTATCTTTATTTTTGCCAACTTATGACATCATACACAGTATCCTTTTTAACAATAGGGTTTTGAGATTTATCTCTCAGCCTCTTTTTAAAAATGATTACGATAAACCAATCGCTACTTTGAATCCTTTCATATATGAGCGACTCACCTGCATTTTAATATCATTCGTTAACGTCACCATAAATGTATAATTAAACCAATGTTCCACCGCTTGAATATGTTGTTTATTAATAATATGTGCGCGATGTATTCGTAAAAAATAATGCGGGTTCAATTTCTTTTCGTACGCACTAAGGGGTTCAGCCACTTCAAATTCACCTTGTATCGTAAATATAGTCGTGACGCCTTGGTTTACACTAAAACCAATAATATCTGATTGATTCAACATATGAATACGATCCTCTATTTCAATTGGCAACGCTTGCTCTGTCGATTGTGTATGTACGACCTGCGTTTCTGAGGGTTCTTTTTGTTGTAGACGTACTTTTTGGACGGCTTGTTTAATCCTATCTTCCTCAAATGGTTTGAGTACATAATCTGTCGCATTCAATTCAAAGGCTTGAACCGCATATTGATCATGAGCTGTCGCAAATATAATTGCTGGGGGGGCCTTCATTTTTTGAATTTTCCGCCCTAGTTCAATGCCATTTTCGTCCATTAAGTTAATATCTAAGAAAATAACATCATATTCATGTAAGAGTAATGCCTCTAAAGTTTCAGAGACATTTTCAGCTTCATCCAAAACTTCAAAACCGCCAATGCGATTGAGTAAATACATGAGTTCATTACGTGCTAAAGGTTCATCATCAACAATTAAGACTCGCATCACTTACACCTCTTCTCTTTCATATGGTAATTGACACCATACTGTTGTACCAGTTTGATTGGATTCAAAATGGAGCATCGACGCTTTTCCGAATAATCCTTTCAACCGTAAATTTAAATTTTCAAGCGCACTACCTGTCCCAGACTCCGACTTCACTGCTTTTTTCCCAAGGATGGTGAGCTTATCTTGAGGAATACCTTGACCATTATCTTGTACCGAAATCATTAGTCCCTCACTTTCTAACCGAGCTGAAACAATAATTTGATTGTCTTTTTTTCGATTGTGAAATGCATGCTTCAACGCATTTTCAACAAGAATTTGAATCAAAAATGGCGGGACTAATACATCCATATAAGACTCTGGAACATCAAATTGAATATTGAAGCGCCCCGGAAATCGTGCTTGCTCTAAAGATAAGTATGCAGACACTTGACCTAACTCTTTATCAAGTGTGATTTTATTTTGACGAGACCCTTGTAAGTTGGATCTGAAAAAATGACTAAGCTCTAATAATAATTCTCGTGCTTTTTCACTGTCAATTCTAACTAGTGCTGAAATCGTATTAATCGCATTAAAGAAAAAGTGTGGATTCACTTGCGCTTGTAGGGATTTAATTTCTGCATCTTTTAATAATTTACCTTGCATTTCAGCTTCACCTAGTTCAATTTGACTACAAAAGATTTTTGCTAATCCTTCTGCAAGTTGGCGCTCAACAAAGGTCAAATCGTTTGGATCTGTGAAATACATTTTCAATGTGCCGATGACAACGCCATGTGTCTTTAGTGGAATCACAATAGCTGCATGTAAAGGACAATCTTCGTGAGGACATCCTATTTCTTCTTTAGTGTGCACTTCTTTGAGTTCGCCTGTATGCATGACCTCTTTAGATAAGTGTGTCACAATTTCCTTTTGCGGGACGTGATGATCACTTCCTGCACCGACATGCGCTAAAATATCACGCCCACTCGTAATAGCAACTGCTGACACTTTCATTAAGTCTTTAATAATCATCGCCACATGTTGCGCGGAGTGTTGGTTTAACCCTTCTTTAAAGTATGGCAATGTTTGGTTGGTAATCTGTAATACGTCATGTGTCTGAACAGCACGCATACGTTCTTCATGCTTGAGTGTTGAAATGATAATTGACATAAAAATAGCCGTCCCTGTACTATTGACAATAATCATCGGCAGTGCGATTAATTGCAATAAATCAATGGCATGGGTTTTATCTTGGGCTAATAGGTAGATGCAAATCATCTGTAAAATCTCCATCAATGCACCAATTAATGCGCTCATTCCAATTGAAGGATATCGCTCTTGAATGCGACGCGTATGCTGACCAAAGTAACCTGCAATCAAACCAATAAAGAGTGATGAAACTAAATATGTATACGCTTCTGCACCGCCCATATAAAACCGAAATACGCCAGAAACAATCCCAACAATAGCCCCTACAAATGGACCTCCAACTAAACCAGCTACACCAATTGTAAGTACACGTGTATTTGCGAGTGATACATCATCCTCAAGTTGAAAATAAATTTGACTTGATAAGATGTCTCCATTATGAATCACAATCCCCGTAAAATTAGACATAATCGCAAACAAACTAAACACGATACAGAGCTGCCATTTTGAACGCCAACTGTCTCGGTTGTTCATTGTCTTTTTGAAATAGCGTAAATTCATTAAAAGATAAGCCAGAATAATAATTAAACCGACACGCTCAAGTAATAGAATCATTAAGTTAAACATATATGCACCTTCTACCGTTTTCTTTTAATCGTGCTCAAAACAGACGATACTTTACAGTACAGTCTATCATCTATATTCATTCACTATAAAATTAATATGGATTACATTTTATTTTAGCATATGAATTTGTTTACATACTTTTATAATTGTGAAGTTTATGAATCAATTTTAATATAAAGTATCTCCTCAAATATTTGGAATTGGGTCACAACAAGATAAAAAACAGGCTGGGACATAAATATCTCGAAGTTTTCTTATAATGAGGCGATTCATTCAATGATACGAAAATGTCTTTTTTTAAAGCAAAATTACATGTATATCACATAGTATTGTTGGCGAGACGCCTGAGGGAATAGGATGAGCGTCGAGACCGCGGCTCGACCCATCCCCTAGGAAATGCGAGCCAAACAATACGAATGATTGATAAAAGAAAAACGTAGAGGTGATTCAATCATGAATCAATCATCTCTACGCTATTATTTTGAGATTGATGTCCCAATCTCTTATAGTCAAGTTATGTTATTTTAATGCTTTTAAATAACTGCGGCCATAGTCAGGTAATGTTACGCCGAAGTTGTCCGCAATGGTCGCACCGATCGAACTAAAGGTCGTATCACCTTCAAGCGCTTGACCTCCGTTGAATTTTGGGCTGTACATTAAGACTGGAATATACTCACGTGTATGATCTGTTCCTTCTGCTGTTGGATCGTTACCGTGATCAGCTGTAATGATGAGTAAGTCATCTTCATGCAATGCTTCAAGCAAGTCCGGTAAGCGCTCATCAAAGTCTTTAATGGCTTGCGCATAGCCTGGTTTGTCACGACGATGTCCATACAACGCATCGAAGTCAACGAGATTTAAAAAGCTCATCCCTGTAAAGTCTTGCTCAACGACTTTCATGAGTTGATCCATGCCGTCCATATTATTTTTCGTACGAACCGCTTGTGTCACGCCTTCTCCATCAAAGATGTCATTAATTTTACCGATCGCAATCACATCGTAGCCTTCATCTTTTAATGTGTTCATCACTGTTTTGCCGAATGGCTTTAGCGCATAGTCATGACGGTTGCTTGTGCGGGTAAAATTGCCAGGCTCCCCGACGTATGGTCGTGCAATAATCCGACCGATCAAATATTTCGGATCTTTTGTCATCTCACGTACTTTTTCACAAATATCATACAGTTCTTCGAGTGGAATAATATCTTCATGTGCTGCAATTTGTAAAACTGGATCCGCCGATGTATAGACGATCAAATCGCCTGTTTTCATCTGATGCTCGCCCCACTCATCGATAATTTGTGTGCCTGATGCTGGACGGTTAGCGACTACTTTGCGTCCTGTCACCGATTCAATTTGTTCGATAAGTTCATCTGGGAAGCCATTCGGATAAACTTTGAATGGCTTGTGAATATTCAGTCCCATTATTTCCCAATGTCCTGTCATCGTATCTTTACCTACTGACGCTTCGCTCAGTTTTGTATAGTACGCTTGTGGGTCTTCAACACGCTTGACCACTGGTAGATCATCAATATTACCTAAGCCTAAACGTTCTAACGCGGGTAACGTTTGATTGAAGCCTTCTAATGTATGTTTGAGCGTATGTGAACCTTCGTCGTTAAAGTCTTTGGCATCTGGTGCTTCACCGATGCCGACTGAGTCCATTACGATGATATGAATACGTTGAAATGGTCTTGCCATACTCCTTCACTCCTCTTCGCCGAGTCATTAATAGTCTGTGTCTGCTTCTAATCCTTGCATAATCTGTACACCTGCACTTGCGCCTACACGCGTAGCACCTGCATCGAGCATTGCTTTAAAGTCATCTAAGTTTCGAACGCCACCTGATGCTTTCACTTCTAATGCATCCCCTACAGTATCTTTCATGAGCTTCACATCTTCAGGTGTTGCGCCACCACCAGCGAAGCCTGTAGATGTTTTCACAAAGTGCGCCCCTGCTGCTTTTGAAAGTTCTGACGCTTTCACTTTCTCCTCATCTGTTAATAAAACTGTTTCGATAATGACTTTGACTGTGTGACCTTGCGCCGCTTCTACAACAGCTGCGATATCACGTTGCACATCGTCATCACGCCCGTCTTTTAATTCGCCGATGTTGATCACCATATCAATCTCATCTGCACCTTTTGCGATTGCGTCACGTGTTTCGAATGCTTTCGTTTCAGTTGTTGACGCTCCAAGTGGGAAGCCAATGACCGTACATACTAAAACGTCAGACCCTTCTAATTGTTGGGCAGCATATTCAACATGAGTAGGGTTGACACACACTGATTTAAAGTGATATGTTTTCGCTTCTTCGATAATACGATCGATTTGATCACGCGTTGTTTCTGGTTTTAAAAGTGTATGATCTATATATTTTTCATAATTCATCATGAATCACTCCTTATATCTATAAAATTTAACGATTCACTTTCAATTATACAGTTTGATTGCATGAAATACGATTATTTAATATCTACCTAGCAAGCTTGTATTTTTCTTTATTTTCAGATTATTCATTGAAATCAAAATATCAGTATGCTATGATAACCATATTCTTAAAAATACTTTAGTTCGGTAGAGAATGAAAGTGAGGTTATCTTCATGCAACAACTTCTCAAATACAAGACATTAGAAGTTCGCTTTTTAGAGTATTTCTCTCGTCATGGCTTTACGCTCATCGACACGTCTTTTATTGAATCTTTGAAGTGGTCACAACTAACTTCTGATGATTTAAAGCAGATGGGTGAGCGTAGCATTTGGCAAAATGGTGAAATGATTTATGCATTACGCAATGACTTTACAGATCAACTAGTACGTTACTATCAACATTATCCACTTCAAGATTTTGCAATTGCATATAGTGGCCCTATTGTGAGACATCAACAAGTCCATACACAACTAGGATTAGAATGTTACAACCCTACTATTCAAGATATTCATCAAGCATTTAAATTTTTTTACACTTATATTCAATCTGAACTCAATGCTGACATACAATATGTAGTTATCGGACATTACCAGTTGATCGATTTACTTTTAGATCAAAAAGAAAAGACAGAAGATATTCTTACACTTATCACACAGCGCAATATCTCAGAACTTAAAGTAAAACTAGGCGTTCAACATCCCATTGTACAGTTACTTCTAACACCAACACACCAACAACTCGAGCGATTAAACTTGATTTATAACGTAGAGCACCATATCATCGCAAGCTTAAATCGTTGGGCAACATTTTTTAAATTACTAGGCCTAAACGAAATTCATCTAGATATCACTCCACTTGCACCACGTTCCTATTACAAGGGAACTTTCGTAAAAGCACATTTAACAGATGAACGTGTATTGTCAGGTGGTTATTATAATAACGGCTTAGAAGGCTTTGGACTCGGATTGACATTATAAAAGGAGGCAAACGATGTGCTTACGATTGCATTAGCAAAAGGACGTTTATTAAAAAGCTTTATAGCCTATTTGGCTTCAATCAATCAAAATGAATTAGTCGAACAACTTGAGTCACGCGAGCGACAATTACAAATAAAAACCGAAAACTATCACTTTTTATTTGTAAAAGGTAAAGACGTCCCTATTTATGTCGAACAAGGGATTGCAGACATCGGGATTACAGGAGGCGATATTCTAAGTGAAAATCAATATGATGTCAATCAGTTATTAGCATTGCCTTTTGGTCAATGTCACCTATCCGTCGCATCGTTTGATTCCACTCAAACATATAAAACGATTGCCACTTCTTTTCCTAACATGGCTCAAGATTACTTTAAATCCACAGGCCGTGATATCACCTGCATAGAACTATCAGGTTCTATTGAATTAGCATGTGTTATCGGAATGGTTGATGGCATTGTTGATATTGTACAAACAGGGACAACGTTACGTTCAAACGGGCTTATCGAAAAAGAACATATTAGAGATATACAAGCTCAATTAATTACGAATAGACAAAGCTTCTTTACTCAATCAAGCGCGATTGATGCATTCATCCAAATGTTAGGGGTGTCCAAAATTGATTTATAATACACAATCATTTTTAAATGATTACCAATCATCAGAACCACTTGACTTGTCGTTACATGATCATATCGCAAAAATATGTGAAAACGTCAAAGAAAAGGGTGATCTCGCTTTATACAACTATAATAAACAGTTCGATCAAGTTGAAATCGCTCAACTTGAAATACCAAAAGAAGAGATGAAACAAGCTTATGATGACCTTGATGCCGACTTAAAAAAAGCACTTCATCATAGTTACGAGCGTATCAAAACATATCAAGCAAAAATTCGCTACACAGATGGTGATTATCAGTCAGAAATGTATGAAGTTTATCGTCCTATAGAATCTGTAGGCGTTTATGTACCAGGTGGCAAAGCAAGCTATCCTTCGACCGTACTTATGACAGTGACATTAGCTCAAGTAGCAGGCGTTAAAAATATTACAGTGGTTACTCCTCCACAATCAACAGGTATTGCTAAAAGCGTGCTAGCAGCTTGTTACATCACAGGTGTTAATCACATATATCAAGTCGGTGGTGCTCAAAGTATTGCTGCACTCGCTTATGGCACAGAAACTATTGATAAAGTTGATAAAATCGTAGGTCCCGGTAATCAATATGTTGCATATGCCAAAAAGTTATTATATGGCATAGTCGGTATTGATCAAATTGCTGGACCAAGTGAAATAGCACTTATTATCGATGCATCATGTGATATCGATGCAGTAGCCTATGATGTGTTAGCTCAGGCAGAACATGATGAATTAGCACGTACTTTCGTCATATCAACCGATCACTCTTTATTAAGCGAACTATCCGAAAAAATTCAGTATCTAAGCGAGAGAACTGAACGTCAATCAATATTAAAAGAAAGTTTAAAAAATCATCACTATTTAATTCATACAAATCACTTTGATGAAAGTTGTCAGGTCATGAATAAAATTGCGCCAGAACATGCCTCAATTCAAACTAAATCACCAGAAGATTACGTTCCTTATATACACTATGTAGGTAGTCTTTTTTTAGGCAGTTTCTCACCAGAAGTTATGGGTGATTATATAGCAGGACCTAGTCATGTTTTACCTACAAACCGCACTGCAAGATTCCAACATGGCTTATCTGTAAATGATTTCTTGACGAAGCACACGGTTATTCATTTGTCACAACAGACCTTTAAAGAGACATATGTCGATGCATCACAAATTGCACAAGAGGAACAGTTATACAATCATAGACATTCTTTATTAATTCGTAAAGGAGGCTTGCAAGATGATACGAATGAATAAAAACGAAAGCCCCATCAAACCTATAGATGATAAGACATTAACCCAAATCATCCTATCGAGTGAATATCATCAATACCCTGACGAACAATATGATCGTTTTAGACGCGCTTATGCACAATACTACGGCAATTTAGAGGTTGACCAAATTTGTTGTGGAAATGGCTCTGATGAACTCATTCAAAAATTGATGTTTCAAATGCCTGAGGGACCTTGTTTAACGCTTAATCCAGACTTTTTTATGTATCAAGATTATGCCAATCAAACAAAACGTCAGATTTACTTTATTGATGCAACTGATGAATTAACCTTCCCAATCGACAAGGTACTCGCAGCCATTGATCAAATTCAGCCGAGTTTCTTCATCTTTAGTAACCCACACAACCCAACAGGACATCGTTTTGACGAAAGGTATATACAGGAATTAGCCGATAAAATGCAAGCAATTAAAGGTTATTTAGTCATAGATGAAGCGTATGTTGACTTCACAACACCAGTTCAATTACCGCTTCAAGACCATATTATTGTAATGCGCACATTATCTAAAGCCTTTGCAATAGCAGGATTACGCTTAGGTCTATTACTAAGCACCGAACAAACAATCAAGATGATGCGTGAAATTGAACACCCTTATCCCCTATCTACACTGACGTTGGATATTGCGATTCATCTTTTTGAACACCAAGACGACACTAAAAAGCACGTCGCATACCAGCGGCATTTAAGTCATAGACTCAAAACAATTATGAATACCTACGCTAGAAAGCATATGACTGTTTTTCCGAGTGAAACCAATTTCGTGCTCACTAGAGGAAATCAAGCTGTAGCGTTAGGTCAATTCCTAGAAGAAAAAGGGTTTATTCCAAGATTTTACGATCCAAAGACTGAAGCCGCCATGACACAATGTGTGCGATATTCTATCGCTACTGATGAAGAACTTGACGCATTTGAAAAAGCTATTAAAGAATGGAGTGAAAAACATGGCTTATCAAATCAATCGTGAAACAAAAGAAACAAAAATTGCTATCGAAATCATAGAGGGCAATGATAGCCATGTACAAACTGGTATTGGCTTTTTAGATCATATGTTAACCCTTTTCAGCTTTCATAGCGGATTGAGTCTCAAAATTGATGTCACAGGTGATACGTGGGTAGACGACCACCATACAACAGAGGATATCGGCATTGTACTAGGCCAACTCCTTTTACAAATCATAAAGGATAAGTCTCATTTCGAACGGTACGGTACACAATATTTACCAATGGACGAAA
This sequence comes from Staphylococcus felis, assembly GCF_003012915.1. Classification (NCBI taxonomy): domain Bacteria; kingdom Bacillati; phylum Bacillota; class Bacilli; order Caryophanales; family Staphylococcaceae; genus Staphylococcus; species Staphylococcus felis. The sequence continues at coordinate 920,074 of NZ_CP027770.1, read as the reverse complement.
CATTAGCACGTGCTGTCGTTGATATTAGTGGACGACCTTACCTTCATTTTGACGCACAATTTAGCAAAGAAAAGGTAGGCACATTTGATACAGAGCTTGTTGAAGAATTTTTTAGAGCGCTTGTCATTAATGCACGATTAACTGTGCATCTCGATTTATTGCGCCAAGGCAATACACATCATGAGATTGAAGCGATATTTAAAGCTTTCGCCCGCGCCTTAAAACAAGCCCTTTCACCTTCTGATATCAATCGAATTCCCTCATCGAAAGGTGTGATAGAATGATTGCCATTGTAGATTACGGATTAGGTAACGTTCTCAATGTTAAACGAGCCATTGAATACTTAGACTATGATGTCGTCTTATCACGTGACCTTGATGTATTATCCAAAGCAGACACGCTTATTCTTCCAGGTGTCGGTCACTTCAAAGACGCCATGCAAACAATCAAATCCTATCATTTGGATCACTATTTAAAAGTAACATCTCAACCCATTATCGGGATTTGCCTAGGCATGCAACTGCTATATGAAAGAAGTGCTGAAGGTGAAGTTGAAGGTTTAGGATTATTACCAGGTCAAATTTTTCCAATCAATACATCCTATACAGTACCACATCTGGGTTGGAATACGTTGCAAAGTCCATCTGAAGCTTTGAATCACGATGTCTACTTTGTTCACAGCTATCAAGCACCAATGGATGAAAACGTAATAGCTTATGCATCGTATGGCACAGATATTCCTGCTATCGTTCAGCACCAACAGTACACTGGCATTCAATTTCATCCCGAAAAAAGCGGAAATAATGGCTTGATAATTCTAAAAACAGCTTTGGAGGGAGGTTTCTCAAATGTTAAAACTATGGCCAGCCATTGACTTGATAAATGGACAAAGTGTGCGGTTAACAGAAGGTCAATATGAGACATCAGAAAAAATGCCACATTCCGCTGAAGAGAGTATCCAATTATACAACCAGTATCAATGCGTCGATCGAATTCATATTGTAGATTTAATGGGGGCAAAAGATCAAAGCGCTACAGAATCCACTTATATCGAGACACTTATACAACAATCTGAAAAACCTATAGAAGTTGGTGGTGGGATTCGAAATGAAGAAACATTGCGTTCATATTTTTTAGCAGGTGTAGATTATTGTATTGTCGGGACAGAAGCAATACAGAACATAGATTGGTTAGAAGACATGAGTAAATTATTTCCTGGGAAAATTTACGTCTCAGTTGATGCATACCATCGTGACATTAAAGTAAATGGATGGCTTGAAGAAACACGTTTAGATGTGATTGCTTTTGCAAAAGACATCGCTCACCTCCCTATCGGCGGTATCATTTATACAGATATCTCAAAGGACGGTAAAATGGGAGGACCCAATTTTGCAACGACAGAAGCACTTGTCAAAGCAGTTGACATCCCAGTCATTGCCTCAGGTGGGATTCGTCATCAAGACGACATTGCACAACTTGAATCAATCGGTGTTCATGCTGCAATAGTTGGCAAAGCAGCACATCAACCGACATTTTGGGAGGGACTCACATGATCAAAAAACGAATCATTCCGTGTCTTGATGTCAAAGATGGCCGTGTCGTTAAAGGGGTGCAATTTAAAGGATTACGTGACATTGGTGACCCTGCCGACCTAGCTTCCTATTACAATCAAGAAGGGGCAGATGAACTCGTATTCCTCGATATATCTAAGACTGAAAAGGGGCATGCGTTAACTTTAGACATCATTAGACAAACAGCAGAACACCTTTTTATTCCACTTACAGTTGGCGGTGGAATTCGTTCAATTCATGATATTTCCCTACTACTACAAAATGGTGCGGATAAAGTTTCACTCAATTCAGCTGCATTAAATCATCCAGACTTAGTACGACAAGCGAGCGAAAAATTTGGCAAACAATGTATCTGTATCGCAATAGACAGCCAATATGATGAGGTGTTGAATGATTATTTTTGCTGCACACATGGCGGTAAAAAGCGGACAGATGTACGCGTCTATGATTGGGTTCAACACGTTGAAACTTTAGGCGCTGGTGAATTGCTCATTACTAGTATGGCATACGATGGAATGAAACAAGGCTTTGATCTTTATCATCTCAACGAAATTGCACAGCTTGTCAACATTCCTATTATCGCATCAGGCGGCGGAGGAAATCCTAGTCACTTTACCGAATTATTTGCAAAGACAGATGTCTCAGCAGGATTAGCAGCAAGCATTCTACATGATAAAGAGACAACAATATTCGACATCAAAACTGCACTTCAACAAGGAGGTATCCCTGTTAGATGGACTTAAAACCCGACTTTTCAAAAGGTCTATTACCCGTTATTTTACAAGATGCTACGACAAAGCAAGTCTTAATGCTTGGCTACATGGATGAAATAGCATTTCAAAAAACAATCGATACGAAGGTTGCTTGGTTTTATTCACGTTCTAAAAAGCGGTTGTGGCAAAAAGGCGAAACATCAGGTCATATTCAAAAAGTAGTCGATATGCACTTAGATTGCGACCAAGACGCTTTACTATTATTTGTGAACCCTGTTGGACCAACATGTCATACTGGCTCACACAGCTGCTTTAATACAGAGTGGCCTTTTGATCTCAAACAGCTTGAAAACAGTATTCAAAAACGATTGTCTGAACGAGATGAATCGTCATATACACATTATTTAATGGAAAAAGGTAAAGAAAAAATCACGAAAAAATTGGGAGAAGAAGCATTTGAAGTGGTCATCGCAGCAATGAAACATAACCGTGATGAGTTGATATCTGAAAGTGCAGACCTCCTCTATCACTTATCTGTCTTATGGTATGAAGAAGGCATCTCTATTAATGATGTTGAGGCATTACTCGCACAGCGCCATCAGACTCAAAATAATTTCAAAGGCGAACGTGCCAATATTGAATCATGGTAAAAAGCTCTTAAGGAGGAACAAAGCAAAAACGCTTAAGTTCCTCCTTATTTGTTGAGAGGTACTAATAGTGGTCAGAAGCATGATTACTTCACTTTTTGAAGTTTTTTATGCGAACTGCGTTTAAAAAATATCTCCTAGTGTCGCAGCCATAATAGCTTTAATTGAGTGAAGTCGGTTTTCAGCTTGTGTAAAAATGACTTCTTGATATTGTTGAAACACTTCATCTGATATTTCCATTTCAGCAATACCATATGTTTCATATATTTTTTGTCCCACTTTCGTATTCGTATCATGGAAGGCTGGTAAACAATGCATGACTATTGTATGATCAAGTCCTGTCTTTTTAAGCATATTGGCATTCACTTGATATGACAGCATTTTTTCAATGCGGGTGTCCCACTCCTTTTCATCAGTGCCCATTGAGAGCCAGACATCTGTATAAATCACATCTGCTTGGTATACAGCTTCAGAAACGTTTGAGGTTATTTTTATTGTTGACCCTGATTGATTCGCATAATTAAATGCTAATTGTTGTATATCCGAATTGGGCTGAAGATCTTCTGGTGCTGCAATATGTACATTCACCCCAAGCATTGCCCCCGTCACAAGCAAATCTCTAGCAACATTATTATCAGCGTCGCCAACATAAGTTAAAGTAAGGTTATTTAAAGTACCAAAATATTCTTTCATCGTCATAAAATCCGCAATCATTTGTGTCGGATGCCACTCATTCGTCAGTCCATTCCATACTGGGACTTGTGCATGATGACTCAGTGTTTCCACATCTTCTTGGCGAAACCCCCTAAATTCAATGCCATCATACATTCGGCCGAAGACACACGCTGTGTCAGTGATTGATTCTTTAACACCTAAATGAATATCACCCTTATCATAGTAATCAACCTTTGCACCTAAATCATGTGCAGCAATACTAAACGCCGCACGAGTACGCGTCGATGGCTTTTCAAAAATTAAAGCAATGTTCTTTCCTTTTAAATAAGGATGCGGCAAATGATTTTGCTTTTTATGCTTAAGTTCTAATGAAAAATCAATCAATGTAAAGATTTGATCTGGAGAAAAATCATTCGTTTTTAAAAAGCTGTGCCCTTTAAAGCTTTCGATTTGTTTTAATGTTGTTGTGTACGTCCCATATAAACCACGTCCTTTATTAGATTTTATTAATATTTATTCTTTAATACGTATTATTATACATATATTCATCTATAATTCAACCATAAGGGCAAGATTTTTCTGATAATTCATTCTCTAATCTGTCTTTCTATTTTAATGATATGCTGTACTTAAGGAGGCGAAATAATGTATTATATCGGAATCGACCTTGCTTGGACAGATCAGCATGAAACAGGGCTTTGCATTATTAATAAACATGGCTTAATACAGTATATACATGCCGACATATGGACAGACGAAGCCCTACTTGAAATTTTAAAACGATATGAAGGCCCTTTACGCATTGCGATAGACGCCCCTTTAATCGTTCCGAACAACCAAGGATCACGTCAAGCTGAACGTATACTCGCTCAAAATAGGATTCATCAACACCACGTTCGTGCATTTCATGTCAGTCGTACCTTTTTAACCAAAACTTATGGCAGCATTCGTGGTGAAAACCTATTATCTTTACTCCAAAATAGAATACTAAATGAGGTGGATATTCATATTAATGAAACGTCACACTATGTAGTTGAAACGTTCCCTACTGCCATTACAGCTAGCCTTTTCCCAAATGAATATCCTTTTCACTATAAGCAAAAAAGAAATGTGAACTTTCAACAATCCTTGCAAGGACTCAAAAGATTAGATATTTGTTTCAAGTCACTAGAGAGAGAAGGGCACCTCTTAAATTACGAAGAATGGATTTCGCCTGATTGGCATACAATGACACGTCAATCCAAAAAGCATATTGAGGATCAACTCGATGCCTTGCTATGCGCGTATAGCCTTTATCTCATCCATCAAGATAACCAATATTCAAAAAGAATTTTTGGCCAAGCTGAGACAGGTGCTATTGTCATACCTTATTCAAATCTTTAGGCGTTCATATTGAGTTCATATTAGTGTTTTAAGATGAATGATAAGTAGCATTTAGGAGGTCAAAAAATGAAGAAATTAATGTATAGTTCAATGTTATATACCATTTTAGGAATGCTAAGTGGATTGTTTTATCGAGAAATGACACGTTCCAATAACTTTAGTGGCTACTCTCAGCTTAATGTCACTCATACACATTTGTTAGTCCTTGGTACAATCATGTTTTTAATCTTTTTATTGTTAGAGAGTCGCTTTCATTTAACACAATACGGCAAATTATTTAATAGTTTCTTTTATGTGTATCATGCAGGTGTACTCATCACTGTTGCAATGCAATTTGTGAATGGTATCGCAACAATTAAAGGATTTGAAACTGGACCAGCTATCGCAGGAATCTCAGGATTAGGACACATCTTAATCACGCTTGCTTTTGTACTCTTTTATATCATGATGCATAAAGCCATTAAAACACCTAGCACAAAATAATTCTAAATCCTAATAAAACGATGACAAAAGGCACTTATGATTTAAGTCTCTCTTTGTCATCGTTTTGTATGTGTATTAAATTTGTATCATTTAATAGTGTGACTCGATTGCGCCGTCTTCAGGGTCATTTTTGCCAAACTATAAAATTGAATAAGCTGCTGATATGAATAAAAGTAAGACAAGAGATTTTAGTCTTCTATTGTCTTAGTAAATTTGTCCTCTACTATATAGTTGTCACAAATAATCTATAGTTCACTTATTTATAAATTTTTTCTTCCTTTTATCAAAGTACCCATATATATATACTACACAACTCTGTATAGTTACAAATAATATAATTTCCTTTTTCACGTACAATAAAATCATAATGGGTATAATGATAGATACTAAAAACTTCAAAATATTATTATTTATTTTTTGTCTTGCAAATTTATTTATTATTACATATGAAGAAACACCAAAAACTATAGCAATAGGAAGAAATACAACAAGTAATATATTAAGTTTAAACTCTGATATAATACTAATAAATAATCCATACACTATTACATTTAGAAATAATAATAACATTATTTTGTTTTTTGTTGGTATCTTTAATTTGTTAATAGTTTCCACTACATCTGTAGTCATTTTATAATCATTTTCAATAAAAACATTATTCACTAACTGCATTTTATGAATGATTCCATAGAATTTGCTCTGAAAAGGAAGTAATACGAATGAAAATATTAATGTAAAACAAAGAAAATTAAACCATGAGTATGTAATCAATATCTGATGTTGTATTAATAATTCACTCAACATTTTTTTAAAAGGAGAGATTTCATAGACTATCATAGCTATAAATAAAAATGGAATACTCTTTTTTAACATATAAATTCCTCATTCAATAATTCAATTAGTTTTTCTTCATTTTCAAGAATATTACCGATTTTTGTGAAATCCCCTTTTGATACTTTCCAAATTTCCAAGAACTCCAATAATGCATTTACGTCTTCATAAATTTTTAATATATAAGAAATTACATTAGTTCTGAAAATGTCCAGCTTTATTCCAGAGGTGGCCTTTATAGAAGTTAAATCTCTAAAATTAATTATAATTGTTTTGTTTTTTACAAAATAATTAATATAATTATTCATACAAAGGTAACGTATCTTTAAAAATAATTCGATGTTATCGTAACTATGTGAAATTAGAGTATCATCTACTACCAATTCCATTTTCTCTTTACTTTTGTCTACACTACCATCTATTACACCGCTAAAATCACCGATAAAATAATAATGGATATTATTTTTTTGATAACATGATGAAGAAACAGATTCTAGATATTCTTTGGAAATAGAGTTAACATGATCCAAATTTCCTAATATTTTTTTTACATATTTCATTTTTTCCTTTTCATTTTTTAAAATTGAATAATACCCCTTTATCTCATTCGATATTATTTTCTTTTCTTTATTAAATTCGTCACAAGTATATCTATGATTCAATAAATAAGATGTAAAATTCATTAACGTTGTATAAGTATCTTTCTTGCTACAGTATAATAAAAAATTTGTTTCACATTCAGTAGTATTAGCATTAAGAATAGTACCAAATCTGTTCATTAAATCGTATAAATTAACCCCTTCTTTCCAAAATTTGAGATGCTCTATAAAATGAGCTGTACCAGGCTCATATTGTTCTCCACCTATATTAACAACAGCTTTTATTAAATTAATATAAGCGCTATCTAAATTAAAATATGTTATTCGCACTCCATTTTGAACAAAGTTAAAAAGACATCGATCTAAATCCTCATAAAATACTTTTTTTATCTTCATTTTCATCGCTCATTTATAATACTTATTAATTTTTTGTTATCCAAAAAGTTTAAAAATTCATGAATTTCTATGTTTGAAATTACTTCAAGAATATCTTTGAACTGAAAAAATTTATTACCAAGCCCTATAATATAATTTAAGATTCCAAAGTGTTTACTAAATTTAAACCTATATTCATTTGATATAAACATTTTCATGGTTTGAAAATCTTCTTTAGTAATACTTAAACCTACAATTTCTGTGATAATTGACTCCCTTACTTTTACTTTCCAGATTTCATCCACTATATATTGAATAAATAAAATATTAGTCTCCTGGTCAAAATGTGCTTCAAAATGGTAGAGCTGAAAATCTTTTATTCTAAGTTTCTTAAATAATACTGAATGTCCATATTGCGTTAAGTAACCTTGCAACATAGGACCATAAATCATTTTGGAATATTCATCATTAATTCCAAAATAATAACATATTGTATTAATACTTTGTCCTTGTAGTATAGGTGGCTTTTCTTGAAAAACCTCATGAGGCACATAAATAGGAGATATATGTTTTATATCTTCTAATTTATGTATATTTAAAATTCCGTCTACTTTTGAAATATGTAAATTAGAATTATCTAAACTTACTGGTATTCTCTCGCTTATCTCCTCTTTATTAAATTCCCCTATGCTCAACGAATCAATAGATCCTATACGTTTACTACCTAATAAAGTATTTGGATATACTCGCTCCTTAACTAATATCTTGTTTTTATTCATCGGGTTTAAATGATAACTTTTAATCTTATTGCTCATTTTCTCCAGAGACAAATAGTAATCTTTAGAAGTAAATTCATAATTACTAGAAATGTTTTCAATCCACTGGTTATAATCAAAATCGTTATATTTATTACTTAAAATCTTCAAATAGAAAATGTTATAAATGTTTTCACCTATCACACTTGTACTAGAATAAGGAATAATAGAATACTCATTTATTTTTTGAAATCTTTCATTTAACATTTCAGATATTAGTAAATTATTAGAGAAACTTTCTATATCTTGATTGCTTATTTTATCAATATAAATATAATTATCGTAAAAATTTATAGACTTATCTATGCCCATAGAAATCTTCCTTTACAAATAATAAATTGTATACTTCTAGTAATAAACAAACAGCTAATCCTATTAAAATCGTTATATACAAACTCATATTTAGTGCTACAAAGAGGATAGGAATAACTATAACTAACGACACGTACTTTTTGGGATTTCTCCATAAGTCACTTTTATTCTCATAATTTATGATAGGTAAAATCATATCAAATCTTAATCTAATAAAGTTCACCATTAATAATATAGCAAAGAGCTTTACATATGATTCACCTGAATTTTCCTGAAGTAACAACTTATTTATGATTACAATAATTAGTAGTAGAGTTTGAGATATTAGTGATACAACTAAAAATTTGGTTATAAAAATTTTTTTCTTTTTAAGTGGCATATAAATTGCTATACTTCGTAATTCTTTATCTGAAGAAAATAGAAGGTTCAATGGACTTATAGAAGACAAAACAAATAAAATCAGAAAATACTTTATTTCAAATTCAATTTTGACTTCGGTCATGCTACTCAAATTGTAATTAATGATATTAAGAAAAATAAACATGCCTATTATTCCAATAATATTTGGTGTTTCTGAAAAAAATTTTTTAAATTCCCATTTTAAATTAGATATACTTCTTACTAAACCATTTCCATCTTCTCTTTTCTTTTTTGAATTAAAGCGGATATTCTTCATCATCAAAAATGTACATATTATAATGAACACTAATAATATATAACTTATTATTTGATTAAAAAAAACACTTAAAAACAACACTGTTAGTAATATAAATGCTATATATTTTTCTCGAATCTCATAAAAAAGGATACAAATAAACTGTGCAGTCAGAATAAGCAATAGGAATAATAAGAATAATGAAAAGCACTCAAATAAACTGATTTTATTATTTGTCCAAGCATATAAGGGCAATATTAGTAAATAAATTAATCTTTTCCCAGTTATATCAATAAAAATATATAAATTCATTCCTATTAAAACTTTTTTGTTCTCAACAGGTATATAACCGAACAACCTATATAAATCATTTTCTCGAAAAGAATTCCAATAAATATTAGTTAATAAAAAAGAAGGTATTATTAAAGCCAATCTAAAGAAATTAGAAGAGAGTATATTCATACTATCCAAATAATTTTCAATTAATTTATACTCAAACACTAAAAGAACCACTAAACCTATTATATTTCTAACGATAATTCTCAGTTTAATTTTATTACTATAATAAGCATAGAACAGGTTTAAATATATACTATTCTTGATCATAATTTGATAAAACCTTCCTTATATCGCTTTCCTCATTGAGGGTGAAATAATGGCAATGTTTATCGTTAATATATATAATATTCAATGTTAATTTTTTGACAATATCTAATAAATGTGATGATATGATAACGCATTTGCCTTCTTTCACCATATCAAAGAGATCTTGAAGAAAAGTATCTATTGCTTCGATATCCAAGCCATTTAATGGTTCATCAAATATTTTGAGAGGCACATCTAATAAAAGTGAACAAATTAAAGCAGTCTTTTTTTTATTTCCAAATGAAAGATTATCCATTTTAGTACCTAAAAAATTCTCAAAATTATATTTTTTAGAAATTTCCACTAACTGTCTTTCGTTAAATTTCTGCTGATACATATCTAGTATAAAACTTATATATTGTTGAGTTGTCATTTGAGAAATAATAGGGGGGGTATCTGGTACATAGAATCTTTCTAATCTAGCTTGATAATTTTCCTTTACTATATCTAAGTCATTGATTTTTATATCACCCGAAAAGGTTGGTATAACTCCACATATGGTATTTATCAATGTTGTTTTACCGGATCCATTTTTACCAAGTAACCCATATATCTTGCCCTTTTCTAGATTTAAAGTTGCATTTTCAATTATTAGTTTTTGTGGGTTATACCAAATATTCAGATTATTTAAACGAACTATTGTCATTAGATTTATCTCTTTTCATCATTTTTAATAGATATAGAATCCCTATTAATATGAAAATTACTGCGAAAATCCATTCTTGCTTAATTGCGAACACTACACCAGAAATCAAAAAAATTAAACCTATTATCACTGTTATAATATTTCTATTCACATTGTTCCCTCCAATTATATTTTTTCAACTAAGCTTTCTAATTTTTCGCCCTTAATCCATCCACAATGACTATTTCGATGGTTTTTGTTAGTGTTAAGACCTTTTAGATAGCAACCAGCACAGTAATCTTTAAATCCACATTTATCACTACAAAAACTACTTTTTTGTGGTGATTGTAATAAATATAAACGATTAACTATTTCCGACGAAAAAACTTCTTCATAAGTCTGCTCTTTTAAGTTTCCTATTACAAATTCTTTTGGAAACAGTGCACATGGTCTAATATTTCCATTTGGATCCATAACTATTGAACGCCAACCTGCTCCACAATTGTTAGCTTGATTTTTTGTTATCGGAACTAAAGGAATAATGTCACTATTATTCTTTACAACTTCTACTTCAAATTCCGCAAAAGACAAGTCATCCAATTTATTTAATTTTAACTGATCCATTGTTTTTCCTCTACCAAAGTCATCTATCCAATTATAAGAGAAAGCTGATGCTCCTAAATCCCTTACTAATTTTGCCATATCATCTATTTCCCACATATTATCTTCATAAATGGACATTCCAACTCTTACAAAAAGTCCATTCTCAGAAAGCTTGTTAATTGTTCTACAAGTCTGATGAAATGCACTTTTTTTACCACGAAAACTATCATGTTTTTCAGCACAAATACTATCTAGAGAAATTCCTACTACTATTTTTTTCTTATATTTAATTAGTAAATCTAAAATATCTTGTTTCAACAATGTGCCATTAGTTAATATGCCAACTTTCTTAAATTTATTAAGAGCAAATTCTAATATTTCCTTTGCATTTGGATGTACAAAAACCTCTCCTCCGGTAATCTCGCATGTAAGGATACCATTTTCATACATTGTAGTAGCAATTTTTTTAAATTCTTCTAATGACAATGTATCTTGTATAAAAGGCGAACTTTCCAAATAACAATGCTCACATTTTAAATTGCATTTATGTGTAATCTCAAATACTGCATGCAGCGGTGTAATATAATCAGTTGATCCACTAACATTTAGCTTTTTTTTAATTGGATAATCTACAAAATCAATAAGCCCTTTTTTATATAAACGATTAATTAAATTTGAATACCATTCTAAATGTTCGTTGATATCACAGTTATATTTACTACACATTTCTTTTAAAATATCGGGAGCGGTCTTAGAACCATCGAAATATGTACACGCTTCAAATGCAGAAGAATTTAAATCCAAATATTCGAAATCAAATACTTCATCATCTAATCTACCGTTTTTCACTTCAATAACTCCACCATTTGGTAACTGATGCAATCTAGAATTATCATTAAAATATAGATATTTGTCCATTTCTAAAATTCCTTCCATATTGAAGTCAAGCCGAACATATATATGCTCGGCTCTTTAATCTTATTAAGAAGACAAACCAAAAGTACCAGTGATACCCATGACTTCAAAGTCAGGGAATGGACCGTCAATAAGACAAGCAGCGCCGATTGAACATGCAGAACAACCTTTGTTACTTACCATAACGCCTTTCTCCATTAGGCTCTCCCCCTCTACTTTTATTTGACTACAACCTTATTTTAACAGATAAAAATTGCAAAAGATGTAACATATGTTACAAAATCACAAATCAGTGCTATACTTTTTATAAGGAGGGGTTATTTCATGGATAGATTCACAATTATGAAAGACTTTATCAAAAAGAATGGAAAGAAAAGCGAGTTAAGTAAAGGACATACTCTTAATGAATCCTTTGAAGAATACTTGTATTTTGTCGATAAAGGTATTTTATATATTAATCAAGATAATGCTGATGGAACAACCTTAATATATAAAATAGTAAGTCCAAATAATCTATTAATCTGTGATAAATTTAAATATTTTTATGGAAAAACAGATGCTACATTTTATAAAGTTCCTATTAGAATTATTAAAAATAATAATGGCCTCTATAATCTATATATGAAACTCCTCGTTTTAGAAAATATAAAAAAAGATATGTTTATCAGAGATATGTTAACAAGAAATAAATTAAGTAGCTTTCTATCTGTTCTAATTAGATTATCTAATACATTTGGTGTAGTTGAAAAAGATATGGTAATTATTAAAATTAAAATTACTCAAGAAGAACTAGCCCAATATTGTGGAACTACTAGAGAAAATGTAGCGAGAATTATAAAACAGTTAAAAGACAAGAATATTTTAGATACATCTTCTCACTTTATAAAGGTTATAAATATTGAAGAAATCAAAAAAATGATTCCATGCGAAAACTGTGAAAATTCCGTATGTAATTCTTTTTGATAAATTCTTCCTTCCAATATTAATGGGTAAAACAATCATTTTTGTTATATACAACTTTTCATATTTCTTCATAGTGAGTATGATTTGTTTATAATAATTTTAGTGTGAAAAATTTTGGGAAAGTATCGAAATCTTTGAAGTGTTTTTCTTAATTTAATAAACATTAATATTATATGTCATTTTATAAGAATGCCAGAAGTTACATTCTTATTAATAATTTTTAGTACCATGTTATACCCATCTTCTTTATCCTCTATAATTTGACTACCACCCTTTTCTTCATTATTTTAAAATTTTTTACTCTTGATTTGTAAACTAACCAACATCTTCTGTAGTATGTTTGCGAGATGAATATACCTTTATATTTTGCTTCTAGTTCAACGTCGGATATTATATTACCTCTTTAGTTCCAAATTTTCAGTTCTCCAGAAATTTCATTAAATCACCTAGCACAAAATAATTCTAAATCCTAATAAAACGATGACAAAAGGCACTTATGATTTAAGTCTCTCTTTGTCATCGTTTTGTATGCGTATTAAATTTGTATCATTTAATAGTGTGACTCGATTGCGCCGTCTTCAGGGTCATTTTTGCCATGTACGTAGTAATCGACATATTCAGGCTCTAATGGCTTAACCCCTTTGATAATGTCTGCTGCTTTTTCAGCAAGCATTAATACTGGAGCATGGATATTACCATTTGTTGTTGTTGGCATCACTGAAGCATCAACAACACGTAAATTTTCCATACCGTGTACTTTCATTGTTAATGGGTCCACGACAGCCATCGGATCTGAAGCAGGTCCCATTTTTGCACTACATGATGGATGTAGGGCTGTTTCTGCGTCACGACGTACCCAATCTAAAATCTCTTCATCCGTTTGTACAGATGGGCCTGGAGAAATCTCGCCACCATTATATTGATCCATTGATGGTTGTTTCAAGATGTTTCGTGCGACACGAATAGCTTCAACCCATTCTTGTCGATCTTCTGGTGTTGATAAATAATTAAATACAAATTTCGGTTTTTGATATGGATTCGTTGATGTGATTTTTAAGTGTCCACGTGAATTTGAATACATCGGTCCAACATGAACTTGGTAACCATGTGCTGTTGGCGCTTTTTGTCCATCATAACGCACTGCTAATGGTAAGAAGTGGAACATTAAGTTCGGGTATTCCACTTTATCGTTAGAGCGCACGAAACCGCCACCTTCAAAGTGGTTACTCGCTGCAGCACCAGTCCGACGTGTTAACCATTCTAAACCAATGAATGGCATTTTTAGTTTATTTAAACTTGGTTGCATTGATACAGGCTCTTTACATGCATGTTGTACGTACACCTCTAAGTGATCTTCGAAGTTTTCACCAACACCAGGTAAGTGTAAGCGCGGCTCTACTCCCACAGAACGTAAATGCTCTGAATCACCAATACCAGAAAGTTGAAGTAATTGAGGTGTATTAATCGCACCACCTGAAAGAATAACTTCTTTCGCCAACACTTTATGCAGGCGACCGTTACGTTTAAATGTCACACCAGTGACACGGTTGCCATCGAAATGTAATTTCTCAACAAAGGCACGTGTTTTAACTGTTAAGTTTTTGCGTTTCATAGCAGGTCTTAAATACGCACGCGATGCTGATACACGACGCCCGTTATGAATTTGGCTATCGAAAGGACCGAATCCTTCTTGACGATATCCATTAACATCTTTTGTTTTTTTATATCCTGCATCAACGGCTGCATTAAAGAATGATTCAAATAACGGGTTGTCTGCTGGTCCACGACGTAACTTAATTGGACCATTTAAACCGCGAATCGGATCATCTTTATCAGCACCAAATGTTGTCTCTAGACGTTTAAAGTATGGTAAACAATGCGCATAATCCCATGTGTCCATACCTTCTGGGCTACCCCATTTTTCATAATCTAATGGATTACCTCGTTGATAAATCATACCGTTGATTGAACTTGAACCACCTAATACTTTACCGCGTGTATGAAAAACTTTACGGCCACCCATATGCGGTTCTTCAGACGTTTCATACTTCCAGTCGTAAAAGCGATTACCAGACGGATACATTAACGCTGCTGGCATTTGGATTAATAAATCCCATGGGTAATCACTACGTCCCGCCTCAAGTACTAATACTTTTTTATCTTTGTCTTCACTTAATCGTGCACCTAATACTGATCCAGCACTTCCTCCACCGATAATGATATAATCATACATCTTATCGTATGCCTTACTCATAAAAAGGTCCTCCTTATTTGAATGATATGATTGTTATTGTTTGCCAAACCAATTCACTGGCTCTGGGTTAGTATTCATTAAGATGTGTTTTGTTTCTAAATATTCTTCTAAACCATGGTGACCTAACTCACGACCGATACCTGATTGCTTGTAGCCACCCCATGGTGCTTGGGCAAAATATGGATGGAAATCATTAATCCAAACTGTTCCCATACGCAATTTATTGGCAACACGGTTGGCTTTACCAATGTCTTGAGTAAAAACGCCACCTGCTAGTCCATAAATGGAATCATTTGCAAGTCTAATTGCTTCCTCTTCTGTATCAAAGCCTTCAATTGTTACAACTGGGCCGAACACTTCTTCTTGGACAATACGCATAGACGTATCACAATTAGTAATGACTGTTGGTTCAAAGAAGAAACCGTCTTTTAAATCTTCACGATCTGGACGTTTACCACCTATTGCAATTGTAGCGCCTTCTTCTTTGGCGATATCCATATAGCTTTCTACTTTATCGCGGTGCTCTGCAGAAATTAATGGTCCTAGCTCCGTATTATCATCAAAACCATTACCCATCTTAATATTTTTGATGCGTGCTAGTAGTGCTTTTTCAAAGTCTGCTTTAATGGCATTATGAACAATAATACGTGATCCTGCTGAACATACTTGACCTGCATGGAATAATCCACCATTCAATGCTTGGTCTACTGCTAAATCGAAATCTGCATCGTCAAAGATAACATTTGGATTTTTACCTCCTAGCTCTAATGCGATGTTTGTGACATGATCAGCTGCTTGCTTCATGATACGTTTACCTGTTTGAATACCACCTGTGAACGATACAAGGTCAATGTCTTTATGCGTTGACATAATGTCTCCAATATCAGATCCAGCACCTAATACAAGATTGATAACGCCTTTTGGAAAACCGACTTCTTCCATTAATTCAAAAACTCGAATCGTTGTAAGTGGTGTAATCTCACTCGGTTTCATCACGATTGAACATCCTGTTGCAAGAGCTGGTGCAATTTTCCAAGATGCTTGGAGTAAAGGATAATTCCATGGCGTGATTTGTGTCACAACTCCGATTGGCTCTTTGACAATTTTACTTTCTGTGTTTGGAATTGGTGAATTAACAATCTCACCACCATCTTTATCAGCTAATCCTGCAAAATACATGAATACATTATGGATATCATCCATATCTGCGTATGATTCTTCAAGTGTCTTACCTGTGTCTAATGTTTCAAGTTTTGCAAGTTCTTCGCGATGTTCTTTAATTTTATCTGCAATTGCGCGTACTTTTTGACCTTTGACTTCGCCTGTTTCATTAGCATATTCGCCGTCATCAAAAGAACGTCTTGCAGCTAAAATAGCGCGCTCAACATCTTCAGTCGTTCCTTCTGCTACTTCTATAATTACTTCTTGATTGTAAGGGTTTATAATTTTGCGTGTGGCTTTATTGCTACTGTCC
Source organism: Staphylococcus felis (assembly GCF_003012915.1). Taxonomy (NCBI): domain Bacteria; kingdom Bacillati; phylum Bacillota; class Bacilli; order Caryophanales; family Staphylococcaceae; genus Staphylococcus; species Staphylococcus felis. Next base: position 903,536 of record NZ_CP027770.1, on the reverse strand, counting down.
ACCCACTCACCATCAATAAACTGACGACGAGATAAATTTTTTACAAGTTCCATCAAGATACCTCCGTTAAGTTTGTTAAATTTTTATTTAACGAATTTGACAAACTTAACTTTACCATATGCTTTTTTACGATGTCAACTCACATCATTCAGACATACAAATGTTCAAATTCTACGTTAAATAAATTAAAAACATTTTATTTTTTATTAACAAAGGGTTAAAATCGATAAGTAATGACATTTAGTAAACAAGGTTGTTGAGATTGTGCTTTGAACATCACGGCGATAGAAAATCACTTCGCTATATCGTCTTCTCTTAACGCTGCGACTTTAGATGTCGTATTTACGCGAGTGGTTTTTGAATATGTACGGTTATCCAATCGCTAATTATAAAACTTCTGAAACCACTCACTATGTCACAACCTTGTATGTCTTAACTTAAATTTTTAAACGTGATATGTACGGGAGGTGTTAAAAGATGGTACGTCATTCTTCTTATGCATCGCAACTCGATGAAGCTAAAGATATTGTCATTAATTCTATTGCTGAAACAATGGATCTTTATGGTATTAACCGAAGTGTCGGAAACTTATACGGTACAATGTTATTTGAAGAGAGTATGACCTTAGATGAGATGCGTCAAGAACTACAAATGAGTAAACCTAGTATGAGTTCTGGAGTCAAAAAATTACAAGAATTTGACATCGTGAAGCAACGTTTTACAAGAGGGAGTCGTAAACAGCATTTCGAAGCTGAAAAAGACTTTTTTGAGTTTTTCAGTAATTTTTTCCCTCAAAAATGGAAACGCGAAAGTAAAATTAATATGGCAGCTTTGAGAGAATCAGAAGCCATTATCGATTGTATTATCAATGCTGATGATGTAGACGACGAAACAAAAGAAGAAGCCATTGAAATTAAAAAGCATATGGAACACTCTCGCATCTATTATCAATGGCTTGATTCGATTAGTGAAGCTGTGAAAACTGGTGAAATATTTAAATATTTTCCGATTCCTGAGCTCGACCAAAATCATTAATTTCATAAAAAGTGAGATGAACAACCATTGCTCATCTCACTTTTTTAATATTATAAATTATCGTCTTCCTCATCTTCACCTACTCGTAAAATGCGAAGTGAGCGTCGTTCGATACGTTTGAAACGTTCTGCACGAGTTTGTAGCGCAATTCGGTCACCAGCTAATATATACATAAATGAAATCATAATCATAATAAATATAACAATTAATGGTACACCCGCGACAATAGACGCTGTTTGAAGAATACTTAATGCTTCTTCACCGCCGACTAACATAAGTGAAAACGGAAGTAAACATAACGCAAATGCCCAAAATAGTCGATTCCATCTTAGCGGCTCTTCATCAACCGATAATTGCGTTGCTGCAGCCACAATATATGAAGCAGAGTCGAAAGTCGTCACTAAGAATAAAAATGCTGATAAAATAAATAATCCAATCAAAACAGAGGAGAATGGTAAATGATTGATAACCTCAATAATCGTTGCCTCTGTACCATGATGATTTAAATAATCAATGACATTAAATTGACCTGACAATTGCAAGTAAGCTGCGAAGTTCCCAAATATCCCAAAGAAAAGCACGCAACCTAATGTTCCGTATGCAATCGTTCCAAGAATCACCTCTTTTAGCGTACGTCCTCTTGAAATACGTGCGATAAACAAACCGATAAACGGTGAATACACAAGCCACCAAGCCCAATAGAAAATTGTCCATTGCTGTGGAAATCCTGTTTCTTCACGTCCACCTAAACCGCCAAAAGGTTCTAACCATGTCGCCATTTGGAAGAAGTTTTTCAACATATTTCCAAATCCTGTTACTGTCGTTTCCATAATAAAAACCGTTGGCCCTACTATAAAGATAAAACCAAGCAAAACAAATGATAACCAAACATTCAAGTCACTCAGTACTTGAATCCCCTTTTTCAATCCTTGATATGAACTATATGAAAAGACAATGGTAATACCTATTAACACCAAACTTTTAACTAGCATATTTTGCCCATCAATACCGAATAACTTTTCAAGTCCGGCAGAAATCATAGGCACCCCTAATGCAAGAGAGGTTGCAGTCCCACCGATTAAACCAAAGATAAATAAAATATCTACAAGTTTACCTAAAAACTTATCCGTTTGCCCTTTCAGAATAGGTCGACATGCTTCACTAATACGAAATACAGGTTGTTTTTTAACGAAAACTAAATAAGCAATAGGTAATGCAGGCAATACATAAATAGACCATGCTATCGGTCCCCAGTGAAACATACCATACATCGTCGCATATTCTAATGCTGTATCACTTAAAGGTTTCGCGCCATGTGGTGGACCTTGAAAATAATACGCCCACTCAATCACGCCCCAATATAAAATATCTGAACCGATACCCGCGCAAAATAGCATAGACGCCCATGCAAAATCACTAAATTCAGGCTTATCACTGGCACGCCCTAATGTTACGGATCCATATTTACCAAAGGCAATATACATCACAAATGCAAAAATCGCTAATCCTAACACTAGGTACACTGCCCCAAGTTTAGACGTTACAAAATCATTCATCGCCATGACGACAGAACGACTTTGATCAGGAAATACCATCATTGGAACGACAGCAATTAATAACACCAATGCCGCACCAAAAAACACAAACCAGTCCATCTGGTTAGATTTTTTCTGCACAATTAAGCACCCCTTATATGAAATATTATTTTGAACCCCTTAAACAAAATTTCTGGAGTATGTCATCTTGATACACGCATTAGAGTATCTAAAATTAAATTTTAATGCAAATCTCATACAAAAACTTTACACTCTAACTTTGAATATATATAACTTTTCCAATAAATAAACATTACTAAAACGCCTTTATAAAGTACATTAATAACGTTAAAAATTTATTTAACATTATTAATAAGGAATATTTATACATATAAAGTGAATAAATATTTATTTTGAATTCAGCCAAAATAAAAACACCAACAAGTAACATTTTACTTATCGGCGTTAATCATTTATACATTCGGACCATACAGTCTGTTATGATCATCAATCTGTTCGTTATTGATTTTTTTCATCAAAGTTTTCTTCCAACTCTCAGGTAAAAAAGGCGCATTATAAAGTGTCTGAAGTGTCTCTATGGACGTTTCATGTTCTAAGCAATCATTCATCCGTTGAATGGTCCATTCATGATACGAGCGCTCTAATAGTTGTAGCACGTCACCTTTTTGAATACGCCCCTCCTGTAAAACTCGAAAATACCATCCGGTACGACCTGTCCTTTGTAATATATTCCCAAACTCAAGCATACGAAGACGGCGGCTTGGTTTCCAACATGGACGCCTAGGTTGTGACACTTGAACTATTGCTTCACCAATTTGATACACATCCTCAATACACACATTCATCTCATCCATGTGGCTCACAACAATATTCTCACCATTACTACCAATTGGAATGTCTCGGCCTAACTGCTGACTCAATGCATCATAGTGGCCAATGTGATATGCAAAAAGTGCTTTTTCAGTGCCACCATGAAATCGTGTATCTGCCACAGCATCTCCTTCAAGACCTTTGTATTTAAGTAATACCGCTTCATGCGTTTCTGTCTTATAAGCACCTGTCGACCACGGTTGATCAAACTTGTTCTCAGCCTGTTTTTCGCCTAAATGTTTCACTGACCCTATTAATAATTTTTCAACTCGACCACTCATTCATGCATCGTCCCCTTTTGTTGTGAATCAATTAAATATCCTCTCTTAACGGCGTGTCTAATACGAAATACATCCATTTGACATTTTTCTTCTGCAACAGATTCCTTTACTACATTTACCGTTCCTAAATGCTCTTGTTTACTTATCATTGTGTGGTTAGGTTTAGTGTACCATTTTAATTCACCTTGGTTCAAAAACTCATCTAAATATTGTGATGTCTCAGAAAATGATTCATTCTGACGATAAGTCATAAATATCAGCAACATTGCTCTCACTTGACGTGGCGTATTATTGTAATCCACCAAATCCAAGATAACCTCAACGTATTCTTTAAACTGCGAAATCTTCATATTTTCAATTAATCCACTGCTTAAATATATTAAGCTTTTATCACAGTAAATCGTCGGTTTCTCATATATTTGTCCGAATGCTGAATTATAAAATGCGTAACTTAATACATTATGACATCCTTCAATAACTTCCATGTATTATAAACAATCTCACAATAACTTTAGGCTTGTGACATATTATTGTTAATAATAAAATAATGAAAGAAACAGGAATATATTATTTTTAAGGAGTGACAGATTGTGTCAAAACATACTTTATATCAACATGGAACTTTAGGCACTTTAATGGCAGGCGCACTAGAAGGGACTGCTTCTATCAATGAGCTTTTACAAAAAGGAGATCACGGAATTGCAACACTGACAGGCTCTAATGGCGAAGTTATTCTAGTCGAAGGCAAAGCGTATCATGCCAGTGCTGATAATGATACAGTCGTAGAACTTAGGGGTGACGAAAAAACACCATACGCTACTGTCGCACAATTTGTTCCTGACACTCTATTTCATACAAAAGTTGAATCGCATGAACCATTGTACAAAAAGATTTGCTCAAAAATGTTAAGTGAAAATGTATTTGCAGTCGTTAAAATAACAGGAATGTTTAAACATATGCATATCCGTGTTATGCCCAAACAAGAACCACCCTATCAACGACTCATTGAATCCGCGCGAAAACAACCTCAATATAGACGTGAAAATGTAGAAGGTACAATCGTAGCTATTTTCACTCCCGAGATTTTTCACGGTGTAGGTTCAGCCGGATTTCATGCCCACTTCTTATCAGACGATACAACATTCATGGGACATATACTTGACTTTGAAATCGAACACGGCAAAATTGAAATACAAAACTGTAATACGTTCGAGCAACACCTCCCAACAGACCCATCATTCCTTAACAAAACATTCGACTACCAAAACATCACAAAAGACATCACAGAAGCAGAATAACAACGAAAACTGGACAATGGCGGTTAACGTTCGTATGATAACGGCAGATTCATTAAAATCTGTAAAGATTTTTGGAAGATGACGTTATCACTTAGAACGTTGCCATTGGAAAGTAGACATCAACGAAAACTGAACAATGGCGCTTAAATGCACGTAGTATAATAAGCTTCAAGCAATAAATTCCCTAAGAATTTTTGCGCGAAGTGCGTTATACCTTAGTGCATTGCCATTGGTAAGTAGACATCAACCAAAACTGGACAATGGCGGTTAACGTTCGTATGATAACGGCAGATTCATTAAAATCTGTAAAGATTTTTGGAAGATGACGTTATCACTTAGAACGTTGCCATTGGTAAGTAGACATCAACGAAAACTGAACAATGGCGGTTGATGTATGTAGATTTATATATTTTAATAACACTTTCTTTTCAAGTAATCCTTTTATTTATAAAAAATGAATATGATTTCTTTGAATTAATATGTATTTTCGCTATACTGACTGTATGGTACATTTTAAATTTGTAGTAAATCTTTAATTTAATCAAGATAAAGGATTATAATGATGGAACTATATTTAAAATTAGCTTGGTTTGGAATTGCCTCTATATTGACTGTTATTTTTGTATTTAATGCTATGCCGTATTGTTTAGCAATATTAATGTTTTCCAGCATTTTAGTATTCACAATTATTGAATATGTCTTCAAAGATTCTAAAGACAAATCCCAAAAAGAAACGCTCAAAGATGAACAAAAGACGCCTTCTTAAGAAAGCGTCTTTTTTAGATGCAACCTTTTATGATTGTCACTCTTGGTTATAAATATCAAATATATTTTTCGCATTGTCTGTGTTGTCAATGTTGCCATAGAATTTTTCTGACTGAGGACCAAATGCATACGTATTCACATCTTCTCCTGTATGCCCATAAGTTGTCCATCCTGTATTTGATTCATCATTTATCGTTTTTTGAATGGCATCTTGCAATTTTTGATATTGTGCGTCATAGCGCTCGTCATCTTCTTTGATTTTTGATAATTTTTTAGCTTCTTTTCGTATTGCTTTAACTGTTTGAGTAGGTAAAGACTTGTTGTAACCTGCCTGAATTGTTTCTTCGATATCTTTACCCTCTGCAATTTGCTCAGTCATCCACTGACCTGAATGTTTCATGTTATGAATCGCTGAAGCATCCCACATATAGTCTTTACCTTTTGCGATGGTTAGGCCACCTGTTGAATGATCCGCTGTTGCAACCACAAGCGTATCTTCATGTTCTTTTGCGTACGCGATAGCATCATCAAATGCCTTTTCAAATCCTCCCATTTCAGACATGACACCTGTCACATCATTTGCATGCGCTGCTTTATCGATTGAAGCACCTTCTACCATTAAAAAGAATCCTTTGTCATTTTGAGATAGACGGTCTAATGCTGCACTTTGCATATCAGCTAAGCGTGGATCATCGTCTGGTGCATCGATTTGAAGCGGCATATTTTTATCTGCGAACAAGCCTAGAACTTTATCACCGTCAGCCTGCTCCAGTTCATCTTTATTTGATACAACATCATAACCCTCTTGTTTAAATTTTTTATCGATATTGTCATTTGCTGATCCGAAGTATTTTGCTCCACCTCCTAAAATGACATCTACTGTATGCTGGTCATCAATACGGTTTTCAAAAAACTGTTTTGCAATTTCATCCTTTTTATCTCGGCTATCAATATGACTCGCATAAGCTGCGGGTGTGGCATCCGTCACTTCAGATGTCGTGACTAAGCCTGTTGATTTACCCATTTTTTTGGCCCGCTCTAATACTGTCTCGACTGTTTTCTTATTTTCATCCACACCAATTGCACCATTGTATGTTTTATGTCCTGAACTAAATGCAGTTGCACCAGCTGCTGAATCCGTTACATTATCTTTGGAATCATGCGGATTAGTTCTTTGTGTGCCTACTAAATAATCATCGAATGCTGTTTTCTCCATTTCTTGTGTATCTGGATTATCTTTAAAGTAGCGAAATGCTGTATTAAAAGAGGGTCCCATACCATCTCCCACCATAAATATGATGTTTTTTGGGTTTTCTGTATTACCATAAGCTGCAATTTCATCATTAGATGCTGTATTTTGTTCAGATCCTGAAGCAAATGTAGGTTGAGCTAAGTTAAGCAATGATGAGGCAACTAGTGTACCAACAATTGAAACTTTCACAAACTGACTTTTAAAAATCATATGTATAATACTCCCTTAACAATATATTTTGTCTTCATTTTATTAGAGGTTTTTCAATTTGGGATTAATACTATATTAAAATGCTGTAAAATTTCGCGTATGTCTCTTGATGTTCCACATGAAACACAAAAGGACACATCGATTTTAATAAGAAATTCATCAAGATTTCTGATTTAAAATCAATGCGTCCCTACTTGTTATGGTTTTTCATCATATTCAAGACTCCATCATATTAAGTTTAATACTTTTGGGCATGTGCTAATTCATTTTCTCTCTCATATACTTCTTTTAGCAACAGCTTACTCGATCTTTCAATACCATAATCTTCTATAAATACTCCTTCTTTTTGTTTCATATAAGGCGTGACTTTGGCCTTAAACTTAACTTCTTGACCTATCAATTCTTGAGACATGTCGTAGTATTTATTGCGTTCGAATAACCAAACATGATCTACTTCAACACCTGAAATAACTACATTTTTGAGTAATATCTTTACATTCCGCTTCCAATTGTCCTCAATATCTAGCCTATTTTTGAAACAAACGCAAGCTACTATACCTGATGCAATTACATTTCTATTTTTAAATTGTCTTAAATCATCTCTTCGCATTTTGTCACCTCCTTCATCACTATAAATTATCATACCTGATTTATCTGAAAAATCCAAAAAATACCCTCTCAATTCACACATTTTTAAGAATTCGATATTTCAGAACGATGTGAATGAAGAACGAATGACTCACTTCTCTCAAAAAATTCTAATTAATTAAAATTTTTTATACCTTTTGTAATTAAATTTTATTTATTTAATAAACTGTTAATAAATAGTTTATTTTATTGTAGTTGTTTTTGTCGTATGATTAATTTGTGAAATAAACCAAAGGAGATTATTAAATGAACATCAAGAATTTTATTATAACAAGCACATTAGCAACAGTACTTTCAACTTCATTCGTAGGTGGTTTGACATTAGGCGAAGCAGATGCTCAAACAACTAGAACGGCTGATGAATATTATGACGCTACAGTTAAGCAAGAACTACAAGCATTACTTAACGATTTAAATGTTAATGAATTAGCAACTGCAAGTCTTGAGCCTTATTACAAAAGAAGTGTTAAACGTGCAGGATATATGGCAAAATCAGCATTAAGAAGCAACGATTTCTACCAAATGTCTAGAGCTAAATACGAATTACAAAAGATTTATGATGAAATTGACGAAGCATTATTAGAAGAGTAAAAATTAGGTTGATTAATCGGCTATGATGATACAAGTACACATATATTCTAATTGTGAGAACTATCACATATCTACAACTTCAATACAATTCGTTTTATTGTCACAACATCATCAAGCGATTGGATCACTTCGTTAATATAAAAAGCCCTTCAAAAGTTTACATTTTGACAATGTTTACTTTAAGAAGGGCTTATTTTTTATCTAAATTTCATCAAATGTGCCAGGATTGAAATGAAATGTCATGCGATGTAATGGCCAAAAGCGTATCAACACTTCTCCTACAATATTACGCTCTTCAACCAAACCAACCTGAGGATTACGGCTATCTATACTGTTTAACCGATTATCACCTAATACTAAATAGCGTGATTCTGGAATTTTATACTTGTTTTGGGCTCCTACAATATCGCTCACATCAAAGTTTTCAGTTAAAAACTCAGACTTTCGATACCGCTTGTTAAAGGTTAGATAAGGTTCATCAATAGGTTTATGGTTAACATAAAGCTGATCATCCTTATATTCAACTGTATCCCCAGGTTTACCGATAACACGCTTAATAAAATCACGATTATCATCCTCATGAAAAACAATCACATCTCCCTCATCTATGCGTGAAAAATGCTTTGAAATCTTACTGACAAGTACTTTATCACCTGATTCAAATGTAGGTGACATAGACTCACCCTTTACAGTATAAGGCGTAATCACAAACCAATTTAACAATACAATAATAGCTAAACCAATCATGATGCCTATGATTCCGTCTAATGTTTCTTTTCTCATTTCAATCACCTTTCACACTTAGAAATAAAGAAGGTTAGACTCCCCGCAACATTACCGGAAGTCTAACCGCCATGATGCCTTTATTTACAATTTCAATTATACCTTATCTTGTGTCATCTTTACCTTTTGTGGTTTGATTTTTAAATAAGTCACAACACGAAGTATGTACTCAAGCGGACCATAACGCCAATGTTTCATATATTGCTTTGCGATATACACTTGCAAGCAATAAAATGCGACAAAGACTGGTACTGATAACCATAATATATTGGTATTAAAAAGGCCTAAACCATAACTATAAAAGACAAGCGTTCCAAAAATACTTTGTGCAATATACATCGTTAATGACATCTTCCCCATTGATTCCAGTCCTTGCATGACACTATGCCCCTGAAAACGTTCATATAGCCACTTGAACACAACCATATATCCAACTGCAAGTACTACATCAAAAAATGTAGAGGCACTTTCAAAAAATCCAGTCGGCAACAAAAGATGTAAAAACTTAATCACAATGCTCACAGGAATTAAATACAACCATAAACGATTCCTCCAAAATCCTTCAGTAACACTTAAAAACCAATCAGTACGTGATAGGTATACACCTATTATAAATAATGGAAGAATTGAAAGTGGCACAGCTAAAAAGAGTAGTCCTTTTTCTTCATTAGAAACACCCCATTTTTCTAGTGTCGGATCTTCTATCGAATCAATCGTAAAATGAATATCATAATAAGAACCATTTTGATATATATTTGATGTTTGAGATAAATAACTTTTTATTTTCTCAGTTCCAATCTCTTCCATTGGCTCTGAATAAAATAGGCTCGCTATTATAATAAAGATAGAAATAGCACCGATAATCCAAATACACCATTTAAAGAAGCCAGTCTTAAAATTAATGAATACAATCAATATCAACATTGTCATACCATATGTTAGAAGAATATCTCCATGCCAGATAAACTGTGCATGAATCGCACCTAATACCATAAGTGCAATAGCTCTTAAAAGGAGTTTAAATCGTTTAGCTTTAATATTTTTACGCTTCATCGATTGAAACAATTTATCCATTGAAAATCCAAATAAAATGCCAAATATCGGAATAAAACTATGTACAATCAACACTTTCATGGCGATAGCCAATGCATTTGATAAAGGACCTATATTCATATACTCTAAATAATCCTGTCCAGTTAAACCATATTGAAAAATAAGTAAATTGGCCAAAAGAATACCAACTAGTGACAATCCTCTTAATGCGTCTGCTTGATGTATACGCCTCAATCCAAACACCTCAAATTTTTATATTTATATACGATTATACATTATATTAGATTAATAACCTATGCAATTGTGAATATCATTCAAAAAGGTTGGAACAAAAGTACTTGCCCAACCTAACCATTGTTCTTTAAGCAAAACTTTGTTCCAACCTTTATTCTTTATGCATTAATGGTAAATTTTACTACCTTGTGCTTTAAACTCATCAGCCTTTTCTTTCATACCTTCAAGCTTATCTTTGTGAACACCACGAATATCATGAGAAATACGCATTGAACAGAATTTAGGTCCACACATACTACAGAAATGTGCGACTTTCGCAGATTCTGCTGGTAGTGTTTCATCATGATATGATTTTGCACGTTCAGGGTCTAATGATAAATTGAATTGATCCACCCATCGGAATTCAAAACGCGCTTTACTAATTGCGTCATCACGATCTGATGCGCCAGGCAATCCTTTGGCCAAATCTGCTGCGTGTGCTGCAATTTTATATGTGACTACTCCTTCACGAACGTCATCTTTATTAGGTAGACCCAAGTGTTCTTTCGGTGTTACATAGCATAACATTGACGTACCATGACTTGCGATTTGAGCAGCGCCAATAGCTGAGGTAATATGATCATAAGCTGGTGCAATATCTGTTGTTAAAGGGCCTAACGTATAAAAAGGTGCTTCTTTACAGTAGTAATCTGCTAAATCTTGATTCTCTTTAATTTTATGCATTGGAATGTGTCCGGGTCCTTCAATCATCACTTGGACATCATGCTCCCATGCAATATCAGTCAATTCTCCTAATGTTTTGAGCTCAGCGAATTGACTTTCATCATTTGCATCGTAAATAGAACCTGGACGTAAACCATCACCTAGCGAAATCGCAATATCATATTGCTTCAAAATTTCACAAATTTCATCAAAATGCGTATATAAAAAGCTTTCTTGATGATGCGCTAAACACCACTGTGCCATAATCGATCCGCCACGTGAAACAATGCCTGTTAAACGATCTACAGTCATAGGAACATAGCGCAATAACACACCGGCATGGATTGTAAAATAATCCACTCCTTGTTCAGCTTGTTCAATTAATGTATCACGAAATATTTCCCAGGTTAAGTCTTCCGCAATACCGTTGACCTTTTCAAGTGCTTGATAGATAGGGACTGTCCCCACTGGAACGGGTGAATTACGAATTAAATATTCTCGTGTCGCATGAATGTTTTTTCCTGTCGAAAGATCCATAATCGTATCCGCACCCCAATGTGTTGCCCATACGAGTTTTTCTATCTCAGCCTCAATTGAAGAAGATACTGCTGAATTACCGATATTTGCATTGATTTTAACTTGGAAGTTTTTACCAATAATCATAGGTTCTGATTCAGGATGGTTCACATTATTGGGGATAATCGCGCGTCCTCTTGCTACTTCATCACGTACGAATTCAGCGGATACATTTTCACGCGTTGCGATATATTTCATTTCTTTTGTGATTATTCCCTGTTTGGCATAGTGCATTTGTGTGACATTCTTACCATTTTGAGCACGTCTTGGTTGGTATCGAAATGGATGTTCAACAAAATTACGATGGCCTTCACTTTTGAAACCATTATCGATTGATTGTACACGACGTCCTTCATAGTGTTCAACGTCCCCACGTGACTCAATCCAATCTTCACGTAACTTTGGAAGCCCTTTAGTCACATCAACTTCATATGACTCATCGTGATAGAGTCCTGCTGTGTCATATACTACAAAAGGTTCATTTTGACGTACTTCATTATCTGTCACCGTTTCAGAGAGTTCAATTTCACGAAATGGCACTTGAATATCTGCATCCTCACCTTGTTTATAAATACGTCGACTCGCTGGAAAATTCTTTTTCAATTCAATTTGTTCTTGTTTCATAAGTAGCCCCCTAAATTGTGCTAAGAGACTCATGTAGCTGAGATAACCCCATAAAAAAAGTTGAGACGTAAAGTATTCAAACTATAGCATACCTATTAACGGTATCCTAATAGCCAGGACTTTGAATCATACAATCATGACGCTACAAAACCAACCGTTATTTTGTAGATCATGTTCCGATTCAAATCCTCAACACTTTTGTCTCAACCTCATGGAAAAACAAATTAATCTATACCACGCTTAAAACTAAGATATACAGCATTACATTGAATAAGACACTTATCAATAGCACCTTAAACATACTCATCTTAGTTTCTAAAGCAGTCGCTTAATCATGTTTGTCGTCATTGCTTCCCTACGCTAGTATTATCTAGATCAGGTACAAAGGGTTGAAACATTATGCTTCTTTCAGCTTACAAAAGCACCCCTAGCAGGATATTTTAAATTGTTACAATTTACATACTAGCATTAAATATGGAATAAAACAATTACATATTTATCTTTTATCATGATGGCATTACCTATGTTTTTATTGAGTTGAGTGCCTCATTATACTCAGCTATTTACAAAATAGGTGATACGAGCTTGGCAACAGATTGCTTGAATTTCACCCAATTCGAACGATTTTCATAACGCTCTGGTGTTAAACGCTTCGATACTTTTAAATCTTCATTAAATTGATCGATCAAAGTCATGGCGATATCCCGATTGTACATAATCGCATTAATTTCAAAGTTTAATCGAAAACTACGTGCATCCATATTGGCTGAACCCACTGACGCTACCTCTCCATCAATGACCATCATTTTCGAATGGATAAATCCATTTTCGTAAGTATACACATTAACACCATCGTACATAAGCATCGCGACCGTAGTCAGTGTAGCCCAATGTACAAAAGGTTGATCAGGTTTGTTAGGTACAATCATATTAACTTCTACACCTGATTTCGCAGCAATACGCAACGCATTGACAAATCCAATGTCAGGTACAAAATATGGAGAGTGGATATGAATCGTCTGTTTGGCATTCATAATCATCTTCAAATAGGCAAATTCTAGTTGTGGCCAGCTGACATTAGGCCCACTTAAACCGATTTGCAGTGCCACATTACCATCTTTTCGAGCATTTTTTGGAAAATAACGTTCATCATATTGTAATGCTAGATTTTCTGACACTTGTGAGTTCCAATCATGAATAAAACTAAGTTGTAAAGCATCAACACCATCACCTTGAATACGTAAATGTGTATCGCGCCAATATCCCATTTTTTCATCTAATCCTAAATATTCATCCCCGACATTAAATCCCCCTACATAACCAATATCACCATCAATAATCACATTTTTACGGTGATTACGATTATTAACGCGAAAATTAATAAAAGGGATAATTTTTGCATGGAAAAAAGCTTCCACTTTTGCACCAGCATCTGTCAGTGCTTTTAACTTAGATTTTCGCAATTGTTTAGACCCTACTGCATCATAGAGCAATTTAACTTCAAGCCCCTCTTTCGCTTTGTCAGTCAAAATATTCAATATTTCTGAACCGAGTCCATCCATATTTAAAATGTAAAATTCCATATGAATATATTTTTGAGCTTGCTTCAAATCATGCTTCAATTTATCAAAGAGCTCATGTCCATCTGTAAACAATTGAACATGATTATTTTCACTTAAAAAATTAGCCTCTCTGATAAGTAATGATTGCACAAGATCAGCTTGTTTCGTTACAACTGGATTATGTGATTGAAAGGTCTGTTGACGAAAATCCTCTTTTTGACATTTGACACGATCTTTCGCATCTTCAATTTCTTGACCAGATACCTTTTGTTTTTTGAGCTGAACAGCCCTTCCAAAAAAGAGGTATAGAAAAAAGCCGGCAATCGGCATAATAAATAATAACAACAACCATGCCCAAGTGGATGTGGCTTCGCGGCGATCTCGTTCTAAAAATATAATGATAAAAGCAAGTATAATATTAATTAGAAAAAAAGAACCACTTACCATTCGATAAATGATGTTAACATTTGGATCAAAGATGAGTTGCATATTCAATATATCCTCCTTATCCTTTTATGAATAATACAATTATAACGTATCATTTTATAATATAAATCAGTAGTTCTTATATTTTTGATGTTTTAAAAGTAATAATTAAACGAATCAAAATAACATTTGTTTATCTTACTATATCATTGACGTATAATGAACTTAATAAATAATAAGGAGGCGTTAAAAATGAATTATCTACAAACCATTAAATCAAAAGATGGCACGAAACTTTATGCTAAGGTCAATTCTCCTGTTGATTGGGATGTCTATTTTGAGGATGCAGATGATATCAATGTCATTATTGTACATGGATTAGCAGAACATCTTGATCGATATGATCATGTTGCTGAACACTTAAGTCAAAATGGATTTAACGTCATTCGATACGATCAACGAGGTCATGGTCGCTCTGAAGGCAAACCGCTCTATTATGATCATAAAAATCAAATCATTGAAGATTTAGAATCTGTCGTAGATTATGTCAAAACGCACTTTACAGGTCCAATCTTTTTGCTCGGACATAGTATGGGCGGGTATGCAGTAGCAATGTATGGTACACGTCATCCGGGTTCTGTCAATGGTATCATTACGTCTGGCGCAGTTACGCGTGACAATAATCGATTTTCTCCTGAGGCATATGGAAACCGTCAGACTCCAGCTGACACATATTTTCCTAATTCATTGGATGAAGGTCTATCTACAAACCCCTACATTCGAGAGCTTTATAGAAAAGATGCTTATGTGCCAGAGACCTTTTCTGCAGGGCTCACTTATGCCATTATTGACGGTGTGATCGAACTTAAAAATCATCCCGAAGCCTTTGTTGATCCTGTTCTGATACTTCACGGTCAAAAGGATAGTATCGTCAATCCGCTCGACTCTATTCAATTCTTTTCAGAAATTGCATCTGAACATAAATCATTGCGCATTTATGATCATTTAGCTCACGAAATTCTTAATGAACCAAGCTATAGCGCCATCATTTTACAAGACATTGTGGCATGGATAGACCAAACTGCTCAGCAAGACCAAGCTTTCTTATAATCGTTTTATTTTTTAACAATACGCAGAACTTATGAAATCATATGTGGATTTAGCATTATGCTTTTTCACCTATTTTGCCATTAAAAATAGACTTGAGGTGTAGCACTTCGTCACTTTTATTTTAAAACAGCTATTCATACTGTTCCAAAGTGAAGGTGGTGTGCTTAACCTCAAGTCTTACTTTTGAAATGCTCTATTATATCAATATAAAGGTGAATCCATTAAAGCCTATTTTGGTCTCTTTCATTTTACCTTGAACCTTACTTCCTTTCAGTAATACACCCTGAAATTGCATAACGCTTTGTCATCCACATTACAACTGTAGGTTCATTTATTTAGACTTATGCTTTTTGCGACGCCCTACTAATAAAAGTCCTAATCCAGCTAATAAAGCACCAAAGATTGTACCATTTTGAGTCTGTACATTTCCTGTTTCTGGTAACCCTTTTCGGTTAGCTTCAGCATGTGCAGATTTCATAGACTTTTGACTACCCTCATTGTGTTGTCCAGGATGTGACGGTGTTTCCATAGATGGTGTCTTGCTTGGTGGTGTCTCGCCTGGCGGTGTCTCGCCTGGTGGTGTTTCCCCTGGCGTCGTTTCTCCCGGTGGTGTCTCGCCTGGCGGTGTTTCTCCTGGTGGCGTCTCGCCCGGTGGTGTCTCGCCCGGTGGTGTCTCGCCTGGTGGTGTTTCTCCTGGTGGCGTCTCGCCCGGTGGTGTCTCGCCTGGTGGTGTTTCTCCTGGTGGCGTCTCGCCCGGTGGTGTCTCGCCTGGTGGTGTTTCCTCTGGTGGCGTCTCGCCTGGTGGTGTTTCCTCTGGTTTATGGAATCCACTATCGATTGTTAAATCGTCTGCATTATTCACTGTGACTTTCACGCTTGCTCCGTCTGAGTCTAGCTCATCGTTGCCTGCGTTTTCTATTGTTGCTTCGTATCCTTCTGGTGCTTCGAATTTAACTGTATAATCTCCATTCTTCAGTCCTTCGAATACATATATTCCATTTTCATCTGTTGTTGTTTCTTCTGTCGTTCCGTCTGGTTTTGTCAATGTGACTTTAACTCCTGCTATACCTGGCTCATCTGCATCTTGAAGTCCGTCTTTATTCGTATCTTCCCAGACTTTATCTCCAATTTTGTACGTTGGCTCTACTGGTGGCTCAACTTCTGCTTTATGGAATCCACTATCGATTGTTAGATCATTTGCGCCATTAATTGTCACGTCCACTTCTGTGCCATCTGAGTCTTCAGCGTCATTATCTCCAGAATTCGCTACAGTTTGTTCGTATCCTTCTGGTGTTTCGAATTTTACAGTATAATCACCGTTTTCTAATCCTGTAAAGCGGTAGTTACCCTGCTCATCTGTTGTTGTCTCTTCTGTCGTTCCATCTGGTTTTGTCAATGTGACTTTAACTCCTGCTATACCTGGCTCATCTGCATCTTGAAGTCCGTCTTTATTCGTATCTTCCCAAACAAAATCACCTAACTCATACTTTGGTATTTCTTTTTTGTATATACCTAGGTCAGCAGACATATTATCTTGACCATTAATTGTTACGACAGAGTCTAATCCATTTGAGTCTTGCTCAGGATTACTTGTAGCATTTGTTGTCGTTACTTCATAACCTTCTGGCAAGTTACTGAATTCAACTTTATAATCACCATCTACAAGTCCTGAAAACTCATAATAGCCATTTTCATCTGTTGTTGTAGTTAAGATTTCACCTGTTGGTAAGGTAATTTGAACAGTGACATCTTTTACACCTGTTTGCGCTTCATCTTGAATACCATTTTTGTTGGTATCTTCCCAAACGTAATTTCCTAATTTATATGTTTCACCCATAGCATCTGTACTACCACTTCCATACAAGACTTGGTTTGACATCGATACGCGAGTGTCACCATCGCTAAGTGTCGCCCCTTGAATGAGTGGTTTCTGGCTATTTAAATCTGCTTTTGAACGAACTTGCACAATATAAGGGTTGTTAATTGCGTTAAAATTTAAGCGCATATTGTTGTTTGTGAATACTGGTGTATCACTATTAGTCACATCTTTATATTGATTTTCATCGAAGAAATAACTTTTATTTAACGTCTCACCTTGTGGTACTTCAAACACTTTGTAGCTCACTTGGTCATTAATGACTGCTGAACTGTCACCTACACCGTATATGTCTAATGTTGTTGGATTGATTGCGTTAGATTCGGGGTTAACATAAATCGTTTGAACATATTCACCTGTTTGTTGATCAAAATATGTGAAGCTCGTTCCTATTGTGTATCCATTTAAACTTTCATATGGTTCGTATTGTACATCTCGCTTTTCATTCAGCGCTTCACCCGCAAACTCATAGTTCAGCGGAACATCTTGAGTATCATTACGAACTACATTTCTATCGATAAAGTTATAATAGTTAATGCTTCCTTTGACATTACTATGCGTATCTACATAATCTGTAAATTTATACGTAATGGTCTTTGTCTGAGGGTCATATGACGCATTTGCGATAACATCGCCGTTTGCATTTTTAATATCATCTATACGTGTGTCATCATGCTTATGGTCATTTGTTACAACAGTATTAGGTAATTTAACTGTAAAATAATCTCCTGAATTGACTGAATTATCTACATCGAATGAACTTCTCACTACAAAACCTTCACCGTTGTTAGGACGAATCGTCGTATCGCCATTGTCATCAATGATTGCTAAATTCTCAAAGTTTACTTTGTCATTGACGTTATTCCCTTGCGCCTCTGCAGCAAGTGGCACTGCTGTATTCACTGACTCTTCGCGAGCGTCTCTAGTCGCAGTTGGAAGTACTGCAAAGTTTTGAGGTTGCTGATTCTTTTGTGCATACTGAAGTGCCTCATAAATAAGTTGGTTCAAAGCTTCTTCTGATGACAATTGATTTAAATTGCCAAGGTCCATCTGATTAATGATGTCTTTTGTTTGTTCATCACTAAAGCCATTGTCTTTTAAAATAGTATTAAATACATCTGCTTTGTTATCTGTTTCTTGATATGAACGCTTATAAGCTTCTAAATCTTCTTTCTGCTGTTGGTCTAACTCATCTAAATTGATTTCATTTTGAGGTGGTTCTGATGTACTTGGATGATCGGTTGGTACATCGTTTGTTTGAGGTGGTTCTACTGAAGTGTTTTCAGTTGATGCTTCGTTTGATTTTGCAGTTTCTTCTGTTGTGTTTTGCGTTGAATCGACTGAATCTTTTTCATCGACTTGTGGCTCTTCTGAAGGTGTAGGTGAGGGTTCTTCTGTTGGCGTTTTTGTCGGTTGTTCAGTTGATTTTTCTTCTGTTGATGCGTTTGATGATTGTTCTGTTGACGCTTCTTCTGTTGGTACTTCCTCTGCTGATTCATTTATTGTCGATGTTTCTTCTTGTGACGTTTCTTCTGTTGGTACTTCTTGTGTTTTTTCTACTGATTGTTCAGTAGTTTGTGTTTCAGGTGACTCTACGGATGATGTTTCACTTTGAGTTGCATCTGAATTTTCAGAATTCAAACTTGTTGAATCTTCTTCAGCTGCTTGAGCATCATGATGAACGCCTAACACTAATGTTGCACCAATTAAAATTGACGCCGTTCCTACAGTAAATCTACGAATGGCGTATTGATTCGCTCTGTTAGGTAAGAAATCCATCCTTGATTTAGTTGTTTTTTTAGACATATAATCCCTCCGATATAAAAGTGACACCCTCATTGAAGTGTTCTTACCCATCATTATAGAGCACTTTTTTTATATTTTGTTAAATTTATGTTAATTTGTTTTTTATTTGACTATTTATTTTATTAACAACTTATTATTATAAACTTCAAATCATGCTTGGCTATCAACTTTTAACATTGCAAAATATAAAAAGTTTTAAATCAATTTTTGGTCATATGAACATCTAATATCAAGCTTAAAATATTAAATATTCACAATTTATTGATATTAGTATGTATATAAATTGCACATTAAATAAATGATGTATTTTTACATTGTGCAGGTGCTCAATATATTTCAACATCCAATGTTGTCTCATCCTTCTATAAAGAGATACATGCCAATTCTGATGATGAATCGATTGATGATAATAGTTAAGACAAAACAAGTTCTCTTTTTTTATATTTTATTTTCTATTACAATATATATTGAATATGTTAAAAAGGAGAAAATATAAGATGCATAACGTTTATTTTAATCACGATGGTGGCGTAGATGATTTAGTTTCATTATTTTTGTTACTACATATGGAGAATATTCATTTAATAGGCGTTAGCACAATAGGAGCAGATTGTTATGTTGAGCCTTCTGAAAGTGCTACACGCAAAATCATCAACCGTTTTTCGGAATATGCTATTGATGTAGCCGTCTCAGAAGAACGCGGAAAAAATCCGTTTCCAAAAGAATGGCGTATGCACGCTTTTTTTATGGATGCATTACCTATCTTAAATGAACGTGTCACAGAACAATCGAAGTTATTAAAGTGCCAAGCTTATGAAGATCTTATTTTTAAGTTGAATTATTCAAAAGAACGTGTCACATTGTTATTTACCGGTCCTTTGACAGATTTAGCAAAAGCGCTCAAAGTGGATCCAAGTATCGAAGCCAAAATTGAGCGTCTTGTATGGATGGGAGGCACTTTCTTAGATCGCGGGAATGTCGAAGAACCTGAGCATGACGGGACAGCAGAATGGAATGCATTTTGGGATCCAGATGCTGTTAAAGTTGTTTTTGATTCCAATATCCCCATTGATATGGTTGCTTTGGAAAGTACTAATCAAGTCCCACTCACACTTGACATTAGACAAATGTGGGCGAATGAACGTCAATATCCTGGTGTTGACTTTTTAGGTGTGAGCTATGCCTCAGTACCACCTTTGACACACTTCCAAACAAACTCTACTTATTTCTTGTGGGACGTGTTAACCACTGCTTATGTCGGTAAACCTGATCTCGTTCAAAAAGAAACAGTCAAAGCAGCTGTAATCACCAAAGGACCCAGTCAAGGACGGACTTATATGGATCCTAATCACGGTCGAGAAATTAATATCATTCATCATGTTGATCATGATGCCTTCTTCGGCTATATTACTTCACTCGCTAAACAAGTACGTTGCGACTCAATCAAGCCAACGTCTAAATGATTAAAACAAGCTGGGACATCTGTCGTGTCTCAGCTTATTTATGTTTGTTTTATATAGCAATCTTTGCATTCTCATTCAATAAATTGATATCAATTCTTTATAAACAACAGATTTTGTTAATTATCACATATATTTCATATAAATAAGACACTATTTACTGTCCTTTTCATTGAATGAGTCATATTTTGACCTATTTTGCTTTTTGCTTATTTAGGGTTTTACGACATATTATGAATTATCGTCTATTTTTATTTCCTAGTGAAATAAGTTTGGGAGGGGACACTATGTTCTCTTATATCATCGATCAACTTTTCACTCCGATTATTGTCGGTTGTATCCTTGTGTTATTCAAACATTGGTTGAATCAGCGTAAGGTTGACAAAGACGATGACCCGTAGATGATTCAGAGGTTATGACACTAGATGAATGTTTCTGAAAATAATTTTTCAGAGGCCTCATCTTGTCAGAGCCTCTTTTTTATTTTGATTATGTTAAGAATATCTACTTTCTAAAGTTTAAGTTGAGTTTATGTAAATATCCGCTTCGATAATATTTATTTTGGTATATTGCTATTGAAATAATGGATTTAAATGATTGAATTAAAAGGAGTGACTCTTTTGAAGATATTACTACGCATCTTTGCACTATCTCTTGTATGCGTTTCACTTTTCTCTTATTCGCCAATGCATGCTGAAACATATGATGATTTCAAAATAACTACGCATAATGTCTACTTTATGCCGCAATCATTATACCCCAATTGGGGACAAATGCAGCGCGCAGATTTAATCTCTCGTGCAGATTACATACAAGGCAATGATGTTATCATATTGAATGAGTTATTTGATTCAGAAGCATCCTCGAAGCTTTTAGCAAATCTCCAACAGCACTATCCTTATCAAACGCCTGTGATTGGACAAAGTCAAGAAGGTTGGGACCGAACATCCGGTGCTTACTCTAGCGTTTCCCCTACAAATGGAGGTGTCGGTATCGTTAGTCGTTTTCCTATTATTCAACAAGAACAACATATCTTTAAAAATGGGCGCGGCGCAGATCGTTTTTCGAATAAAGGATTTGCATATGTCAAAATCAATCACAATGGGCGTCCAGTTCACGTAATTGGCACACATTTGCAAGCTGATGGTTCTACCTTATCTCAAGATAAATATGCAAGCGTTCGTGAAAGTCAAATGCGTGAAATTCAAACGTTCATTCAAAACAAGAACATCCCCGAAGATGAAATGGTTCTAATTGGAGGCGATTTGAATGTTATTAAAGATACACCAGAATATCAAAAGATGCTTGAGACATTAAATGTTAATCCACCTACACAATATTCTGGTCATACGAGCACTTGGGATACAGCAACAAACAGTATTGCTCAATATAATTATCCCAAATTAGAACCGCAATACCTCGATTATATTCTTGTAGAACGTGATCACGCTAATCCTCCATCGTGGCGCAATACAGCTCTTAAGACACATTCTCCTGAGTGGCAAGTAAAATCATGGGGCAAAACATACCAGTACCAAGACTACTCAGATCACTATCCCGTTCAAGCTTCCACATCATAAGATAGATCTATTGATTGACTCTATTTGTTTCGGTATCAAATTGCATATTAAAAGAGGATGGACCAATACGTGTCCATCCTCTTTTGCTTTAAAATTGATTATGGTTTGAATCGCTTTCTTTTTCGATTTTGTTTGAAAGTTTTTGTAATTGTTTTTCTGCAAATGATTTACCACCGATACCAAATGCAATTGCAAAGGCAACAGCAATAGCACCTAGGATTAATAAGAATGCAACGTTAACAATACTTTGTGCAAAATTCAATTGATCTAATGTCATAAATACAGCAACAATGATTAATAAAAATTTAACGACTTCCGCTAATGTGTTATTGCCAGTTGATTTACGGATGAATTTCGCAAGTAAGTTCCCTCCGATTAAACCTAATGCTAAAATAATTCCAGCTGATACAACTAACGGTAAGTACCCGATAATTGCCGCACCAATCTTATTTAACACTGTTAAGTTGACAGTGTTTAACGCTTGAACAAAGAAGAATAAACCAATAATTGTTGTAATTACCCAACCTACTGCTACTGGTAAATCGATACTATTTTTATCGTTACCAAAGTTAATATAATGGTTGAAGCGACTTACATTTAAACTTTGTAATAAGTTTTTCACTAAAGTACCTAACATTTTAGCGATAAATAATCCAATGACTAAAATAATTACCGCAACAAGAATTCTTGGCGCAAAGTTTAAAACACTTTGCATCATGCTACGAATTGGATTCGATACTGATTCCATTTTTAATGCATCGAATACTGCCGGTAAAAATAATAAGAAAATCAAGAAGTATGCTAACTTACCAAAGGTTTTGATTAACCCTTCTGAGTCTGATTTTCCTTTTTGACGATCAACGAGCCCTTTCTTTTGTAACCATTCTTCAAATCCTAAAGCACCTAGGCCCTTCACAATGATTTTTTTAACGATTGTTGCAATAATCCATGCAACAAGCAAAAGAATAATAGCACTAATTAAGTTTGGAATAAAACCAATTATACTATTCAGTGCATCCATCAATGAATCTACAATTTTCCCCATATTCCTGACCTCCTAGTCTATTTATAATAACTATATTTTCATTGCTACCCTTTCATTTATCTTTTTAATCATAATTTTAAAAATTTATTACAATTATTTTTCAATGTTCAGAATATGATTACAAAATAATTATTTATCATAATAATATAATCACTATATCAATAGACATTGGTATTAAAATGATGAACGACTTACAAGGTATTTCCCTGTTTTCAAATTATCATGCATCATCACAAAAAAAGATTGGGATATATACGAATGATGTCGAAACCTGTTTTAGCTTTAAACAGTCTCAACTTTCATGTATGTGTATCCCAATCTTCTCTTTTATTATAAATAGTAACTATCTAGGACATGCAGTGCCTCATCTAGTTCATAAATAAGGGGTGCTCCCGTTTTAATCTCATATTGTGCAATTTCGTCATCAGGTACGCCTTCTAAAAACTTAATCAATGCGCGTAATGAGTTTCCGTGCGCAGAGACTAATACAGTTTGACCGTCCAATAAGTATTGTGAAAGCTGGTCATTCCAATAAGGAATCACTCGCTCTAACGTGTCTTTTAGACTTTCGCTTTCTGGCATGATACGACGATCTAACAGTTCATATTTACGATCCTTCAAGTATTCTTGTCGTTGTGACTCACTTTGATCAGGTGGTTTCACATCATAAGACCGACGCCAAATATGAACTTGTTCTTCTCCATACTTTTCGGCGGTTTCTTTTTTATTTAAACCTTGTAATCCTCCGTAATGACGTTCATTTAAACGCCAAGTTTTATGAACTGGAATCCACAGTTGATCCGATTCATTTAACAAATGATATGTCGTTTTAATTGATCGTTTAAGTAATGAGGTAAACGCAACATCAATGCGAACACCTTGTGCTTTGAGCTTTTGGCCGGAACGCATTGCTTCTTGTACTCCTTGTTCAGATAAATCAACGTCTGCCCATCCTGTAAAGAGGTTTTGTGCATTCCATTCACTTTGGCCGTGACGACATAATATTAATTTTGGCATTATCCAACTTCCTTTCTCTTTGTATATCTGCATAAAGTTAGTTGTATCGCCTAATCATAGTCATAGTTTAACACTTACACTTTCAACTTTAAAATAATTGCACTCCATCTTTTACGATGTCATTTAATTCTTTGTATTCTTACTAAAGATTTGATGCGCTATTTCTTGTAATTGTAATCCCGCTTCAAATTTAGCTACATATTCACGAAATTGTAGAATATCTTCTGGTAATGGTGTATATTCAGTTGATGGACGCTGTTGGAAAACACGCTGTTTAAGGTATGTTTCGAACTCTTGTTCATGCGCATGCAGACTATAGTTTGCAAGGACTGCCATGCCCCATGCGCCCCCTTCACTAGCTGTGTCCATTACACGAACCGGACTTTCAAGTGCCATAGCCAAATATTTTTGAGCGACTTGAGGCGTCTTAAAAAGTCCGCCATGTCCTACAATTGAATCAATACGGATATGTTCGTTTCTTTGTAGCAAATCAATACCTATTTTCAAAGTGCTCATAGTACTAAAAAGATGTGTCTTCATCAAATGCGCTAATGTCAGTTGTCCGTCACGTGTACGCACTAACATAGGGTAACCTGTTGAGACCTCTGTGATAAACTCTCCTGATACATATCCATAGGACAACCAGTGGCTTGCATCTGCATTTTCGTCCAATGCTCGCTCAAGTACTGTCGTAAAGAGTGCTTCTTGATTAAAGTTTATGCCCATAGCAGTGAGTACCTCGCCAAAAAGCCCCATCCAGCTATTGATGTCTGATGTACCATTATTGGCATGTATCATGGCAACCTCGTGTCCACTTGGCGTCGTTACAATATCTACCTCAGGATAAACGTGGCAAAGCGACTTATCTAATACAATCATCGCAAATATACTCGTCCCCACTGATACATTACCGGTATGTGGCGCAACACTATTGGTCGCAACCATTCCTGATTGCGCATCCCCTTCAGGAGGGCATAGCGGACATCCTGAGCGTAGCTTACCTGTCGGGTCAATCAAACGTGCGCCTTGTGTTGTTAGCTCTCCGGAATTTTGGCCTGCTACATTGACTTTTGGCAAAATTGACTCAATTCGGTGAGAATAACCGTGATTTTCAAGTAGTTCATCAAAGACTTCACACAAGTCTTGTCGATAGGATTGAGTCACGCTATCAACTGGAAACATCCCTGATGCATCACCGATACCTAGTACTTTTTCACCCGTCAAACGCCAATGAATATAACCAGACAAAGTCGTCATAAATGAGATATGAGCAACATGTGACTCTTGATTAAGTATTGATTGATACAATTGGGCAATACTCCAACGTTCAGGGATATTGACTTCAAACTTTTCTCGCAACGCTACTGCTGCTTCGGTGGCATTGTTGTTACGCCATGTACGAAAAGGCACAAGCAAGTTCTCCTTATCATCAAATACGAGATAACCATGCATCATTCCACTAATTCCAAGTGATGCAATTTGAGTCATTGTAACGTTATATTTCTGTTCAATATAACGCGTCATCTGTCCGTAACTCTCTTGGATTCCTTTCCACATTTCATCCAAATGATACGTCCAATATCCTGCTTCAAAACGATTTTCCCATTCGAATGATCCTGTTGCAATCGTATGACAATCAGGCGTGATTGCAACGGTCTTAATACGCGTTGAACCCACCTCAATTCCAACACTGATCTTCCCCGATTGTAGAAGATAGGCGTTTTCATGATTCTTCATTTTCATCACTCTTTCCTCTTAACATGTGACCGCTTTCATCATATAATAGGACCTCTTTAACATCAATTCATCATTCTTAAAATAAATATTTTAACAATTTAAACAAAACAAAAAGCGACCCGACAAAATGATGTCGAGCCGTCATATTCAATCCTTTTATAATCCTAATAATGTTTTAATACTCAATCCGACAATGACTGATACAGTAATGCCGAAGAATCCTGGCAATAAAAAGCTTGTCGTACGTGTTGATCGCGTTTCGTCAACATCGACCGCAAACAAAATTGTCGGTTGTGCCGGAATAACAAAGTTCACATTTAACGTTTGCACAACAGCCATAAAAAATGTAGGTGGTATTCCAAGTGATAACATAATCGGTACTACAATCGAAGCCGTTGCAGATTGTGAGATAACGACCATCGCAATCAGTGAAACGAGTAAAATAATCAGCCACGGTGCCGCACTAATGAGGCCACCGACTTGTTCTTCCATAATTGAGCGGTTGGACGGTGCACTAAAGATTGTGGCACCAAGCCATCCTGGTCCAAGTACCGCAAATAATGCCCCCATAGCTGCTTGTGTAATATGAGAGGACAAAATTTGTTGAGGTTGAACCTTGATCAGTAATAAGTTAACCATCGCACTCATGTACATAAAGAGTTGTACAAGTTCTGTCATTTGTAATTGAACCGTCTCACCATCGACCTTAAATGACGGACTTAACTCTGGGAAAATACCAAAAGTTAAAATACAAATAACAGCAATGATAAATGACATAACTCCCAGTTTGACGCGAAGGCTATACTGCGTTTCAGTTTGAGATTGGCCAATCTTTTGCAACATCGTTTGTGCATGGACATCATCTATTTTCGTTTGTCCTACAAAAGTCACAAAACAACTTAATAAAAACATCGTAATCAACGCTGTCGGCAAGACAATGGATAAATATTGACCGAGCGTAAAACCAAGTCCCGCAAATTCAGAAATCATATACGCAGTTGCAGATGCAGCTGGGCTACACAACAATGCAAGATTCGCAGTTAAAACAGACACAGTTAATGCTTTTTTAGGGCGTATACGTGCTTTGATTGCTGTTTTAGCAATAATGGGTTCTAATGACAATGCAATATTCGCTGTACCTATACCGAAGACAAATACAAAAACAATCAACGGCGCTATGAAAATAATTGACTTTGGAAAGCGTTCAATAATCTTTGAAGCTAAATGAACTAAATAATCAATACCACCAGTTGCTTGCAACGTCCCGCCAGCGATACCAATTGAGAGAATAATTAAAACCGCTGTCACAGGCGCAGAACCCGGTGGCAAACCAAAACCAAATATCATCACAAGCTGAGTTACTAAAGCAAATATACCGCAACCTAAAGCCCCCGCAGTGCGTAACCCTAACACAATTGCGAGGACCATAATGATTATCTCTATAATAAAAAGAAGCATACCTCTTCCTCTTTTCTATTTTTATGTGAATATTTTAACATATAATTTTCATCACTTTCATCTATAAAAGTACACTGATTATGTCCAAATTGTTAACACTTTAATGCATTATTAAGATAAATCACTCTTATAAATTATTGTAAATTTCAGTCTATTTAACCTATAATAATTTTATAGCTCATTTGATACTACGATTTCGCATTGAATCATATAAAGGGGATGAAACAATGTCATATCTTATTCAATTTACAAATTGGTTATGGGGATATCCCATTGTGTTGCTTCTGTTGCTATCGAGTTTATTTTTGACATGCTACTTAAAGGGAATTCAGTTTCGGTATTTTGGTTATATCATAAAACAAACATTTGGACAATTTAATGCAACCCCGGTAGGAGAAGGAACCATTACACCACGCCAAGCACTTACCTCAGCACTCTCCTCTACTGTAGGCGCTGCCAATATTGTAGGTGTCCCTACCGCCATTATGATGGGTGGTCCGGGCGCTGTTTTCTGGATGATTGTGATCGCTTTTTTCGGAATGGCACTCAAATTTAGTGAAAGTGTGTTAGGCGTTCATTATCGAGAGAAAAATAGTCAAGGTGAGTTTGTAGGCGGGCCAACCTATTACATGAAAAATGGTTTTCGCAATCGCCAATTAGGGATGATTTTTGCGATAGTATTCGCTGTAGCTCTCGCACTTGAAATCATACCGAGCACCATGGTACAAGGCCACTCAGTTGCAAGTACAGTGCATGATACTTTTCATATTCCGCCTATTGTCACAGGTCTCATTTTAGCAATCATTGCGTCACTTGTGGTGTTCGGTGGTGTAAAACGTATTGCGACATTTACAGAGATGATAGTCCCGGTCATGGTCGCACTTTACCTGATTTTAAGCATCGGTATTGTGATTATAAACATTCAGCATTTACCTCATATCATGATACTTATTATCGAAAAAGCCTTTCGTCCGGATGCAGCGCTCGGAGGTAGTTTTGGCGCAGCACTTGCCACAACAATTCGTTGGGGTTTTGCACGAGGGATATATTCAAATGAAGCAGGTCTAGGAACTTCTTCAATTGCACATGCTGCCGCTCAGACAGACCATCCCGTCCGCCAAGCATTTTGGGCTGTCAGTGAGATTATAGTCGATACACTTGTCATTTGTACGACAACAGCATTTGTCGTACTCGTCTCTGGCGTTTGGCAAGAGCCTGACGCAAAAGAGAACGCTGCAGCACTCACTGCACGCGCCTTCCACGATGCATTTGGTAGTTTCGGCAGTGCCATCGTCTCAATTTCGATGGTATTCTTTGTATTTTCGACGATAATCGTCATTATCTTTTATGGGTCACGTATGGCTGAATTCATATTCGGCATCACAGCAGGCACAATCATGAAAGTCATATACGTCATCTCCATCATCATAGGTGCAATTGGAGTCGGCACACAATTGTGGAACCTTCTCGACCTTGCACTAGCCATCGTATTAATTCCAAACATCATCGCCGTATTAATCCTATCTCCAAAAGTCAAAGCACTCACACACAACTATATCAAAAAAGGTTGTTGAGATTGCGCTTTGACTTCGAGCAGAACCTAACAGTGAACAAAATTGTTCCCCAAATTTTGTGAAACTGTGTAGTTCTGTTGAGAAGTCAGCAATCGAAACACCGTCTATCAAAAAAGGTTGTTGAGCTTGCGGTTAGAGTTTGAGCATAACTCGAGCAATTCAAAAAATTGTTCCTCAAATTTTGAAGAATTGCGAAGTTATGCCGAAAACTCTGCAATCGAAACACCGTCTATCACAAGGTTGTTGAGCAAGTGTTTAGGATTCAAGCAGAATGGAATGACGAGCAAAATTGTTCCCCAAATTTTGACGAGTCATGACATTCTGTCGAGAATCCTACTTGCGAAACACCGTCTATCACAAGGTTGTTGAACAAGTGCTCAGGATTCAAGGAGAATGGGATGGCGAGCAAAAAATTTTGACCTTTTTGCTTTATTTTTTGCATCATCAAGAAATATTCAATTTTTTAAAAAACGAGGCAAAATTGATGCAGTTTTTCAATTTATACACCATATTGCATCACTTTTAGTTAGCTAGGCGTACTAAAATAAGTATGAAACATCCCCTAAAAAACCCGCAAAATTATCTGTAGCACAAAATTAAATGTTGACATCAATTAATATTAAATCTATACTCTTCTGTAATGGAGATTGTAAATCTATAAAGAAAGGAGTCTGAAAAATGAGAAAAATCTCAATTATTGGCTCTGGCGCTATGGGGTGCCGAATTGGTTCACAATTATCACAGGCAGGATATTCAGTTACTTTAATCGATACATGGGAAGACCATGTGCAAGCCATACGCGAAAAGGGGCTTGAAGTTCAGACCGAAACTGACACGTATACCATTGATATTCCAGTCACGACACCCAATGAAGTGAATGAATCATTTGATTTGGCTATCGTCTTAACCAAATCAATGCAATCTGAAGAAGTAGTTAGAAAATTATATGATAAGGGGGCTATTACTCATCATACCGCCGTACTCTCAATGATGAATGGATTAGGCCATGATGAACGCCTTTCAAAAATTGTGCCACATGAACAGATCTTTTTAGCTGTAACGATGTGGACTGCAGGATTACGTGGCCTTGGCAAAGTATTGCTTGAAGGAATAGGTAGCATTGAATTACAACGTGCAGACGGTCAAACTGATGAGCGCACAGAACGTATCGCTCAAATGTTGAATGATGCACAGTTAAACGCGAAAGTCAGTGACGATATATTTCGTTCAATCTGGTCTAAAGCTACCTTGAACAGTGTATTAAATCCACTATGCACGATTTTTGACAAGACGATATATGAATTCAGTCAAAACCCTATTGCTTCAAAACTCGTCCACCCACTCGTAGCAGAAATTGTACAAGTCGCAACATCTCGTGGTGTTCACCTCGATCAACAGGAGCTCATCCAAAAAATTGAGAATGCCTATCCAAAAGAAGCACAAGGATTACATTATCCTTCGATGCATCAAGATCTATACAACGGTAGATATACAGAAATCGACTACCTTAACGGTCAAATCTCAAAATACGGAGATGAAGCGGATATTGATACACCTTACAATGATACACTCACATTTTTGATTCATCAGTATGAGTTCGTTCATATTGAGGATCAGTCATAATCTCGACGCAACATACACACAAACAGACAAATCATAGACGCATTTCTATTTGCGTATCCACAACTCATTCATAAGTAGGAACCCAAAGTGTTAAAAGCTACTGATGTACCCTTATGGCATATCTTTAAGCTCTCACTATGGGTTCTCTTTTGTTTATCTCAATATCTTTTAGTAAAAAAACAAAACATTCATTAAAATTTTTTACATATTTACTAAGCATCTTAATATTTTTTCGATTTTTCTGAAAAAAGTTGTTGCATTATTCAACATTGCACTATATAATATACATAACAAAACATATTATATAGACAATCTTATATAATGCCATTGCAATATTTTACAACTTATTACATCAGGAGGGTCACATCATGATTAAGTTATATCCTACAATTATCACCTTGCTCACCTCGACTTTATCTTCTCAACACCTGGCAGTCCGTCATACGCGTTCCTTTTTACTCACTAACAATTACGATACTATAAATATTTTCGACAATATATTAAAGACGCATTTTATCTATCCATACAGCGAACCCTACCTACTTCAAGCCATCGAAGTCAAAGATAACCGTTTACTAATTAACCATGACCCATAGAAATAGAATCATTCAAATATAAACAAAACCTTTTTATATAAATGTTGATGCGCTGCGTTATACTTTTGCAACATCAACTTGATCTATAAATGTACATATTTATGGTGTGATGACAATTCAGATCTCCAGATATCTATAGTCATATGCGTATTTGATAATAATCATCTTAGACACTACAACACCTATATTGTTATAGATATGAAGCGTCAAATCATCATAGTATTGACATCTTAAAGATCAAAGGGTGAAGACAAGTGCGATTGGGACTTGACACCATCGATTCTTAAAGAGAGAAAGTACACTTTGTTAGAAACCCTAGGGCTATTGATTTAGAATGTCTATCCCCTTCGCGAGCCTCCCGAAATGTGCGCGCAATTGACATCCACACCCTTTAGAAAAAGACATTCTAAACCTTAGTCCCTCACATAAAGTATCCCCGGACAAAATGTATCTGATGACTACACAAAATAGCGTATATATAAAACACTTTTTAAAATGATTTCTGATGCGAATACGCTATTCCCATAACCTTTCACTTTTTCTGATGCTGTTAATATAACAAACTTGTTATAGGAAGCACTGTTGACCGGGGCAACAGTGCTTCTTATAATTGTAGACACATTATATTTATATTATACTATGCATAAGATTGATATATTGCATTATGATAAAGTTTTAAATTGAGAAACTCTTTAAGAAAAGGTGAACGTGATGCTCATCAAGAATAAAATGTATTTATCAGTAATCATTGTATTATTCATCATTGCACTTATCTTATTAAGTTGGCCACATTTTTTTGAATTTGAACATAATGTACGTATCTTTGCAATAGTCATTGGTTTAATCAATTTGCTTATCTTCATAGGTGTATGTGTCAAAACAAAGCACAAGCAATAAGAAGGACTAATGGCGAGGTTAATGTCATCTATTCGCGACAATCCATCTCTTTTTAGAACCCTGTTTTATTAATATAATGTCTCAAACTTTTTTACATAATAGGCCGTTATCAACACTACACAAACATCTTCTGTAAAAAGCCTTGTTTCCGTTGCTTTAATAACTCAACTTTATCTTCTTGTTTTTCAATAAAAGTATCTAACCTATTGAAAAAAGCACCTATCTTATGTTGTTCTTCAACACTGGGTAACATTATATCAAATCCCAATAAAGTTTTTTCATGTATTCGCTTGCTACCAGTACCAGTTGAAAAAGCTTCTTTCTTTCTATAGTAATCTTCTCTAGATATATAATTTATAAAATAATATCTATCAATTTTACTGTAGTCAATATTCAGAGCAGGAACATCACCGGAACTA
Source organism: Staphylococcus felis (assembly GCF_003012915.1). Lineage (NCBI taxonomy): Bacteria > Bacillati > Bacillota > Bacilli > Caryophanales > Staphylococcaceae > Staphylococcus > Staphylococcus felis. Next base: position 870,872 of record NZ_CP027770.1, on the reverse strand, counting down.
TAAAAGTTATCTAAAGATTTGGGTACAATTCCTAAGGCTCCATTAAAAAAGTTTTGCTTACCATAAATAAATTGTCCAGCGAATCTTTTGTAATACACAGTTGCCCCCATTTTTAGTGCTCTATTGATATTTGCTTTACTTACGCCGTTACCTTGTAACTTAACTGTTAATAATTGGTCTTTTAGTAAATTATTCCCTTTTTCTAAATTATCAGGCTCACTCATAAAATAATTGAAATTAGTATTTTTCCATTCTTTAAAAGCATTCCCATTTTCATCTTTAAATCTTAGTTCTTGAGAGAAAATCTTTTGCATATAGCCGCGCTTTTGTTGCTCTAACAATTCATATTTTTTCTCTTCAAGCTCAATCAATCGATCAAGCTTACTGAAAAACGTGCCAATCTTTTCTTGTTCTTCTAATTCAACCGCCATACTTATCTTTAACTTTTTTATATCATTATTATATATGTGTACAACACTTTTTCCTTGAGCATACTTTGATAAATTTAACTTATTCACACCATTTAAAGATAATGAAATAAATGTTCCTTTATCAATTTTAGGCTCTAATATATTTATATCCCCTCCTATATAGAATTCATTATCAAACTCAATAGAAGAAGCGGTCGCTATATCTACAGAAGTTTCTCCAGATGAAGGTATTAAAATTTGGTTATACTTTCCTTCTTTTAACAACTTTTTATCTGCATTTGTACTGCTATATATATCAGTTATTATTGGCCCGTATTTTGTATATAACTCTCCATAGAGAATACACTTAACTCCTTTTTCACTTAAATCTTTTTTACCTAAATATTTACCTTTAGAAAATTCAACTATCTCCCCCAACTTCTTTTCTTCCCATTCTCCTGTAAATTCTGGGAAACGCAGTTCAGGGATGTTTCTTTTCGATTCACTCATCTTTCAACACCCCTAACTCTTTAAGGTAGCCATTGATTTCAGCTTCTACTTGTGCTATTTCGTTATCAATCACTTTAAGTTCTTGTTGGACTTGGTCGAGGTCAATTGGCTCTTCTTCTTCAAATGTATCGACGTATCTAGGAATATTTAGGTTATAGTCATTCTCTTTGATTTCTTCGAGTGAGGCATTATAGCTAAACTTATCAATTGTCTCACGGTTACGATATGTGTTGACGATTTTTTCAACATCTTCATCAGAGAGATGGTTTTGATTTTTCCCTTTTTCGAATGATTGTGATGCATCGATAAAGAGGACATTGTCATCATCTTTACGGCATTTTTTGAATACTAGGATACTTGTCGGAATGCTTGTACCGAAGAAAAGGTTCGCTGGTAATCCAATGATGGCATCAAGATAGTTCTTTTCTTCGATTAAATAGCGACGGATTTTACCTTCTGCTGCGCCTCTAAATAAAACACCGTGTGGTAATACAACTGCCATTGTGCCGTTATCATCTAAGTAGTATATCATGTGTTGAATAAAGGCAAAGTCTGCTTTTGATTTTGGTGCTAACTTACCATAATTGCTGAAACGTTCATCGTCCATAAATGATGGATCAGCACTCCACTTAGCACTATATGGCGGGTTAGCCACTACTGCTTCAAATCGCTCTTCTTTCACTGCAGGGTCTTCTAGTGTGTCACCATTTTCAATTGTGAACTGTTGGTAGTTTTTGTTGTGTAATAACATGTTCATACGAGCCAAGTTAAATGTTGTATTGTTGTATTCTTGACCGTAGTAATGACGAACGTTTGCTTCACGTCCTACACGTAATAAGAGTGAACCTGAACCACATGTCGGGTCATAAACATTTTTTAAGTCTTTGCGACCTGTTGTGACAATTTTAGCTAGTATTTTTGAGACTTGTTGTGGCGTGTAGAACTCTCCAGCTTTTTTACCGGCGTTTGCTGCAAATTGACCAATTAAGTATTCATATGCATCGCCAAGCATATCAATCTCCATGTCACTATGTACAAATGGTAGTGTACTGATATTCATCATTACTTTAGCAATTAGTTTAGTACGTGCAGCATTGGTATTACCTAGTCGTGTTGAGTGAAGGTCCATATCAGCGAATAAATGGTTGAAGTCATCTTCACTCTCTTCTCCACGTGTGGATTCTTCGATATGATTGACTGCACGATGTAAGTCTTCAATATCAAATGTTTGGTTTTCTATTTTACGAATAAGGTGACTAAAGCGTTCCTGAGGTTCAACAACAAATCCATTAGATTGAATCAGTTCTTCACGTATAACTTCTTGATACTCTTCGTTCTGCCAAGCATCTTCATATGAAATATTCTCTTCTTTTAACATATCTTCTACTTCTTGTTCTGTCTTTTCAGATAAGAAACGATAGAAAATTAATCCTAAAATATAGTTTCGGAATTCACTTGCATCCATATTCCCACGTAAATCGTTAGCAATACTCCATAATTTCTTTTGTAATTCTGCTTGTTGTTGACGTTGTTTTTCAGTTGTTGACATATTAATATTCCTCCCTTAATAACTGTTCTACTAAAAATTGGTCCATAAGATATTGCTTTTTTTGATATAAGTACTTTTGACGTTTTCGATATGCAGCTATTCGACCGATAAGCTTTTGTTTTTTCAGTGGTGGTGGTTGTATTTTGATTTGTTTCAAGTGATTGAGTGTCAGCTTTTTAACAAGTGATCCCCCCTGCATGAATTGATTAAGTTGTGCTTGTGCTGAAGGTGACATATTAAACCAATACACAAGATATTGACTGTCTAGGCGTGTCTCATCAATTTCGATTAATGTATAGTTGTAAGGTAATATGCTTCCTTCATGACGCTCACTCACTATTACACATTCGGTTGTCATCATATTCATGACAATCTGACCCGCTTGCACTATTTTCCCTTTATGGTTGTTTGGCAATTTCATCCATTTCGGTTCGTGAGGAAGGTGATGAAATACGCCTTTATCATATGACATCATCACGTGATCATAGATAGGCACCTCTACACCGTCAGTAGTGACTTCTTCTAAACGTGTAAGTAACGAACCGTTCGAATATCTAATTAAAGTATCAATGGTCAACACCCCTTTTCGATGTATTTTATCTTTACTACAATTGTATTATACACAGAAAAACTCTTGTAGTAAAGATAAAATACAAGAGTTTCTTAAGATTCTTATTCAGTATAACTATATTTTCCTGACGTATCTTCAACAAACCTCACTACATCATCTGTTTTCTTCTTACGCTGAATCAGATTGCCAGTTATATTTTGTCGCACTTGTTTACGATCAATGTGACCACTATATTCGTATTCACCAATAACTTCATTAATAAACGTTGGTGACATTGAGTGTTGTTGTGCAAACGTATCAATTTCTTTGAGTTTCTGTTGTTCTTCATAATCATAATAAGCTTCATTAATATCTGCATCTTCTTTTAAAGATGGAACGACACGATCAATGAATTGACGAATGAGATCTGCTTTGAGACGTAATTGTTCGTCATCTGCTTTATCTAACAATTGATGGATTTGACGACGTTTTTCATCTCTTTCATTTTTATTGGAAAGATTAATTTGTCCGATCAGGTCCATAATATACTTGACGTTAATCAGATCATTACGCATCAGTTCAATCTTAAAGTCAATATCGTCTAAAATCGACACACCTTCTTCATTATTTTTTTCTCGTCTAATCACATTTTCATAAATAGCGAGATATTTGCCTTTATAATCTTCATAAGTTTGTTCAGAAATATTCAGCTCATCTTCACTAAATTCAAATGCATCAAACGTTTTAAGTTTGACAAGTGTATTCGAAAGTTCTCTAAATGACTCAACAAATGCCTTTTGTTGTTCTTCAGATTCAAGATTATCTACATCAAGTGGTGTTGGAGCTAAGGTGTAGACAGTCTTTAAAGTATCTTTAAAGACTGTTAGGTATTCGTCATACGATAAACTTAATACTGTATCCGTATTGTCTGTTTGCGAGAATATCTCAATCGCTTCATCTGTTTGTCGCTTCAAATCTCGATAACAGACAATGTTACCATAAGGTTTGGTTTCTTTTTCAATCCGGTTTGTTCTTGAATACGCTTGAATCAAGTCGTGATGTTGTAAGTTACGATCAACATAAAGTGTATTCAGCTTTTTACTATCAAATCCAGTCAAGAACATGTTTACAATGATAAGAATATCAATCTTTTCACCTGGGACAACTGATTTCATACGCTTTGACACATCTGAAAAATAACCATCAAAGTGATCTGTATCATAATTCGTCCCAAATGTTTGGTTATAATCGACCATCACACGGTCAAGTACCTCACGAGAATGTTCAAAGTACTCCTCTTCATGTGTATCTTCATTCGCTTGATATGTAAATATCGTTGTAATATTTAAATCATGCTTACCTTCTTGTTTCAACTTTCGAAAGATATCGTAATACGCTATTGCCATAGGAATGCTTTGAACTGTAAACATCGTCGTATATTTACCTTGATGGGTCTTTTTCGAATAGTTCCTCACGATATGTTCTGCAACGAGCTGTAGACGTTCTTCATCCATCCAAACTTCTGACGTATTGATTTTATCAACATAATCTTCATTCATATTTTCTTTAGTATTAAAGGTCTGATTATATTCAACTGAGAAACCGAGTACATTGCCATCTCGTATCGCATCTTTAATCAGGTAATAATGTAAACACTTATCAAAAATATCGGCAGTGGCACGACCATCTTGACTCTTATTCGCTTCAAAGCGAGGCGTTCCGGTAAAACCAAAGTATTGGGCGTTTTGAAAATGTCGCTTAATCAGTCGGTGCATTTCGCCAAATTGTGTGCGGTGACACTCATCAATAATAAAGATGACCTTGTCTTCTCGATAACGATCCATAACAGCCTCGCCTGACTTCACCGCATTTGCCATCTTTTGTATCGTTGTGACAATCAGATGTTGTGAAGGATCTTCTAATTGTTTCAATAGTTTTTTCGTGTTTTGGGTAAAATCAACCGAATCATCTTGAAACTTATTGAATTCAGCTAGTGTCTGGCTATCTAAATCTTTACGGTCTACAAGAAAGATAACCTTCTTAATTTCTTCTTCTTGTGATAATAATTGACTCGCTTTAAATGAAGTTAATGTCTTACCGCTACCAGTCGTATGCCATATATAGCCATTATTATTCGTTTCTAGTGCTCGATTGAGTATCGCTTCAACTGCATAGACTTGATACGGACGTAATGCCATTAGAATCTTATCTGTTTCATTTACAATCATATAACGACTGATCATTTTAGCAAGATGACATGGCTCTAAAAAGTCTTTGATAAAGTCTTTAAGATAATTGATGCGCTCATTCTTTTCATCCGTCCAATAAAACATATGCGCCTTTAGAATTTCACGGTCACTATTCGCATAATAACGTGTTTCCATTTTGTTACTCACTACAAAAAGCTGAAGATAACGAAAGAGTCCCGTGAAATTTTGTCTACGATAACGCTCAATTTGGTTGAACGCCTCAGATATGGCGACACCACTTCGTTTCAACTCAATTTGTGTCACTGGTAAACCATTGATTAAAATGGTGACATCATAACGACTTTTATATTTGTCTTTCACACTGATTTGATTCGTCACTTGAAACTTGTTTTGGCACCATTTCTTCGTATTCATCAATTCAAGCGATACGACTGTTTCATCATCACGTCGGAGTATATAACGATCTCGTAGTTGCATTGCACTGTCGAACACAGACTTCCCATTAATATCCGTCAATAATCGTTGAAACTCACTATCCGTTAATGGTTTCCCCTCTAGTTTTGCCTCATGACGCTCATTAATAATCGCTCTTAAATTATCATACAGCTGTTCAACATTATGAATGTTGACGCGTTCATAACCTAAATGTTCTAATTGTTGGAGCACCTCATTCTCCAGTGCAAATTCACTTTGATAAGCCATCGTTATTCCCCTTTTTATTTTTCTCATATCATTTAAACGTTTACAATATAAATATATCACAATTCACTCATTCAAATAACACCAATCACTTATTTCGCTTTTTACTATTACACCACAAATATTTATTTGATAATGGGAATAATAACAACTCACTTTCTACAAAAGCGCATCATATGTACCAATCAGAATTTATTTTTTAACTTTTTAGGGATTTGTGATTTTGAGATGAGTGATTCGTCTAAAATCACACCTCCTGCATCAGTCAAAGTAACTTTAACAAATTGATCTGGATCAACTTTATCTACATTCATTGTCGTCAGTTTATAATGATGCTTAATATGACCATCTTCAGAGACTAATTTTTTTACGATGCCATCTTCACTTTGAATTTTCCCATAGTATATTTCTTTTTCATTAAGGTGTATCATACTGATAATCAAATAAGCTACAACACTCACTACGAGAATTCCAAATACTGTTATATACCTTTTTTTCATGAACTTCACCTCTCTAAATTAAGAATATGTTTTTAGTTCATATCCAAAAACGGTCTAGAGTCTTATTTAGTTATCTTTGAGACATTATCTCAATGATTACTTCAAACAGAATAGCATCAAATCATTAGTACTCTAATTAAAATCCTTAACCATAGCAACAGCCATATCCGTCTTAATTTCATTTGCTAAAACTTGTAATTCTGGAAAATAATTATTAGCAAATCCAATAATGATTTTGTTTTTAATATAAAGATTAATCTCCCTATCTTCTGGAATTGTTTTATCTATCAAGGCTAAAACTTCACTATGATTGATGTGATCGACACCCACTTCATCTATATACTTCGAAAATGCTAATAATAGTTGATCAAAAGTTTCATCTTCAAAATCAAAATCTAATAACAATAAACTGATAGAATATGTTTCTAATTGATCATCACCCATTCTTTCTGATAGTTCTTTGATCGCTTGATATAGCAATCTAAAGCTTTCTTTGTTTTGCAACATAAAGTGACACCTCATTTTAATTTAATAACTGACTTAGGTATAAACGGTACAATTGATGTACAACAATGTCTAAAGACGAATTACTGCAAAGTGCTAGACACGAAATATGAGTACAACATCATTCTCAGCTACATTGATTTAAAAGGAATCCGTCTATAAGTTAAGTTAACAATAATAATCCTATACCACATAAAACGAGTAATAATATCATGATGAACGTCGCTTTGAATGAACGTATTTCCATCGGTTTCATATATTCATTAATGATTAGACTGATAATCGTAATGGGGAGTAAAATCATTCCTGCACTCAATAGTACGACTAAGTTTTCATAAAATGCCATTGAATAACCTCTGATTTTTTCGTTTATTAACATCACCTTATCATAAGTCTATGTAGATAGAAAACTTTCCTTTTGAACTCTCCAAAGTAAACGTATTTCTTTCTTTTAGACAAACAGATGATATACATTCATTTATTTCTACAAAGTGTGTGCAATTCATCAATATTTTCTACTTTCAATATTTGGGTTATTTTCTTTTTCATTTAAATTATTTGAATGCATAACTTTTTTTAGGCATACTAGACGTGTAGGTTATAATAAATGAGGAGTGAAATTATGAATCAAGAACAATTTGATAAGATTAAAAACGGCAAAGGATTTATTGCAGCATTAGATCAAAGTGGCGGTAGTACTCCTAAAGCTTTACTTGGATATGGTGTTGAAGAGGATCAATATCAAAATGACGACGAAATGTTCCAATTGGTACATGATATGCGTACGCGTATTGTTACATCGCCTTCATTTACGTCTGATAAAGTACTTGGTGCGATTCTTTTCGAACAAACGATGGATCGTGAAGTTGAAGGTAAGCATACAGGTGATTACCTTGCTGATAAAGGGATTGTGCCGTTCTTAAAAATTGACAAAGGACTAGCTGAACAAAAAGATGGTGTTCAATTAATGAAACCTATGCCTGAATTAGAAGAATTATTAGCCCGTGCCAATGACCATAAAATTTTCGGTACAAAAATGCGCTCTAATATTCTTGAATTCAATAAAGAAGGTATCGATAAAGTTGTTGAACAACAATTCGATGTCGCAAAACAAATTATAGCTAGAGATTTAGTACCGATTATTGAGCCAGAAGTAAATATTAATGCTGAAAATAAAGCTGAAATTGAAGCGTATTTAGCAGATACGATTAAGGCACATTTAGATGAATTAAAAGAAGATCAATATGTAATGTTAAAATTAACAATCCCAACAAATGTTAACCAATATGAAGCTCTAGCAAATCATCCAAATGTTATACGTGTTGTAGCATTATCTGGTGGCTATAGCCGCGAACATGCAAATGAAGTCCTTAAAACAAATCATAATTTAATCGCAAGTTTCTCTCGTGCATTAATTAATGATTTACGCGTCAGTCAATCTGATGAAGAATTCGACAAAATTTTAGGTGCAACTATCGATTCGATTTACGATGCATCTGTAAACAAAGTTGAAGCATAATTCATATATTTGACATTATACACCCCTAAAGTAGACATATGACTTTAGGGGTTTTTTAATGCCATTATTAAGCATTTCGATAATCTCCATATTATGATTATCACGTATGATACGAATGCGTTTGTTTTATGTTAGATATTACATTTTTATATCAAGGTACTCATACAAAAATAATTTGAATAGTGCTATGAAGCCGGTTAACAAATTGTCCGAAATATTACAGTGTTTATCGCACTTTTACTATATAGTTAAAAAAGTATATCTCCTATTCTCACAGTCTATAGATGGTGTTACAGTACCTGTAGATTAATTTGAGGAGGCTATTCTAAATGAAGAAATTACTAAGCGTGTCGACTATCGCTTTATCTATAGGTGCTGCTGGGTTAATGTCCCAAGATGCGAATGCGAGTGAGGCAACTCAAGCGCACCAATATGAACAATTCAGTACAGAGGACGTCCAATCCCTTTTTTCATATGGTGAGATCACTCAAGATTCAAATGGTAACTATCACCACACGTTAGATGGTCATTGGAATCAAAGTATGTTTGACAATCATGAATATTATTTCTATCTCATAGATCACGAAGGTCGTACACATTATTTCTATTTCCCTATCCATAATTATGGTACACAAGGTGCTGAAGTCATCACGAATGAGACACAATCCCCATATCAAGATAATGACTACTCAGCATATCAAAGTCACCAAGATCTCACGTCAAATGGATATCAACCAGAAGTCAACCCAAATCAAATGCAGCTATCTAATCATAGTCAAAACAATAGCGGTGGAAGCGAACAATCCAACACAACGGATCAAACGGGACAAGGCCAAATCCCACAAACATCTGCACCTGAGTCAAGTTCATCAAATACAAACCAAACAGCCGATTCTAATTGGCTGTCTCAATATGAGCAAGTTCAACCTTATGGCCAATATCATGGCGGTGGTGCACACTATGGCGTCGACTATGCTATGCCTGAAAATACACCTGTATACTCACTGACAGATGGTACTGTTATTCAAAGTGGTTGGAGTAATTATGGTGGCGGTAATCAAGTCACAATCCAAGAAGAGAATAGCGATTACTATCAATGGTACATGCACATGAATTCGCTAAATGTTCAAGCTGGAGACAAAGTACAAGCTGGCGATCAAATTGGCTTGTCAGGTAGTACTGGTAACTCCACTGGCCCTCATCTTCACTTCCAACGTATGAGCGGCGGTGTCGGTAATGAAAATGCTGTCGATCCTAATCCTTACATCAATCAACAAGGTTAGAACCATTTTTGTGCCATGCAAAAAGCACTGGACGATTTTTTCGTTCAGTGCTTTTCTTATTAGTCAATGGTCTTAAGCTTTGATTTTTTCATCTAATGCTTTTTCAATGTTTTTAATATTTTCTTTCATCAATGATTGGAAAGTGGCGTCTTTACTTTGGTCTTTCGTCACAGATTCCATATTGTTAAATTTAAGTGGCTCTGCTTCTGTTTCTTTTCGAATCGTGTCTGTTACTTTGTTTGCAACATTTTGTTCATAAAGAATATATTTAGCGCCTGTATCGTTAATTTCTTTCACAATATTTGTTAATTCTTTTTGCGACGGGTCTTCTGCATTAAGCCCTTGAACCCCTTTTTGTTCGAACCCATAACGGTTAGCCAGATATCCTAATGATTCGTGAGAGATAAATACAGCATGTCCTTTATGACCTTCAGTTGCTTTTTTCAAATCGTCATCTAAACCTTCTAAGTCTTTTAATAATTTATCTGCATTTTTCTGGTATTCATCTTTATGCTCTGGATCACGTTGACTCAAGTCGTCACGGATTTCTTTAACGAATGTTTCGTCTAATTTTGGGTCTAACCATACGTGTGGGTCATATGTGCCGTGCTCATGTTCATCGTGTGCACCTTCTGATTCATGATCATGATCTGCTTCTTCGCCATGATCATGGTCATGTTCGTGATCCGCTTCTTCACCGTGTTCATGATCATGGTGATGATGATCTGCCAATAAATCTGATTTGTTAATGTGATCTTCTAAAGATAATTTTTGGTCATCTTTATCAATCGCATCCGCAATTTTTTTCGATACAGGATCAAGGTCATCCCCTGTATACACAAACAAGTCTGATTTCGTTGCATTAATAATATCCTTTTGAGACGGTTCAAAACTATGTAAGTCTGCACCTTTAGGATAAATCGACTCAACATCCACGTGGTCGCCACCAATTTGCTCTACAAATGACTGAAGTGGAAACACTGTTGTCGTTACTTTTAACTTATCATCTGAACTTGATGCCGTATCGCTTGAGCTTGATGATTGGTCATCACTTTGACCACATGCAGCTAACACTGTTCCTGCTAAAGCTACAGTTGCTAAAAATTTCATACTTCTTTTAATCATATGCGCTCCTCCATTGCGTTTTAGTAATCATTACGATTTAAGATTATATAGCAAATCTGTCTAAAGTGCAATGCTTCGATTTAAAAAACGCTACTTCATTCCATTAGAGATGGTATTCTACACCTTTTATAATTTTTATTTTCTATATTTTTGTAATATAATTGCTTTATAGATTCCTTTTTAATTAATGGACTTTATATCCTAGTGAAACAATATATCTGATTAAGTACATCGACAATTCTATGAGGTAGGTGGCTTTTTATGAGGTTGAGTGTGTCTGTATTGATATTTTTCGTTCTGGCTTATTTAATTTTTATATGTTTGGAAAACGCATCTCATAATGCAGCAATTCATCGTGGACGAGCGACCTCATTCATTAATGATGCCGTCTCAAAAAATCAATTTGATAAAATGATCAGTTTTCAACAAAGTATACATAAAGCCCAAGCTGACGAAAATTCTGATATAGATACTGAATCGTTTCAGCTTGAGCCTGGTGATATCTTAATTTCTAACGCTTCTATGTATAGTGGTATCCCTGGACACGCTGCATTGGCTGTATCAGACGACACAGTGTTACATATTACAAATCCAAGCTCTCCGACTACACGTTTGTCATTTGATCAATTTGTTTCTCAATTTACAAAGGACGGCAAATGGATAAAAATCTATCGGTCTAAATACCCTGGCGCCGGACAAAAAGCGGCTGACTGGGCCAACCGAAACTATAAAGGCAATCAACACTTTTACCGTATTGATACGAACTTGTCATCAACACGATGGACATATTGCTCTAAGATTATTTTTCAGGCTTACAAGTATGGCGTAAGTCATGAATCGATTTATGCACCAGGATCTCATATTATTTCACCTTATGCATTGCCGAGCCTTTCATCAAGTGCATATCACTTCGACTTGATTCATACTTTTACATCTTAAAACTCTTAAAAAAGGAGGTTAAATCATGACACATCAGTCTAAATCGTTATATTTAAAATCTAAATATCGTAAATCACTACGTTTACTCTATTTTGTCATCCTTATTGTCGCCATTGGATTACTTATTTATCACGCTATCCAGAATGGCGTATCTTATATATGGCATGACCCTTCATTATATGTAATTTTCATATTACACGTTGGATTAGCCCTTTTTAACATCCCGATTAATATTGCAAACGAAAGCAACACCCCTTCTCCATCTCTACGATTAAAATGGCATATCTTATTTAGCGCCATATTTAGCCTGACATTGGTAATTTTAATAGCACTATCAACAACCATTGTCAGAGCATTATCCATTGGAATCATCGTATTCATAGCCTGGCTCATTATAGCCTATAGCCTCTATCATTTACGTATGTACATCAAACGATAAAAAAGGTTGTTGAGCATGCGCTTAGAGTTTGAGCATAACTCGAGCAATTCTTCAAAATTGTTCCTCAAATTTTGAAGAATTGCGAAGTTATGCCGAAAACTCTGCATGCGAAACACCGTTTATCGCTCCCCACAAGACAAGTTCAAGAACTAACCCTCAAATTTTGAAGTATGGCCAAGTTATGCTAATGCTTCTTTGACAGCTTGGGCAACAAGTTTTGCCGATGCCGGGTTTTGACCAGTTATAAGTTGACCCTCTACTTCTATATAACCTTTCATCGGTATTTTTGACTTTCGATATTTTGCTTCTTTGACTTTTAATGCGGTCTCTAACGCAAAAGGCACATATTTCTTACGATTTGCGAGGATCTCCTCAACATTTGAAAAGCCTGTCAATGTTTTACCATCTATGAAGAAACGATGATTGGGACGTTTGACCTCAAGCAATGCACATGTCCCATGACATACAGATGAGATGATGCCGCCATTGTCGTATATCGTATTCACCGCTTCTTCAATATACGGATTTCCTGTAAAGTCATACATCACACCATGCCCACCTGTAAAATAAATCACATCATATTGTGATGGGTCTGCTTCACTCACTGCAGGGAGATGCTTAAGCTTGTGCATAAATACATCATTTTCATAATAAGATCGAGACAATCTATCCAGTGTGACACGATTTAAACTCACAGGATCTAACGGTGTTTCTCCACCTTTGATATTGTATAAATCCACTTGATAGTCAGGATCATTATGAAAGACATCATAAAAGTGTACAAGCTCACTTAGCCATAAGCCCGTTTCTTTATCAAATCCATCAAATTGATGATGACTTGTATTTACAATCATTATTTTTTTCATACATGCTCATCCTTTGTAAAGATAATCATACTACTACATTTCCAAGCCTACTTATCTGTCTTACTCAATCAAAATCGTTAGTTTTAATGATATTCTATTACGACTTCGTATCAGTTTGGGTTAACGATTGAATTTCTTGATTGATATAATGAATTTTTTCTTCTTTTAAAAAATAAGCTGCTTGATTGATAGGAATATAATCCTCCCATTCTTGTCTTTTAGCTAACAAATTTTCAAGTGTGCGCGCTTTATTCTCTTTTATTTCATTCATGATTGTTTCAGTCCTTTTTGATTGCTTTAAATCCTTTATCTAAATCACTTAAAATGTCATCTATATGCTCAATACCAATTGATAGACGAATCGTTTCGGGTTCGATGCCCGCTGCTCGTTGCTCATCTGCTGTCAGTTGTTGATGTGTTGTAGAGGCTGGATGGATAACAAGTGACTTTGCATCTCCTACATTAGCGAGTAATGAAAAAAGTTCCATCCCTTCAATAAATTGACGACCTGCCTCATACCCTCCCTTAATGCCAAAGGTAAAGACTGAACCTGCACCTTTTGGAAGGTAGCGTTGTTTCAACGAATAATATTCACTCGTTTCAAGTCCTGCATATTTGACCCATGCCACTAGAGGATGTTGCTTTAAATAGCGCGCTACTTTTTCAGCGTTCTCAACATGGCGTTCGACTCTGAGTGATAAGGTTTCAAGACCTTGTGTGAGCATAAATGCATTGAATGGTGACAAGGCTGCACCTGTATCACGTAACAACGTCGTACGAATCTTGAATGCGAGTGCTGCTTCTTGAAAGGCATCGACAAATACAATGCCGTGATAAGACGGGTCTGGCTCTGTTAAGCTCGGAAACTTACCATTTCGCCAGTCAAAGTTACCACCATCTATAATAACGCCACCCATCGTCGTGCCATGACCGCCAATAAACTTAGTCGCTGAATGTACGACAATATTAGCACCATGCGCTATAGGTCGACATAAATACGGTGTCGCAAACGTATTGTCTACGATTAATGGAATGCCAGCTTCATGTGCGAGACTCGCAAGGGATTCGATATCTTCAATATTCCCCTCAGGATTACCAATTGTTTCGACAAATATCCCTCTCGTTTCGTCTTTTATGGCTTGTTTGACTCGATTTGGATCTTTGGTATCGACTAAGGTCACTTCGATGCCAAATTTAGGCAATGTATGGGTAAAGAGTGTATGCGTACCACCATAAAGTGTTTCACTTGCGATAATATGCTGACCGCTTTGTGCAACCGATTGAATCGCATAGGTAATCGCAGCCATCCCTGATGCTACTGCCACACCAGCAACGCCACCTTCTAATTCAGCTAGACGTGTTTCGAGTACAGCTGTTGTTGGATTCATCAAGCGTGTATAAATATTACCTTCTTCTTTTAATCCGAATAGCTGTGCAGCATGCGTCGTGTCATCAAACGTAAAAGACGTCGTTTGATAAATAGGTAACGCTCGTGAATTTGTCGCTGAGTCCACTTCTTGCCCTGAGTGTAATTGTAACGTTTCAAATCGATAGTTTGTCATAATCTTCCCCCTCCATTCAAAAAAATAAAGCCTATCCTGAATATGATAGACTTTAGAGTAAATCTTATCTCTCAGGTGAATGCCCTGCAGGAATTAGCACCTAACTGAATAGGTTGCCTGGCTTCGTAGGGCCTGTCCCTCCACCAATCTTGATAAGTCGTATTGAATTATTTTGCAAATGAGAATAAAGCTATTTTAAATGAGCCCTTATGAAAAGTCAATGATTTATCTGAATTTTCTTTATGTTAAGTCATTCGATATGAATCGATTTGGGAATGGATAATGTCTCGATATACGTAGGTATGTGAATTACTCGTTGATTCAGTGAACCTTTGTATGGCAAGTTCGGTTTGTACAAGTGCTTAATAAACATGCCATCAACTAAGACATCAATAGATTTTAGCAAAGTACGACGCGCATGTGCCTCATTCCACAAAAATTCAAGTTGAAATCCCGTCCACATCCATATCGTTTTGGTTTGTCCGAACCGCTCTCGGAATGCTCGAATAAGTGGTGTGACGATATTTAAATTACAAAAAGGCTCTCCCCCTAATATACTCAACCCAGCGATATAACTGGGTTCACAGGCTTCAATAATTTCATGAATCAGGTCGTCTGTCATCGGTTCGCCGTAGCGAAAGTTTTGTGCTGCAACGTTGTAACATCCTTGACATTGAAACGGACATCCAGAGACATAAACGCTACAGCGCACACCTTCACCATCGACAAAACTATGATATTCAATTTTGGCAATATATCCCGCACCATTCTGAATGTGTTGAAACTTCATGATCGTGGTGCTTTCATATGTTTCACGCGGGCACATATCTCTTTATGACGCCCTTCAATTGTTGGACGTTGAACAGGGTTGCCTAAATAACCACACGTCCGTTTAACGACATCGACGGTTTCGGGATTATGATTGCCACAGTTTGGACATTGATAGCCTTTAGATGTCGTCTCAAAATCACCTTCGTAGTCACATTCATAACATCGATCAATTGGAATATTCGTACCGAGGTAACTTACACAATCATACGCATAATCCCATACCGCTTCCAAGGCTTGAATATTGTGACCGAGTTTCGGATATTCACAGTAATGAATATAGCCTCCACTCGCATAGTGAGGGTATTCTTTTTCAAAGTCTAGCTTTTCAAATGGCGTCACATCTTTTCGGACATCATAGTGAAATGAATTTTGATAATAACCTTTGTCTGTGATATCTGGTACTGATCCGAACTTTTCATAATCCAATCGACAAAATCGATCTGTTAGTGATTCGCTCGGCGTACTATAGATGCTGAACCATACGTCATATTGTTTCGTCCATTCTTTTTGATAAGTCTGCATGGCCTTCAATATACGTATCGTAAAACACTTGGCATCTGGATGCGTCTCCCAGTTCGGTCCGTAAAAGACCGTCGCAGCCTCATATAGTCCGATATAGCCCATTGAAATGGTTGCACGCTGATGATCGAACAATGAGAAGACGTCATCTGTTTCATTTAAGCGATATTTGAAAGCTCCTCTCTTATAAAGAATAGGTGCATTATTAGGGATGGCCTGTTTGACACGTTCTATGCGGTAAACAAGTGCATCATGTAATACTTTCATACGTTGATCAAACAATTGCCAAAATCGATCTTTGTCTCCACCTGATTCCATCGCAATACGCGGTAAGTTTAATGTGACAACACCGAGATTACAACGACCATTATTCTCATACTCACCTGATTCATTTTGCCAAGCTGGTAAGAATGACCGGCATCCCATTGGTGCTTTAAAATCGCCTAAAATTTCGACTGTCTTATCATAATTTAAAATATCTGGGTACATGCGCTTCATTGAGCACTCTAAGGCAAGTTGTTTAATATCGTAGTTAGGATCTTCTGGTGCAAAGTTCAATCCTTTTTTGATTGAGAACACAAGTTTCGGAAAAATAGCTGTAATACGATCTTTCCCCAAACCTTTAATCCGTGTTTTCAAGATGGCTTGTTGTACTTTGCGACTGAGTTCATCCTCACCTAACCCAAACCCTAAAGTCACAAAGGGCGTTTGGCCATTAGACGTATAGAGCGTATTAATCTCGTACTCTAAGCTCTCAATGGCATCTTTGATATCACGTGTAAGCTGCTGATCAACAAACTCTTCAATATCTTCAGGTTTGACAAATTGTCGCGCAGTTTCAATATGTTTGGCTTTATTATATTCTGCATATGTACTAAGTAATTCATCCACCCGGTCAATGGTACAACCCCCATATTGACTGCTTGATACATTCGCAATAATTTGGACTAACTGTGCAGCCGCTGTTTGAACGGATTTCGGCGATGTGACTTGTGCATTGCCTATTTGGAATCCATTAGCGAGCATCCCTTCAGCATCAATCAAGCAACAATTCGTTAAAGGTTGAAATGGATGATAATCTAAATCGTGAAAATGTATGTCTCCTGATTCATGTGCTTGTGCCACATGTCGAGGTAATAATTGATTTAACGCATAAGACTTTGAAACGACACCCGCTGTCAAATCTCTCATCGTTGAGAATGTTTCACTATCCTTATTGGCATTTTCATTCACAATAGTAGGATCTCTTGTAATCAGACCTGTCAATTCTTGTTCAAGTTGTTTCATCATCTCACTCTTTTCTATATATAGTATATATAATAGATTTTAGGTACTATATATAGTATTTTTCAAATGATAATTGACGTGTTAACGAATTTGTCATTTCTTTTTATACATTATGTGAACAACAGCTATGACAACATCAAATGACAAGTTGAATTCAGTCGTATAGCGTAAGATAGCACTTAATCTTTATCACGTTGTCTCAATTTATTTTTTAGATCCTTAAGCATTCCGAGTGGTGCACCTAACCAATTTGATAATGTTGTCATCATGAATTCTACCATTTTCATCAATAATTCAATCATAATCTCCCCTTTTTTAATTGATACCCGCAGTAACTTGAATGATTGATGTATAAAGTTTAAAGTGAAATAGATATTATCGTTATAATCTTATTACTATTTTTTCATCTTAACAAATTCCTCATAGCACAAAGAACAAAACTATTTACGTATGTGATTTCAGTACGTTATTGTGAAGGGGTATAAATAAAGGAAGTGATGTTATGAATATTAAATCGCCTGCAAAGGCTAGAAAAGAATTTTATGAAATATTAAAAAAAGTCAACTCTGACCACGAGCCTGTCATAATCAGTGGTTCTAAAAGTGAGAATAGTGCAGTCATAATAGGAAAAAAAGATTGGGACAGTATTCAAGAAACCTTATACCTTGAATCAGTAGGCGCTATGGCTAAAGTAAGAGAGCGTGAAAAAGATAATCGTGGCTATACAAACATAGAGGATATAGATTGGGATAACTTATAATGTATCGTGTCAAAATTAAAAAGTCAGCTAAAGCGGATATGAAAAAGTTACAAATAAAATCTTCAAAACCAATTGATGAATGTAGTCGATCTGTTAATAAAAGACCTACATTGGATAGCGCAAGCATTTGAGCGCATCCCCAAACACTTAGGTCGCCGTTATTCTATGTGGCTTAGTCATCAACAGATGATGAAAAAAGAGCAGTTTATCTCTTCTTGATTTCACTAGTCATATGTCATTAAAATCAAGTAAAAGGGCTAAGATATCATACTCAGCCCTCTTACTCGGTTTTTACTTGGTTTGTGGCACATTTCGATTGGCTGGGAAGAACAAAGTCATTGTTGTTCCTTTGCCTATCTCACTTTCAACATCGATACGTCCATGTATTTGAAGTGCTAGCGTGTTTGCGATATACAAGCCTAACCCTGAGCCTCCTGTATCTTTATGTCTTGAGTTTTCAACTCTAAATGTACGCTCAAAGATGTTTTGAATATCACTTTTCGGAATCCCTATCCCTTTATCCGTGATAGCAATTGAGATTACTTCATCTTCGTCCTCTGTCACTCTGATATCAATAGGCGTCCCAGGCTTTGAAAATTTAATTGCGTTGTCTATCAGATTCATGATGATGCGTTCAATCGCTTCTTTATCTTGAAGAAATGGTTGTATCGTTTCTGCCATGTCTACATCTAACTCGCGGGCATCAGATTGTAAACGATGTGCATACGCTTCAAAGATAGGAATCAGTAATTGATCCATATGAATCATTGTTTGTTCACTTTCTTGACTGTTCACTGTCATCACGTCTGTCAATTCATCAAACATACGAGACAACCGATCAGCTTGTTCGATGAGTACACAATAAGCTTGTTGGGTCTCCTCATCGCCACTAATCACGCCATCTTTAAGGCCTTCTGAATATGATTTGATACTGGCTAAAGGCGTCTTTAAATCGTGTGCCAAATTTTGTACAAGATTAATCTTTTCCTCTTGTTCATCCTTAATCACATTCATTTGTTCTTGAAGTTTAATGACCATCAACTCAAAAGATTCACTCAATTGCTTGATTTCTTGCGGGGTTCTGATATTGAGGCTTTCGTTGTCAAATTGGCCATTCGCAATGCGTTTTGTTTTGTTATTTAACTTTTCTATCTTTTTAATGGTAGGTACCGTTAAAAACATACCAATAATTAATGTCACCATAGCAGACAATAACGAACAAAGTGTCAAAAATATCGTAAATCGTCCATCAAACCACATCAGTTTGTATAAGGTGTAAAGTAGAAATGTCGTAATGGTAATCGTTAAGCAAAAAGAAAAAATAAGTTGTCGTCTAAGTGTCATATCGTCGTCCTTTGAAATTTATAGCCTAGTCCCCATACAGTTGTAATGCTGTAATCGTCATAGCCATATTTTTCTAGCTTTTCGCGAATACGGTGGATGTGGACATTGAGGGTATTCATGTCTTCATAATATTCGTATCCCCATACTTGCTCAAGTAAATCTGTCTTTGATAGTGCTACTGATTCATGATTGGCAAAATACCATAATAATTCAAATTCTTTAATTCGAAATGGAATTATTTCATCATCAAGTGTGGCTGTTTTAGTTAAATGATTTAACTGTAAACGACCACAGTGTAACGTCTCTTTGTCTCTAGGTTTAGAAATATTGACGCGGTTCAGAATATTTTTAACTCGAATCACAAGTTCTCTAGGGCTAAATGGTTTCTTAACATAGTCATCTGCCCCAAGCATCAGCCCGTATATTGTATCTTGTTCACTTGTTTTAGCTGTCAGATAAATATAAGGGATATCCATGCCTTTATTTTTCATTGCTTTGACAACTTCATAACCATTGACTTCAGGCATCATGATGTCGATAATCATGACATCAATCGTTGCGTCAAGTTTGTCTAGTGCTTGCTGACCGTTCGCAGCTACCGTTACATCGTAGCCTTCGTATTCAAAATACGTCTTACAAATCTCTCGGATGTCTTGTTCATCATCCACTATGAGTACGTGTGCCATATTCATCATTCCTTATATTTTTACGTTTGATGAAATGATTCAAACTTAGTAACTCTAATGTATGTCGATTCATTAATAAAATAACGAAACACACAAGTTGAAGCGGATAAGTAAAAATCATATCAGCTAAGATATAATTTACCATAATAAAGACACCAAAAAAACTCGCAGTATATGACATGACCCCAAGAATCAGTCCAAGACCTATCGCAATCTCCCCGATTTGAACAGCCCACTTGAATAATTCAAGGTGTTGCGCCACTACAACTTCAAAGAATGTTTTGTACCACTCCGGTGAATCTTGATTATCACGAATAACGGAGACGAGGCCATCTATCGCAAAACCACCTGTAAGCTTTTCGAAACCTTGCCTTAGAATGTATAGCCCTGATCCAAGACGCAATAATAAAATGAGTACTTTGTATACCATAATCCTGCACACCTTTCATATTATATTTTTATCAAAAAGAATGAGATGAGATAGTGTACTCAAATCATTTACGGATTTGCACATTACCTTCATCTCATTGCTTAAACCAATAGCATTAATCCCGTATTATTTTGCAAGTGATGCTGAACCAAAAATAACATGTGCTTTGTCACAGTATATCGTTACTGTGTTGTAATCATTTGGATTCACATCTTTTAAATCAAAGCTTTGTGTTTTTTCGTCAAATTTCACAGGTGCAATTTTCGCACCTTTTTCGATATCATTATCGTTAGTTAAGTAAACATGCAAGTCCGGTCCTTTTGAAGATGAAAAATCTGTTAGCATGATTTTGTTATCTTTAATCTCTGCATGCCCTTTAACTTCCATTTTGTTTTCACCTTTGAACATGCCCATCTTCATTGAGTCACTGCTTGTTTTTTTGTCCATTTTTTGATCATGCATTTCAGACTTAGCATGTTCATCTTTCTTTTCTTCCGCATTATCGTTACCGCATGCACCTAATAAAAGCGATGTTGCTACTGTTGTTGCAAGTAATGTTGTTTTAATATTCATAAGAGATTCCTTCTTTCGATTTGATTTACAAATTCATCTTACTTTCTTTCAAATCGAAATAACATAAACCCCCTCTTAACAATCCTTAACTAGATATTAAAAAAGGTTGTTGAGCATGCGGTTAGAGTTTGAGCATAACTCGAGCAATTCAAAAAATTGTTCCTCAAATTTTGAAGAATTGCGAAGTTATGCCGAAAACTCTGCATGCGAAACACCGTCTATCACAAGGTTGTTGAGCTTGCGCTTTGAGTATCTTCCAATCATTTTTCCTTTTCCAATTGATACTTCTTTATTAGTGCTTTTGAGATATGACAATAATCATCTGGATGACGATCCAAATAATCTTGATGCTCAGGCGCACTCGGGATATATTGTGTGAGCGGAAGTACTTCAGCTACAATTTGAGCAGCATCTGCTCGAGACGCAATATAGTCTGCCGCTTCTTCAAGATGTTTTCTAGATTGACTATAAACACCTGTCCGATATTTAGGCCCTATATCTTCCCCTTGTTGGTTAACACTATACGGATCAATTGCTTCGAAAAGATAAGCTACCAATTGCTTAACGCTGACTTCTTCAGGGTCAAAGTGTGTTTTGATGCATTCAACATAACCATCGTAAGGGCCCTCTAGTGTATTCGTTTGACCATTGGCACGACCTGCCTCTGTCTCCAAAACTCCTGGCAATGTTTTGATGTAAGCTTGTGTGCCCCATACACATCCACCTGCTAAATAAATTGTTTCCATTTATGCCAATCCTTTCTTTTTTGATACTATCGTAACATGCTTTTTGACATACTTTAAGTTCTATTATAGAGGCACTTCATATACCCCTATATGTATTTGACAAGATGTAGAAATTGACTTAAAATACAGTTGATACATTGTAAGAAAGGAGTCCCCAAAATGCATTACGATGCTAAAATGAAAAATCGAATTAAGCGTGTTCAAGGTCAATTGAATGGTATTCTTAAAATGATGGAAGACGATGCTCATTGTAAAGATGTGGTTACTCAAGTCAGTGCATCCAAAAATGCCTTACAACGTTTAATCGGTGTTATTGTGAGCGAAAACTTGGTCGAGTGTGTCAAGACTGCCGAAGAAAACAATGAGGATACCCAAGCATTAATTGATGAAGCCGTTGAATTATTGGTGAAAAGTAAATGACCGATCTTACTATACCTGTTGTCATGCTGCTTATTGGTATTTTCGGTGGCTTTATATCAGGAATGGTAGGGATTGGGGGATCGATTATTATCTATCCAGCCATTTTACTGATTCCTCCATTATTTGGCGCACCTATTTATAGTGCCCATATCGCATCTGGCCTTACAGCAAGTCAAGTTTTCTTCAGTACATTGAGCGGCTCTATTCGCGCACGAAAAGAGTCTGATTTCTCACTACAACTCGTTTTAAATATGGGCATAGGTATGCTACTTGGTAGTACTATGGGCGCTATACTGGCTAACTTTTTTAACGAATCTTTTGTCAATACAGTGTACATTATATTAGCACTCCTCGCTTTAATCTTATTATTCTATAAAGCGACACCACTCGTGGGACATCCCAATTACAATAAGATTTTATTATTTAGTGTGGGTGTTCTGATTGGTATTTTTTCAGGAATTGTAGGTGCGGGAGGCGCTTTTATTATTATCCCAGTGCTTCTTGTGTTCTTCAAACTATCGATGAATACGGTGGTTACTAACAGTATTGTAATTGCCTTTTTATCGTCCATTGGTGCTTTTATCGTCAAGTTATTGCAAGGTTATGTACCTATCAGTGCAGCGATATTTTTAATTATAGGTAGTATTATTTTTGCTCCGATTGGCTTTAAAGTTGGCAAAATGATTCCGAGCCTCATCCAAAAAATAATCATTTGTGTCATTATTGTTATTGCTATCATTCAACTTATTTAGTCATTGACAAGATGATTATCGCCAGCATTTCATTGTCCTCATATGAATATAAAGAGCGAGGGTTTCAGAGCAATTTATATTTTTCAATTTGTTCGCATCGTTTGACCTCGCCCTTTTATCATGATAACCCCCACTCACTACTGATTAAAGAAATAGTATTAAAATTCCACCTTATTTTATCAGAAAATTTAGATATAAAGCGAAATTAATCCTTGTATTCTGATAAGAATTATTATATTATGCTTGTAAATGATTATTTATCGGAGGGATTTCATTTATGTCATTATTTTTATTAGAAACAACCGACTTATCCTTTGCCCAAAATCAAACAGAATTTGAAGATAAAGTAGAAACATTAGCTCAAACAGAGCAACACGAGTTAATTGAAGTTCAAGTCACAGAAGATTTTACACATGGCTATTTTATTGTAGAAGCTGATAGTGAAGAGAACGCAAAGGCTTTATTAGAAGATAACGGCATTAAAGTCAGTCTTGTGAAGGAAGTACGTTTAGTTGGAAAATCTTTAGATGAGGTCAAACAAGGGGATGTCAACATCGATTATCTTGTTACATGGAATATCCCTGAAGGCATCACTATGGATCAATATTTAGCGCGTAAAAAGAAAAACTCTGTCCATTATGAAGAAGTACCAGAAGTTCAATTCCAAAGAACGTACGTGTGTGAAGATATGACTAAATGTGTATGTCTATACAATGCACCTAATGAAGACGCTGTCCGTCGTGCTAGAGAAGCTGTGGACACACCCATCGATGATATTGAAAAAATTTAATGCATTTGTCGCTAAACAAAGGGCTCGGACATTACAACAATAGTTTTTAAGAATATATCAGCCGCATGATCAACCAACTTTTTATTAACGGGATATTTTGAGGCGGACATGGAAACATGGTCTGGCCTTAGTTTCCCGTTTCTATTTTAATTTTAATTCTTACCATTTTAATAAGGATAGGAGGTTTTTATAGTGATTACTATGGAAGGTCTTAATCATTACTTTGGCTCACATCACGTCATTCAAAACTTCAATCTTACAATTGATAAGAGTAAGGTTGTCACATTTATCGGTAAGAGTGACTGTGGTAAGTCGACATTACTTAATATTATCGGTGGCTTTTTAACACCTTCATCTGGACAAGTTACGATTGATCAACAGATTAAGCGTTCTCCTTCTTCAGATTGCTTAATGCTATTTCAACATCACAACCTCCTTCCTTGGAAAACCATTAATGATAACATCCGCCTTGGTATACAACATCATGTCCCAAACGAAGAAATCAATCAAACACTTTCACAAGTTGGATTAGAAGGCAAAGGAACCTATTTTCCTGACTCTCTGTCCGGCGGTATGAAACAACGTGTCGCCATTTGCAGAGCATTCATACACAAGCCAGATGTCGTTTTACTTGATGAACCACTCGGAGCTCTTGATACGTTTACACGATATAAATTACAAGACCAACTCATTGCTTTACGTGAACATACTCATGTGACACTAATCCTTGTTACACATGATATTGATGAAGCCATCTATCTGTCTGATGAAGTGATTTTGCTCGATGAGGGTTGCAAAATTTTAAACCAATATACTATACCATTCACACATCCAAGAAATCGCAATTCAAGTCAAGTTTTAAAGATTCGTAATCAAATTATGGAAGATTTTGCTTTGAATCATCATATGGCAGATCCAGAGTACGAAATTTAGGAGGCACTTACATGAAAAAATGGACTATCATACTTATAACGCTCCTATTCGTTTTGACAAGTTGTGCGCCACGTGAAAATCATTCAAAGGTATTGAGAATTGGGTATCTGCCGATTACACATGCTGCCAATCTGATGATGACCGAACAAGTTAATCAGCATAATAAACAGAGCCCTTACAAAATCGAGCTCGTCCAGTTTAACAACTGGCCCGATTTAATGGATGCGTTAAACAGTGGACGTATCGACGGCGCCTCCACGTTAATTGAGCTTGCAATGAAGGCCAAATCTAAAGGCTCACCTATTAAAGCAGTTGCACTAGGTCATCACGAAGGTAATGTTGTTTTGGGACAAAAAGGACATCGCATGTCGGACTTCCACAACTCCGAAGACTATTCATTTGCGATTCCGCACCGTTATTCGACGCATTATCTATTACTAGAGACGATGCGTGAGCAACTGCATATTGATGAAGGACATTTTCACTATCACGAAATGGCACCAGCAGAGATGCCTGCTTCACTGAATGAGCATCGAATTTCTGGCTATTCTGTCGCTGAACCTTTTGGGGCGCTCGGTCAAAAGTTAGGTGCTGGAGACTTACTCCAACACGGTGGAGGCATTATAGACGATGCTTATTGTTGTGTTCTCGTATTACAAGAGGACGTGATTGATGATGCCCCTGATATCGCACAACAATTTGTGAGTGACTATAAAGAAGCAGGATTTCTCATGACAGATACAGATAAAAGTGTTGATTTAATGGCTCAAAAATACAAACAAGATCGCGATGTACTCGAACAGTCTGCCAAATGGACTGCTTATGGTGATCTCACACTCAAACAATCTGGCTATCAAAAAATTGCATCACTTGTTGAGCAACATGACCTATTTGATGCGCCATCATATAAATCGTTTGTAGATACAAGTTTATACAAGGAGGGCTAATCAATGACAACTTCAACTTTTAGAAAAGGATTATTACCCTTCTTTGCTTTTGTTATATTTTTACTCATTTGGCAATTAGTGATATGGATTGGTGATTATAGGCCTATCTTATTACCAGGACCTATCCTTGTCGGCCAACAAATTTGGGCCTTTATCATAACCGGGGAAATATTTATACATTTAGGTATAAGTTTGTGGCGCTTTTCGATTGGCTTTATTTTAGCCATCATAGTTGCGGTGCCTTTAGGTATTCTGATAGGACGTAATAATGTCCTATATCGGGCGATTGAACCTTTATTTCAATTGTTACGTCCTATTTCACCTATTGCCTGGTCACCGTTCATCGTGTTGTGGTTTGGGATTGGCAGTTTACCTGCGATTGTGATTATTTTTATCGCTGCTTTTTTTCCAATCATTTTCAATACCATCAAAGGGGTACGCTCTATCGATCAACATTACTTGAAAATCGCAAACAACTTAAACTTGACACCTTATTCATTATACAAAGATATTATCTTTCCTGGCGCATTTAAACACATTATGTCAGGTATTCATGTGGCAGTTGGAACAAGTTGGATTTTTTTAGTTTCTGGTGAAATGATTGGTGCACAATCCGGACTTGGCTTCTTAATTGTTGATTCAAGAAATATGCTAAACCTTGAAGACGTATTAGCAGCTATCTTCTTTATTGGTATTTTTGGATTTTTAATTGATAGACTTATTAGCTTACTCGAATCATTAGTATTAAAACATTTCGGGGAGTAAATCAGAGGAGTGACTGACATTGACAATTCATGAACGTATTCAAAACGAACTCGATCCGCATCTTATCGACATTGATAATGGGCAATATTACGCCAAGGACTTCATACAACATCTTTTTGAAGATGGCTATTTTTCAAAAGAGGACATCCTTCAAAATGCACAATCCATTGAATTAGTCTCACAATCTTGCCTTACAACAGGATTTTGTCTGTGGTGCCAGCTTGCCTTTTCGACATATTTGACACAGTCCGAACGCCCAGAACTCAATCAAGACTTGCAACATCAAATTCTTACGGGCCAAGCATTCGGTGCAACAGGTTTGTCGAATCCGATGAAGTCATTCAATGATTTAGAACAATTCAATCTTTCACATCATTATGAAGACAATCGACTTATTGTAAATGGTAAACTCCCTGCCGTCAGTAATATCGGACCTGATCATTATTTTGGTGCCATTTCAAAACATCGTGACAGCGAAGAACTCGTCATGTTTGTGATACGTGCGAATACGCAAGGACTCTCTTTAAAAGAAATGGCACAGTTTTTAGGGGTCAATGGCTCAGCAACATACGCTATTACATTTGATCAAGTGGTCGTTTTGGATGAGTGGATTATTACGAAAGATGCCAAAACTTTTGCAAGTCGGATTCGCCCCAAGTTCGTAGCACTACAAATTCCCATCGCACTTGGGTCAATCCATTCCTCTTTAGCACTCATCGATCAATTTTCAAATGCTCAAAATGGCATCAATCAATACTTGGAATACGATATTCAAGATTATCAAAAGCAATATACAGCTTTACGTGATCGTTACTATGCCTTAATCAAAGCAAACGGCAATCAACTTCAAAATCATTTTGGTGAGATTATCCGCCTCAAAAAAGAGCTCGGCTATTTACTTTTAGATATCAACCAAGCCTCTATGGTCAACGGGGGATCACGCGCATATTCTCCAGTCTCACCTCAAACACGTAAACTTAAAGAAGGCTTTTTCTTTGCGGCACTCACACCTACCTTACGCCACCTTGGCAAACTTGAGACAGAACTACAAAAAAGTTAATACTTTCGAACTTATACATGACGTTCCAATCTCTTAGAACCTCTTTGATATGTAGTCAGAGCATATTACATATTAAAGTGGTTCTTTGTGATGAAGAAGTGATGCTGAAACGCTATCTATTTCTTTACTTTTTCTTAAAGCATTCTTTATATTTATGACTATTTACGTATGAGCCATACTCATTTTAAACCTTAACTTATATTTTCAATAACGCTAAAATTTATTTGATATAACTAATACATATTGCTCTGTTCAAATTTTTATAAGTAAAAATACTTGCGAAACGGCTCTTAAACAATTAATATTTCACTTACAAAATATTAATATAAACATTAATAACCACTGTTATATATCAATATTATGTATTATAATAGTATAGAAGAGTGTTACAAAAAGGGTGTAACTCACAGCCCTTCAGCGTAATATCATCCCACAAAATAACTATATGAAAGGTGATAAGTATGTCAACTAAAGCTGGACAAAAAGACATCCTTATCGTTGGTGCTGGTGTATTAAGTACTACATTTGCATCAATGATCAAAGAATTAGAACCAAGCTGGAACCTTAAAGTTTACGAACGCTTAAGTAAACCCGGTGAAGAAAGTTCAAACGAGCGCTACAACGCTGGTACAGGTCACGCTGCATTGTGTGAGTTAAACTACACTGTACAACAACCAGATGGCTCAATCGATATCGAAAAAGCCAAAGTCATTAATGAAGAGTTCGAAATTTCTAAGCAATTTTGGGGACACCTTGTTAAAGACTTAGGTATTGGTGATCCTAAAGAATTCATTAGACCTTTACCTCACATTAGTTTTGTACGCGGGAAAAACAATCGCAAGTTCTTAAAGAATCGCTATGAGTCAATGAAAGCATTCCATATGTTTGAAGATATCGAATACACTGAAGATATTGAAGTAATGAGAAAATGGATGCCATTAATGATGGAAGGTCGTAGTGCTGATGACATTATGGCAGCAAGTAAAATTGACGAAGGTACTGACGTTAACTACGGTGAATTAACTCGTAAAATGGCTAAAGGTATCGAAAAACATCCTAACGCTTCAATTCACTTCAACCATGAAGTAAAAGACTTCAATCGTCGTGAAGATGGCAAATGGGAAGCAACTATTGTGAATCGTCAAACGGGTGAATCACAAGTACAAGTTGCAGACTATGTGTTTATTGGTGCTGGTGGTGGCGCGATCCCACTATTACAAAAAACAGGTATTCCTGAAAGTAAAAACTTAGGTGGATTCCCTATTACTGGACAGTTCTTAGAATGTACAAACCCTGCTGTTATCGAAGAGCATGGTGTCAAAGTATATGGTAAAGAACCACCTGGTACACCTCCAATGACTGTACCTCACTTAGATACACGTTACATTAATGGCAAGCAAACATTATTATTTGGACCATTTGCGAATGTTGGACCTAAATTCTTAAAATATGGCTCTAATCTTGACTTATTCAAGTCTGTTAAACCATACAATATCACAACATTACTTGCAGCAGCAGTTAAAAACTTACCATTAATCAAATATTCAATCGACCAAATCATTATGACAAAAGAAGGTTGTATGAATCACTTACGTACATTCTATCCTGAAGCACGTGATGAAGATTGGAGATTATATACTGCTGGTAAACGTGTACAAGTTATTAAAGACACAGAAGAACACGGTAAAGGATTTATCCAATTTGGTACTGAAGTGGTTAACTCTGAAGATCACTCTGTTATCGCTTTATTAGGTGAATCACCAGGTGCCTCTACTTCTGTATCTGTAGCGCTTGAAGTATTAGAGAAAAACTTCTCTGAATATACTTCTGAATGGAAACCAAAAATTCAAAAAATGATTCCTTCATATGGTCAGTCATTAATTGATGACGTTGAACTATTGAAAAAAATACGTAAGCAAACTTCTAAAGATCTTGAATTAAATTATTACGAGTAAAGGAGTTTCCATATTATGAAAACATTGGTCATCACTGGTATTGTTATCGCTTTAGGTTACGTTGGATTTAAACGTTATCAACAACACGTTAACAAAATGCCAAACATCGAATACTAAAATGAAGAGAGGTTAGGACACGCCATGTCCTAACCCTTTTTTGATAGTCTGTTATTTTTGAGTTCTATCTACCACTGAAAATTCTGGATCCACTTTTGATTTTGATGCTTTCTTTGTTCTATCTACTACTGAAAAACCTGGATCCACTTTTGGTTTTGATACTTTCTTCGTTCTATCTATCACTGAAAATCCTGGGTCCACTTTTGGTTTTGATGCTTTCTTCGTTTTATCTACTACTGAAAATCCTGGGTCTACTTTTTCAGATGCGTGCGTTTGGGGTACAACAACTAACGCACTTGTAGCGATTGCCATAGTGATTAAACCTAATTTTTTGATACTTAATTTTTTCATGTGTATGCCCTCCTTTGGATAACAACACTATAACAAATGTATATTCATTTTTACTATAATTTGCGTACTTCACTGTATTGAGTGCCTAACTGTCTTTAGATTACATTTACTTCTAAAAGGAGTTGTGAAATAGCATCCCCTATTCAATGCACCTTTTCGAAGGGGAGATGGCTCATTCTATTTTCACAACATTAGCAATGAATAATTGTTAGAGTTCTCATTTTATTATTGTTATAATAAGCGTAATGAGACAATTGCATTTTAATCATTATTCGGAGGTGTTACCCATGAAATTTAATGGTTGGATTATCACAATTAAGTATAATGGCGAGCACGAAGTCGTTACAAACGAGAACACTTTACTTGTTATTGACGAAGAGTATGATGTTGCACTCGTCCTTAAAGAAACGAATGGTTTCATTAAGGTGAGCCATGTTAATTATGGTAGCGACTTTTATGTCAATGCCGACACGAAGGAATTGATTCTTGAAATACGCAACCCTTATAATGCTAAATTACCAGATATGAACTAATATAATACGATAAATAACAATAGCGATAAAACAAGTAGAACTAATGGTTAGCCACTACTGCTTTATCGCTATTATTTCAATATCCACTATCTCTTTACTTCAAAAAAATGTCTAACAGTTTTTTGATATACGTCTCTGCTGAATAGTTTTGTTCAAAACGCTCATAATGATAAATATCTGATGAAAAAGCGTTTAATAATATATCTAACTTCAATCGACTTTCTTCGATGGTGCCTTCTTTTTCTATTTCTTTTAAGATAATGCGATACAATTGATGGTAAAATGGCACACCCATAAACGAATGCTTTTTGAAGCCATTTCTTTCTATAAATCTTAATAAGTTTAAATTTTTATCTTTAAGCTCTAATAAATACGATAAAATAATATAGACACGCTCATATAAGGATTTTTCTTTATTTTCTTCTAAATCTTTCTCAATCTTTTGGAACATTTGCTCAACTTGTTTATCTAATACGGCTTGGCATAACCGTGATTTACTTTCAAAATGACGGTATAATGTTCCTACACCCACACCTACTCTTCCAGCAATATTCGCCATGCTCAAATCGTCAATACTATCATTTTCATATATCATTGCTGTTGTCGTTTCTAAGATGCGCTTTTCATTACGCTGTGCGTCTTGCCTTTTGCTTTTGGTTTCTCTTGCCATCGTTCAAACACTTCCTTGCGTTTTATTCTTCTAAACGGACAACTTGTTCATCAATATTAAAATAGTGTTTTAGCAATTGACGATAGTTTTTTGAGGTCACTGCTTCTTTATATTTATTGCCTTGTTTTTGGATGGTCATATTTTCATTCGACATTGTGACACGCCCCTCTTGTGTCGGTTTAGTAACAATGAGCCGCTGTACAAATATTGAGTCTGGATGATTTTGATTATAATGAATCATTTCTGTAAAGGCTTCAGAGGGCTGGTCTTTAAATAGGGCTTCATACTGAGTCACCCAATGGCGGTTTTCACATTTTTGAACATATATCTGATTTCCCTTCAAAATAGCGCGGTATTCACCATTTACATCATGTACGGATACATCTTTGCTTCGTGTAAGTTGTAAAGATTGCATCGGTAAGTCACCAAACCCTACATCCGCAATATAATATGTCTCATCTATCTTAACTGCGAGTGTTAGATGAGAGCCTGCCAAACTTTGCGTACCGTCTGGAGCATGTACCGTAGCAGCGAGTTGAATAGTTTCAAATCCTTTAGCATCTAGATATGCTTTAAAAAGTCCATTCAACTCATAGCAAAAGCCTCCACGATTTCGAGTTACAACCTTATCATATATGTCTTCAATGGCTGTTGAAATAGGAACACCATTTTGAACATCTATATTCTCAAAAGGAATTTCTAACATGAATTGCTGAATCAGCTTATTCAATTCAGCCACTGTATGATTAAAATGAGGTGAATCGTTAATATTGAGCTTTTTCTCAAACTCTGTAAAATCCATTCGCTAACACACCTTCCACAAATATGACAAATATTACTTTCCATATTAGACGTACACTTTTATTTTGACAAATGTATTGCATGCATTCATCTTTGCATGACAATCAGGTGTAATCATTGGGTTGTCTCTTATAAATTAAATAGATCATTCAACGATTCAGCCATAGTTGGATGTGTAAAAATTTGATCTCTTAATGTCGTATATGACAACCCTTGATCTATCGCTAATTTGATTAAATTAATAAGCTCTTCGGAATGTGCACCATATAAAGTTGCCCCCAGAATGGTTTCATTATCTTGGTTAATTACCACTTTGAAAAGACCGCGATCGTCGTTATTTATTTTGTGACGTGGTATAGCTTTAACGGCTAATTTATTTTCAGCAATAGTATAACCTTGTTGTTCTGCTTCTTTAGCGGTGAATCCCACTCGTGATAATGGCGGTGTAATGAATACTGTGTATGGAACAATCCCTCTATTTTCAGTCGTACGTTCACCGTTACCCCATAATTGCGATTTAACAATACGATAATCATCTAAAGAGATATACGTAAATTGCATGCCACCCTTTACATCTCCAACTGCATAAATATGTGGAACGGTTGTTTGCAATTGTGCATTCACTTTAATCTCACCATAATCTCCGAGTTGAATATCTGTTGATTCTAATCCTAAATTTGTATTCGGCTTGCGCCCTGTTGCGACTAAAACAGCATCTGCTTCAAAGTTCCCTTGTGTTGTGTGGACAGTCGTTTGTGACGCATCGTCTTGAATGCGCGTTGTTTCAGCTTCAAATACAAATTGAATTCCCTTCGCTTCAAGGTCCGTTTGAATCATTTCCGCCACTTCTTCATCTTCTTTAGCTAAAAACTGATTAGATCGTTCAAGAACCGTTACCTCTGTTCCAAATTCAGCAAACATAGATGCAAATTCTAATGCTATATAGCCAGCCCCTACGATAACGAGTCTTTGAGGTTTTTCTGAGAGCGTCATAATATCGGTTGAATTGTATACACGAGCTGATGTAGCAAGCCCTTCAATATCTGGAATGATAGAAGTCGCACCCGTATTAATGACAATATGTGGTGCTGTTACACTGTCAATTTCATTCTGACTTTCATCGAGTAAGGCAATCTCTGTATTGCTTTTGAATTGAGCTGTATAATCAAGGACATCAATGTTAGGGTCATCTGCTAAAAGATAATAATTTTTTTGATTTAATTGCTCTACAACAGTGTGTTTACGCATCATCGCCTCATTGAACGTTTGTTTTGATTGGCCTTCGTGAATCAGTGTTTTAGAAGGAATACAACCAATATTGATACATGTGCCACCATACATTTTCTTAGACTTTTCAATCACGGCTACACGTTGTCCTTGCTGTGCAGCACTTTTGGCTAATGTTTTCCCTGCCTTGCCAAATCCTATCACTACTAAATCATACTGTTTCATCTTATACCTCCATCGAAATATCATTTAATATATCTTGTATAGATATATTTTGATAATACTGTGCTAAAATTTTTTGTTCTTCGAGATAGTGCTTATACATGACGCGCCCAATTTGTTGTGAAATCTCACACTCAATAGCCGTATCTCCTGTAAATAGTCGAATATGAGACTCTGGCTGATTGAAAAGTTCAAACAACAGTGATAACTTTGCTGTCATGCCTTTTTGCGTAATATAATACCCACCTTGATTGCCGCGCTTCACTTCGACATATCCGTGCTGATGCAACTGAGACATAACGCGCCTAATTTGTACCGGATTGACACATACTTTTTCTGCTAATACTTGACTATTATGTTTTTCGCCTTGATGTTTTGTTAAAAATGCCAATATATGTACCGCTGTATTAAATGCTAAGTTCACACCCATCATCTCTTCCTTTTGTAACTTTTATAGTTACATTAAAACATATGAATGTATCTCCTTCTAATATTTTGCTCAATATGAGTAGTACTTCTTTATCAAAAAGGTTGTGACATAAATCCCAAAATAATAGCGTAGAGATGATTCGTATTGTTTGGCTCGCATTTCCTAGGGGATGGGGTCGAGCTCCGGTCTCGACGCTAATCCTATTTCCTCAGGAGTCTTGCCAACAATACGACGTGATATACATGTAATTTTACATTAAATTACTTTTAAAAATAAACACTTTCGTATCATTAGAATAAATCATCTCATTATAAGAAACCTTCGAGATATTGATGTCCCAACCTTCTGCTTATTTTTCTTTTAATACGCCATCTTCCATATGATACACTTTATCGCAATACGCAGTCAGTCGCTCATCATGTGTTACGATAATACAAATTTTTTGACGTAACTGACTTTGTTCTTTTAATATCTCCATGACTGCCATTGCATTATCGGTATCAAGTGATGCAGTCGGTTCATCTGCTAGTATAATAGAAGGGTTTGTATACAACGCCTTTGCAATCGCGACACGTTGCTTTTGTCCACCTGAAATTTCACTTGGCAGTTGATTTCCGATTTGCGTCAGGCCGAGTTGATGCATTAGCTTATCATAGTCTTCCTGCTTTAGCACATTCTTTTTATGTTTAGATAGTAGTTCAAATTGTTGTTTAACTGTTAAAAATGGTACAAGGTTTGATGTTTGAAGTATAAACCCGATTTTGTCCATTCGTACTTTTGACAACGCTTTTTGGCTCATATGCGTTATATCTTCGTCATCAATATATATCGCTCCTTCTGATGGCGTTTGAAGTGCACCGGCCATTGTTAAAAAAGTACTTTTGCCTGATCCTGAAGGCCCTACAATTGCGATAATTTCCCCTTTTTCAAATTGTAATGTAGTCGCCTTAACCGCTTCAATTGTTTGATTACCGTCTTTGAAGTTTTTTGTTACATTCTTGAATTTCAACACTGTTTTCACCTACCCTATCGCCTTAAGTGGATCAATTTTACGTATCGTTAATATGGAGAATAAGCTACCAAGTAATGATACAAAGATCAATACCACACCAAAGATCATCAAAATAAGTGGTTCAAATTTAATCGGTACGGCACTTGGTAAAAAGGCGCCTGTCACTAAGGTTAATATAAGGCCGATAAGTGTGCCAATTAAAGCTAATAGAAAGGTTTGAGATATCACTACAACCGCTAAATAACCATTTGTAAAGCCTTGTGCCTTGAGTACGCCAAAAAGATTTCTTTTTTGTAACGTCATGACATACAAAAATACACCGATGACAGTTGCTGAAATTATAAATAAAAATGTAATCATAAAGTTGAGTGTTAGATTTTGAGCTTGATACCCTGGAAGATTTTCAACAAACTGACCTATCTCTATTTTTTCTAAATCGCCATCTAATGGCACATCTTTCCAATGATCATCTTTCACGACAATGGCATTTGTTTTGTCACTAGTTAGCATCGGGTTGATTAACGCTATCGTTTTGTCACTTCCAAATAGTACGGGGGATGCATTGTATTTGGCACTCTCAGTTATCCCGACAATTTTCAACTTTTCATCCGTTTGTGATAATGTCAACGTATCCCCAATTTTAAATCCCTTTTCCTGTAATGTTTGATCCGCAACCACTTCATCATCCGCTTTGGCCTGACGCCCCTCAATTAAATCAGGAACTAAAAATGAACGCTTTTGCGTACCAAATAACAATGCATTTTCTTCGGTAGATCCATTTGAAATGATGACAGCTGTTTGTTTTAAAGTCGCTTGTTTCTCAAATTTGCCATCAACTAAATCCGTTCGAAATACAGATTGAGCAACAGTTTGATTCGCATCCTTATTGAGTACGATAGCATCGGCTTCCCATTTTTCAATGCCTTCAGTATTCATATTGATTAATCCTTTAGCAAGACCTGATAACAAAAATAATAAATAACTAATCAGAATCAATACCCCTATAATCAAGCTAAACTTAAGTTTATTACGTTTGATTTCATTCCATGCAAGAAACATATAGATGTCCTTTCTATTTTGACTTAATGATTATAGTCTACCCTAAATATGTATATCGTAATGCATAATTATGGTATACGATAAAATATAAATAGCAAAAGACTCATATCATAGCCTACACTTAACCCTCACAATCCATATCAACTGAACTGTGAGGGTAACTATGGTAAGTACTACATTTTGTTATGATAAAACCAATCCAAAGGGCTAGTGAATCATTAAAATCCCTCTGCCACATTTGATTGAGATACTAAAATGTCTATCATCTCTTCTATATCCACTTCATCTATAGCAAGCGACAAATTCGGATCTACATCACAGACTTGAATTAACACGCGATTCACTTCGACTGATTTGAAATTGACACGATACTCTTGAAAATAGAGCGGGGATTGCACATTATATTGATTGATGCCACATAGCAGTCCTTCCCCTGTCAACTTACTGTATGCTTCTTTTTGAGTCCATACTTGATAAAAGTCTTCTAGCGTACTGATGTGCTTACTTTCATCTACTGTGAATTGTGACTTAAGATGTTGCCATGCTATCGGTTCTATCATCTCAATGTCTATGCCTACTGGATTTTCACTCACGATGCATGCAATATGATGATGACTATATGACAGACTGATATACGGTGCTTGCGGGGCATCAATAAAAAGCTTGCCGTGCTCTCCTATTAGGAATTGCCATTCATTTGGCCTTAACTTTGCATACTTTAACACTCCATAATGCACTAACAACTCCCCTACACGATGGCGTAAACGATCACGTTCAAAATGATACCTTGTTACATCACGCTTAAAATAAAAATACTCTTGCATGATTTTATGAATCGTACTTGATTTCAATGTTGATACATCTGCATATAGAATCATTAATAAAAACCTCTATTCAAATGTTTGTATCATCAACTGATACCATTTTCCGAGCCATTCTGACGTGATATCCGACCAACTCATCTCCAAAGATGTCATCATTTCGTGAGTGAACTTTTGAGACATGATTGCGGGTCTTTCTAACTCATGACCTTCATTCAATCCCGCTAATGTGTATAATTGTTGACGATAAATCATAGATTCGAATGCGTCATCATTTATCACCTCAAATGATCGGCCTGTTGCGCGTTCAAGCACCTCCAAAAATGTGTGCTGATATTCACTTGTCACATGAAAGACATTCAACTCCCGCTGCATTGTTTGGGCGATTCGTATAACGGCTTGAGCTGCTTCGTCTACGAAAGAAAAGCTGACAGGTGTATGCGCCATACTATCACTAATGGCATCGAGTTGTGACAATGTGTGCATCACAATTGAAAAACGGTTTGTCGACATATTTTTCATTGCTACTTTTCCACTTTTAGCACTTGTTAAGTTGCCAATACGCATGATTTTAGCGTTTAATCCTTCTTTCATACCTTCTAAAACGGCAAACTCACCATAGAGCTTACTTTGTGTGTACGGTGAAGCGATATATTGTCCTTTATAAACGTCTGTCTCTGCAAAAGTTTTATCCTCAACCGCTTCTAAAAATGAAGATCCTATACTCATTGTTGAGATATAAATGAGTTTTGCTTTTGACTTTATCGCAAAATTGACGAGATTCTGTGTACTCAATACGTTCACTTTATAAAACTCCTCGTTGTCACCAAAATGATCAGTAAGTGCTCCCGCATGAATCACTGTGTTAATTTTCCCCTCATAGTCACTAAAGGACTGATTAAAATCTCCTAATATGATTTTGACATGACGCATTATTTGAGCAACTACACTATCCTCAAAATAATATTCTAAGTGACTGATTAATCTCTGTTTTGCTTGAAGACTATCTTGACCACGTACCACACAGTAAATCATACTGTCGCTTTCTTTCAACTCAAACAATAAATATGCCCCTAAAAATCCCGTAGCCCCCGTTAATAATATGGTACCTAAGGATTGTTGATTTAACTGAGGTAATGGAAGGTGATTGTGTTGTATCTGTTGATGGAGAAGGTCAATATTTCCCGGGACATCTATCGCGATGTTTGTATGATGTGCTAAAATGGCACGTACTGTTTTATATTGATAAATATCTTGTAATGTCATGTCATGACCCAGTTCTCTCATTATGGTCACTACTTTCATGGCAGCAAGTGATGTGCCTCCAATTTCAAAAAAGTCATCATCTATGCTTATCGGCGAAAGTCCTAACACGCGTTCAAAAACATTCATCAGCTGTGACTCTTGTTCTGTGCGCGGTGATATCACCTGACGCGTGTATGAATCTATACTCGGTAATGCGTCTTTATCCAACTTACCATTTGCTGTCAGTGGCAATCGGTCTAAGTGTATCAGTCGCTGTGGAATCATATATTGTGGTAGCATATCACTTAAAATTGAACGTATACGCTGCTCTTGATGATCCAATGCCACATAATAAGCAATCAGGCGCGCCTCATTTCCTGATTGATCTATCATAACCGCACTATCTTTAATCCCTTCAATTTGATTCATCGCATTTGTAATTTCGTCAAGTTCAATTCTGTAACCATTGAATTTTTGTTGATGATCGCGTCGTCCAATATACTCAATATCTCCATTCGGAAGATAGCGTGCCATATCACCCGTGCGATATAATTGTCCTTCTCCAAAAGGGTTCTTTATAAACGCTTTTTGATTGAGTTCTGGTCGTTGCCAATAGCCTTTTGCAACACCGTCTCCTGAAATACACAACTCACCAGGTACACCAACGCCACAAAGTTGTCCTTCTGCCATCATATAAACTTGTGTATGTTGCAGTGGTCGACCTATCGGTACACGAGCGCTATTAGGCTGTGCTTCATAAACCTTTGCCGTTGCAATGACTGTTGCTTCTGTAGGACCATAGGCATTGACATACATCTCAACATGCGGCATAACTCTATGGAGTAGCGCCGGTGTGCTAACAGACCCACCTGTCACAAGGCAGCGCATTTGATAGGACTCCAGTAACATACATACCTGTACAGGAATCGATGCAACAGTGACATTTTGTGTCGCAATAACTTGCTCTAAATCCCGAATGTCTAATCGTTCTTCATCCGATGCTATGACAAGTGGCACGGCATTCAATATTGACGTGTAAATCTCCCATACCGATGCATCAAATACTATATTTTCATATTGTAAAATCACATCATCTGATCGCAGTTGAATCAATTCTTGCCAGCTCTTGATTAAGTGAATCACATTGCGATGTGTCACTTCGACACCTTTAGGTTGCCCCGTCGTGCCTGATGTATAAATGATATACAATGTGTCGTATGGGGTCACCCCATTCTCCATTTCAAAAGACTTGTCATTTATCATAGGAATATCTGATAAACACGTGGTTGGCTTCGTAAGTGAAATAGCGCCTGAGACTAGTACATGCTTGATATCCGCATCATCTAAAATAAATTCAATGCGCTTTTTCGGATAACTTGGGTCGATTGGTACGTATGGACACCCTAACATTGCTGCACCTAGCATTGCTTCAATCATACCGTGACCGCGTTGTGTCATTATTGCGACATGATCACCACGACGTAGACCCTTTTCATATAAATACTGCGCAATGGCACATGAATGACGCCATACTTCTTGATATGTGCGCACCTCTCCTTTGTGTATGAGTAAAGGGCGTTTTTGATACAGCTTCACTTGGGCTTCAAATAAAGAAGCTATTGTTTCAGAGTCAGGTGCATCAAGTGTTTTTCGTTGAACATGTGACTCAATCCACTTTGTCATAGATGGTAAAGCAGTAGGTATTTTCGCAATTTCTAAATCTTCTTCCTCAACAATGACTTGCATCATATAGTCTAATTGTTGACACATCCAGTAAATGGTTTCTTCATTAAATATATCCGTACTATATTCAACATTGAATACATAATGATTTTCACTTTCTTCAATAATAAATGACATATCAAACTTGGCAGTCGTGCTTTTCGGTACAACATGTGTCAATTGACTATATCCAAAGTGTGCATGGTTCTCTTCATTATTCTGGCGAACTAACATCACATCAAAAAAAGGATGTCGTGCAGCATCACGGTCTGTTATCAAATCATCAACTAAATCAATAAATGGATACGCTTGATGATCATAGGCTGAGAGGCTCATTGCCTTGATTTCACTTAAAAATGTTAACCACTTCTTATGTGCTTGTGGTTTTCCTCTAAATACCACACTATTGGCAAACATACCTAGCATTTTTTCTGTACCTGGATGTGTTCTTGCACTCATGACGCTCCCCATCACAATATCTTCTTGATCACTATACTTGCTGAGCATCACCATTACAACACTCATAAAAAACATAAAATCTGTAACGTCATGTTCTTTAACATATGACTTGATTTTTGTTGTTAATGCCTCTGATAAAGGATAATAAACCATATCACCATTCACTGTTTTGACACTAGGTCTAGGGTTATCGAGTGGCAAATCTAACACCGGGACGCCATCCTGAAAGATATTTTTCCAATAGTTTTGATGAACCGTCATATCTCTCTTATTCATCCATTCACTATAATCTTTATATTGATGTACAACTGGTGGTAAAGGTTTGTTTTGATACAATTGATTCAACTCATTTAAGATAATCGTTTGACTCATACCATCATTAATACTATGATGTGTATCCATAAATACATAATCACATTCAGTTGTTTCAACATATCTCACACGTATTAATGCGTCGCGCTCAAGATTAAATGGTTTTGTCAATGACTCAATCAGTTGTTGTTCAGTCGTCACTGTTTGACGTATCACTTCAAAATCCGGCTCTAAGGTGTCATGAATCACCTGGTATAATGTTTGATCAATCACTTTGAATTGTGTACGTAATATTTCATGACGCTGAATCAACATTTGAATAGCCTCACGCAACCTATTGACATCTAAAGGCGCGCTCAAACGCCATAAAAATGGAACATTATACACAACCTCTTTAGGATTTAAACGCCATACTAAGTACATTCCTCTTTGGACCGTACTCACTGGAAAGTAAGACTGGTCACTACTAACCACTGGAATAGCTTCTAGATTCTTCTCATCTAGAGACATCAGTACTGTTGCTAATTGTTGTACTGTTGGCATTTTTAAGATATCACGCACTTTAATTGATTTATTGAGCAATTGTTCAATTCGATTCACTACGAGTGTCGCCTTAAGAGAATGACCTCCCAGTTCGAAAAAGTGATCTATAATTCCCACTCGCTCAATATGAAGCACTTCTTCAAATATATGACACAACACCGCTTCTACTTGATTCGTTGGTGCAACAAAATGCGCTTCATCAACAGCCTCAATTTTAGGCAATGCACGTTGATCTAACTTGCCATTAGCTGTTGTCGGTATTTGAGTGATATGTTTAAAATGAAGTGGAATCATATAGCTCGGTAGTTGCGCTCTTAACGCCTCTTTTAACGTTTGTTTTGAGATAGGTTCAGGGCCTTCATAATAAGCATGCAACTGTTTATCTTCCTCTATCATCGTTACGATAACAACTGCTTTATTGACGCCATTGATGCGTTCAATCGCACGTTCAATTTCAGAAAGCTCGATACGGAATCCACGTATTTTGACTTGATGGTCTAACCGTCCTAAATAGTCAATATTTCCATCTGATTGCAAGCGCACAAGGTCACCACTTCGATAAATGCATTCATGAGTCAAAGGGTGCTTCATAAATTGCTTTTCTGTTAAATCAGGTCGATTCAAGTAACCTTTCGCCACACCACTTCCACCGATGCACAGTTCACCCGGTACACCCACACCACACTGCTGTTCGCTTTGCATAATATAGACAGCTGTTTGTCGGATAGGCTTTCCAATTGGAATACGACTCGGTAGTGTTTCAGGAACAGCATATGCTGTTGTAATCGTTGTACTTTCTGTCGGACCATACGCATTAATAATTTGAGGATGATTGGGACGTTGATTTAAAATATCAACCCATTTATGCTTGATTACCTCTCCACCTATAATCATATAGTCTAAAGGTTCTAATGCCTCCACATGTTCACTGACAATTTGATTAAATAAAGAAGTTGTGAGTAACAACGTATTAATTTTATACTGTTTAATCGTAGAACCAAGCAATTTAGGATCGATTAAGCGTTCTTTAGATATGACGATCAGTTCCCCGCCATTAAGCAATGCACCATATATCTCAAACGTCACCGCATCGAAAGCAATCGTACCTGATAGTAAAATTTTAGTTGTTTGATTCAGCGGCACATAATCAATGTGTTTCACCAATCTATCTACACTTCGATGCGCAATCCGTGTTCCTTTAGGTTGTCCTGTCGTACCTGAAGTATAAATTACATATAAGTCATCATCCGGTGTATTGACAATGGGGAGTGAACTCGCATCGCCGGTCATCAATGTAGCGATATCTATAGTTTGAATAGCACTCGTTACAGTCACACCGTGAACGACTATCAATGACGGTTCACAATCTTCAAGAATATAAGTGATTCGAGATTGTGGTGCATCCGGATCGATTGGCACATAAGCTGCACCTGATTTGACAATACCGATTATGGCTGCAATCATCTCTATACTTCTCTCCGCAATCACTGCCACGTAGTCATTAGGTTTGATACCCATCTGCCGTAACTGACGTGCCATTTGATTCGTTTGTCGGTCAAGTGCTTCATATGTGAGAGATGTCTCTCCATAACGTAATGCAGTACGTGTCAAAGCACTTTGTACTTGTTCTTCAAACAACTCAGGCACAGTACGATGTGGCAGCGTGTCAACTTGCTGAAGCGTCTCTAAAAGCGCCTCATCTTGCGCCGTCGTCATTAGCGACATCTCTTTCATTGAAATATCGGGACGTTCTATTCCCTGTTGACACAACGTTTGGATTAAATTAGCATACGTATTCACTGTTAAATCGTCAAATTGTTCTCGATTATACATCATTTTGATATCATAACCTTCAAGTGTTTTGTATAGGTAAATATCAATATCCGCATCTGTGACGTTTGGATGCATCAAAGTGGCAGTGCACTGTTGATAATCAAATTCAAAGTCGAAAACAACCGACTCAAGATGTATAACAGTCTCAAATGGCATCTCTTTAACATCAGTCAATACATCCTTTAAATGAATCGGCGTCATCTGCTCCACCTCAGAAAAACGTGTCGCAACCTGCTCACGTAACGTGCGATATGTGTCGTGGCGATGTACATCAAATTGGATTGGCAGAAGACCTAAACGTGGTCCGATCGCTACTTTTGTTTCTTCTTTATAATGTTCAGTTGTGACACCTAGTACCACTTGTTCACTTCGACTCATTATATGGTTCGCGAGCACGATGCTACTATATATGTCATCACGTGTCAGGTTGTCATATGCTAGAGATATCGTTAACCCTTCGATTTGCGTTTTAGAGGTGTGTCGACGAACTGGCATATATTGATGTGTCTCTTGTAACAATGATTGATACATGCTATAGCGTTTGAGTTGTTGTTGAAAAACGTTAGATTGCCGAAATATATTTTCCTGATGTATCATTTGTGTGAAATCCGATGTCATACTCATCGACTGAAATGGAAAACAATAACAATGATTCAACTGTTTTAAAAAAGATGGCATCGAAATCGCATCAAAAATAATAGGACTAACTGTGAAACAAAGTTGTATCGCATCAGTAAATCGGAAAATGATAAATTGAAACAGTGGATATTCAGTAGGAGATATAGTAGGGATTTGAGATGCAACATATTGATTTAAATCGATATCAGTCATTGCGACATCATTAACAATCACCTCAATAAAAGGTGAAAATTGATGTTCACAATATGTGATATGCTCATGCGCACTTGTATAGGATGTACGTAACATAGGTTGGTGATGGACAACTTGTATGAGTGCATACATCAAATCTTCGACCGCTACCGATTGCGGTAATTGAATTAAGTACGTATGTTGAAAATCATGTTTTTGAAAAAAGTAATAATCTTGAATAACAGAACCGTCGTTAAAACAATTCATGAAAAAAGCCCTTCTTCCTAAAAATTTTACAAGTTCTGTCATCATCATACTTATTAATTGTAATATTTTCAATTTAAAACAATAAATTCATAAAACTTTAATATAAAACTAATATAAATATTTAATTCATTTAATCATGATAAAGATAATCAACTTTTATATATTTTTCAAACTAAAAACCTCTAGACAGTCAATCACTTCATCTAGGGGTTTAAAGTACATTTAATAGATTCTATAGTAAATCGGACTGGTGTATAAATAATTTCATTTATTTGATTGTTCCATAAAGCCTCGCTTTTCTAGGTGCCTCAGAAGTCTCGGCTTAGGAATCAATCAAATGTGCTATATTTATTCACACCCTTAAGTTATAAAATATGCTTTAGCAACTCAATTTTACTGACTTATGTTGTATTAAAAGAGACATTAATGTTCAAGACTTTATGATCACACAACGAAAAAGGCGTTAAGCAATCCATTATTGCATAACGCCTTAATTTAATGCGACCAGTCCAATTTGACTGAGAGCCATTTAATAACCTTTTATGCAAGATATGATTCAAGCATCCATACATGTTTATCTATATCTGTTTTCATACCGATAAACATATCTTCTGTTACATCATCTTCTGCTTGACTTGCTACTTCAATCGCTTCTTCAAGTTGTTTTGAAACTTTAATAAAGTCTTCAGATAATTCTTTG
Organism: Staphylococcus felis; assembly: GCF_003012915.1. Taxonomy (NCBI): domain Bacteria; kingdom Bacillati; phylum Bacillota; class Bacilli; order Caryophanales; family Staphylococcaceae; genus Staphylococcus; species Staphylococcus felis. The sequence continues at coordinate 826,275 of NZ_CP027770.1, read as the reverse complement.
ACCATTTCTGCTGCCGCGTAATTTTTACCCGCTTCATCAACAATAGAAAACTCAAGATATTCTTTTAATGTTGCGACAGGATGACCACCAATCGCCAAAATACGTTCAGCTAAATCATCGACATATTGACTTGCCTCATTGTACAATTCTTCAAATTTTTCATGTAATGAGAAAAAGTTAGGTCCTTTCACGTACCAATGGAAATTATGCAATTTTGTAAATAATACTGTCCAGTTCGCAACTTGATCATTCAATACTTTTACTACTTCAGTTTGATTACTCATCAATTAATACCTCCAATTTCTACTTTGTAATTATTATTATATTATAACCATTCTAATTTGTAAATATGTTTCTTCTCTTATTTCGTACTATACCCCAAAAAAGTATATTAAAACTTTCATATTCATTCTTCATAAAATCGTCACTTTCAACACTATTATCAATTAAATCATTTAATTGATAATATAAGACTCATTACATTTATTACTTTGGAATAGAAAAACTTGATAGCATACATCTATACAAACTAATCATTTAACTTGATTGATACCTACTTAAAACAAACTAGCACATGTTTAGCTTCGTTCGTTACTAGGTATATTATCTATATATCATCATTGAACACATTTATACCTTTTTGATTTATGATAAGCATCATTCTTTTCAAGAGTCATAACATGTGATATATTTTTTATATCATGTTAAGATAAATTCAAACAATAAATTCGGAGGTTTTATGGAAATGGCTAATTTAAAATTTGATCCAGTACACAGTACATTAGAATTTGGAGTAAAACACTTAATGGTATCTAAAGTCAAAGGGACTTTCACTGATTATTCAGTAGACGTATCTGGAGACATTGATGACAACAATTCATTACAATCTGTACTTACAATTAACGTTGATTCAATCGACACTGGAAACGCTGATCGTGACAACCACTTAAAATCAGCTGACTTCTTTAACGTTGATGAAAACAAACAAATCGTTTTCAAAACAACAAAAGTGTCTGAAAACAGTATAACTGGTGAATTAACACTAGCTGGCCAAACACACGAAGAAACTTTTGATTTCAAAAACCACGGTGTTAGCGACAACCCATTAAGCGGTGGTCAAGTTGTTGGTTTCTCAGTTTCTGGTAAAATCGATCGTGAAAAATACGGTATGAACTTTAACAAACCATTAGAAACTGGTGGATTCTTATTAGGTAAAGAAGTTGAATTCGAATTCGATGGTGAGTTTGCAATCGAAGGCTAACTCATGAATGATAGACTACTCAAGTCTATATTAGACGAAAATCATGTAATTCATGGTTTTCGTCTTTTTCTATATGATGATTTATCTCAATAATGAACTTTCAATTATTCAATTTTTATTATTTTGCGTATAATAAAAGTAGAAATGATAACGGAGGCGATATCGTGTTAAAACTTGCAGATTGGAAAAATGAAAAAGAAACATTACATCGTATTTCGCAAATACTTGGAAAATATAAACTTCAAAGTGCATTCCAAGAACCTCAATGGGCACATGTGACGCTAGATATTACACCTAGTGGCTTTTCAACAGGTATGCTATTTTATGAAGAACATACCTATAGCATACACGTAGACCTCGTGCAACATCGTATCGTTGTTGAAACTGAGCAGGGATCCACGTCGACACCATTAGAAAACGGCAAAACCATTCAACACTACTACAATGAAATTCATGAAGCTCTTGCAAAGTTCAATATTCATGTTTCGATTAACACTACTCCACAAGAGGTCGAGGATCAAACACCATTTGATCAAGATACACAACATCATCATTATAATGTAGAAATAAGCCAACAAGCGTTACAATTAATGAAATTTGCGACCCGTGCGCTTGCCTTTTTTGTCGCACCATTTCGTGCACGTAAAATCAAACCCGGTTTATTTTGGGGAACGTTTGATATCTCAACAATTATCAATTACAACACTCTGCACGAAATGTTCAAACCATCTCAGGTGATTGAGTATGCCGCATTTGATGAACACTTTATCGAATTTGGATTTTGGTTTGGCGATGATCAGTTTGAAGGACCGACATTTTTCGTCTTGCCTTACCCATTTGTAGATTCTGAGTTTACATTTGATTTGCCTTTAATTGAAGAAGCATATTTTGACACTAAACTGACAGAACTCATTTACGAACTCCCTGAAATGTCAGAAGAAACCGTTAAAAGATTGAACACATTCTTTAATCAAGGCTTTCATATCTTCAAAGAACATCTATCATGGGAAAACTGTCAATATTACGAAATCCCACTCAAAATGAACGACAATCAGATTCAACAAAAACCTTATTAATACACCAATTGGAATAGGTATCATTTAGGGGGGCTAACGCACTAAGTTAACCCCCCCTTTTCAATCAGGCTATAACAAGATGATTCATATCAAATAAAAAGGCTTATTTCCTAATAAATTAGAAAACAAACCTTATCATCTTACTTTTCAAAGACATCCTGGTATTCTTTTGTTTCTTCTAAAACGCCTTTTGCAAATGGACATGTCGCATGAATTTTAATATTGTTTTCACGTGCATAATCCACAGCTGCTTGTACTAATTGTTTCCCTACACCTTGTCCTCTTAATGATGCACCTACTTCAGTATGATCAATAATTATAATACCATTACCTGTAGGAACATATGTCATTAAAGCTTCAAAGTGCTGTTCATCTTCTCCTACATAAAATTTCTTATCTCCATGTTTAACTTCTGCCATAAAAAACGCTCCTTTTCAGTAGTTATCTATTATGAGTTATACCCTTAATATAACAATAAAAGCATCAAAAGTATAAAAATTAAACTTCAGTGTTTACAACTCTTTTATGATGCGTTATAATTATCTCGAATTCGAAATAAATAAGAAAGGCAGGTGCTCAAATTGAATCGAACAGAAACTGCACTTAAAACATTTATAGGATTAAAGCGCATCAATAACAGCCTTGATAAACTGGTCAGCAATGATATCAAATCTCACGGTCTTAACGTTACTGAATTTGCAGTACTTGAATTACTCTTCAACAAAGGTGAACAAACGATTCAAAATATACAAGAGCGCATTTTAGTAGCAAGCAGTAGTACAACCTATGTCATTCAAAATCTAGAACAAAAAGGATTCATCCATCGAAGACAGTGCGAAAATGATAAACGCGTGAGCCACGCTTCACTTACAGATAAAGGTCAGCGCTTGATGACAGATATTTTTCCATTACACGCTGAAACGATTGCATCAGCCTTTTCGTCATTATCAGATGAAACATTATCGACATTACAAAACATTCTTAAAGAAATCTATACACACCATAAGCAATAAAAATTTTTAAACAAATAGTTCGAATTAGAGATAATTAAACCATTAAAGGAGTTTTGATTTATGATACAATTTCCATTAAAAGGAATTCACCATGTAACTGCTATGACAGACAGTGCAGAACGAAACTATCACTTTTTTACTGATATTTTAGGTATGCGCCTTGTTAAAAAAACAGTAAACCAAGACGATATTTACACGTACCACACTTTCTTTGCTGATGACGTTGGAAATGCTGGTACAGATATGACATTTTTCGATTTTCCAAATAATCCTAAAGGTAGAGCGGGTACAAATTCAATTAGTCGCCCATCATTTCGCGTTCCAAACGATGCAGCAATTGAATATTACAAACAACGCTTTGAGGAGTTTGGCGTTAAACACGATGAAATAGATGAAGTTTTTGGCAAAAAAGTATTACGCTTTGAAGAAGAAGACGGCCAAACTTACCAATTAATCTCAGATGAACATAATACAGGTGTAGCACCTGGTGTCCCTTGGCAAAATGGCCCTGTGCCAACTGATAAAGCCATTTATGGGCTAGGTCCTATTGAAATCACAGTCAGCTACTATGATGACTTCAAACAAACATTAATTGATTTATATGATATGAAACCCGTACAAGAAAATGCGAATGTAACATTACTAGAAGTGGGTGATGGCGGTAACGGAGGACAAGTCATCCTTCGTAAAGATGAAGGTATCGAAAGTCGCCAAGGCTACGGCGAAGTCCATCACGTCTCATTCCGTGTAGATGACAGCGAGGCAATTGAATATTGGGCTAAGCGTTATGATGAAATGGGACTTCGAAATTCAGGCATTGTTGAACGCTTTTACTTCAAAGCATTGTATGCACGCATAGGTCACATTTTAATCGAATTATCTACAGACGGCCCAGGCTTTATGGAAGATGAACCCTATGAAACTTTAGGCGAATCATTATCACTTCCACCATTCTTGGAAGACCGTCGTGAATATATCGAATCTGAAATAAGACCATTCAACACCAAACGTTAAACAAGGTTGTTGAGCATGCGCTTAGAGTTTGAGCATAACTCGAGCAATTCAAAAAATTGTTCCTCAAATTTTGAAGAATTGCGAAGTTATGCCGAAAACTCTGCATGCGAAACACCGTCTATCACAAGGTTGTTGAGCGCGGAGGTTGGGACAAAAGCGCTTAGGATTTGAGCAGAACCTCATAGCGAACAAAATTGTTTTTTAATTTTGCTGAGCTATGGCGTTCTGCCGAAAATCCTGCTTTTGGGACACCGTTTATCAATTCCCAGAAGACAAGTTCAAGAACTAACCCTCAAAATTTTGTGAAACTGTGTAGTTCTGTTGAGAAGTCAGCAATCGAAACACCGTTCATCAAAGTTGTTGTGCATGCACTTTTAATTTAAAATACTATCAACTAAAAAACGATTTAAGAGGAGGTAAACAATGACTGAAATGAAGCACGTTTTTAAACAAGGAGACGTTTCTAATCCTACATTTGTCGTATTACATGGTACGGGCGGGAACGAGCACGATTTATTCCCAGTAGCGGAATATTTAAATCCAACATATAGTGTTTTAGGTGTTCGTGGCAATATATCTGAAAATGGCATGAATCGTTTTTTCAAGCGCCATGGTGAAGGTCAATATGATGTGGAAGACTTGATGTATCGTACACAAGAACTACACGAATTTTTAGAAAAAGCATCTCAACAATATCATTTCAAATTAGACGATGTCATTTTAGTAGGATTCTCTAATGGCTCTAATATTGCGATTAACCTAATGCTTGATCCAACTATGCCTTATCGTAAAGGCCTTTTGTTCGCACCACTTTATCCGTTATCAGTAGATGATAATCTTGATTTATCAGATCAGACTGTCTTCTTATCAATGGGTAAAAATGACCCGATGGTAACAAGAGCGCAAAGCGATTATGTACAGTCCATTTTCGCAGACCACGGCGCACATGTTACGACACACTGGGTCAATAGCCATGAAATCACAAGAGAGGCACTTGAAGCTGCAAAAGCATCATTATAATATGCCAAAAATAGGCGATGAAGAAATGCTAACCATTGTATTTCTTCATCGCTTTTTTATTGAAATATATTTTTGATACATCGATATGTATGAACTGTGCTATAATGAAAAATTGATAAGATAAGGAGGCTATGTTATGTGGATTATTGTCGCAATACTTTTAATCATTGTCATCATTATTCAACTCTTCTTAAATAATAAAGTGAATAAGACACGACGTGAAATGAGTGGACTCCCTATTGCGAGTTCATTTCCATTAAGTCGAACGATAACGTTAAAATCACCAACAAACTATATGATGGTTGTAAGTACAAATTGTACAGTATGCCAGCGCATCTTCAAGGAATTACAGCATAAAGAATCATTGTCTAACTTATATTTAGTCTTTAAAAATCCAAAACAAGAGGTCGATGATTTTGTAAAGCAAAATCCCCACCTTAATCATGCACATATTGTTACATCTATCCCAAAAGAAGATCTCTTCATTAAGACAACACCATTAACCTATCAAGTCAATCAGCAAGGTGTGATTGAAGATAAAATGTCAGTTGTTAGCCTTAAAGAATTATCACTATAGATGCATTAAGCTATACAACTCTCACCATTGAAAACAACTAAAATCACGAACAAATAGTACTGTATTAACTAAAGACAAGATGCTCAACTTTTTTGGAAAGAGAATGAATCGTCTACACTTAATTGGACATATTCTATGAGAATAGATATTGTTAATTTAAGAAAGTAGACGATTTTATTATAACAAGAGAAAGAAGAACATTTAGTTTAGCATTTAAGTTACAAGTGGTTAGACTATATGAAATTGTACGTGCGTATGATTTAACACCTTAAAAAGGAATAATCAGAGCCAAAAACATGGTGGCTTAGAATTAGAAGATATAATTATAGATACGTTTAATTCGAATCTAAAATAATTTAAATGAAAATAATATTTGAAGCGGAGGGGAAGTTTTGAATTTTGAAAACTCTGAATTTTACACTAATCGTTTAAAAATAAGATCCTTAAATACTTCAGATTATAACTCGTGGTATTTAGGTTTTTCAAAAAGACAAAAATCAAAATATAAAAGTGTCAAAATGTACTGAACCCCAAAAGTTGTACTTTGGTTTAGTATACGATTTCAAAGGTTTGTTTCCTATATTGTGTAGGAGACAAGCCTTTTAATTTTGCTTTAATTCTTGTATTGTTATAAAAATTGATATATTTATGAATTGATTGTTCTAATTCTTGGAATGTTTCAAATGATTGTCCATAATACATTTCTTGTTTTAATAACCCAAAGAAGTTTTCCATTGAGGCATTATCTAAGCAATTGCCTTTTCTAGACATACTTTGAAATACATCATGTTCTTTTAATGACTCAATATAGTTTCTATTTTGATAATGCCATCCTTGATCTGAATGAATTGTCATTCGATAAAAAAGTTGCGGTCTCATTGCTAGTAATTCAGTTAAAGGTTCAATAACAATATCTATAGTAGGACGCTTTGATATACGATAACTTAAGATTTCCAAGTTATATAAGTCCATAAAAGGTGATAAATAGGCCTTTGTTCCATCGCGTAATTTAAATTCTGTAATGTCTGTAACCACTTTTTGATAAGGTCGATCTGTATTAAAACGACGTTTTAATATATTTTTAGCTACTTTACCTATAGTTCCTCTATAAGAATTGTATTTTCTTGTTTTATGCTTAAATTTCGTACATGTTAAATGGTGTTCTTTCATAATTCGTCTTACTTTCTTATGATTGACTGTCATTCCTTTATTAGCCAATGCTTGAGTAACTCGACGATAACCATAAGTATAATCACTTTCTTTACAAATTTGCTTAATAGATTCAACTATATCTATATCTTTTTTAGGTTTTTTGAAACGTTCAAGCCAGTAGTAGTACACGGATTTAGCTATTTCTGTAACTTCAAACAGAAGGCTTAACCCAAATTGATACATTTCATGTAATTCTTTAATGACCTTTACTTTTTCGGATGTTTGCTTCCGTAATGTTGGGTCAAGCGTTGTAACTTTTTTTGATAAGCGATACCTGCTTTCAACATTTCATTTTCATTTCTAAGTCTTTCTAATTCTTCGCGTTCATCTTCTTTTAATGGTAAATGATTATCTGGTTTAACTTTTGTCTGCTTTCTTTTCATTTTAGAAGGACGTCCTCTCTGTTTATTGTCTAAACCGAGAATACCTTCTTCATTAAATTTACGCTGCCAAACGGCTAACATAGCTGGATTAGAAATTTTAAAGTGATTGGCTGTTTCTCGATAAGACAATTTATTTTCTTGTCTAAATCTTAAAACAGATACTTTAAAATCTCTAGTATATTCTTTATTCTGCAATTTTTTATCTAATCCTTTTGGTCCAAATTCCAAATACTGGTTAACCCATCTTTGAAGTATAGAATAATGAGATAGACTATATTTTTTAGCTAATCTCTCATATCCTAAACTACTATTTAAATATTCCTGAACTATTTTTAACTTGATTTCAAATTTATAATGTTTACCCATAAAAATGCACCCCATAAAGTTAGATTTTTTAGTCCAACTTTTGGGGTGCACATCAAAATCAAATTTGCGTTTTTGATTTTACATATTTTTGCATACTTATTTCACTTTGAAAAAGAATCTATAAAAGTATTGCTGTTAACATATATAAGCTTATAGGAAGTACATATCAGCATAGGTGTATGTGTATGATGATGCTAATTACAATTACAGCATCATCATTGGAATTTCATTATGTTACTTCCGTTGCACGAGAATGTTTTGACTTAATGAATCAGGACCACCCATAAAATAGGTGATCCTGGTTAGCTGGAATAAAATAATTTTCTTCTGAAATCACTATTCCTCTATTTCATTTTTTATAAATAGTTACTCATATTTATTTAAAGTTTCGCCTAAGATTTTTAATCCATCACGAACTGTTCCTTCGTTTTGAACAGGTGTGATGTCTTTACCGTGTGTATGCACATTACCTTTGACTTCTAAGCTTTCTACTTCAGCTCCATCTAAAATACTAATACCGATCGCTGATAGTTGTTTAATGACACCTTTTACAAGTGACTCACCAGTGCCACCATATGTTTTAATATCTTTATGCACTGTGATACGACCTACTGGTTTACTGATTTGAATACCTACAGCTCCGTCACCGTGAGTTTCAATCAGATCTAAGTCTAATTTTTTAATCGTACCATCATAGTTATTAATACCACGTGCACCTGTTCCTTTAGTACGAATAGGCGCTTGGATATCTAACGCATCGATATCACCAAAGTTTACAAAGCCGATACCACTTGTACCTTCTGATTGTACTTCATCCTTTACGACCCACTCTTTAACATAGCCCCAGTTATCGAGTACCATATCATTAAAGCCATACGTTTTAGTCAATCCTTTATTTTCAACGCGATCTACATACGCATTTGTAACTGTGAATACACCGCCTGAGATACGGTTGGCAACACCTTGAGTTAATAATCCGTTTGTGTAAACATTATTAGTAGTGATTAATTTTGAATAAATTTTCGCATCATCTGTACCTGATACAAATACACCACTACCATTAACTGGCTCACCTTCACGGCCTACCGATACCTCTCTCACTTCAGCATCAAAGCGAATATCTGGTGTACGGTTCCAAATTGTAATACCCCCTTGGATAACTGTTACACCAAATCCTTGAGGCCCTTCTTCTTTGTGAGTTACATTTGCTTCAACAACATCTACATTTTCGACATCTACTTGAATATCGCCTTTTGCGTCGTCAGCGATTAATGTAACTGCACCATAAGTTGTTACATTATTCAAGACATATTTACCTTGTGCACCTGTTCCATCAAAGTACACTGCATCATTATCTTTATTAGTGCGTAATGTAATATTTTCAATCGTATTATTAGTAGATAGACCCACTAATTGACCTTCTCCTGAAATTTCAATTGTAGCATCTTGTCCTTTTAATGTGACACCAGGTTGTAATACAAATTCACCTTCTAAAGCAATATTTTCTGTTACGATAATCTCGTTGTTTTCTGTATTTGCTTCTTTTAAAGCTTGTAAATCTTTTACTTCAACCACTTGAATCACTCCTTAATTATTTTGAAAAGTTATTGTGTTATAAAAATTATACCACTATCATTTTTAAAATACAGTGATACGCATTCACCACTTCTTTACCCCTTTATCTATAACATTAACATATCATCCAATCGTTCACTTTTGTGACAATTTTGTGAAATAAAACTCTTTCTATTGTGATTATATTCACATTATAATATAATTTAAATTGTTAAGAGATATAATAAGTATACTTAAAAATAACTAAAGAAAGAGCTATTTCGGGAGGTACTGTATTATGGTTAAATGGTTACAACAAAGTAAAATTGCGAGTATTATTTTATTATTGCTTCGCTTATATTTAGGATTTGGCTGGCTAAAATCTGGATTCGGAAAGGTTATGAGTGGAGGCTTTGATGCAGGGGCTTATTTGCAAAATGCAATCGATAATCCTGTTATGTCAGAAGCGGGAGTTCAATATCCAGTATTCACTTGGTTTTTAGACACTATCGTTTTACCAATGACACCTTTGATTAATATTTTGATTCCAACGTTAGAAATCCTGACAGGACTGTTTTTAGTTTTAGGCTTATTCACTACTGTCGGTTCATTTATCGGTTTAGGATTAAACTTTATGTTCTTGTTTGCAGGTACCGTATCTGTCAACCCATTATATATTTTAATTGGCATCTTCATCTTTATGGGGGGCTTTAACAGTGGTAAAATCGGCATCGATTATTATTTAAAATCTTTATTAAGTGCTAAGTTCTTCCAATTTTTCAATTACTATCCAAGACTTCAAAAATTTGAAGATACACACTAATCCAATATATCGTATCTATACTATAGAGGCTAAAACATACATCCTAAAATAAATAACGCTAAGATGATTATAAAAATTCGTCTTAGCGTTTTCTTTTATGATAAAACTTTGTATGAGATGACTTCGTTTATACATGTAATCACCGACTATTATACTAAAAAAAGACACTTTCGTATCATTTAATTCATCACTACAAAAACTAAATTAACGAGGTGTATTATGCATAAAGATTATAAATTACACTTCCAATAGAAACATCCATGTTGATTCCTAATCATGATTGACCACGATATGTGAATGATAGGAAACAATACCCGAGAATGCATTTAAACACCCTCGTGGTACGACTAGACATATCATTAAAGGAAAAACTTCGAAATTTTTCGTAAATGCTTACGAAAACCTCGAAGTTTTTCGATTGCTGATACATATCAGACTTTTTACTTGTATTATTTGGAAGCTAAGTAGCCTGTTGGATTCACTGCGTATTGATTTCCAATACCACCTTGCATGCGTTGGAAATGTAAGTGAGGTCCTGTAGAGTTACCTGTATTACCAGATAATCCAATTTGTTGACCTTCAGACACTGTGTCACCTTTTTTCACATTTAATTGACTCAAGTGCATGTACCATTGATAGTTGTTTGTACCTGCTTCTTGAATAGTGATTTGGTTTCCACCACCATAATTACTCCATCCGCTATCGATTACTCGACCGTCTGTGAAAGAATATACAGGTGTTCCTACAGGCATACCGTAGTCAACACCATAATGCGCTCCACCGCCATGATATTGGCCATATGGTTGCCATTGTGGATATTTATTCAACCATCCAGCTGATCCTGTTGCTTTAGATGAAGCAGGCTTAATATTAGCACTGCCATCATTTTGTGAGCCATTAGTTGTCGGCGCTTGTACTGTAGGTGCTTGACTAGCTGTGTTGTTACCATTTTGCGTACCATAACCTACTTGATTTGTATTGTTTGCTGACCAATGCGTTGTATTATTTTCATCAGCATTGTAACTTTCACTATTATATGAAGATTGATACGGTGTCACGTAGTCTGATTGACCAATATAACCTTGATAGCCATTCGCTTGAATGGATTCATGTGATTGGTTTAATGAGTAATCGTTATCAGTTAAATAATAAATATAGTGTGTATGACCTTCTTCATCTACATATTGTGAATAATACGCGTCATTTTGAAACATTGAAGGATCCCAATTACCATCTAAAGTATGATGACGGTTTCCTAAATTATCTATTGTGACATAATCATGTGTCATTTCTGAATAAGTTGTGTTATAAGATGTAATCCATTGTGCTTGTTCTGCAGCATCTGCTTCACCTTGGATAGCAATACCAGCAGTAACTAAACCTAACGTAGCGATTGTAGCGGTTGTTAATTTTTTCATAAAAATAAGTCCTCCCAATTTGTATTGCATTATTGACTAAACAAATACTAGCACATTTAAATATAAAAATTGACTATGTAAACAACTTTACTCTTTTTTGTAATCAACCTGTAAAAAACTGTAAAAATATACATATATTATTACTATATATACTTTTTTACTTATCATTTCTCACGATAAACTTTGAAAATATCGGCCATTTGGAGTATTTTATTACGAATTCGAAGTTTTATCTTGATATAATTATTATACTTGATATAATAGTTATCGTTGTTAACATTCACTAATAGAAAGGAACTTTTAAAATGACTAAATTACTTTATATTACTGCACATCCCCTAAGCGAACTTGTATCAGCTTCTATGGCTGCTGGTAAAGCATTCTTAGATTCATACAAAGACGCTCATCCTGAAGATGAAATCGTACACATCGACTTATTTAAAGAAGATATCCCTCAAATCGATGCTGACGTCTTCTCTGGATGGGGCAAATTACAAAATGGCGAAACATTAACAGAAGAAGAAAGTCGTAAAGTGAACCGTTTAGGTGAAATCGTTGATGAATTTATCAACGCTGACAAATACGTATTCGTATCACCAATGTGGAACTTATCATTCCCTCCAGTATTAAAAGCCTATTTTGACGCTGTATCAGTTGCTGGTAAAACATTTAAATACACTCCAGAAGGCGCTGTTGGTTTATTAACAGACAAAAAAGCCCTTCACATTCAAGCGCGTGGTGGACTCTATAGTGAAGGACCTGGAACTGAAATGGAACACGGTGATCGCTACATTAAATCATTAATGGGCTTCTACGGTGTCCCTTCATACGATACTGTTATTATTGAAGGTCACAACGCCGCACCTCAGAAAGCAGAAGAAATTAAACAACTTGCAAATCAAAAAGCAGTAGAAATGGGACAACAATTCTAATTTCTCAAAAAGACTTAAGTTAAAAAAATAGCAAGAAGGCATTCATTCACATGAAGCTTTCTTTCAAATAAACTAGTCATACTAATTTAGGAAGTTAAACAATTTATTGTTGATTAACTTCCTTTTTTCATTGTTAAATATGTGATTTCTTGAATAAAAAAGTGACACAAATTATTGTAACTTTCATACTCAAAACCGTGCCTTTTGATACACATTATGTTACGTAAAATTAACTAAGTATTGAGTTTTACAAATCAATATGCCACTTTACGAGCAAAACAATATAGCTAAGCAGTTCAAAAATCGATAAAACACAGTAATTCCGTAAAATTCTACTTATTTATAATTATTGTACACTCTACTTTAATATACAAAAATCCACCCTAAACTTCTTCATTCTTAGTAAAGCTCATTTAATAATGATTAATATCTATACTTATCTACCTCTTCTTTTACATAACCAATAAAGCTAACTGCATACGCCATTTCATTTTTACCTCTGATTGTAATATTAGCATTAGTGTTGTTCATTCCTCCTGGATTAATACCTATCACTTTATTGTTGTTATTCAATATTGGAGAACCTGAGTTTCCTTTTCTAATAATGAGTTTTGAATAAAATTGTGGATCGTCACTATTAACATTACGGATATAAAATCCCTCTGATTTATATAACTTATACCTATTGTCTCTTTCAAAATTACTGCCTAAAAATTCTTTAGCTGGATAACCATAAGTAGTAATTCGGTCTTTAAATTTCATATCATTAATATCTTTTTCATTTGCTATTTCTAAAGGTTTAACTTTATCCGTTAGTTTCTCCTTTGTATGCACAATAGCTACATCAACACCTTTAATCATTTTGATATCTTTTATATTAAATACATAAGGTATATTACTTCCGTTTCTAGATGGCATGAACTTTAAATTACTCACATTTTCTGCATCATATTTTGTTTGGTTTCGAGTTCCAAACCCTTTTTCTACTACATGATTATTGGTTAAAAGTGTATAATCGTCTACTACAAATGCTGAACCATAAACTTTATTTTTAGTATTTGATAAAATACCGATACCACTAATTGATTCATCAATTTTATCAATAGCCTTTATATCTAAATCATTATTACTGATTTCCTGAACTAATTGCTGAGCCTCCATGATACCTGCATCTCTATTATTCACAACTTTTTCCAAATATGAATCCGCATTAGCAATAGAACTTGATGTTACAAATGAAAAAACAATAATTGATATTAGTAGTTTTTTCAATCTTATATCCTCCCTGTATATAAATTATCTTCATCAATCAAATAATATGAAAAATAGCGATGTTGTTTTCAATCTTTCTAACACTTCATCGCTATTTCTTCGTTTATGATATAACTGTTTCTATATAATAATAATCATCTTTTCCGATTTCCATATTTTCTGATCCATATGTTTTCATCATATTGATAAAATGCTTAAATTCTTCTTCGTTTAAAAATCTTGGTTGCCAGAATGTTTCTAAGTTATTCCCATAGATAGGATAAAATCTGAGTTTAAGAGGTTGATTTTCTTCTAAAATGAGCTGGGCAATCATGCTATATGCTGGCACAAATCGCTTATTGTATTCACCATTACTATTAAACACGCCATTACCAATACTATATGCTACTGTAGTATGGCCTATTTTTTCTACCTTTTGAATCATGTGTGCACCATGACCAATGATTAGATCTGCACCTGCAGCACTCAATTGCTCTGCATATTCGACTTGTAATGGATGAACACTCTTGAAATCCACACCCCAATGCGCAATAACAACAATCTTACTTGTTGGATACTTTTCTTTTTCCGCCTTGATAGATTCTAACATATACATATTCATACAAGCTACACCCGGTTCGTCTCCAATCGCATAGAAATCAAAAGCTTCATACATTGGTTTTCTATACCAATAGGCATTAAAGAATGTAATACGCTGGTTGTTGATATTCATCACATATGGCTTTTCTGCCTCATTTTGTTCTCGTCCAGCCCCGATTGTATCAATACCAGACCGTTGGAATTGGTCTATTGTTTGATTTAATCCTTCGACACCACAATCCATCAGATGATTATTGGCTAACGTTACCAGATTGATTTTTTCGTTTTTTAACGTACTAACGTTACCAATTGAATCAGCATGCAATACGTAAGGTTTTCTCATTTTTAAGTATTCGTTACGATCATCAGAAATTGCCGCTTCAAAATTACAAATATTAAAATCTGCACGTTGTATAAAAGGTCTTAGTTGATCGAAACTATACGCTCGTCCAAAACGCGTCAATGCATCTTCTGAATCGTCTACACTTAGTTGGACAAATTCTATGAGAATAGATATTGTTAAATTAAGAAAGTAGGCGATTTTTATGACAAGAGAAAGAAGAACTTTTAGTCCTGAATTTAAATTACAAATGGTAAAGCTTTATGAAAATGGTAAGCCTAGAAATGAAATTGCTCGTGAATATGATTTAACACCTTCGGCGTTAGGGAAATGGATTAAGCAACATCAAAATACTGGTTCATTTAACCATCAAGATAACTTAACTAATGAAGAAAAAGAACTAAGAAAATTACGTAAAGAAAATCAACAATTGAAAATGGAAAATGATATTTTAAAGCAAGCAGCGCTGATCATGGGACGAAAATAGATGTCATTCGAAAGAATGCCAATAAATATTCAGTATCAGCAATGTGCAAAGTCCTGCAAATCTCTAGAAGTAGTTACTATTACGAAATTAACAAATCACCCAACGTTGAAAAAGATGATCGAGATAAGGAAATTAGCGATAAAATTATCGAGATTTTCAATTCTAATCGCAAATGTTTTGGAACAAGAAGGATTAAAAATGAACTTATCAAAAATGGTTTAAATGTCTCAAGACGACGTATAGGACGCATTATGAAAGCAAATAAATTAGTATCTTCTTATACGACATCGAAGTATAAATCATTTCCTTCTCGCTCAAGTGAACGCGAAATCAATAATGAATTAAATCAAAGTTTCAATAGAAAAGAACCATTGGAAGTTCTTGTCAGTGATTTGACATATGTAAAAGTGGCTGGAAAATGGCATTACATATGTTTATTTATTGATCTTTTTAACCGTGAGATTGTTGGGCATAGCGCAGGCTCAAAGAAAGATAGCACGCTTGTATCCAAGGCACTTAGTAGCATTAGACACGATTTAAGAGACGTACAAATGTTTCACACTGACAGAGGAAAAGAGTTTGATAATCACATGATTGATGATGTACTAGATACCTTTGGTATCAAAAGATCTTTAAGCATGAAAGGATGTCCATATGACAACGCAGTAGCTGAAAGTACATTTAAAGCGTTAAAAACTGAATTCATTAAACAGTATGATTTTAAATCTATTAATCACTTAAAACTCGAATTGTTTGATTATGTTAATTGGTATAACAACATTCGACCTCATAGTGCATTAAATTATCTGACGCCGAAAGCGTACAAAGATAGTTTCTATAAAAACTGTCTAGAAATCTGTTGACATACCATTCTTTACCTTGTCTAAGTCGAATTCGTGTATAAAATTCGCCAAAGTAAGTATCTCCTAAAACATTAATTGTATACACTGATTTATCACTGTCAATCACTTTTGCCTCTTCAGAAGGATAAGGCTTTACATTATTTGTTATCACAGCGGACAAACTTTGATATATCAATGCGTCTCTATGGAACATCCCTTGCGCGCCAATCACTACTGATACATATTTGCGCCCATTTAATTTTGATAGCGTGACACCGATAGAGTCATTTTGTCCATAAAAAAGTCCATGCGTAATCATGCCATAATGATAAAGATTTGTTTTCGCTCTATATGTCTGGTTTTGGTGCGTGAATATTTTTTGACTTAATAAATCTTGTATAAGTGGTGCCTTTGTATATAGCTTTTCTCCTACTTTAAATAAGCTATCGAGTGTCAAAGCCTGTCTTTTATTTCGAATGCGTCTACCTGTGATGTTATGCGCGCTATCTGCTGATAAGTGAAGATTCCCGACCATTTCACGTATGACTTTCATACTTTTTTGATTGGAACCAATTACTGTGTTCGCAAGCATTAATAGCGCATTAGGGGCATTTTTAACTACTGCCGCTTGTATCAATTTTTCGAGTGATAGTTTGCTATCGTTTGAAAGTGATATTGCATTTTGTGATTGGCTTTCACGTATAGATTGTGCATCAGGGCGATATTCAGTTGTTAAATTCAGCTTTTTAGCGAACAATAAATCTAATATATGATTAATGACTAATAATCCACCTACACCTTGATTTTGGATTACATCTTGTTTGCCAAAGCTTGCTACTTTTTCGCCTGTTTCTAAATCATATGTCGCTACACCGTATCCATTACTATGAATACTTTCACTTGTTTTAGGTGGTACTGCCTCATCAGATTGAATCGCTTTAAGTAATTCGTCTTTAACAAACTTAAAGTTACTTGATCTTGGAGACCCTTTTAACATTACAATATCATCATCTTCAATTACATTTGCAATATGACGCGCAATCAATTCCGCACTTTCATAGTAACCTCCAATTTTTGTTGGTGGTAACTTTCGTAGCATATATTTCATCTCAGGACCATGGGCATATACAATATCAATGTCTGATTCTATAATTGCATCTGCCACTGCTTCATGTTGACGTTTGGCTTCTTCTTCACTTAAATTTTCAATTCTACCAATAAGTGCAATCGACTTACCTTTATGATATTTTGCTTTAGTGCTTAATAACTTGATTGCTTCAATCATTGCAATACCTGTTGCATTCCAAGTATCATTAATTAAAGTAAATTGATGTCCCTCTTTTGTTTGATATACATCAAAATTTTGAACTGCTTTATTTGGCTTATATTTTTTGATTTCAGGCAATAACGGTAATAGTTCAACATTTAGTAATTTAATAATAGTAAGCACGCCGAGAATATTTTGTATCATGCCATTACCATTTAATTGTGTTTCAAATTTAACCCATTCACCTAATACATCCGCTTCGACAAGCGTTGTCGTACGCGTTTCTTTAACACTAATAATTTTACTATCCGCTTGTTCATTAAAGCCGTATGTTATAATGTTGCGGTTGTATTGTTCGACGCTTTGTTTGACGGTTTCATACGCATTCATGTCTCTATTTAAAACGACAGTTCCTTTTTGGTTCATACCCTCTGCTATTTTTGCTTTAAGTACAGCAGTTTGATAAACATCCTTTTGTTGGCCTCCATCAATTGATGTAATCATCGCAATATCAGGGGCATAGTTTTTCATGATACCGCCAGAGCGCATCCACAGACTTGAAATAGCCGCTTCTATAATAGTGTAATCTGGTTGCGTAATCGCATTTGCCATCGTTAATGGCACACCAGTCCGTGTATTATGATTTCCTCTAGTTGAAACGGTTTGATGTTGATAACTCAAAAGGGTATCAAGCAGTCCTTTTGATGTTGATTTGCCTGCAGTTCCTGTAATCGCAATCATCTTACCCGTTCTATGTGTGTAAGCGTAATCGGCCAAAATTTTAATAGTTTGGTATGTATCTTCAACAACATACTGTGGGATTGATGAATCTAACTCTGGAATAGGTCGCGCTACAATCGCACCGCTAATATATTTTTGATGGTTCGACACAGTTGTATGTGTATCCGTCCATCCTGAATAAATGCCTCTATTCCCAGACCCTTTATGCCACGTATCAGAATCAATTGCGATAAACATGACTTTATGCCCCTTATTAAACTCCATCTTAGCTTGTGCTGGATTAATAGTGATATTATCTACAAACCAATCATTTTCTGGCTTACGATACCACTCTCCATGCAATTCTGTCTCGATAATACGTTGATCAAATTTCAAATCCTTACCTCCCAAAAATATCTTATTTATCCATGGCCTTTTGATTACTTCTTTTCCTATATCACTTATCAATATTTATATTATGATTATCACAATATCACTTTAATGCGGTTGTTAATATAACAATTAGCGTTTGAGGATAACGCAATCAATTCAACAGATTATTTTTCAAATTTTGAAGCATTATGAAGGTATTTAATTGAAGTAGCGTTATACTTATTTTTAATATCAATATAAGTCTATCTCAAATCACACTTAGCACACTTTCATATGTTGTTATTCAAAAGAACCATTTCGTTTAATATTGTTAAAATGGTAGTGTATCTCTATATATTTGAATTGATTAGAAGTATTAAAAGAATAAATTCGATAATATTACAATTATACATTTCAATACAAAGTATATTTACAAATATAGTATAGACTTCAAATGTATAATGTCAATAACAAACAGACTCATATCAATATTTAAATTGATAATAACTACTTTTAATTTTTTACGTAAAATATGGAAATAAACCCGCTTAAGAATAAAAATATAGTTATAGATATGCGTATTACAGCTGAATAAATTAGCTTCTCCAGTCATTTTATAAACATATGAATTAAGAAGGTTACACTAGAGAACTATTAATCTTTAAAAGATAGCTCTATTTTTAATTCTCATTTCTCAACACAGTACTTTTGTCTTATATATACCCTTTCTTTTTGATTTTCTAATATAGTATTTAATGTTTATCTGTCTGCAATAGACTATCATCAACTAAAATTTCGTTATTATTTATAAGTTGTTCTAAAACATGTCTTCTTCAGATTAACAGACTAGCTATCACTAATTTTTTGGCATAAAAAAATGGAGCTGTTATGTCCCAGCCCCATACTATAAAAGCAACTTTACAACAGAATCACTTATTGTATATGCTTTTCAACTTTAAAATATTGGAATACGTGTAATACCGCTATTAATACCATAATAACAATGAGTACAATCACAAAAGGAATCACGCTATGTTCTCCTTGTATACCTACTAATGGCGTTGCGAAAGCCCCTATTGCAAACTGGAGTAAACCAATTAAACTTGAGGCACTCCCTTTACCTCTTGTAAGACCTTCCATTGCAATCGCATAACCTAACGTTGCAATGCCAGCTATAGGCGAAACAATGAGTAAAAACGATGGAAGCAACACCCAAAGTGACCAATGATTCATTAAAGCAACGATAACTAAAATACCACCTACAATTTGTATCGCCGAGAATACTCGAAATAACGTATGTTGGTCAAAATAATCTATAAGTTTACTTGTCACTTGAACAGTCATCACCAAACCTAAACCTGTCATCGCGAATACATAGCTATATTGCTGTGCACTTAATGGATAAATATTTTGTAATATAAATGGCGATGCAGCCATATACCCAAAGAATATCCCAAAAGTAAGACCTTGAATGAGCGTAGGTACAATAAAACTACGTGTCGTTAATAAAACTTTAAAATCAGATAAAACATTTTTGAACTGTAAAGGTCTTCTTTCATGATGCGCTAGTGTTTCATTCACCTTGAATAATACACCTATTAACATAAGTAAACTAAATGCCGCCAACACCCAGAAGATCATTCTAAATGATGAAAATCCAAGTATAAATCCACCTAGCATCGGTGATATAACGGGTGCAACACCATTCACTAACATTAATAAAGATAAGAATTTAGTTAACTTTACCCCTTCAAATAAATCAGTCGCAATTGCTCTGGATAAAACCATTCCTGCTCCACCACCGAACCCTTGGATAAAACGTAAAACGATTAAAACCCAAATGTTCGTCGTTAATGCGATCAGTATTGATGTTATAAAATAAATCACTAAACTATATATTAAAGGTTTACGACGTCCCGTTGAATCAGACAATGTCCCGAGTGCTACATTACCAACAGCCATCCCAAGCATAAACCAAGTCAAACTCAGCTGCACACTTGATGTAGATGCATCTAAACTACGCATCACTTCTGGTAATGCCGGTAAATACATATCGATGGATAATGGCGCAAAAGCCGCTAATCCTCCCATAATAATAATGAATAAAGGAGAACTCCATTTTGTTTTTTCTTTGCTCATTCCTTACATTAGCTCCTTTCTAATTGGTGCATGAAATTAAATACGGAATTCATTCACCTTTTAAACGTATCCATCATTTTAGTACGATTAATCAAAAATACGAGCGCCTTGCTCAACTTTGTATAAAAAATATACCACACAGTGCGATATAAGTCATTTATCCAATCTTTAACTATTAGTGTGTCGTTAATTTGTAGTCATAATGATTAAAGGAGCGGTGTTTTATGACATTCCAAATGAAGCCTTTTAACAACTCATTTTTCAATATAAACGCAACAGATTTATTCCATGCTTTCAATCATGCACTTTTGAATCCACACAGTTATTAAAGAATGAGGTATGCATATGTAGTAGAAGCCGCTTTACCAAGTATCAAAAAAGAGGATATTACACTTCAATTTGCTTAAAATACATTAATAATTGAAGCTAAACATGAGAATTATACTCGTCATGAAGAAGGCAATAGATTCACAGAAAACACCAAAAAGCCATATGAAACAACTATTCTCATTTAGTAATATTGATGAGGAAAAATTAAAGCTTCATATTATAAGTGACATGTTGAATGTGACATTACGAAAACAGAGCAATCAAAGAAATAGACATTCAAACATCGACATTGATAAATATAAAAAAGAGTATAAGGCTATTGAGACGTCCTAGCCTTGATACTCTCTTCTTATTTCTACATATTATAGTTATTTACTGAATCTTTTCCCCTAATGCTACTTTAATATGTGCGTGATGATGATTGGCGTGCCACGATAACTTGGCAATTGTTTCCCCAACTGATACCGCTTCTTTTCCTTCAAGTAAAAACTGATTTTGAAGTTGGTGGCTTTGCAGTCCACGACCTAAAACTACGATGCGAGCGTTTAAACTTTTTATTAAATCCAACGAGACATGAATAGGGGCTTGATTGTCTGGAAGCTGAGCCCAATGGTTTTGATCAAATTCGGGTAGAGATACACCGTCATTTGTTAATGCGAGCTTTAGCCGTTGATACATATTAAGCTGTGAATCAGCAATATGATGCACCAATTGACGCACTGTCCACGCCCCTTCACGATATGTTTTTTCAAGGTCTGTATCATCTAATGCTGTTACTGTTTCACTCAAACGTGCTGTAAACCCATCAATATCCTCTAACCATGTTTGAATATCATCTAATGAAATAGATTCTGGAACTTCTAATTGACCTATCGGAAATCTTACATCCATATTTAATCCCCCTTATATTACAAATAACCTTTTAACATATCATTTAATCATCTGATGATATCTGTATCTTACACATTTCAACTCACTATGTATACATTCACTCATTTTGATATCTTTTCAAAATTTCAATGAACTATTGTATGAAATAGTTAATAAATAGTTAATAGCATTCTTTTATAAAAGACTATAAACTATATATTGCATTAAAAAGACTGTAACTACAGGAGGATATCATGTTATTTACTATACTACTTCTATTTTTTATCATAAGACTTGGAAGTTTAGCCATATCAATTAAACACGCTAAAGGACTCATTCAACAAGGCGCAAAAGAATATGGACAAAAAAATTCCAAGTTCTTAGCTATTGTACATACTTTAATATATGTTTTAGCTGGTGTTGAAGCTATCATAAACCCTCGTCACTTTGACATTATTAGTTTGATCGGGCTCATTATTTTAATATTTGCTTATAGCGTCTTATTCCATGTTATACGTACGTTAGGACCTATTTGGACATTAAAGCTGTTTATATTGCCTAAACACCCTATCATCAAATCGGGATTATATAAAATGACCAAACACCCAAACTATTACTTAAATATTATCCCTGAATTAATCGGTGTATTATTACTCACACACGCAACATACACTTCCATACTACTCATACCATACGCATACCTACTTTATACACGCATACAACAAGAAGAAAAACTAATGAACTTGTAACAAAAAGGTTGTTGAGCATGCGGTTTGAGTTTGAGCATAACTCGAGCAATTCAAAAAATTGTTCCTCAAATTTTGAAGAATTGCGAAGTTATGCCGAAAACTCTGCATGCGAAACACCGTCTATCAAGCTTATTAAGTTTACGCTTTGACAAGGCAACCAGGCTGGGATATAAATATCTTGAAATTTTCTTATAATGAGATGATTCATTCAATGATACGAAAGTGTCTTTTTTTAAAGTATTTTAATGTAAAATTATATGTATATCACGTCGTATTGTTAGCTCGCCCCATCCCCTAAGAAATGCGATCCAAACAATACGAATGATTGATAAAAGAAATGCGTAGAGATGTTTCATGATTGAAGCATCTCTACGCTATTATTTTGGGATTGATGTCCCAGAATCGTTATAACTATTATTGATATTGTTGTGAAGGTTGAGGCAGGATGCTATATATGATAATGCAGAGTACAAGTACACTACAAATCAAATACATCCACATAAAACCAACCCAATCAGATATAGGTCCCATTAAAGCACCGCCTAATGAAATCCCTAAGTCTGCACAAGCGATAAATAGTCCAAGCAACATATTACGCCCTGCACTTGGTAATACAAAGCTCAGGTACGATGTTAATGTTGGATATACTAGCGCCTGCGTTATCCCTATCATGACTGCACTAAAATAAAATAGCATTACATATATGTATGGACCAAGTGCAACGAGACATGCTGCAACACAGAGCAAACTAAGCACAGTTACCATAAATTTTGGGTGCCATAGTCCATCAGAAGGAATATATTTTCTCAAATAAAAACGTGCAACTACAACAGCAATAGCTTGTGTTGTTAAAAATATTGCAGCATTCCCAAATTGCGCGTTCACAATATAGAGTGGTATAAACGTACTGACTGCACCAAAAACAATAGACGCAATTACCATAATTAAACCACTTTTGAAGAGCACACGATTTTTAAAGAGTTGACCAAATACCGTAATTGCATTAAATGGAATAGGCTCAACCTTTTTGGATGTGTCTGGCTCTTTTTCTCCCATTGTACACGCATATCCAAAAAAGGCAGTTGATAAAGCAATCATAATCATAATTAATGCGAATACACTCATATGACCTAATGACCACACTTGTACGGCAATCAGAGGCCCTACAAGATTAGGAATGGTTGAAAATAATGAATAAAGAGATACCCCTTCTGATCGGTGCTTCTCAGGCAATGCGTCAATAATACCTAATTGGATTGACATTGAGAAAAAGGCTGTACATACACCTTGTATTACCCGAGCAACAAAGTATCCTTCTAAACCTGTAAAACCATATAAAATAAGTGCTACAGCATTGATTGCTAAAATAATACGCAATATGTGAATAGGCCCTATTTTGGCAATAATTTGTCCAGCCCACGGTCTAAAGACCATCGCTGTTAACATATATGCACCCATGACAACACCTATAGCTGTATTGGTCGCACCTAGGTCATGGCCACGTAATGGAATAAAAACATTGAGTATGGCATTCGCACTAAAAAACATTAAAGTTAATAGATATAATCTCAGAAAAGGCCATGCCATTGCACCTTTCATTGAACGTCCTCCTTAGAATGTGAGTTGTTTTTGAATCAATTCTTGTGTATATCGATTGGTCGTACGATGTAAGTCCTTTGTTTTGATTTTCTCTTCAATACGACCTTCTTTAAAAATAATAAGATCTTCACACAAATATGTTGCAGCTTGTATATCATGCGTAATAAAAATATAACTTAATTGCCTTGTTGATTTGAGCTGCTTTAATAGATCTAATATTTGTGTTTGGATAGACATATCTAACGCGCTAATCGCTTCGTCAAATAAAATATATTTAGGATGAATGGATAATGCTCTAGCTATAGCTACTCTTTGTGCCTCTCCACCTGATAATGTATTCGGATATTTGTCTAAAAAGCCTTCTGATAAGCCCACTTCTTCAAGTAATTCCTTGGCCTCTCGTTCCATTGACGCTTTCGTTTCAGTTCGACAATGACACATAACTTCAAATAAAATTTCTCGCACTGTTTGAAATGGATGCAACGAGGACGTATAGTCTTGGAAAACTGCACCCATTTGTTGGTAACGCACTTGTCGTTTATAAATCGGCTGTCCCTCAATGGTCACGGTCCCTCGATCTGGTTTTTCAATGCCTAGTACCAGTCGACTTAATGTCGATTTACCACTGCCACTTTCGCCAATAATCGCAATAGAGGCCCCGACAGGACATTCAAAACTAACACCTTTTATCACGGATTTCATTGATTTTCTCAACAATTGTATACCTTTATATGATTTCTCAACGTTTTCAACTTTAATCATAAGAAGCACCTCTTAACACCTGTTTAAAATGATCATTAATTTTCTTTTTAGCTGTTAATAAATATTTGGTATATTGGTGTGTCGGCTGCTTTAAAATCACTTCTTTTGGTCCCATTTCAACAATAGCACCTTTTTTCATTACAGCGACTTTATCAGCAATATTTTGAATGACTGTTAAATCATGAGAAATAAAGATAATACTACAATCAAATTGTTGTTTAATCTTAGCGAAAGCTTCAAGGACCTCATATTGCGTAATCGTATCAAGCGCTGTTGTAGGTTCATCTGCAATAATCAGTTGTGGCTTTAAGGCAAGTGCAAGGACAATCATCAAACGTTGCAACATTCCTCCTGATAACTCATGAGGATAGGTGTGCAAAATTTTTTCGGGCTGTTTTAAAGCCATATAGCTCATATACGTGATTAATGTTTCTTTCACTTCTGATTGAGGCAACTGTGTATGGGTTCTCATAACTTCTATCATTTGCTTACCTACTGTTGTAGATGGATCAAATGCACGGCTCCCTTGTTGCATAATCATTGCAATCGAACGTCCACGCAATTGTCTTAACGCTTTTTCACTTTGATGATTCATATTGATGCCATTAAATATGATTTCTCCAGAAGTGCGTAAGTGTTTTGGATTCAAACCAGCTATTGCTTTGCAGGTCAATGATTTGCCGCTTCCACTCTCTCCGATAATTCCAAGCGTTTCACCTTTTTCCAATTCAAGAGACACGTCTTTGACAAGTGTCGTTTCTGTCCACGCATCAGTAATAGTCAGGTTATCAATCTTCAAAAATTTCATAGTGGTCTCACACCTTTCGTGATGCGTCTGCGCGAACGTTTCGTTTCGATCCGAGGATCAATGGCCACCTGCAATGCATCAGATAAAAAGTTAAAGGCCATGACAATAATAATAATAGCAATACCCGGTGCAAACATCATTTCTGGGTGTGTAAACATGACTTTACGTGCTTCATTAAGCATCATTCCCCACTCGGGTGTCGGTGCTTTAACGCCAAGACCTAAAAATGAAAATCCAGATATTTGAAGAATCATCGAACACATCGAACTACTCGATATCACCGCAATATCAGCAAGCGTTAACGGTAGTATATGTTTTAACATGATTTGATAATTGGGCATACCAATGGTCTTAGCAAACTTCACATGATCGGAAGCTGTATATTGCATCACACTCGTACGTATGACGCGACAAAACCAAGCCCATCTTGTCAATATAAACGCAATAATGATATTTTCCATGCCTATACCAAATAGCGCGATTAAAGCAAGTGTTACGACATAACTTGGAAAAGCGAGCATAACATCGCATAGTCGCATCAAAATCGCATCTATATAACCTCGGAAATAACCGGCTATTAAACCTAAAACTGTGCCGATTGCGACCGATATCAATAACGCAAATAAGACATAAAGCAAGCTAGGTCGTATCGCAAATATTAATCGTGTTAATATGTCACGTCCTAAATGATCTGTTCCAAGTATATGCTCTAAGCTGAGGCCTGCGTACGCATTTGATATATTGACTGCTGTAGGGTCGTATGGCGTAATAAGTGGTGCAAATATACCTAATAACAGGTATAAGAGAATAATACAAAGAAATATAACGGCTCCTTTATCATGGAGCAACCTGTTTACAATACGCATTAATGTCCCTCCCTCAACCTTGGATTTAGACATGCATTAATAATATCCGCAATCGTATTAAAAACAACAAATAAAGCTGCGACGATGAGGACATACGCTTGGATTACTGGAAAATCTTGCTCAAGTATTGCTTTAATACTTAGCTGTCCAAGTCCTGGCCACGCAAATATGTATTCAACAACAACGATTCCTCCCATAATGATAGGAATAGACATACAAAATAGCGACACTGCCACTTGTAATGCATTTCTCAAAATATGTAAAGTTAAGGTAAAAGGTTTAACTCCGCATGCCTTTAAATACAGCACATAATCTTCATTAAGCTGTTCTATCATTGAACGGCGCACATTCCTAAAATAGATGCCTGCATATGTCATTGTAATCACCAAAACAGGCAAAACATAACTTTCCGGGCCTGCTAATCCTGAAGTTGGTAATAAATTCAGTGACACTGAAATGTACATGATGAGTAATGATGCAACCCAATAAGACGGAAGTGCTGTCAAGAAGAAGGCAACTGACCGAATGATTCGGTCAGTAATGCGTCCTCTTGTCAATGCACTCATTACTCCTAAAATAATTGACGTCGTGATGACTGCTAAACTTGAAATGAGCGTAAGCTTTAACGTATTCCAAAATGCAGGACCAATCCGCTCCGATACAGGGTCTCCTGTAATATAGCTCGTTCCAAAATTGAGTTGTACTGCTTGAATCAGCCAATCTTTATATTGAATCAGAAGCGGTTGATTTAAGCCGTACTTTTCTTTTGTTGCTTCAATTAATTCCGGTGTAATATGTGGTGCACCTTGCGCATGTAAAATCGTAACTGCTGGGTTTCGATCTGTCAGATAAGCCATCAAAAATGTCAAAAAGCTAACGACAATTAATAATGGAAACATGAGCGCAATACGCTTAAATATAAATTTCGTCATCCAAGCGCCCCTTTATTTGTAGTGCATTTCGTTAAATGGCAATTCATATTGTGATTGTGTGAAAGATACACCTTCTAGGTCCTTAGGTGCTACAACTGTCATACGACCATGTGAGATTGGAATAAAGATAGCTTCATCTTCTAATGTTGAAAGAATCGATTCATATGCTTTTGAACGCTCACTCTGATCTTGAATTTTGAAAGAAGCATCAATGGCATTGTAGAGTTCTGATTTGTTCTTAATACCAGATGTTGCACTTTCATAACCTGTTTTCGTTTTAAATGCTGACATCGTACTTTGAGGGTCATACAATAATCCCCAAGTTTGATTAAACATTAAATCATAGTCACCTGATGAACGTCGATCTGCCACTTTGTCTGCAGTTTCACCATTAATATTTAACTGAATGCCTGCCTTTTTAAATTCTGACTGTAAGTATTCTGCTTCTTCTTTTTGACTTGATGATCCCTTGTCAAAAGTAAGTGCCAATGTTAATGGCTGGCCATCTTTTTGACGCATACCGTTACTGTCTTTTTTCCATCCAGCTTGATCGAGTAATTGCTCTGCAGCTTTCAAGTCATATTGACGTGTTGGGACATCAAAGTTAATGTCTGTTACATTTTTAGCAAAGAGTTGCTTAGCTGGTTTTTCTTGACCATCCAAGATCTCCTTGGCAATTTTGTCACGGTTGACCATGTGACCTAACGCTTGACGTACTTCTTTTTCATGAACTGGACTCTTCGTTTGCCCTGAGTTCACAACGATCATTTTCGTATTCATTGGCACACTTTGTGACACTTTATATGATCCTGTATCTTCCAATTGCTTTAATGCATCTTGATCTAAGCTGTCAGTTCCGCGGTCATCTGTGAATGCAAAGTTGGTTTCACCTTTTTTCATCGATAAGAATGATGTTTCTCCAGCTGGCATTACTTTTGCTTTCACCTTTTCAATTTGAGGTTGGTCACCCCAATATGCATCATTGGCAATAAATTCAGCAGACTCATCCTTTTGATGCTCACCCATTTTATATGGACCTGTTCCATCAAAGTTTTTGACGCCATCTTTCGTTGTGCCATCTTTGAAATCTTTCGGCGATACAAAAACGTATGGACGTGGCATTGCTAATTCTGCCAATGCAGGTTGATAAGGCTCTGTTAAATGGATCGATACTGTATTTTTATCAATCACATCTACATGGTCAATCAGTGTTGATATTTTCAACCATGAATGTAAATCTTTATTACTTTGGACAGCATCAATATTCTTTTTAACAGCATTAGCATCAAATGGTGTTCCGTCATGGAATTTCACGTCATCTCTTAAATGGAATGTATATGTTTGTCCATCATCAGAAATATCCCATTTTTTGGCAAGCAGGGGCTTAATCCCCTCTTTTGTATTTTTAACTAATGGTTCGTAAATCATACTTTCAGCAGACATCGATCCACCATATAAATGAGGGTTCATGTCTCCAATATCTTTAACTGTTGTATATGTCAGTTGTTTGTCTTCTTTTTGTTGCTCAAGTGCCTTGTCACTTCCGCACCCTGCTAAGATAATACCTGATGCAAAAAGTACGGCGCTCATTTTTGATAATGTTTTCATCGTTGACCTCTTTCTTGATACAGTTCCATCCCACATCAATTATGTTCTTGCTGTTTCAATATTCAAACGAAGCATTGCTGTATCTTGTTCGAATTCACATACGTCAAATTGCTTTGTAAAATGTTCATTCGGATGATTGCGCTTGTAATCAACTAGCTGCGTTTCATAACGTCTAAGTAAAGTGTCTATCATAGGTGTATCTACATCCAATAGACGACCCATTTGTTGGATGATTTTAGTGCGATAATAATCTTCGCTTGGCATGCGTGGGATTTGAATCTGATCTTGTTCATTTTTAAATATTCTTTTGAATGGTACTGCAGAAAAATCAAAATAACGGCCCTCTTGATTCGGCTCTGAGAATGGATCGATTAATATCGCTGTATAACGTACGTAGAGTAAGTACTCTTGATGAATAGTTGATAAAGTTTCAAACTGTTCAATGTCTCTCTCATCTAATGTTTCTTGGCGTACGGGATAATTCTCTTTCACCATGAATTTGAGTAAATTCATCGAAGGCACATTTAGTTTTAATAAAATTTGATTCATTTCTTGCCACATTTGTCGCATTTCTCGAATCAATGTCATCGTGATAGGACCTTCTGGAAATAACTTATACACATATACAGGCACATCCGTACCATTAAAAATGGCATTTAACGAAAATGCATTCATAAAGAGTGGTGGATGCACATATAATGAACTGTTTCTTGCTTCTGCTTGAAATGGTGTTTCTGTATCACGTAACTGAATATGCATCGCTCTAAACATCTTAATCATCTGCTCATAATAATGAGACTTATGCGTCGATCCTACATATAAATGCGATTTTACGCCCGTTGTACAGACGTGATAAGGTTGTTTTGAGTCAACAATACGTGTGTCACCTAAGTAAGTCGAAAATACAATCACTTCAACCTCTTTTTGGTATTGTGCCATCCACTGTTGAACGATGATGTGCGAACCTAGTGTAGGCGATACTAAAATAATATGTTTAAGGTGTCGCAATGTGTCTTTGGGTAGTTGTTGCAATACTGAAATATAGGCATCACATGTGCATGCTAATATTAAAGTGTCGTAACGCCCAACAACTTCTTGGTAGTCCGCATAAAGTTGACGTAAAGTGTGCTCACCTTCAAGAATAGCATGTGCCTTATTTTGTACAGATACTTTTAACTGGCCATGCTTTTGATAAGCTTGATAAAAAGTTTGAGACTTGATTGAGTCTTTCGAGCGCCCAACCATATCAATCACAGCATCTTCATTTCTTCCAAAGATACACGCTAGTTGTACTGCTACAGGGCCTGTACCTGAAATCAGATAGCTAGTCATGGTTGCCACCTACTTTTTCATAAATCGCAATATCAAATATATGATCCGGGCGATGTTGCTTTTCAATACATCTCCATTTGGTTGTGTCAATCATTTTTGACGGATAATTAAATATCGATTTGAATCCATCTCCATAACGCATCGACACACTGACATGATTCGGAATCAAATCATACAACTGATCCAATATTTGATACTTAACTGGAACAGTTGAACTAAAAATCACATGTGTCACTTCCTCAATATGCGGCACTGCATCAACCGTTTGATGATAAATTTGAATATCATATCCAGGTGCTAAACGTTGAATGACTTGTCTCCCAAGTTGGACTGCTTCTTCATCAATATCAATACCAATCACCGTTGCACCCGTTTCTTCTGCAACTTGTATAAGGGTCATAGGATATGCCCCTGAGCCTACAAGAAGTAACGTATCTTCTTCTGAGATATGACATTGTCCAAACTCTTCTAATATGCAATGCTCAATGTTATCAAAATAAGCTGACGTTCCAGAGACGCCTTCTAATAAGCGGCGTGCACGTATAGTTTCAACAGCTTTCACACATTGCGCTGAGATATCAGCAAGCTGTCTTGTTAACTGTTGTTTTGCTTCAGTTTCGTCCCATGCTTGATAGGCTTTTTCGTGCTGAGAATTCATGACAAAATGACTATATGTATCAATGAGGCTTTCAATTGCATCGACATTTGAATTCGACACATTGAACTCGGCATATAGTTGCTCAAATTGCGTTAAAAATGTTTGAAGTTTCGTTTGAATGTACTGTGGTGTTGTCACTGCTTTCATATTATGCTCCTATTCTATATATGCTGTTCCTGTTGCTACTGTAGTGACATGTCCCTTAATCGTTGTATGATATGCGTTGTGATTTTGTTTTGTAGAAACGCTTAAAATACCACCAGGTTGTGATATCTGTCGATAATGACATGATTGTCCCGTCTGATGATGGATATAGGCACCTACTGATGCTGTTCCAGATGCACAACTTTGCTCCCAAATCATACTACTTATTGATGGAACATAAATAAAGGGTTCCATATAATCATTATGATGTTGATATAACATCACCCCAACTGTTTTAAAACGCACATCCCATTTTGTTTTTTGTATAAATTGTTCTACCGCTTGCTTTATCTCTTCATTAATATGTTGGACAGGCACTACAAAATGCAGATAACTATCATATTCAATACGTTTCGCACTGAGTACTTGATCCTTCATATTGAGTTTTGTTGAAGTGATTTGTTTTTGACTTGGCATTGTCACCTCATACGAGTTGTCATGATGTACTTTACAAGAGACAAGGTCTTGACGTCCTGATACTTCAACATCAACTTGATGAGAAGGCAAAAGCTGCTGAGTTTTTAAGTAATGTAAAAAAGAAATCGTGGCATTACCACAAAACTCATGTCCACTCATGACTAATTTCAACTTATCGTGATGCCCCTTTTCGATAAATCCGACTTGTTCACAACAAATATGTTCTGTAGCCATCAATTGGTTGGCAATATTCACATAATGTGACTTCGGATGCGTTGAATGGACTAGAACTGTCATGTTGCCAGATGGATTATATTTTGAAAATACAACGTTGCCTTGTGTCATATAACCCTCCTTTTCCATAGATGATCCACATAATAAATCGTAAGAATTACGATTTATTCATTATAGTAGCGATTCCCTTTATAAATGTCAATCCAAATGATAATAATTTTCATTTATTTTTTTGAAAGAAACTTACACAAAATCATTTATATTAAAACGATAAATAAAGGCTCTATCTTTGTGAAAATCCGCCTCACTTCCAATGTATGATAATACAATCACTGTCCTGATAAATCTCAAAAATTTAAAACTGTATAAACACGTCATCCCAATTTATTTCTTATATTATATCAATAAAATATAATATTTATAAAATTTGTGACATAGCTTCCATATTTGAGTATAAAATTTTATAATGAGATACATCTCAAAGTCGCTACTACCCAAACTTTCACCACGCATTAAAATTTGACAATGACTTTTGTAGCTATTCATTTCTATATCGGAAGGTGTTGTTTATGAATAAAGAAGAAAGACGTATACTCATTAAAATGATTGTGCAAGAAAACCACATTACTTCAAAGCGTGACATTTTATCAATTATCAGAGACAAATTTAATGAATATATGAGTTTATCAACCATTACTAACGATTTGAAAGCACTTCATATTACTAAAGTTCCACTTGATTCATCTACTTATGTATTTCAAGTTCCAGAAAACACCCCCACTACAGATCATAGCGCCATCATCCATACACTCTACCAATACGATATTCAAAAAATCGTTATTTCGAATCACTGCTTAATGATTCATACTTCTCCAGGATTTGCACAAAAACTCAATTATCATATTGATGCTCTTGAATTACCAGAGATACTCGGATCAGTCAGTGGTAATGATTTTACATTACTGATGACATCTTCAAATCAATGCGCACAACAATTACGGCTTAAATTATTCGGCCCTCATCACAACTTATAAGTATGATTATGCACTATTTTGCATGAGTCACAATTTTCGCCTTAATACGACTGATGATATTCACTTTTTATTCACTATTCTCTTGAATGATAGCTTCTATAAAGAATAAAAAAACACTTTTATGTATCTACAAAAATAATATAACCAAATTTTTAACGCTTCTAATGTGAAATTAATCACATTGAAAGCGTTTTTTTGTTTTATGCTTAAACCATCATCAATTCATTAAGGAGGTCATCACATGGCACATGCTATTCAAGTGAATAGTGAAATTGGTCGTTTAAAAACCGTACTTTTAAAACGACCTGGTAAGGAACTCGAAAACCTTGTCCCAGATTATTTAGACGGTTTACTATTCGACGACATTCCATATTTGAAAGTCGCTCAAAAAGAGCATGACTATTTCGCAGAAGTTTTAAGAAAAGAAGGTATTGAAGTACTCTATCTTGAAAAGTTAACTGCAGAGAGTATCGAAAATCCAAACGTTCGAGATCAATTCATCGACGATATTCTCTCAGAATCAAGAAAAACAGTACTCGGTCATGAAAGTGAAATTAAAGCGCTTTTTTCAACTTTAGATAATCAAGCACTTGTTGACAAAATAATGGCCGGCGTTCGAAAAGAAGAAATCAAACTTAAGTCTACACATTTAGTTGAGCATATGGATGATAAATATCCATTTTATCTTGACCCTATGCCGAACCTTTACTTTACAAGAGACCCTCAAGCATCAGTAGGTCACGGTATGACCATTAATCGCATGTTCTGGCGCGCTCGACGTAGAGAATCCATGTTCATGCACTATATTTTAAAATATCATCCGCGATTTAAAGGGAACGACACACCTGTTTGGCTTGATCGTGACAGTCCTTTCAATATTGAAGGCGGCGATGAATTGATATTATCCAAAGAAGTCATCGCTATTGGTATTTCTGAACGTACATCAGCCCAAGCGATTGAGCGTTTAGCACGCAGTATTTTCAAAAATGAATCTACAACATTTAACAAGATTATCGCAATTGAAATTCCGACAAGCCGTACATTTATGCATTTAGACACTGTGTTTACAATGATTGATTACGATAAGTTCACAATGCACGCCGCTATTTTAAAAGCTGAAGATAATATGAATATTTTTATCATTGAAAAAGACCCAGAGCGTGATGACATCAAAATCACCCACTCTCATCAACTCAAAAAAACACTCGAAGACGCACTTCATATCGATCATATAGAATTTATCCCAACTGGTAATGGTGATGCGATTGACGGTCCTAGAGAACAATGGAACGATGGCTCAAACACATTGTGTATTAGACCTGGTGTCGTAGTCACATATGATCGAAACTATGTCTCTAATCAACTGTTGCGCGACAAAGGCATTAAAGTCATCGAGATACCGGGTGGCGAGCTTGTCCGAGGCCGCGGGGGGCCACGTTGTATGAGTCAACCCCTTGTGCGAGAAGAAATATAATTTATTAGGAGGTTTTTAATATGAATCAACTCGTTCAACCTACTCAATTAAAAGGAAGATCTTTACTTAAAGAATGCGACTTTACGAAAGAAGAGTTCAGTCAATTGATTGATTTAGCAATGACTTTAAAAACCTATAAACAACAGAATATTAAACACCATTATTTAGAAGGTAAAAATATTGCCTTACTCTTTGAAAAAACGTCTACACGTACGCGAGCAGCATTCACAGTCGCATCGATAGACCTAGGTGCACATCCTGAATTTTTAGGTCAAAATGATATCCAACTCGGTAAAAAAGAATCTGTCGAGGATACTGCCAAAGTTCTCGGACGTATGTTTGATGGGATAGAGTTTCGTGGTTTTTCACAAGAGATGGTAGAAGAACTCGCTGAACATTCAGGCGTTCCAGTTTGGAATGGTCTAACAGATGCTTGGCACCCTACTCAAATGCTTGCAGATTATATGACAGTGAAAGAAAACTTCGGTACGTTAGAGGGTATTACGCTCACTTATATTGGCGATGGTCGTAACAACGTTGCTCACTCATTGATGGTTGCCGGTGCAATGCTTGGTGTCAACGTACGCATATGTTCACCGAAATCACTCTTTCCATCTCGAGATTATGTAGAGATTGCACGTCAACGCGGCGAACAAGACGGCGGCTCGGTGATGGTGACAGATGATATCGATATCGCTGTCGAAGGGGCAGATGTGATATATACAGATGTTTGGGTTTCGATGGGAGAAGAAAGTGAATTCGAAACACGCATCAATTTATTGAAAGATTATCAAGTCAACGCATCTTTAATCGATAAAACAGGTAAGCCTCATACAATTTTCTTACATTGCCTGCCTGCATTTCATGATATTAAAACGAAATACGGTAAAGAAATTTATGATAAACATGGCATTCGTGAAATGGAAGTGACTGACGACGTCTTTAGAAGTGCTCGTTCAAAAGTATTTGACCAAGCAGAAAATCGTATGCATACGATTAAAGCTGTTATGGCTGCTACACTCAGTTAAAAAATAAAATAAGGAAGAAAAAGGCACAGAGCACTCGCTTACACATCTAAAGCCTTTTCTCCTTACATCTAAGGGATGAGTGATATGAATAATGCAAATGAAAAATACTTAAACAAATCATCTCTCATCGGTCTTGTGATTGGTTCTATGATTGGTGGAGGTGCCTTCAATATTATTTCTGATATGGGTAAAGAAGCTGGAGGTCTTGCACTCATTATAGGTTGGGTGATTACCGCTATTGGTATGATTGCACTCGCTTTTGTCTTTCAAATTTTAACAAATGCACGACCTGATCTAGACGGCGGCATCTATAGCTATGCACGAGCTGGATTCGGTGACTTTATAGGATTTTGTAGTGCTTGGGGGTATTGGTTTGCTGCCTTTTTAGGCAATGTTGCGTATGCGACATTACTCATGTCTGCAGTTGGAAACTTTTTCCCTATCTTTCAAGGCGGGAATACCCTTCCAAGTATTATCGTCGCCTCAATTTTATTGTGGGCTGTACACTTTTTGATACTCAAAGGTGTTGAGACAGCTGCATTTATCAATAGTATTGTGACCGTCGCTAAGTTAATTCCGATCTTTTTGGTGATTGTTTGTATGATTGTGGTCTTTCACTTTGATACGTTTATGGCTGGCTTTTATGGTACAGAACAACATGCTGGTCTATTCAATTGGGGCAGTATATTAGAACAAGTGAAAAGTACCATGCTTGTGACTGTTTGGGTCTTTACAGGTATAGAAGGTGCTGTTGTATTCTCTGGCCGCGCAAAATCTAAAAAAGACGTAGGTACCGCAACTGTAATCGGCTTAACATCTGTACTCATTATTTATTTCTTAATGACAGTACTTGCCCAAGGTGTCATACATCAATCGGATATTTCGAAATTACAAGACCCTTCGATGGCAGATGTACTCGCCCAAATCGTCGGACCATGGGGAGCTGTATTCGTCAATCTCGGATTAATTATTTCTGTACTTGGCGCTTGGCTCGGTTGGACATTGCTTGCAGGTGAACTGCCATTCATCGTAGCTCAAAATAAACTTTTCCCAAATTGGTTTGCAAAAGCCAACATCAACGGCGCACCTGTAAATGCTTTATTGATAACGAATATACTTGTACAGCTCTTTTTAATCAGTATGATCTTTACTGATAGTGCGTATCAATTTGCGTACTCACTCGCATCAAGTGCTGTACTCATTCCATATATGTTAAGTGCCTTTTACTTATTTAAATACAATATCATACAGGCTGAGCACACCATCCGTCGCTGGATTGTCAGTATCATAGCCTCGATTTATGCAGTGTGGCTCGTCTATGCAGCAGGACTCGAATATTTATTGCTAACGATGATACTTTACATTCCTGGATTGATTGTATTCATTTGGGTTCAAAAGCATAATGAACGCCCCCTTCAAAAGTCAGATTACGCTTTAATGACTTTGATACTCATCTTTGCTGTTATAGGTATTGTGAAAATTTTAACGCATTCAATCAGCGTGATATAATGAGGAGTGATTTGATATGACTAAAAAAATTGTAATCGCATTAGGCGGTAACGCTATTCAAAGTCAAAATGCGACAGCAGCACATCAACAAGCATCGATACGCGAAACAATGGATAGACTCAAACCATTATTCGAAGCGGAATACCCTATTGTCATCTCACACGGAAACGGCCCACAAATTGGGAACTTACTCATTCAACAATCCAAATCTGATAGTCCACAAACACCTGCTATGCCTTTAGATACTTGCGGTGCGATGACACAAGGTATGATTGGGTATTGGCTAGAAACAGAAGTAAATCGTATTCTAAGTGAGATTCAAAGCGACAAACATGTAGGCACGATCATTACTCGTGTCGAAGTTGATCGTAATGACCCTCGTCTCCACCATCCTACTAAACCTATTGGCCCTTTTTATACAGAGACTGAGATGACACAACTCAAACAATCCAACCCAGAATCGGTCTATAAAGAGGACGCCGGCAGGGGCTTTCGTAAAGTGGTACCTTCACCATTACCTATTTCGATTTTAGAGCATCAAATGATTAATACCCTTGTCGACAGTGGTAATATCGTGATTGCCTGTGGTGGTGGGGGTGTACCTGTCGTTCGTCAATCTCATTCATTTGAAGGGATTGAAGCAGTTATCGATAAAGACTTTGCAAGTGAAAAGCTTGCTGAATTAATCGATGCAGATACTTTAATGATTTTGACAAATGTAGAACATGTTTATATTAACTTCAACGAACCGAACCAAGAGAAACTCTCTGATATTACCGTTGATGAATTGCAGCGCTATGTTGAAGCTGACAAATTTGCAGAAGGCTCTATGCGCCCAAAAGTGGAAGCAGCCATCCAATTTATCGGTCAAAATCCAAATAGAGAAGTCATCATTACAAATCTTGCGAATGCTTATACAGCATTTGAAAAACATACTGGAACACATATCCATTTATAAAAAGAGGTGTATTCAATCATGACGTATCATAATTCCACACTCAATCAAACTGAATTTGATATTGCAGTTCAAACATTCGCACATCATTTAAACATCTCTACCTCAAAACTAAACGCTTTTAAAGAAGAACTGACACTGCGAGCATATAAAAGAGGACAAGTCATTTATTATGATACGCTAGACACGACACATCTTAAATTTTTAGTCCGTGGCTTAATTACACGAGAGTCCTATAGCGATACAGGCGAAAGTTATCTATGGATGAATCGAGAACCCCAATTATTCCCTATAGAACAACTATTTAATGCAACACAAACGCATGAAATGTGTACAGCGTTTCATGATTGTCTCGTCCTATGTATTCCTAAATATTTGCTTGAATCTTTGTGTATGAAAGACCATCATTTATTCATTCGTATTTATGAACTCTTAACTCTGAATATGAAACAACATATACATCATAATATGATTTTAACTTGCAAAACTGCGAAAGATAAAGTTATTT
This sequence comes from Staphylococcus felis, assembly GCF_003012915.1. Lineage (NCBI taxonomy): Bacteria > Bacillati > Bacillota > Bacilli > Caryophanales > Staphylococcaceae > Staphylococcus > Staphylococcus felis. The sequence continues at coordinate 787,731 of NZ_CP027770.1, read as the reverse complement.
ATTTGATCAACCATATTTGCGAAAATATTGGGATTGAGACGGATGCTTTTTATGAAGTTCCCGCTTCTATTACCATTCAGTCTTTAGGTGATATGGCAGGTCTCTCTAGAGAAACTGTCAGTCATATTATTCACGATTTAACGACTGAAAACTTAGTCTATAAAGATCCAGAGCACTGGATTATCAGTAAACAACTACTACACAGCTCTTTATAAAAGCAAAATTATCATGCAGTTAGACTTTGCTGAAACTTTGGCTACATTGTCAATAACCTTATTCATAACAGAACCGAGCAGCTCATCAAAATTTTGAAAAATCATTTCATGTGCTACTCGGTTCTATTTAAATTCTCTATTGGTTCTCCACAATATTTCCTACATTTGATCTAAAGCGATATTGAGTTCTAATACGTTCACATAATCGTCGACAAGACCGTGATGCGTCGTGTGATCTTGAATAAGTTGGTTAATACGCTGTGGATTGATATGTCGTTCTTTTGCGATACGATCGACTTGGCGCTTAGCATTCAGTACTGTAATATGAGGATCTAAACCCGAACCCGATTCAGTTACCGCATCATTTGTTAAGTGCCCACCTTCATCTCGTATCGTTTGATTGACACGTTTTTTCAAATCAGGATGACTATTCGCATAATTATGGCTACCTGAAGCGACACCTTCCTCTGTTGAACTCATATTATAGTCGACACTACTTTGACGACCATGAAAATATTCTGGCTGTGTCCACTTTTGACCGATAAGCTTAGATCCAACCACTTGCCCATCCACTTTGACGAGACTTCCGTTAGCTTGCGAATTCAAAAAGAGTTGGCCTACTGCTGTGACAGTAAGTGGAAAGATTAAACCACAAAGAATCATTGTCACAAAAACAAATCTTAAACTTGTATTCAATTGTTTCATAATAAGCCTCCTAAACAAAAAATTGAATGATTAAATCAATAAGCTTAATTCCTATAAACGGGACGACTAAGCCTCCAAGACCATAAACTAGCATATTTTTCATTAATATCGTTTCTGTTGACGCCCCTTTAATATGAACCCCTTTCATTGCGATAGGAACGAGCAATATAATGATGAGCGCGTTAAAGAGAAGCGCTGACAATATTGCTGATTCAGGCGAGTGTAGATGCATGATATTCAGTACAGACATACCTGGAATAGCCGACATCATCATGGCAGGTAAAATAGCAAAGTATTTTGCAATATCATTCGCAATACTAAATGTTGTTAATGCGCCTCTAGTCATTAAGAGTTGCTTGCCAATCTTAACAACTTCCATGAGTTTAGTTGGATTAGAGTCTAAATCGATTAAGTTTGCTGCTTCTTTTGCACTTGTTGTTCCTGAATTCATAGCAAGACCGACATTCGCCTGTGCTAGTGCAGGTGCGTCATTTGTCCCATCACCTGTCATAGCTACGATGTGGCCTTGTTCTTGTTCAGATTTAATGACATTAATTTTATCTTCTGGCTGACACTCAGCAATAAAGCGATCAACACCCGCTTCTTTCGCAATTGTAGCAGCGGTCAGTTCATTATCACCTGTACACATCACCGTCTCGATTCCCATTGCTCTAAGTTCTGCAAATCTTTCAACCAATCCTTCTTTAATGACATCTTTCAAATAAATCACCCCAAGAATGGTATGATCTTCAGCTACAATCAAAGGGGTACCGCCTTCGCTTGAAACTTCAGTGACAAGGTGATTTATGTTGTCTGGTATCTCTCCCCCTTGCTGTTTAATACGTTTAATCATACTGTTTGGTGCCCCTTTATAAACGTGATGTTCTACAGTCTTAATACCACTCATTCTCGTTTCTGCTGAGAAAGGTTGATACTCTCCTTCAACTTGTTCAGGTAATGTGACTTTACTGTTTTGGGCAAGTTTAACGATACTTTTGCCTTCTGGTGTATCATCATAGAACGAACTTTCATATGCCGCTACAATCAAACGCGTATAAAGATGATCTTCAACAGCTAGAAAACGGTCAGCCATACGATTTCCGTATGTGATTGTGCCAGTTTTATCTAAAATTAGCACGTCCACATCCCCGCAAGTTTCGACTGCTCGGCCACTTTTAGCTAAAATGTTAAATTGTGTCACACGGTCCATACCTGCAATACCAATTGCAGATAATAGCCCTCCAATTGTCGTTGGTATTAAACAAACCGTTAATGCGATTAATGTCGCAATTTGAATATTTAAGTTTAGATAACGCGCAATCGGATAAAGCGTCAAAATAACAACTAAAAAAATAATAGTTAGCGTAATTAACAATGTGAAAAGTGCAATTTCGTTTGGCGTCTTACGGCGTTCAGCACCTTCAACTAGTGCAATCATTTTATCTAAAAAAGACGAACCCGGTTCACTATCAACCTCAATTTCAAGCCAGTCTGATGTCACAACTGTCCCCCCTATGACACCCGAAAAATCCCCTCCTGACTCTTTGATGACAGGCGCTGATTCGCCTGTAATTGCTGATTCGTCTACAGTTGCTAAACCATTTATCACAATACCGTCTGCTGGAATTTGTTCGCCTGCTTCAACCCGTATTCTATCGCCTCGTTTCAACGTTGAAGCATCGACCGTCTGATAAGCCTCCTGATGCGTGATGATACGTGCCGTCATCTTTGATTGCGTTTGACGTAGTGCACTGGCTTGTGCTTTACCACGCCCTTCTGCAATCGCTTCAGAAAAGTTCGCAAATAATATAGTCAATAGCAAAATAACAAAAATCACAAATAAATATGTTCGAGATAAACCATCTGATGCAAACAAATTCGGTATAATCGTTAATATAAGTGCTAAAACCATACCGACTTCAACAACAAAAATAATAGGATTTTTGATTAAAACTTTAGGATTTAATTTAATAAAACTTTCAATGACAGCTTGTTTTAAAATGGCATGGTTTAAAGTTTTTGAATGCTGTTGCATAACACGTATCCTCCTTTTAACGTAACGATAAAAACTCTCCAATTGGTCCAAGTAAAAGCACCGGCAAGAATGTTAAACCACTGAGCAATACAATAAAAATAAACAAAGTCACTCCGAAAAAAGGTGTACTTAACTGAATGGTTTCTGTCTCTTTTTGATACGTCTTTTTATTAACAAGACTCGATGCAATCATAATTTGAAGTACGATCGGCACGTATCTCGCAAGCAACATGACAACACCCGTCGCTATATTCCAAAATGGTGTATCGTCTGCTAATCCTTCAAATCCTGAACCGTTATTAGCTGAAGCAGATGTCATTTCGTATAGCACTTGTGAGACCCCATGGAATGATGGGTTCGTAATCGCATCACTTGCACCAGGAACAATAAACGCAAGCGCACTAAATATTAAAATTAAAAGCGGATGAATTAAAAATGTCAGCGCAATGAGTTTCATCTCACGCGCTTCAATCTTCATACCAAGATAATCAGGCGTCTTGCCGACCATAAGACTACATAAAAAAACAGTCAGCATGACATAGATCAACATATTCATTAATCCTACACCTTCGCCACCAAAAATCGCGTTTAGCATCATCAGTACAAGTGGTGTTAAACCACCTAAAGACGTGAGTGAGTCATGCATATTGTTAACTGTTCCTGTAGTAAATGCTGTTGTGACTGTTGTAAAAAGCGCCGAAAAGACAGGACCAAAACGCACCTCTTTCCCTTCCATATTCGCGCCTGCAATGCCAAGTTGATGTAGTACTGGATTGCCTTTTATTTCAGATACGACTGCAATTGCAAAAAACATTAAAAAAAACGCCGCCATTGTCCCAAAAATAACATAAGCATGGCGATGAATGTGACGTCCATTTTTCATTAACATTCGGCCAAATAAAAAAACAAGCGCACCCGGAATCATCATCATACTCAACATTTCGATATAATTCGTCCAAATGGTCGGGTTTTCAAATGGCGTTGATGAGTTTGCGCCTAAAAAGCCCCCACCATTCGTACCAATATGTTTAATAGATTCCAATGATGCAATAGGACCGTATGCAATGCGTTGTATAGATCCTGACAGTGTTTCAATCGTTAAATTGCCTTTGAATGTTTGGGGCGTCCCTTGACTGATCAAGAAAATACTGACGATAAAAGACAAAGGAATCAAAACGCGCACGATAAATCTGACCACATCTTGATAAAAATTACCTATAACATCTGTAACGCCTGTTAAACGTCTAAGCATCGCAATACACACTGCGTACCCCGAAGCGCTCGATGTGAACATCAGATAAGTAATCACAATCATCTGCGTCAAATAGGTTAGCCCCGATTCACCTGCATAGTGCTGCAAGTTAGTATTTGTTAAAAATGAAGCAGCCGTATTAAATGCTAATGTCATAGACTGATTTAAGTTACCGTTCGGATTTAAAAATAACCACTGTTGTACCGTGAGTAATATGAAACTCACAACACCCATACAAGCATTAAATAGTAAAAAATGCTTTACGTATGTTTTTCCAGACATCGGCATTAATTCTGTACCAATGAGTTTATAAATCAAACGCTCTATACCACCGAATACTTTATCAGGCGCAGCAGGCATCAGTAATGCTACGTGATATAGATAACGACTAAGAAAGTAAGCGAGCACTGTAAAAATAATCAAAAAAATTGCAACTTCCATCATAAAACCTCCCTAACCTCTATTAGACAATTTTAAAATTTTTCACTATAAATAAGGGCATATACTAAATAGGCAATAAGTAGCAAAACAAGTATTGCTAAAAGTACAATCATGGCTCAACCTCCTTATCAATTCAAAAAACATATTATCAGTATGCGTGTGAGGAAGTTATTAATATTCGGCTGTATTCTATTAAGAAAGCATTAAGATGAAAAGGCGATTTATTTTTTGATAGAAAATCATGTCTTGTAGGATTATGATAGTTTGGAAGAGGTGAAATGTAATGGAAACGGCATATGAGTCTCAACGCGGCAAATTAACTATTTATTTAGGCTATAGTCCAGGCGTGGGAAAAACCTATGAAATGTTATCAAACGCGATAGATATATATGAATCAGGCGCAGATGTAAAAATAGGCTATATCGAACCCCATCAACGGCCCGAGACACAAGCCTTAACGCAAAAGTTGCCCATGATACAAACGAAATCTCAAAACTTTGGAAGTCATGTATTCCAATACGTAGATGTCGATAGTATCATTGAAGAATCGCCATCAATTGTTCTGATTGATGAACTTGCGCATACAAACATTACGAAAGAACGTCACGAAAAGCGCTATATGGATATAGAAGAAATCTTGGCACATGGAATTGATGTACACACGACACTCAATATTCAACACATTGAGAGTTTAAGTGAACAGATTAAACTAATGACAGGTGTCAAAGTCAAAGAGTGTGTACCTGATCAACTCATTATGTCTGCAGATGCTTTGGAAGTCGTTGATTTATCTCCAAATCAATTAATAAAACGGTTAAAAGCAGGTAAAGTTTATAAAAAAGAAAGACTTGAAACAGCATTTTCAAATTTCTTTAAATATGAAAATCTTGTAGAACTTCGTGAACTGACACTGCGAACAGCTGCGGATATTATGAGTGAGAAAGAACAGCTATACAAAAATAAACATACTGATATCACACCGCATGTTGCTGTTGCTATTAGTGGCAGTGTATATAATCAAGCCGTCATTCGGGAAGCCAGACGCATTGCCAATAAAACACATGCGCGTTTTACTGCTATTTATATAGATAGTTTTGATAAATCAGAGCAACCCACTGAACAATCAAAATCTGTCCATCGCCATCTGATGCTCGCACAATCATTAGGCGCAGATGTTAAAGTAGTATATGACAATCAAATTGCGAAAGGCTTGGATGAATGGTGTAAAACTAACCATGTGACGCGATTGATTATCGGCCAACACGTTCGTCAAAAGTGGCATGACCGATTAAAACGCCCCTTAATTGATCGTTTAATGACATTCCATCACCATTATAAAATTGAAATCGTACCGATTGAACATATTCGTGAGGCACACAAACCTAAAGCAATGCTTAATCCTAAAAAGCATACGCAGTTCACTATCGATATATTCAAAATGATATTCATTCAAACGGTATCTGTATTAATTGGTTTATGGATTTATACATGGGATAAAGGCGAATCGAGCACAGTCATACTGCTACTTTTTTTAATAGGTATTATCGTTTTGTCTATTTGGACACAGTCATATATGATAGGATTTTTGGCAGCTATTTTAAATGTACTCGTCTTTAATTACTTCTTTACGGTACCACGATTCACATTCGAGATGTATCGCTTTGATTACCCAGTTACATTTGCCGTAAGTATTTTAGTAAGTATGTTGACGAGTGGATTATTAAAGCAAATCAAGCATCAATACAAAGTCACAAAACGACAATTGTACCGAACAGATATTTTATTACAATTCAATCACTCTATTAAAAATATGTATACCATCCCTGATTTATTGAAAACAGCTGGTCATCAGATGCAGCAATTGTTGAATCAAGATATCATTGTGTACAATGTTGAAAATCAAGCGGTGACCGAAGTATTACGAGTCCCTAATTATACACAAGATACTAAGCAAGAAAATCATCAAGTATTGAGTTGGATCATTAAAAACCAACGCCGAGCAGGAGTAACAACCAATACTTTTCCAGGAATCGATCATTTATATTTACCTATAGGCACAGACCCCGTTAAAGGCATTGTTGCTATTCGTTTTAAAGATAATCAAGTGATTGAATCCTATGACTTTTCAATCTTAGAGTCAATGTTAAACGAAATATCACTTGCCGTTGAAAATGTAACATTAATGCGTAAATCGAGAGCCTCGATGTTACAAGCTGAACGCGAAACAACGAGATCGAACTTTTTGCATTCGATTTCTCACGACATTCGAACACCATTAACAACAATTATCGGAAATCTTGAAATGTTACAACTCGATGATTCAAATATTCCCATCGAAGAACAAAAAGAGTTAGTAAAACATTCATATGAAGAAGCACAATATTTGCATATGCTTGTGTCAAATATCTTATCATTAACACGACTCGAACGTTCTAATGTAGAATTACAATTACAAACTTATTTGGTCGATGAGTTGGTTGAAGAATTCGAAAACGTCATCACAAGACGTCATCAAGATACCCTCATCACTGTCGAACCATTAGAAGAAATGTGCTTTGTCGAAATGGATAGTAAGCTGATTTTACAAGCTATATTCAACCTCATTGAAAATGCTTTAAAATATACGCCGAAAAAGACACCTATCACTTTAAGATTAACGCACGTCGATGAATTTGTTCGATTTGAAGTGATTGACCAAGGTCCCGGCGTTCCTAAACACGAGCAGCATATGATGTTTCAACCTTTTTATACCAGTCAATTATTTAAAGATAACAAAAAAGACAGCTTAGGATTAGGCTTATACTTAGTCCAATCGATACTTGAAAAACATCGAAGTAAATTGAAATATAAAAGTAATCTTCCACATGGTAGTATTTTTTATTTTTACTTGCCTATTAAATATGATCAGGAGGTGCAATCCTATGAAAACTAAAATCTTAATAGTAGAAGATGACGAGGCCATTACACACTTGATTGATGTCGCATTAACTTTAGATTACTATCATATTATTCAAGCCAAATCAGGAAAAGAGGCAGATTTTAGAATACGAACGGAACAACCAGATATAATATTACTCGATTTAGGATTACCGGATGTAGATGGATTAGATTTGATTAAGATAATCAAACAGGAGTTCGCAATTCCGATTATTGTCATCAGTGCACGTTTAGAAGAGCAAACCATTGTGAAGGCACTTGATAATGGGGCTGAGGATTATATGACAAAACCGTTTAATATTGGAGAACTGCGCGCACGTATTCGAGTGATACAACGCCTGAAAAATGCCCAACAGCAAGAAAATGATATTACATTTGAAAACGGACCCTTAACCGTTGAATTCGCAGCAAAGCAGGTCAAAATGGGCGACACTGTAATCCATTTAACCCCTAATGAATTTCGATTACTTGAATTATTATGTCAGCACGTCGGCAAAGTCTTAACGTATGATAAAATTTTGAAAGAAATTTACGGGTATGTGAACAAAACAGAAATGCCAAGCCTACGTGTACATATGACATCATTACGACACAAATTAAATACAGCCAATAATATGTCCACACAATTAATCCAAACACACCCACGTATCGGATATCAAATGCAATATTGGCAATAAATCAAAAGGTTGTTGAGCAAGTGCTCAGGATTCAAGCAGAATGGAATGGCGAGCAAAATTGTTTCCCAAATTTTGTCGAGTCATGACATTCTGTCGAGAATCCTACTTGCGAAACACCGTCTATCAAGGTTGTTGAGCAAGTGCTCAGGATTCAAGCAGAATGGAATGACGAGCAAAATTGTTCCCCAAATTTTGCCGAGTCATGATATTCTGTCGAGAATCCTACTTGCGAAACACCGTTCATCAAGGTTGTTGAGCGCGGAGGTTGGGACAAAAGCGTTTAGGATTTGAGCAGAACCTCATAGCGAGCAAAATTGGGGTTTAATTTTGTCGAGCTATGTCGTTCTGTCGAAAATCCTGCTTTTGGGACACCGTTTACCAAGGTTGTTGAGCATGCGCTTAGAGTTTGAGCATAACTCGAGCAATTCAAAAAATTGTTCCTCAAATTTTGAAGAATTGCGAAGTTATGCCGAAAACTCTGCATGCAAAACACCGTTCATCAAGGTTGTTGAGCATGCGCTTTGATGTTTACTCTTTAAAATGAGTCCGCACGCACTTCCTTAAACGTCTCAATCGTTTGCTTAATCTCATCTCTCACACGCTGAAATGTAGCCCAATCTTTCCCAGCTGGGTCCTCAAATCCCCAATGTTCTTTTTGAATATGCGCCGGTAATACTGGACAATTTTGATCAGCATCACTACATAGTGTTACAACCAAATCAGCCTGTGCGATGACTTTTGGGTCAATTAAATCAGATGTATGGTTTGAGATATCAAGCCCTACTTCTTCCATCGCTTCTACTGCTTTGGGGTTTACACCGTGCGCTTCAATCCCCGCCGAATAAACTTGCCATCGATCACCAAGAATGGCTCTACCAAATCCTTCAGCCATCTGACTACGACATGCATTCCCTGTACAAATAAAATAAATTGTTTTTTGAGTCATCTCTATCTTCCCCTAAAATAATATTAATGTTAAATACAAACCGAAAAGGGTCACAAATAGAACTGGAATCGTAATCACGATACCTACCTTAAAATAAGTGACCCATCCAATCTTGACAGCTTTTTGAGTTAAAACATGTAGCCATAAAAGGGTCGCTAATGATCCAATTGGTGTTATCTTTGGACCTAAGTCAGAACCAATCACATTGGCATAAATCATGCCCTCTTTCACGATACCTGATACATCCGACTGTTGAATTGCAATGGCATCAATCAAAACGGTCGGCATATTATTCATAACCGACGATAAAAAAGCAGCAATAAATCCTCCCCCCATAACACTCATGAACAAACCATACTCTGCTATACCGGATAAAATTCGGCTTAATATCATCGTAATGCCTGCATTTTTGAGCCCATATACTACGAGATACATCCCAATTGAAAACACGACAATATTCCACGGTGCGCCTTTAATGACTTTTTTTACATGAACTGCCGATGATTGTTTCGCAAAAATTAAAAATACTATTGCAACGCTACCCGCAATAAATGAAACTGGCATTTTCGTCCATTCACTAATCAAATATCCAACTAGTAATATCGCCAGAACGACCCACGACATTTTAAATAGACGTTTATCTTTGATTGCATCTTGCGGTTTTGGTAGACCTGTTTGGTCAAACGAACGAGGAATCACCTTTCTAAAGTACCACCAAAGTACGAGCATACTAGCTATTAACGAAAAGACATTAGGTAGTAACATTCGACTCGCATATTGAATAAAACTAATATCAAAATAATCAGCCGATACGATATTAACAAGGTTACTTACTACAAGTGGTAAAGATGTCGTATCTGCTATAAACCCACTCGCAATCACAAATGGAAAAATAACTTGCTCTTTAAAACATAACTGACGTACCATTGCTAAAACAATCGGTGTCAATATCAGCGCTGCCCCATCATTTGCAAAAAATGCAGCTACAATCGCGCCTAACAAAATGATGTAAATAAACATTTTGAAGCCATTGCCTTTAGAAGCTTTTACCATATAACGCGCTGACCATTCAAAAAAGCCAATCTCGTCTAATATTAATGAAATCAGTATCACTGCAATAAACGTCAGAGTCGCATTCCAAACGATACCTGTCACTTCAACAACATCCGAAAGGCTCACAACACCCACCACTAATGCTACAATCGCGCCTATGAAAGCCGTAATCCCAATGTCTAATCCTTTGGGCTGCCATATGACAAATAAAAGTGTCACTAAAAAAATAACAATCGCTAAAACAGCCACTATTCACACACTCCTTTAGGAAGAGCATCACATATACACGGTTGACTGTTACGGTGTATCATTTGAAGTTGATTAATTAATTCTTGCATTTTGTTATCGTTAAGCCGATACATCATTTTTGTACCTACTTTTTGACACGTAACCAATTGATGGGCCTTTAATACTTTCATATGGTGACTCAGTGTAGGTTGAGAAAACGAGAAGTGTTCTAATAAATCACAACCACAACGCTCGCCACATGATAGGATATCTAAAATTTCTAATCGATTTGAATCAGCCACTATTTTGAGTGTATTTGCTAATACTTGATAATCCATATTCACGCCTCCTATTATTAATATAAATTATCATCTATATAGATAGTTGTCTATATTAGATAAAAAAGAAGGTCTATTGCAAGTTAAGTTTATAGTATAATTTTAAAAAATGGGGGTACTCCCTATGAACTATTTCAGATATAAGCAATTCAATAAGAATATTATTACTGAGCTATTGGGTTCAAGAATATTCACCTATTTTGTATCAAATTTGGAAGGAAAAACATAAAAAAACTTCAGTATTTTCGATTATTTCTAGACAATTTAATCTTACTACTGAGGTTTTTTATGTCAAAAATTTCCTTCACGCTTAAATTAGGTTATAAACTCTTTAATATCAAAAGTATAAGGACAAAAACAAAATCGAGTTATTTCTATATAGTATCAAGACAAGAAGAAACTCATTTCAAAAACACACAAATACACGTGCTTATGAAATACATAAACACGTGTAAGCACTAACTATCTATTTTTTATAAATAGTACTATATAAACACAAGTCATTAAAAGAAAAGGAGTAGTCAATAAAAAGACTTTTAAATGACTTATATTAGAAACCCACAAAAACAACGACAACATAAATACATAACTCAAAATCACAATAAAAAATATTGGCCAGTTGAAGATCTTTCTATCATACATAGTTATCCCACCTTTTAACAGCCAGCTACATATCCACCAGAAGCACCGCCAATACCGCCACCGATGGTTCCTACAACACCACCACTAACAGTTCCCACAACAGGAAGTGTAACAGTACCAACAGCAGCTCCTCCTAAGCCACCAGTTGTCGCACCACCAATAGCTCCTCCTACAGTTCCGATTATACATTTATCAGCTCTTCTTTCTTGTTGCTGCTTAACAACTTGGACACCCAACTTACCATCCTCTTCAAAATAAACTAAAGTCGCGTCTTCACCATTTTTGTCTTTTGCTGTTACAGGTAATTGCTCAGTTTTTCCAGAACGAGTATCTTTTATCGTAGCTATACCATTTTCATCAACATTGTATGTAATCCAATTGTTCAAATCAATTCTAGCCACGCTATCATTAATTTTCGAAATTGTTCCAGCACTTTTTTTAGAAACTATAGATGAATTAGCTTCAGCAGCTTCAGAATCATTATCAATGCCAATAGGGCTAAATACAATACCAGAAGCAATGACAAATGCAAGAGAACCTTTTACAATTTTTGAAGTATTAATATTATACATTGTAAAAACTCCTTATTTCAGAATTTAAACAATCCCTTAATAAACACTCCAATATACAACATATCATATTTTTGCTTTATTCCAAATGCTTTATTGACAACGAGCCTCTGAACCCTTAACAAACCCAAAACTTGTCGAATGGTCGGCTTAATAGCTCACGCTATGTCGACATTCGTCTCCAAGTTTAGTTAAGGTTCTTCTCATTATCAATAAATTTTCTCGGCATAAATGTGTGCTCCTGTTATAATATAAACGTAATGGGGCTGAAACCCTATGTCCCAGCCCCATTACAAATTCTTCAAGTAATAATTTTGTTTTTCAAAATTCTAAATGGCCGTAATCGAATATGCTTATACTTCTTCATCAGTTGCTTTTGCATCCTCATTTGTATGAATTAAATTACCTTTTTCATCATCATCGAAATTCCATTCTTTATGTTTCTTTTTCAACAAACCACCATAACTTAACATACGTTTGCGATACAAACCTTGCTCCAAATTACTCACAATTTCTGTATCTTTTTCTTTATCTCCTGTTAGATAATCTGATGACTTAAAAGAAGCGCTAAGACGATTTTGAATAGAAAATCACCTTAGCGCTATTTATTTTGGGATTGATGTCCCAGCCTGCTCTACCGCTTCATCTTTTTAAAGATTATTGATTCTTTTGTGCTGCAGTATAGCTACCCATCACATTTTGGTAACCTGGTAAGTTGCTCGTTAATAACTCACCAAAACCTTCTGGATCATTACGCCAATCACGTTGTAATTCACTGGCAACACTAAACCAGTTCGTTAATTGAACGCCACCTTGATTCATGCGCATCAATGCTGCATCAGCTACCTGCTTACTTACTGTACCTGACGCATCAGCTACGGCAAATACGTCATAACCTTCATTTACAGCTGAAAGTGCAGGATGTGCTACACATACGTCCGTTACCACACCAGCAATGATAAGTTGTTTTCTACCTGTTTTCTTAATTGCTTCAACAAATTCTTCGTTATCCCAAGCGTTAATTTGACCTGGACGAGGAATTTTTGTTGCATTTGGGAATAAATCGACAATGTCTTGCATAAGCGGACCGTTTGGACCATCTTCAAAGCTTGTCGTTAAGATAACTGGTAGATCGAAATATTTCGCTGTTTTCGCAAGCGCGATGACATTGTTTTTAAATTCATCTACACCATAGTCACGTACAAGTGAAGAAATCAAACCTGTTTGATGATCCACTAATAATAATACCGCGTCGTCTTTATTGAGACGGTTGTATAAATCTTTATTTGTTGACATATGAATCACTCCATTAAGAAAATTGTAGTATATTTTATATACCATCTACATTATGACATTTTTTCATAGAATGTCCAAACATTTGCTTTGAAACGATTTAGATTTTTCAATATGACCTTGAATGACTAATGCCTTCCCATGATGTGCATCTCCTTCATATCGCTCAACCTCTACTTGTTCGAGACGATGAATACGAATAGAAAAACTTTTGAGCATCCTTTCAATCTCTTCAACATCATATAGCATCGATACATCTTTAGGACCACCCGTTTGATAATCAAGTTGTCCCTTAGCATAAAATTCAAAATAAGCCTGCCCACCGACTACTAACGACTCGATTAAATTTTGAAACATTGCACGCTTACCAGCAGAAGGCACATGACCGAAAATATTAATACTGTAGTCAAATTGCGCTTTGGGTACAATATCAGGGTCAGTCACGTCTCCAAAGTATGCATGAATAGATACATTTTCTTTTTGGGCACGCATATTTTGCCTTTGAATACCCACTTTCGAAAAATCATACGTCGTTACATCATATCCAAGTTTGGCTAAGTAAATTGCATTACGTCCTTCTCCTTCAGCTAACATCACTACTTTATGTCGCTCTGTCACTGGATGCTTAAATACATTTTGAATGTACGCATTGGCTTCCAATCCATACATATTTGTATGAGCATCAAACTTTTCATCCCAATGATTCACTCCTATCACTCCTTTACCCTTTATCTCTATTTTTATTACAAATACACATTGACCAATGATAAAAAAAGCATAACACAAAATACCCCAGTATGTATTTGACAAGAACTCTACTATACGTTAACATACCCCTAAAGGTATTTTAACAAGGAGGCCATTATGATTCACACACGACATATCAATACACTGAAACGTGAAGCATTAGAAGCACTAGGACAGAAAGGACAGCTCATTGACGTCCGAACAAAAGAGGAGTATGAAGAAGGACATATCAAACATGCAATATTACATCCTTTAGATCAAATTAATTCCTTCGAGGGAGACAAATCAATCATTTACTATATTCATTGTAAGAGTGGTAGACGCAGTTTAGAAGCAAGTCAAATGTTAAGTCGTCAAGGCTTTGATGTTGTTCATTTAGACGGGGGTTACGACGCATACGCATCTAAATATTCAAATGATGAGACAGCCGAACGTCACCATTCAGTCTCTATTAAAAACAACATCAAACAACTGAACTACAGCGGGTTACAATGTCCCGGCCCCATTGTCAATCTAAGTCAAGAAATGCAAAAGTTAGATATAGGTGAACAAGTTGAAGTAACGGTCACTGATTTTGGTTTTTGTAGTGATATTAAAAGTTGGGTCAAGCAAACAGGACACACATTAGTAGATTTAACAGAAGAAACTCATCAAATTAAAGCCGTTATCCAAAAGGAAGATATCTCAAAGAAAAAGGACATGACAGTGACACACCAAAAGAACAACACAACTATTGTTCTATTTAGTGGTGAACTTGATAAAGCCATTGCTGCTTTAATTATTGCAAATGGAGCCAAAGCAGCAGGACGTGATGTCACTATATTCTTTACATTCTGGGGGCTTAACGCCATCAAAAAAGACGATAAAGTTCAAACTAACAAAAAAGGCATCGCCAAAATGTTTGATTTAATGTTGCCAAGCACTCCCGTCAAAATGCCCATCTCTAAAATGAACATGTTTGGCCTCGGTAACCTAATGATGCGCTATGTCATGAAAAAGAAAAATGTAGACTCATTGCCATCATTAATCAATCAAGCCATTAAGCAAGACATCAAATTGATTGCTTGTACGATGAGCATGGACGTCATGGGTATCACCAAAGCAGAACTTCGCGATGAAGTCGAATACGGTGGTGTCGGTACGTACATTGGTGACACTGAAAATTCAAGTCATAATTTATTCATTTAAACTCTCAAATATATAGAAAAAGAAGGCGAGTTCACATGTATTTCAAGTCATTTTATAATCAATATTTATCCCAAGCTTCATATCTCATCGGATGCCAGAAAACAGGAGAAGCGCTCATCATGGATCCTATCCGCGACTTAACACAATATATTGAAGTTGCAGACCAAGAAGGATTCCGTATTACAGCGGCAGCAGAAACACATATCCATGCTGATTACGCTTCAGGTATACGTGACGTTGCTCAAAAATTAAACGCTACCATCTATGTATCAGGAGAAGGCGATGAATCACTAGGCTATCGTAACATGCCAGACACGACACAATTCGTCAAACAAGACGATGTAATATCAATTGGACATATCAAACTCAAAGTCCTACACACACCAGGTCACACGCCAGAAAGCATTAGTTTTTTACTCACTGACGAAGGAGGTGGCGCAACCATTCCTATGGGTCTTTTCTCAGGAGACTTCTTATTTGTAGGTGACATCGGACGTCCCGACTTATTAGAAAAAGCAGTCCAAGTACACGGTTCAACAAAAATCGGTGCAAAACAAATGTATCAATCCATTGAAATGGCAAAATCACTACCAGATCACATTCAAATATGGCCAGGACACGGTGCAGGAAGTCCTTGTGGTAAATCATTAGGTGCCATCCCAATGAGTACATTAGGCTATGAAAAACAAACAAACTGGGCTTTCAATCAACCTGATGAAGCAACGTTTATCAAACAGCTCACAACAGACCAGCCCGCACCACCACATCACTTTGCTCAAATGAAATATATCAACCAACACGGATTTGACTTATATAAACCGTATGTCGTTTATCCTAGCACAACTGAAGAAACATTAGCCTTCGATTTACGTGATAAAGAAGCATTTCACGGAGGACACAAAGCAGGTACGATTAACATTCCGTATCATCAAAACTTTATTAATCAAATTGGTTGGTATCTTGATTATGAAAAAGACATCCAACTCATCGGCGACCGTGAAACCGTTCAAATGGCTACACATACATTACAACTTATCGGCTATGATCGTGTCTCGAGTTACCAATTACCCAAGACTGAAACCATGACAACATCAATAGAAAGCGGTGAAATCACTGGACAAGAAAAAAATATACTTGATGTACGTAACAATGCAGAATGGCAATCCGGACACTATGCGCAAGCCGTACACATTCCACATGGTCAACTATTAAAAGCTGAAATCCCATTCGCTAAAGACGAGCCGCTATACGTTCATTGTCAATCAGGCGTAAGAAGCTCCATTGCAATCGGCATCCTAGAACACAAAGGATACACAAACATCATCAACATCAAAAACGGATACAACCAAAACTGAACAATGGCGCTTAATGCACGTAGTATAACAAGCTTTAAGCAATAAATTCCCTAAGAATTTTTGCGCGAAGTGCGTTATACCTTAGTGCATTGCCATTGGAAAGTAGACAATAACGAAAACTGGACAATGGCGCTTAACGTTCGTATGATAACGGCAGATTCATTAAAATCTGCAAGGATTTTTGGAAGATGTCGTTATCACTTAGAACGTTGCCATTGGAAAGTAGACAATCAAAACAAGCCACCCCATATAAAGAGTGGCTTGCTTTGATTATTCATGATATTTCTTTTGTTCTGCTTCTCTCAATTCAACACGACGAATCTTACCTGAGTTTGTTTTGGGTAAATCGTCTACAAACTCAATCGCACGTGGATATTTATAAGGGGCCACATCTTCCTTCACGAATTGTTGTAATTCGCGGACTAATGCATCACTACCTTCATAGCCTTCTTGTAAAATGACAAATGCTTTAACAATATGACCACGGTCAGGATGCGGACTTGCGACAACGGCACATTCTTTAACCGCTTTATGGTTTGTCAATGAATCCTCTACTTCAAACGGTCCAATCGTATATCCTGAACTAATGATAATGTCATCATTACGACCTTCAAACCAGAAATAGCCATCTTCATCTTGATGCGCTAAATCTCCTGTTAAGAAATAACCATTGACTTGCGCTGACTCTGTACGTTCTTGATCTTTAAGATACCCTTTAAATAAGGCAGGTAAGTCTACTGGCACTGCGATATTCCCTTTTGTATGAGCTGGCACTTCATGACCATCATCATCTACAATAGCAACATCACTCCCCGGAATCGCTTTTCCCATTGAGCCCATACGTGGCGCTGTCTCTTTTAAGAAACCAATGAGTAAAGTACTCTCTGTTTGACCATAGCCGTCACGAACAATTAAATCAAAATGACTTTGGAATTTCTCCACAACATCACGATTCAATGGCTCTCCTGCTGACACCGCACTATGTAAATGTGTCAGATCATACTCGTCAAGATTTTTCAATTTAGACATCATTCGATATTCAGTCGGTGTACAACATAATACATTAACTTTAAAATCTTGAAGCAGTTCCAAATATAATGAAGGATTGAAACGGCCATTAAATACAAAAGCCGTCGCGCCTGATCCCATAATCGATAAGAATGGACTCCACACCCATTTTTGCCAACCTGGTGCAGCTGTAGCCCATACTACATCGTTTTCACGAATACCTAGCCAATGCTTTGGAGCCATTTGCATATGCGCATAACCCCACCCATGTGAATGCATGACTGCTTTAGGGTTACCCGTCGTTCCTGAAGTATAGGAAAGAATAGCTAAATGATCACGTGGCGTTTCAGCAATATCTAATTGATCACTTTGTTGTTTTTTATCCTCTTCAATCGCTATCCATTCTGGGGCTGATCCCTTCACTAAGAACTTAGTCAATTGACCATACTCTTTAACACGCTTAAATTCTTTGATATATTGAGGTAACGTGATAACACCATTCACTTCACCATGTGTAATACGGTACTGTAAATCCTTCGTTCGTAACATTTCAGAACTTGGAATAATCGTAATACCAAGTTTGAGTGCAGCAATATATACTTCATAAGTCTCAATAGATCGTGGCATCATCACCAAAACGCTATCCCCCATTTTAAGCCCATTTTGACTTAAAACATGGCCGAGTTGATTCGCACGTTGAATCAATGATTGATACGTGAGTGTTGTCACCTCCCCAGACTCGCTCCTAAAAATTAAAGCCTTTTTCGTAGCGGACTGAGTATGCTTTTCGATTTCTGAAATAATATTGTATGTCTCTGGTGCTAACAGCTCTGTCTTTTTCATGACTTAAACTTCCTTTCACCTAACATTGTTCTAATGATATCAAAGCATAGACTATGTTGAAAGAAAATAGAATGGATTTATTTTTATTATCCATTAACTTATATCATTATTTTTGATGCTTAATCTTATTTGTAATTCCAAAAATCGTTACCCCTATAAATCCAATCAATGCATTAAGCAAAGAAGTTAAATAGTCCATATTTCCCATATCAAATTAATATTGCAATAAAACCACACCTACACAATACTATTTATTTAAAAACTTTTTGGTATTGAATATAACCTGATAGATAATGTTCAATATCATCAATTCGTACACGAAAGCCGTGATGTTTAATAAAAAAGCTTCCTAAAATGCGTTTGGGATTTTTAAAATACATTGCAATCTCTGGATAAAAGTAACCCGTTCTTTGATAGTCAGCTCTCCGATGAATCGTGCTTAACAATTGCTCTTCATCAATAAGTGATTGAACTAAATCTTCAAATCCATTACGTTTGGCGTCTTGTATTAAATGATACGTAGCCATTAATAATTCTAAAAATGTAGGGAAAGTTGTCTCTCTTTGGTAGATGAAATCTAAATAGTTCGCTACATTCTTTATACCAAATGTATAGTATTGTTCTTTTGGTACAATTTTCACCAACTCATTAGTACAGTATCCTAGCCAATGATCATGATATTTCCAGTAGCCTTCATTAATAAATTTTTCAAATATTTTTTCGACAGTTTCTAACCATTCAGAATGTCCATCTACTTGGTAAAGTCTTAATAAGGCTAATGCTGTTTCTCCTTCATAATAAATAACTCTAAAGCGTTCTTTTATTGATAAATCAGGATAGTTTAATACATGAATAAAATCCATAGAATTCATATTAATCATGGATAGAATCCCTTTTGCAACTTTTTGTGCATATTTTAGGTAATAGTTCTCATCCGGATTCATTTTAATATACTCACAAACAGCAAATATAAAGGCTGCATTTTGGCCTAGCTTAATTTCATTGATACCGTTTGTTTTATCAAAGATATAAGCCTCATCTTCTTTTTCTAATAAGCAGTTCTCAATAATATAATTGAGTGGTTTTCTGACAATACTTACATCTTGATTTAGGTACGATAGCCCTTCTGTCAAAGCATATGTAGACGAAGAATGTCTTAATATATTATAGTAGTTAATTTTTCTATCAAAATGAGGAAAATACCCATATATGTATTCTCCATTAGGTTGTATTTCATTTTTCAAAAAGGTTGTGCTTGTACTTATGAGTTGATCTATTTCTGTATGAAGGTCTTCAATCTTTCGAATCCCTTTCATACCATCAGTACTATGCAATTCTAATATAGTGTCACCTTCAACAAAGTAACCTTTCGTTTGAAATACAACTACATCTTCATTTCTAAAATCTTCAACTTTAAAGTTAATATTCAACTTTCTATAATTTTTTAAATAATGTGTGATGTTATTTTCAGCTATTTCTTTACTATTTTTATCTTTTTTCGAGGGACGCACAAATGCATTTGCGTTTATTTCTTCAGGTAAAAAAGCCAATTGCCATTGTTGATCTAACACGAAACCAAAGTCAATATAATTTCTTCTTGTATTTATGAGCATCTTTTCTACCCTATCAAATGTCATGGTTTCTTCCCCAGTCACCACATCAACTTTAATCCATTTTGGAAATAATCCATTTTTCTTCTTATATTTTTGCGTTTGTTTCATGAGTTGGGATTTTAAATGATTCGTATTTTTGATTAACCTTACGTATGCCTTACTATTTTCATTGCCTAAACTTACAAAAACTTTAGAATATCCATCATGTAATTCATCTATTTTGTGTACCAAATTATTTAGCGTAGTTTCCAATATGATCACCTCTTAACTACTAATTATTATACATAAAGGGGAGCTCAAAGGCTCCCCTTTACATTGTAGTATATTTACATCAATTATTCTTCTTTATTATTACGTTTTTTGCGATTAGCTAATACTAATGCTCCTAAACCTGCAAATAACGTTCCGAATAATGTTGTATTTGCTCCCGCGTTTCCTCCTGTATCAGGTAACGCTTTAGTTTTATTTCCGTTCGTATCCTTATCAGATCCCTTATCCGCGTTAGCGTCTGAATCCGCATCTGCATCAGCATCCGCATCAGCGTCCGCATCAGCATCCGCATCAGCGTCGGCATCAGCGTCTGCATCCGCATCCGCGTCGGCGTCTGCATCGGCATCAGCGTCGGCATCCGCATCTGCATCCGCATCCGCGTCGGCATCCGCATCCGCATCAGCGTCGGCATCCGCATCTGCATCTGCATCTGCGTCGGCATCCGCATCTGCATCAGAATCTGCATCGGCGTCAGAGTCTGCATCTGCATCCGCATCAGCGTCCGCATCCGCATCGGCATCTGCATCAGCATCTGCATCTGCATCGGCATCCGCATCGGCATCCGCATCTGCATCCGCATCTGCGTCGGCATCTGCATCAGAATCTGCATCTGCGTCGGCATCTGCATCGGCATCCGCATCAGAGTCGGCGTCGGCATCCGCATCCGCGTCAGCATCCGCATCTGCATCGGCGTCCGCATCTGCATCGGCATCTGCATCGGCATCTGCATCGGCATCGGCGTCTGCATCGGCGTCCGCATCTGCATCAGAATCTGCATCGGCGTCCGCATCTGCATCGGCGTCAGCGTCCGCATCCGCATCCGCATCGGCGTCCGCATCCGCATCGGCGTCCGCATCCGCATCGGCGTCAGAATCTGCATCTGCATCAGCGTCTGCATCCGCATCGGCATCCGCATCAGCATCCGCATCAGAATCTGCGTCTGCATCGGCGTCTGCATCCGCATCCGCATCGGCATCTGCATCAGAATCGGCATCCGCATCAGAATCGGCATCTGCATCAGCATCTGCGTCCGCATCCGCATCGGCATCTGCATCTGCATCTGCATCTGCATCGGCATCCGCATCGGCATCCGCATCTGCGTCGGCATCTGCATCCGCATCTGCATCAGCGTCGGCATCTGCATCGGCATCCGCATCAGAGTCGGCGTCGGCATCTGCATCGGCATCCGCATCTGCATCGGCATCCGCATCTGCATCGGCATCGGCATCGGCAT
The DNA here is from genome assembly GCF_003012915.1 of Staphylococcus felis. Lineage (NCBI taxonomy): Bacteria > Bacillati > Bacillota > Bacilli > Caryophanales > Staphylococcaceae > Staphylococcus > Staphylococcus felis. The sequence continues at coordinate 766,142 of NZ_CP027770.1, read as the reverse complement.
CGGCGTCTGCATCGGCGTCAGCATCTGCATCAGAATCTGCATCTGCGTCCGCATCTGCATCGGCGTCAGCATCTGCATCGGCGTCCGCATCCGCATCCGCATCAGAGTCGGCATCCGCATCTGCATCTGCATCGGCGTCTGCATCAGTTTCATCTATATCTATAGTAATTTTTATCGGCGTTTCTTCTGTTGACCCATCCGGATACGTCACTTTGATTGGAATATCTACGCTTGTTCCCGGTTCTGCATCCGCCGGTGGCGTTACTGTCACTGTTCCATTATCTGGATCTACTGTTACTGTCCAACCTTCTGGAACACTTGTTGGTGGTACTTCAAACTTCGTACCCGGTGGTAATTCTGTATCTCCCGTTTGTGGTACTGTTACAGGATTGCCTGGTGTTGTATTTCCATCTTCATATCCTGGTGTGTTCTCTTGTGCTTGGTTCGGCGTTACCGTTACCTTAACCGGTGTTTCTTCTGTTGATCCATCCGGATATGTCACTTTCACTGGAATATCTACGCTTGTTCCTGGTTCCACATCCGCAGGTGGCGTTACTGTCACTGTTCCGTTATTTGGATCGACTGTTACTGTCCAATCTTCTGGAACACTTGTTGGTGGTACTTCAAACTTCGTACCCGGTGGTAATTCTGTATCTCCCGTTTGTGGTACTGTTACTGGATTACCCGGCGTTGTATTTCCCTCTTCATATCCTGGTGTATTTTCTTGTGCTTGGTTCGGTGTTACAGTCACCTTCACTGGCGTTTCTTCTGTTGATCCATCTGGATATGTTACTTTCACTGGAATATCCACACTTGTGCCTGGCTCTGCATTCGCCGGTGGCGTTACTGTCACTGTTCCGTTATCTGGATCGACTGTTACTGTCCAATCTTCTGGAATGCCTGCTGGTGGTACTTCAAACTTTGTACCCGGTGGTAATTCTGTATCTCCCGTTTGTGGTACTGTTACTGGATTGCCCGGCGTTGTATTTCCATCTTCATATCCTGGTGTATTTTCTTGTGCTTGGTTCGGTGTTACAGTCACCTTCACTGGCGTTTCTTCTGTTGATCCATCTGGATATGTTACTTTCACTGGAATATCTACACTTGTCCCTGGCTCTGCATCCGCCGGTGGCGTCACTGTTACTGTTCCATTATCTGGATCCACTGTTACTGTCCAATCTTCTGGAACACTTGTTGGTGGCACTTCAAACTTCGTACCTGGTGGTAATTCTGTATCTCCCGTTTGTGGTACTGTTACTGGATTGCCCGGTGTTGTATTTCCATCTTCATATCCCGGTGTATTCTCTTGTGCTTGGTTCGGCGTTACCGTTACCTTCACTGGTGTTTCTTCTGTTGATCCATCTGGATATATTACTTTGATTGGAATATCTACACTTGTCCCTGGCTCTGCATCCGCCGGTGGCGTTACTGTTACTTCTCCATTATCTGGATTAACTTCGATTTCCCAGCCTTCTGGAACACTTGTTGGCGGTACTTCAAACTTCGTACCTGGTGGTAATTCTGTATCTCCCGTTTGTGGTACCGTTACAGGATTACCTGGTGTTGTACTTCCATCTTCATATCCTGGTGTGTTCTCTTGCGCTTGGTTTGGTGTTACCGTTACCTTCACCGGTGTCTCTTCTGTTGATCCATCTGGATATGTCACTTTTATTGGAATATCTACGCTTGTTCCTGGCTCTGCATTCGCCGGTGGCGTTACTGTCACTGTTCCGTTATCTGGATCGACCGTCACTGTCCAATCTTCTGGAATGCCTGCTGGTGGTACTTCGAATGTTGTACCTGGTGGTAACTCCTCATCACCTGTCTGTGGCACTGTTACAGGATTACCCGGTGTTGTATTTCCATCTTCATATCCCGGTGTGTTCTCTTGGGCTTGGTTTGGTGTTACAGTCACCTTCACTGGTGTTTCTTCTGTTGATCCATCTGGATATGTTACTTTTATTGGAATATCTACGCTTGTTCCTGGCTCTGCATCCGCCGGTGGCGTTACTGTCACTGTTCCGTTATCTGGATCGACCGTCACTGTCCAATCTTCTGGAATGCCTGCTGGTGGTACTTCGAATGTTGTACCTGGTGGTAACTCCTCATCACCTGTCTGTGGCACTGTTACAGGATTACCTGGTGTTGTACTTCCATCTTCATATCCCGGTGTATTCTCTTGCGCTTGGTTCGGTGTTACAGTCACCTTCACTGGCGTTTCTTCTGTTGATCCATCTGGATATGTTACTTTCACTGGAATATCTACACTTGTCCCTGGCTCTGCATCCGCCGGTGGCGTTACTGTTACTTCTCCATTATCTGGATCGACTGTTACTGTCCAGCCTTCTGGAATTTTATCCGTCGGTACTTCAAACTTCGTACCCGGTGGTAATTCTGTATCTCCCGTTTGTGGTACTGTTACTGGATTGCCTGGTGTTGTATTTCCATCTTCATATCCTGGTGTGTTCTCTTGTGCTTGGTTCGGCGTTACCGTTACCTTAACCGGTGTTTCTTCTGTTGATCCATCCGGATATGTCACTTTCACTGGAATATCTACGCTTGTTCCTGGTTCCACATCCGCAGGTGGCGTTACTGTCACTGTTCCGTTATCTGGATCGACCGTCACTGTCCAATCTTCTGGAATGCCTGCTGGTGGTACTTCGAATGTTGTACCTGGTGGTAACTCCTCATCACCTATCTGTGGCACTGTTACAGGATTACCCGGTGTTGTATTTCCATCTTCATATCCCGGTGTGTTCTCTTGTGCTTGGTTTGGTGTTACAGTCACCTTCACTGGCGTTTCTTCTGTTGATCCATCTGGATATGTTACTTTTATTGGAATATCTACGCTTGTTCCTGGCTCTGCATCCGCCGGTGGCGTTACTGTCACTGTTCCGTTATCTGGATCGACCGTCACTGTCCAATCTTCTGGAATGCCTGCTGGTGGTACTTCGAATGTTGTACCTGGTGGTAACTCCTCATCACCTGTCTGTGGCACTGTTACAGGATTACCTGGCGTTGTACTTCCATCTTCATATCCCGGTGTGTTCTCTTGTGCTTGGTTCGGTGTTACTGTTACCTTCACTGGTGTTTCTTCTGTTGATCCATCCGGATATGTCACTTTCACTGGAATATCTACGCTTGTTCCTGGTTCCACATCCGCAGGTGGCGTTACTGTCACTGTTCCGTTATCTGGATCGACCGTCACTGTCCAGTCTTCTGGAATGCCTGCTGATGGTACTTCAAACTTCGTGCCTGGTGGTAACTCCTCATCACCTGTTTGTGGCACTGTCACTGGGTTTCCTGGTGTTGTATTTCCATCTTCATATCCTGGTGTGTTCTCTTGTGCTTGGTTTGGTGTTACAGTCACCTTCACTGGCGTTTCTTCTGTTGATCCATCTGGATATGTTACTTTTATTGGAATATCCACACTTGTGCCTGGTTCTGCATCCGCCGGTGGCGTCACTGTTACTGTTCCATTATCTGGATCGACCGTCACTGTCCAATCTTCTGGAATGCCTGCTGGTGGTACTTCGAATGTTGTACCTGGTGGTAACTCCTCATCACCTATCTGTGGCACTGTTACAGGATTACCCGGTGTTGTATTTCCATCTTCATATCCCGGTGTGTTCTCTTGTGCTTGGTTTGGTGTTACAGTCACCTTCACTGGCGTTTCTTCTGTTGATCCATCTGGATATGTTACTTTTATTGGAATATCAACGCTTGTGCCTGGTTCTGCATCCGCCGGTGGCGTTACTGTTACTTCTCCATTATCTGGATCTACTGTTACTGTCCAATCTTCTGGAACACTTGTTGGCGGTACTTCAAACTTCGTGCCTGGTGGTAATTCTGTATCTCCCGTTTGTGGTACTGTCACTGGGTTTCCTGGTGTTGTACTTCCATCCTCATATCCCGGTGTGTTCTCTTGCGCTTGGTTCGGTGTTACAGTCACCTTCACTGGCGTTTCTTCTGTTGATCCATCTGGATACGTTACTTTCACTGGAATATCTACGCTTGTTCCTGGTTCTGCATCCGCCGGTGGCGTTACTGTTACTTCTCCATTATCTGGATCTACTGTTACTGTCCAACCTTCTGGAATACCTGCTGGTGGTACTTCAAACTTCGTACCTGGTGGTAACTCTGTATCACCTGTCTGTGGCACTGTCACTGGGTTTCCTGGTGTTGTACTTCCATCCTCATATCCCGGTGTGTTCTCTTGTGCTTGGTTTGGTGTTACAGTCACCTTCACTGGCGTTTCTTCTGTTGATCCATCTGGATACGTTACTTTCACTGGAATATCTACGCTTGTTCCTGGTTCTGCATCCGCCGGTGGCGTTACTGTTACTTCTCCATTATCTGGATCTACTGTTACTGTCCAATCTTCTGGAACACTTGTTGGTGGTACTTCAAACTTCGTACCTGGTGGTAACTCCTCATCACCTGTTTGTGGCACTGTCACTGGGTTTCCTGGCGTTGTATTTCCATCTTCATATCCCGGTGTATTTTCTTGCGCTTGGTTCGGCGTTACCGTTACCTTCACTGGTGTCTCTTCTGTTGATCCATCTGGATATGTTACTTTCACTGGAATATCCACGCTTGTGCCCGGTTCTGCATCCGCCGGTGGCGTTGCCGTTACCGTTCCGTTATTCGGATTAACCGTTACTGTCCATCCACTTGGTACGCCTCCTTGTGGAATTTCAAATCGCGTATTCGGTGGTAACTGCGTATCTCCGGTTTGCGGAATATTGACGCCCACTCCTGGCTTCGTGCTTCCGCCGTTATATCCTGGCGTATTTTCTTGCGCGTCATTTGGCACAACTCTTACATTTGTCGTTGTATTATCCACAGATCCATCTGGGTACGTTACTTTCACTGGGATATCTACGCTTGTGCCCGGTTGCGCATTCGCCGGTGGCGTTGCCGTTACCGTTCCGTTATTCGGATTGACCGTCACGGTCCATCCACTTGGTACGCCTCCTTGTGGAATTTCAAATCGTGTATTCGGTGGTAACTGTGTATCTCCGGTTTGCGGAATATTGACGCCCACTCCTGGTTTTGTGCTTCCATCCTCATATCCTGGTGTGTTTTCTTGCGCGTCATTTGGCACAACTCTTACATTTGTCGTTGTATTATCCACAGATCCATCTGGATATGTCACTTTCACTGGAATATCTACGCTTGTTCCTGGCTCTGCATTCGCCGGTGGCGTTGCCGTTACCGTTCCATTATTCGGATTAACTGTTACGGTCCATCCACTTGGTACGCCTCCTTGTGGAATTTCAAATCGTGTATTCGGTGGTAACTGTGTATCTCCTGATTGCGGAATATTGACGCCCACTCCTGGCTTCGTGCTTCCACCGTTATATCCTGGTGTATTATCATCTGCTTGATTTCCATCAACTGCTATACTACTAATTTGAATAATACCTTCTCCAACATTACGTTCACCAACTGGATTAGTTGGTACAGTAGATGCTATATCAAAGTTATACTTTTGACCTCTAATTAAGCCTAGATCACTTAAAGATGCAGTATACAATTTCTTTTGATATTCTGCGCTAAACTGTTGTGTCGCTGCATCGTAATTAATCGATACAGGAATTAAACGTTGACCAGACACTTCAGTATTTCTAGTTGTTGTATTTTGTATCAAAAATCGTTTATCTGGTAAGTTATTTAACTTTCTATCTAAAAATACAGGTGCAGCTCCCACTAATTCTGAAGTACCTGCACTATTACTTTTTACAAATGATGCATAACCTTCATTATTATTACCACCTGGCAGTGCAGTTCTATCTGGACCATTTGGAGTTAAGCTCGTATCAATTTTAAATCCTCCAGAGTTCGGCACACCTGTATTATTTAATATTGATCCTCTATTATAGACCTCTTGTCCTGAGCTCTGCGTAAAAATAAACGCAAATCCATCTGAACCTCCCGTTCGTCCCATCGGAGGGTTTGCTACTTTAAAATTCAATGAAAAGTCTTTCGTAAAGTCAAACTTTGTCTTATTAAGTTCTAATACGCCTTTTAATGACGGATTTGGTGTCAACTTTAAAGCAGGCTCTTCTTTATATCCACGACCATTATCATTTAAGAAAGCTGTCGCATATTGTGTATTTTGTGTTTGGCCATATACATTAAAGCTATTAATGTCATTTAAACCGACAATTTCTGTTAAGTCTGTGCTATCTGCGGCATTCAAGAAAGCTACACTTGATTGCTTCTTATCAGAATAACTACGTAAAGTCGCTGGTTGTGCTAATTTCTTTTCATTATTCACTAGCGAGATTAAATATTCAGTCATTAACTCTTCTTCTGTTAATGTTGTAACGTCAAGTTTCTTTTCTTGAATAACACGTTGTAATTCTTCTTCAGTAATACTTAAAGTCTCGGCTGTATTTTTAACTTTCTGTTTAGTATTTGCATGAGCTTGTGTGTTAACTTGATTTACACTTTCATTTTGCGCTGAGTTGTCTTGTTTCGCTGTTGTTTGAGGTTGTATTTCTACTGCACGTGTTTGTGTTTCACTCGACTTCACATCTTTAGTCGCTGATTGCTTCTCTTGTTGTTGACTTACTTCTTCTGATTTCTCTGTAGCAGTTTCTCTGTCAATATTTTGAGAAGGTTGTGTTTCTTCACTTGTCTCTTTCTCTACATTATCAGTATCTTCTAAATTGATATCTTGACCTTCAGTTGTATCTGGACTCGCAGCGTCTTTTTCTGTCTGCTTATTTTCTTCTCCATTTGTCACATTAGGTTTTACATCTTCACTTGTTGCTAACGCTTCATTAGCAACATTCGCTTCTACATTGTCAGTCAGTGCTTCTTGTTCAGAAACATTGACTTCGTTAGCTGCTCCTTCTGATGGTTCCACGTCATCGTCTCCAGTTGCTGAATCTGAAGCCGTTGATGCGACATTAGCCTCTGAAGCTTTGGCGTCATCAGTATTCGCACCAAAAATTAACGTAGCTCCAATTAAAATAGAAGCTGTCCCGACAGTAAACTTCCTAATAGAATATTTGTTTAATCTATTAGGTAAAAAGTCTAATCTTCGGGAGTTAGGCTTTTTCTTATTACTCATTAAATCACTCCTTTGTCTAGCACAAAACATTATTTTTGTGACAATTTTATATTACCATTCATTGCGTATTAGTCAATATAATTTATTAAAATAGTAAGCAGTTTACTTCGATTTTATTTTAAAACATAAAAATGTATTTTTATAAGTGTTGTCAATTCAATTGTGAATTTCATTTATTTCGCGTAATCCGACTCAATTGACCATAAATAGGGTTGACTCTATAATGAAACTATCAATAGCGGAAAGCCGTTTTATTTTGTTATTTAAAGGAGGTTTTTAATTAATGGAATCGCAAATGATACCTGGAGTGGGAACTAAATATTCAATGACGACTTCAAACGACGAAATGATTCATATCATCTTGCACTACAACGGAAAACGTGAAATTTATATCACTGATCAAGACGAAGATGTTATCGCTAATCTCAAATTGAACTCAAGTGAAGCGATGGATGTCGCTTTAAAACTGATGGATATGAATCATGACACGATTGAAAAACAAGAATTTGAACGGTTCTCATTATTACGTAAAGAAATGTTAGTTGACTGGATTAAGGTGGGGAAAGCATCTCCTTTAAGAGATGTTGATGTGGCTCAAGCAGAAAAAAGAGTTCCTGATGGGGTTCATATTGTTGGAATAAGTAGAGGATCTCAAGTGATTCCTAAACCAAATGGTTCCGAAAAAATACTAGAGGGTGATACGCTGCTCGTTATTGGTTATAATGATGCACTTTCTGAATTTGAGGCAGTGTGCAAGCCAAGTAGGATGTAAAAATGGCTATCTTTGATTTTCCTATTCTATTAATAAGTGGATTGTTACTCCTTTTGCTATTTATCGGTGGGTATATTGCTAATCATTTCAATGTACCCGATGTGATTATTTTTTTACTTATAGGGATTACACTCGGATTATTTATTCATGGAACACCTCTTATTGAATTCGCTGCTGAAGTGGGCATTGTTTTAATGTTTTTTATGCTAGGAATGGAGTTTCCGATTCGTCAACTTAAAACAATGGCGATTCGTATCTATAAGCCCGGACTGTTAGATTTAGGGCTTTCGTTTTTTGTGACTGTTGGCTTGTTGTTACTTATGCATCAACCGCTTCCTACTGCTTTATTATTAGGCGGGATTGTTTATGCTACAAGCTCATCTATCACCGTGAAATTATTAGAAAAAAATAAGCGAATGACAACAAAAGATTCTAATTTTTTATTGGGTTTACTCATTTTTGAAGATATCGTATCACCTATTCTGGTCGCAATTATTGCAAGTATGTATTTGAGTAATGCAATATCAATAGGCAATCTTTCTATTGTACTACTTAAAATTATCGCTTTATTAATAGGGGCTATTCTTTTGGGGCATTTTGTATTCAAAAGATTGAACCAATTTATTGAAAAGTATACTAGCGAGGACTTTTTTATACTGTTTATTGTGAGTATTGGGCTGAGCTATGCGGGGCTTGCTTTGTATCTCGGTTTATCTGAAGTATTTGGCGCTTTTTTGGCAGGCATCATGTTGGCAGAAACTCAAAAACCTTCTGCGCTCCAACAAACGGTTCGAAACTTAAGAGATTTATTAATGCCTGTATTCTTTATTAATTTTGGAATGACTATTCAACTGACTAATGGGATTCCAATGTGGGAAACATTATGTGTACTCATTGTGTGGTCCATCTTCGCCAAACTGATTGTTGGTTATGTCGGGGGCAAGCAATATGGTTTGAGGCCTCAGCCCGCCATACGCGCAGGATTTTCATTCACACAGCGCGGGGAATTTTCTATCATTATAGCCGCCTTTGCAAGTGCACAAATCAAGACATTTAGTGGGATTTTCATTTTAATCTCCGCCATCATCGGCGTCGCCCTCTTTCAATATGCACCACAAATAGCCAAAAAATTAACTAAACAAAAAACAATCAAAAACAAAACAACCCCACTCCCTTAACAAGGTTGTTGAGATTGCGCTTTGACTTCGAGCAGAACCTAGCAGTGAACAAAATTGTTCCTCAAATTTTGTGAAAATGTGTAGTTCTGTTGAGAAGTCAGCAATCGAAACACCGTCTATCACAAGGTTGTTGAGCATGCGGTTTGAGTTTGAGCATAACTCGAGTAATTCAAAAAATTGTTCCTCAAATTTTGAAGAATTGCGAAGTTATGCCGAAAACTCTGCATGCGAAACACCGTTCATCAAGGTTGTTGGGTTTGCGCTTTGACTTCGAGTAGAACCTCATAGCTGCACAAGATGATTCACCAACATTTGTGCAGCTGTAGCGTTCTCTTAAAGCGTTACTGTATCCAAGCTTCATGAAAAATTTATGATTTTAATAAAGCTTCGACGTCATCACGCTTTTTATAACCATTTGACCAAAACACTGCAATAGGTTGATTGTGATCGTCATAATAGGTTGCTGCAAACTGGCCTGTTGCCATCTCACCTTCAACTTTCACATCTTTCCAAGTTTTAGCATGACCTAGATATTCAAAGTTTTCATCATATTGATCAGACCAAAAATAAGGGATGACATCATATGCATTTGATCTAGGGTTCATAATGTTCTGTGCAATTGATTTTCCTTGATTAAATGCATTTTCCCAATGTTCGACTTGGATTAATTCACCTCGGAATGGCCATAGCGTTGCGTCTCCCGCTGCATAAACATCCGGTAATGACGTCTCTCCATATTCATTCACAATATAACCTTTGTTCGTTTTGAGATCTTGATGACGTATCGCATCATTAAATGTTGCACCAATACCTATTAGCAATAAATCTGTCGCAAGCGTACGCCCCTCTTTTGTCACAACTTGTTCTATTTGCTGATCACCTTTGACTGCTTCAATCTCATCATGCGTGATAAATGTAACACCTTTGGACTCATGAAGCTTTTTGATATAACGTCCGACTTCTTGACCTACTACTTTTTTGAGTGGTATATCTCCACGGAGGACTACAGTGACATCAACGCCATATTCTCTTAATGAAGCTGCAATTTCTAAACCTACAAAGCCTCCACCAACAATGACTGCTGATTTTGCTTTTTGTGCTTGTCGCTTTAATGCTAATGCATCTTCAAAAGTTCTTAAATACAAGACACCGTCTAAATCGCTATTCAAATGTGGTAGCTTTCTTGGAGACATTCCTGTTGCAAGTACGAGCTTATCATATGGGTATACACGTCCATCTTCTGAAGTCACTGTTTTTTCTTTTGGATTAATTTGATTAATCGTGACTCCTAACTCTAGATTAATTCTTTTGTTTTCATAATATTGGTCTTTTTTGAGCTTTGGTGGTGCTTCATTTTCTTTTTCTTGCATCCATTCTTTTGAGAGTGGTGGTTTGTCATAGGGTAATGATTGTTCAGCACTGATTAAAGTAATATCTCCCTCAAAACCATTACGTCTTAATGCAGAAGTGGCAAAGGTACCTGCAATAGAAGCACCAATAATAACAACTTTTTGAGTCATACAAAATCCCTCCATCTCTATCTCTCTTATCATCAACTTAAACTGAATAGATTCCAATTACAATTTTTTAGCTTTATATTTCTAAAGAGATGTGGTGTACACCTCCCTACAGTCATAACTTCATTTAGAAAAATAACTTGACTACTCCTGCTAGCATCATAATCGCAATAATTAATGTCACTATAAATTTAGCTGTGAGAAATTGCTTTTTTTCATTTAATGTTTCGCTTTTATCTTCTGACAGTAACTCCGCTTCAATTTCCTTGTTAATTCTTTCTAATTCTTCATTATGATTTGTTTGATTTTCCATATTAACGCTTATCACCTTTCGATATATCCTTATATGTGCCTAAACTATTCTTTTAGCACATTCTTTATTGATCTTCATTCCCGTTTTTTAATGATGAAATTGTAGAATGAAAGTGTTTCAAGACACCATAAATACCTGTTTCCTTACCCAATAATGCATGATTGACCGTTTGAAACGCTATTTCTTTATTGTCATCAATATAATAAAGTAATAAATCATCATCTGTAATGGTGGATTGTTCAGATGCATCTATTTCTGTAATACATTTTGTTTTAACATATTGATTCAATTCTTGGTATGAAACGCCTTCTTTAAAAAGGATATGATTTGAAATTTGCTTTCCGACACGGTGCTTCATATTCTTTTGGTGATTAGAGCTATCAACCATAAACACATTTTTAAGTCCGAATTCATTCGTCAACTCAGTAAATGCATAAGCATTCACCATCAAAGACGACGTCAATAATAAACTATAATCATATCGTGTCAAATCTGCATAAATACGTTCATGATGTGCAAGTAAATTACCTTCAAATGTTTCAAATCCTAATGCCTCTGTTTGCGTTACACCTCGCTGTTTTTGTAAAAAGACCATAATCGGGATATGATGTTGTTTCAGTACTGTCCCGAGATGATTCGAAAAGGCGCTTTCACCGACGAGTAAAACACCAGAGGGCTCATTACTCGAAACCTTAAAGCGTTTTGCGATCGTTTTAAAACTAAAGCCGTAAAATACAACGGTAATGAAGACAAAGCCAAATGTAACCGATGTAATATACTCTGCTTTTGGGACATTCGCATCAATTAACAATGTCGAAAAGAACTCAGCCACAGTTAGCACGACAATCCCTCGTGGCATAATAGCGCTTAAAAATCGTCGCTCATTGCTCGCTATCTCTGTGTTAAGTGTTGCAACAAAGATTGAAATAGGTCTAACACATACAATCATGACAAAGCAAAATAAAATAAGCCACCAATTGAATGTTTCTTTTAAGACATCCATCGTTAAAGATGACGTAATCAAAATAAAGACAGTGGACACTAAAATCATTGATGTATGCTCAATAAAATGATCCGGCTCACTATATATAAAGTCTCCACGCTTAAACATTGCTATACATAACCCAAATACTGTTACAGTTAATAACCCTGATTCTGGTAAGATAAAATCACTAATACTAAAAATAAGTAGCACGCATACAAATTGAATCGGTGCAATCAAATTTTGAGAGATGCGATTTTGTTCAACAAGCCACTTGAATACGTATGCCACTAAGATACCAATCAGTGCTGCAGCTACCAATTCTACTAAAAACACAAGAATCACTTGAAAACCAAAATCTTGCTTAATAACAAAAATAATAAAATATAGCCCCAATGCGACCATTGGACCAATTGGATCAAGAATGATACTCTCCCATCTTAAAATCGTATCGACATTATTTTTAACTTTAGTCTGCTTAAGTAAAGGCTGTATCACAGTTGGACCGGAAATTAAAAACAAGCCTGCTAGTACGGCTGAAATGGATAACGGAAAAGACAAAATATAGTGCAACCCAAGCATACCCAAAAACCAGGAAATAGCAGCCCCTATAGACAATATTTTTACCAATGCTTTAGAGACGCCCTTTAGCTCTCTAAAGTCTAGATTACTACTACCTTCGAATAAAATAATGGCAACAGCCAATGAGACAATCGTACTGAATATATCATGACCTAAGTGCTCTTGAGGATTGACTAAACCAAAGATTGGACCAACGAGTAACCCAACAATTGCCATCACGACGATTGCAGGCCACTTCAGTAAATTCGCAATCCACTGACTCAAAATACCTAGCGTGAGAAATAATACCAAAGATAAGGTTAATGGTAATTCTAAATTCATGATTTCTCCTCACTTTCACTCATTTCGTCATATATTATAGCAATATTACCAAAAGATGTAGAGGCTGACACTTCTTACACATTGAAGGTTGCATTTACAGTGAGTCAACTTTTGTTTAACGTGAAACATATTAGTATTTTAATCATCATACTTATTTAAAAGACAGCCATAAAAAAGAAGCACTAAGACGCATTTCTATTAAAAAGCATCTTAGCGCTATTTATTTTGGGATTGATGTCCCAGTGTGTCTTCACTTACATTATAATAATGTCTCACCAAAGAAAGAACCTAAAATAGTAACAGCCTGTTCTGCTGTACGATTACCTTCATCTAATAGAGGGTTTACTTCAACTAAGTCTAAGGACGTAATTAACCCTGATTTTTGAAGCAACTCCAGTGCATAATTGGTTTCACGATACGTCAAACCGCCCGGTACTTTTGTTCCCGTTCCAGGTATTTCAACTGGATCTAATGCATCTACGTCAAAGGATAAATGAATGCCGTCTGTACGATCCTTTAAGTATGCAATAGTTTCATTAATCACTTGACCAATGCCCAATTCATCAATATCTGCCATTGTATACGTTTTAAGGTTATGTTTTTTAATATACGCTCTTTCACCATAATCTAAATCACGCATCCCAATCAGCACAATATTTTCAGGCTTAACCTTTGGACTAAATCCACCTAAATTAACGAGTTGCTCATCACCCTCACCTGCTAACATGCGTAAAGGCATCCCATGAACATTGCCCGATGGTGATTCTTCAGGCAAATTCAGATCACCATGGGCATCATACCAAATGATACCTAACTCTTTGTAATGCTCGCTCACACCAGATATTGAACCAATCGCAAGCGAGTGATCTCCACCTAAAATCACTGGAAAATGATTATTTGAAATACTTTCAGACACCTTATCTTTAAGTGTATTTGAAAATGTTAAGATTTCATCATAATTTTGTAGACCTTCTTGTTGTGCATAGAATTTCTCTAAGTTGACCTCTGGTGTTGGTATATTACCGCTATCAATGACATCATGGCCGATGCGTTTTAAACGCTCAACCGCACCTGCATAGCGAATAGCGTCTGGTCCAAAATTAACCCCTAATTTTTTTTGACCAAACGTTGTTGGTGCGCCAATGATTTCGATTGTTTTGCTCATATGAACACATCCCCTTCTTTTAAATAAGCATCATCTCTTAAATAAAAAATTCAGTCGATATGCTGATCATACTTTCTTTGTTATTAGCATAATTTTATAAAATTAATAAATCAAGCAACAACTTCTTATGCAATATTTTTAGAAATTTATTTTATAATGAAAATTGAATATTTATAAGCGCATTAGTATACAATCTGATTAATCTTGAATAAATGGGGTCGTTTTATACACTAAAAATTTTTTTATTCCTTTTAAAATGTAAATAAAAGATGACCCATTAACGCAATAATAGGTAATGCAATAATGGTACGAATTAAGAAAATCGCAAACAACTTTGGTAAGCTAACAGGTATTTTAGAACCTAATATCACACCGCCTACTTCAGACAAATATATCAACTGACTCACACTTAAAGCACCCACAACAAAACGTGTTAAATCACTTGATACACCTTCAATAAGTAATGACGGTAAAAACATATCCGCAAAACCTATAAGTACCGTTTCTGAAGCTGCTTTCGCATCAGGAATTTGTAATAATTCAAAAATAGGTACAAATGGCAAACCAAGTACTCTAAATACCGGTGTGTAAGTTGCAATAATTGTAGCTAATGTCCCAATCGTCATCACAACTGGCAATACTACAAACCACATGTCGACAACAGTTTTGAACCCTTCTTTAAAAAACTTGAATATACCAGGCGCTTTAATCCCTTGAATAGTCCCTTGTTCAAAACCATATACAATCGCATTTCGGTCACCCAGTTGTTGTTCTTTAAGTGACTCATTCATTTTATTATCTTTAAAAGCATCTGAAATCGTACTGAGTGGCCATATTCTTGGCATTATAATCGCACATACTAAACAAGACACAATCACAGTAAGATAAAAGTAATAAAAGTGATGCGATAATCCAATTGTCTCTGCAATTACGATGACGAATGTAATAGATACAACACTGAACATTGTCGCAATAATCGTTGCTTCTTTGCGCGTATAATAACCACTATTGTATTGCTCACTCGCAATCATCACACCAATTGTTCCATCTCCTAAAAATGAGGCAAGGTTAATTACTGTCGAACGCCCTGGCAACTTGAATAAAGGCCGCATGATAGGTCTGAATATAGGACCGAAAAACTCTAGCAATCCATATGAAATCAGTAATGGTAAAAACAAACCTGCAAAGAAAAATACTGTCACTAGAGTTGTCAACAAGCCATAAAACACTAAATCACCTGTGTCTTCTGAATATATAAACTCAGGACCTATCTTAAGATAGATACACCATGCAAATACGACTGCAAGCAATCGAATAGCGATCCATATTGGTGTAACAGCAAACGTTCGATACAATTGACGCTTTGGATTTAATTGCTTTCGAAAAACCGTACTACATAATAATGTTAAAACACCTGATATTGTAATAATCAGCATAATTAAGATAGGTATACCATCACCTAATAATGTCTTAGCTTGATTGGCAAGCCAAGCCACAGGCAATGTGGTTTTACCATTGACGGGTATAGGGAGTAAAAATAAAAAAACACCTAACAGTGACATCGCTATAAACTTTGTCCTACCTATAACCATCTCTTTACGCGAAACATCCTTCATGAAAAAAGTTCCCCCTCTTTTGTAAGCCCTTTCATAAATAGTACCATAATCTATAAAAAAAGAAACATTATTTTTTATAGCTTAGGAGGCACTCTTGTATCATCTTGTCTGCTCAAAACCTAGATTTTAAAAACTCCTTTTGAAAATACATATGATTGCATTAATCAAGCAAGTCATCATTAACTATGATTTAAGTATCATGACATATGCATTAATTGAGATTTCATTTGTTGACGTACTGCTTCTATAGAGAGCCAGTCACTAAATGAGGCATCATTGATTTCTAAAACATGTCCATTTTGATAGGCAGTTAGGTTACGCCAAACGCTTTGTGAAAAGGTATCATCAACTGATCGTCCTGCGTTTTCAGGTAATAACACAAGATAATCTGCATCAATTTCTGGAATACGCTCATTGCCAATGCGTACTTGTCTATTCTCTTTTTGTGCATCAATGATACTTTGTGTTTTCTTCGGAACGGTTAGCCCATATGCATCGTATAATACTTCGGATCCCCGACTCATATTTCTGCCTGATATGACATTGTATTTAGGTTGCGCTTCTAAAATTGTAGCTGTTTTATCTTTAATCTTATCTCCTAAATCTGCTTTATCTTTGGCGATTTGCTTATCCCATTCTTGAATAATGTGATTTGCTTTATCCTCTTTTCCGACCATTTTCGCTTGAATTTTTAGTGCTTCTTTAAAATCCATATCTCCGCCTACATCAAGTGCTAAAGTGGGTGCGATTTTTGTATACTTTTTGAAGTTTGGGTCAGAACTATACGTAATAATTAAATCTGGCTTAGCACTTGCCACCTTCTCAACATCATCATTACCCACTGTTTCAATACCTTGTGTTGCATTTTTAATAACATCACTTTCTTTAGCAAATTCGTTGATGAGTATCGGTTTTTTATCTAATTTAATGAAGTTACCAACATAATGAAAGTTCAACATCGCTATACGCTTTGGATTTTTTGGGATTTCGACTTTATCATTTTTGGCATCTGTATATATCGTCGTCTCTTTATCTGATACGTTTTGTTTTGATTCATTGTTTTGTGTACCACACGCTGCTAGGCAGACCAGAAACGTTAAAGCTAAAACTAAAATCTTTTTCATGATTAAAACCATCCTTATGAAATTGTCTATCATTACTATAAATGAGAATGATTATCATTTCAATAAAAATCAATACGTACACTTTCGACATGTCTCATCATACGAGATATGACACAATTACTTTTTCACATCCATACAAGAATACCATTAACTCAAGACACCGGTTAGACTAACCGTAAGTCAACCTTCACACTGACCTCTTCTCTATGGCTGACATCTTGCTTTGAGTCAATCAGTTGAGTAGCGCAGTGAAATTCATTATTCTTAAATCAGTTAAAAGTGATAAGACTGTGAAAGTGGATCCACTATACTGATTAAAGGATGATGTTTTTATGACGAAACAATATGACGTATTATTTTTAGGAAGTGGCCATGCTGCTTGGCACGCTGCACTCACCCTAAGTAAAGCAGGTAAGTCTGTAGCAATGATTGAGAAAGATCGCATTGCTGGAACGTGTACGAACTATGGATGCAATGCCAAAATTGTGCTTGAATATCCCTTTGAAATTCTAGAACAAGCATCACATTATCCAAATATGATTAATACAACTCGCCTTAAAGTCGATTGGGATACACTGATGCAACATAAACACCGAGTCATCGATCCTCTAGCGGGTCATCTACAGCACCTTTTTGAACAAAATGGTATCGATATCATACGCGGCTCTGGTCAACTCGTCGATGAACATACAATTCAAGTTGATCATACCTTATATTATGGTGCACACATTGTTATTGCCACGGGGCAACGTAGTCATCAATTAGACATCAAAGGACAAGCATTAACACATGATAGCCGTGACTTTTTATCATTAGCACATATGCCAAAACATATCACTTTTCTTGGTATCGGTATTATTAGTATTGAATTTGCTTCAATAGCCATCAAATCAGGTGCAGAAGTGCATATGATTCATCACAACGACCGACCTGTTAAAGGCTTTTATCATAAACATGTCACAAAGCTCATCGAAAAATTAGCCAATGAAGGTGTTCATTTTCATATGAATGAATCTACTCAATCTATAACACAACACGGACAATCCTACACAGTCACTACAGCATCTGGGCTTAACCTTCAAACACATTATGTATTAGATGCAACTGGTCGAATACCTAATGTAGCGTCTATTGGCTTAGATACAGTCGGCATTGTATACTCCAAAAAAGGCATTCAAGTAGATGAATATATGCGTACTTCTGTACCACATATATATGCCAGTGGAGATGTGGTGGATAAGACGATCCCAAAACTGACACCTACCGCAACATTTGAATCAAACTATATCGCATCTCATATACTCAATCCTGACCAACAACCCATCACTTATCCAGCAATTCCTTCTGTACTTTATACATTACCTAGACTTGCAAATATTGGTGTCAGCATTGAAGAAGCTATTCAAAATGACAAATATCGTGTCGTTGATATTCCATTTGGTCAGCGGATGGCCTTCGAATATAAAAATGAAACCGATGCCCAAATGACCATCGCTTTAGATGAAGCAAATCATTTAGTAGGTGCTGCAATTTATGCAGATGATGCTGCTGACCTTATTAATATACTTGTCTTCATCATCAATCAAAAATTACAAGCACAAGACCTCAATCAAATGATATTCGCTTTTCCAGGTGCTTCAAGTGGCGTCATTGATCTGTTAAAAGAAGCGATGATGACTGAGTCACTCTAGTCGCTCATTATTGGATAGGTCTAACAAAAAACAGGCTGAGGCATAAATATCTCGAAGTTTTCTTATATTTAGATGATTCATTAAATGATACAAAAGTGACTTTTTTTAAAGGATTTTAATGTAAAATTACATTTATATCACGTCGTATTGTTGGCGAGATTCCTGAGGGAATAGGATGAGCGTCGAGACCGGGGCTCGACCCATCCGCGAGCCAAACAATACGAATGATTGATAAAGGAAAAGCGTAGAGATGATTCATGATTGAATCATCTCTACGCTATTATTTGGGGATTGATGTCCCAGACTTTTTCCCATATATTCAATTGTCTTAACCTTACATTATGACAACATTTGTAGCTTGTTCACCACGTTGACCTTCGATAACATCGAATTCAACTTTTTGGCCTTCTTCTAATGATTTATAGCCTTCTCCAGCTATACCAGAGAAATGCACGAAAACATCATTGCCATTTTCTCTTTCAATAAATCCAAAACCTTTTTCTGAGTTAAACCATTTTACAGTACCGTTATTCATATTGAATACCTCCATGTGCTTTTGCACTTTTTATTTGTAATACATTCATAAGCTTAAAAAGAGGATATTCTATAGAAATATACTGCAATTCAATTCACGAGTGTTTATTACGTTAGGTTAACTATACGCCTTATGATTAAATAAGTAAAGGATTATTTAAAAAATATATTTTTTAAAATGATACAAGCAACAATGAGAATAACGATACTCGAGATTTTATTGAGTACTACAATCAAGCGCCCTGATGTATCCATCTTGCCAATTTGTTTACCTGCACATGCAAGACCGATAAACCAAATCCAGGATACGCCTATTGTTGAAAGAGTAAATGCTATTTTTTCTGCCCCTGTATATACTGCAGCACTCGTCCCGATTACACCAATCGTGTCCATAATTGCATGTGGATTTAACAATGACACCGATAGCGCAAAGCTAATTTGTTTGGCCGCAGACATAGGTGGTTGTTCTTCAGCACTTTGTGGTTTTTCATTCCATAGTGACCAAGCCATATAAATTAAAAAAATAAAACCAACTATGTATATTGCAAGTTGCAAGGACGGATATTGCGCAAGAACAAGCGACACCCCTAATACAGCAAGCAAAATGAGTAACGTATCACATAGACCTGCAGTGATTACGACAGGTAATGTCTTTTTTAGACGCTTATGATTCGCACCTTGATTAAAGACAAATACATTTTGTGCACCTAACGGCAATATCAACCCTAGTGCAAGCAATAAACCATGAATAATCGATTGAAACATCTCAACACCCCATTAATACTTCTATTATATTTTCTAAATTATAACAAACCCTTCACTATTGGTATATATCTAACAAAACAGGCTGGGGCATAAATATCTCGAAGTTTTCTTATCATGAGATGATTCATTCAATGATACGAAAGGGTCTTTTTTTAAAGTATTTTAATGTAAAATTACATGCATATCACGTCGTATTATTGGCGAGACGCCTGAGGGAATAGGATGAGCGTCGAGACCGGGGCTCGACCCATCCCCTAGGAAATGCGAGCCAAACAATACGAATGATTGATAAAAGAAGGTTCTATAGTAAATCGGACTGGTGTATAAATAATTTCATTTATTTGATTGTTCCATAAAGCCTCGCTTTTCTAGGCGCCTCACCCCAACTTATTTTAAGATTGAACTCACCCAATCTTAAAATGGATTTTCGGTTACGGCAAGATGCCTCAGAAGTCTCGGCTTAGTAATCAATCAAATGTGCTATATTTATTCACACCCCTAAGTTATAAAGTGTGTTTTACCAACTCGATTTTACTGATTTATGTTGTATTAAAAGAGGCATTAATGTTCAAGACTTTATGATCACACAACGAAAAAGGCGTTAAGCAATCCATTATTGCATAACGCCTTAATTTAATGCGACCAGTCCAATTTAACTGAGAGCCTAAAAGAAAAGCATAGAGGTGATTCAATCATGAATCATCTCTACGCTATTATTTTGGGGGTTATGTCCCGAACGCTTAACTGACTTTAATTATTTGACTGTAAAGATTTTGTATCCTTTATCGACCTTTTGTACATCTTCAAATTCAATTGTACGATCTTCTAAGTTCGTCACAATGAGTGGTGTCACAATACTTGGTGCATTCTCTTTAATATAATCCAAGTCAACCTTCATTAATGGTTGGCCTTCAATCACTTCATCATCAACATTAACGAGCGCTTCAAATCCTTTACCTTCTAACTTCACTGTATCGATACCAATATGGATTAATAATTCCAATCCATCTGTTGATTCTAAGCCAATGGCATGTTTTGTAGGGAAGATAGTTTTAACCACACCGTTAAATGGCGCAACGATTTCACCGTTATGTGGAATAAATCCAACGCCGTCTCCCATTAACTTACCTGAGAAAACTTGATCTGGTACTTCAGCTAATGGAATAATTTCACCTTCACCTGGTGCAGCTACAGTAATCGCTCTTTCACCATCAACGTGTACAACATTATCTTCAACTGAATCTGTTGTTGTCGTTTCGCTCGGTTTTGTAATTTCGCCTGACATAATACGCGCCATATCATGTTTGATTTGGTCAGACTTCGGTCCAAAGATAGCTTGCATATTATTTCCGACTTCAAGTACTCCAGCAGCTCCGAGCTCCTTCAGTCCATTGACGTCTACTTTTGACTTGTCATTGACTTCAACACGTAATCTTGTGATACAAGCATCTAAATGCTTAATGTTCTCTTTACCACCCATTGCGTCTAATACATCAAACGGCAAACGTTGCACTGACGTTTCACGTGCTTCAGTTGCTTTATCTTCACGACCTGGTGTTTTTAAGTTCATACGCTTGATTAAGAATGTAAATAAGAAATAGTAAATCAATGCATAAACAATACCTACTGGAATCACAAGTAAAGCATTAGTACGGT
This sequence comes from Staphylococcus felis, assembly GCF_003012915.1. Classification (NCBI taxonomy): domain Bacteria; kingdom Bacillati; phylum Bacillota; class Bacilli; order Caryophanales; family Staphylococcaceae; genus Staphylococcus; species Staphylococcus felis. Next base: position 744,842 of record NZ_CP027770.1, on the reverse strand, counting down.
CCCAGTTTAATAAACCATATAAGACATAATCAATGAAGCCACCTGAGAATGTCATCCCGATTTTAACATCTAATAAGTGCATCACTAAGAATGATGTACCTGCTAAAAATACGTGTGCAACATATAAAATAGGCGCTACGAATAAGAATGAAAACTCTAAAGGCTCTGTAATACCAGTTAAGAATGAAGTTAATCCTGCTGATAACATCAAACCTGCAACTACTTTTTTACGTTCGGGACGCGCTTGACGATAAATCGCAAAAGCCGCCGCCGGTAAACCAAACATCATGAATGGGTATTTACCAGTTGTAAATGCACCAGCAGTAAATGCGACACCATCTTTCATCTGAGCCATCCAAATACGCTGGTCACCACGAACAAGCTCGCCCGCATGGTTGACATAACTGCCAAACTCAAACCAGAATGGCGCATAGAAGATATGGTGTAATCCAAATGGAATTAATGCACGTTCAATCACACCGAAAATAAATGTCGTTAAGACTAAGTTTTTATTCAATAAGAAGTTTGATAAACCATTCAGTCCATCTTGAATAGGTGGCCAAATAAAGCTTAAAATCACCCCTGCAATAATTGCAACCACTGATGTTACGATAGGGACAAATCGTTTCCCTGCAAAGAATCCTAAAAATTGTGGCAACGTAATATTATAGAATTTGTTATAACACCATGCTGCAAGTGCACCCATGATGATACCTCCAAACACCCCGGTTTGAAGTGTCGGTATCCCTAAAATCAGGGCGTGCTGTGGTAACTTTTCGGCTTGGCTTAATGCTGACGCACCGTCTGCATATGAGTAAATTTGATCAATTGTAATATTCATGACTTTACCCATTGTGGCATTCATAATTAAATATCCTACTAATGCTGCAAGCGCTGCAACACCATCTCCACCTGCTAAACCTAATGCTGTACCGACTGCAAATAAAAGCGGCAAGTTATCAAACACAACTTGTCCGGCAGATTCCATAATTGATGAAATCATGACGAATACTTCATGTTTCAACCAAGGCGCTAATTGCACTAATTGATCATTGTGCATCGCATTCCCAAGTGCGAGCAAAATACCAGCTGCTGGTAAAATGGCTACTGGTAACATTAACGCTTTACCAATTCGTTGTAATTGGCCAAAAAACTTTTTAAACATCGCTATAAACACTCCTCTCAATATAAAAAGACATGAACAAATAGAACCATCACAGAATATGGTTTCAATTTGCTCATGCCTGCATTAAACAGTAACACGCTATTTAATTAACCGTTTTCATTATACATAAAGCATCCTCATATGACAATACCATTTTTAATATATTTTTAACTCATCGTTTATCTTTTATCAGTCTATTTGTATACATGGCTTACTCACCCTATAGTCAGGTGTCATGCTCAGATGATTTATGACGTCAACCGTTCAATTACGATTTGGATGGCTTTGTCCCAATACGCATAATCATGTTTCCCTTCGCTTGCCAAAAAAGTGTATGGAATTTGCTTTTCTGTTAAAAATTGCGTAAAACGAATATGATCTTGATAAAGCTCGTCTTCTGTGCCACACATGATGAATAGCTCTGGAATGTCACGCCCCTCTTTTAATGCCGCTTCGACAAGATGATATGGACTAAAGGTTTTGAATGCGTCTTCGTCATCAACATCTACAACATCGTCAAACGAAAAATCATACCATTCGTAATGCTTTAACAAATGGACATCATAAACAGCTGACAATGGTGCTACTTTGGCAAATCGTTCGCTTTGTGTTAATGCAAACTTGAGCGCCCCATAACCGCCCATAGAATGACCTGCAATCAAATGATCTTCACGCGCTGCTGATAAAGGTAAAATTTGATGGACATAGTCCCAAACTTCTAAAACATAATCATAGTATCGATGACCATGCTTCATATTCGTATAAAAGCTGTGAGCGGCATTGGGCATAATAACCGCTAGTTGATGCTCATTTGCATAGCGTTCGATACTCGTATAACGCAAATAAGATGTTGCATCACTTGATAATCCGTGCAGTAATAATAATGACTTTAACCGTTTGGGTGTTTTAGATGTATCAAAATAGGTTGTATCCTCTGGTAATATCACTACAAATGATTGATGCATGCCAATTGTTTTGGACATATAATTCATATGCATCACAGCCATGTACAACAACTCCTTATGATGATTGAATGGTCTTGCGGTTTGAAGGATCTAATCGTTTTTCAAGTATCCGTAAGAGAATATCAACAATAACAACGATGACAACGATAGGGAGCGCACCAGCTAAAATAAACAACGTTCCATCAGTTGCATTCGTGCCGCGAATAATAATATCTCCTAACGTCGGTGCACCGATAAAAGACCCTACTGCAACAACGCCAATTGCAACAACTAACGCAATGCGAAGCCCCCCAATAATGACAGACAATGACAATGGTAACTCAATCATACGTAGAATCTGATTCCGCGTCATGCCCATTCCTTTTCCAGCATCAATAATATTTTTATCGACACCTGTAATGCCTGTATAGGTGTTTTTAATAATAGGCAACAATGCGTATAAAAACACTGTAAAGATGACTGTATTCATGCCAAGTCCCATGCCTAACATTAAAATAGCAAGCATTGCGATGACAGGTACAGTTTGAATGATATTGGCAATCGTTATCATTGCACCTGATAACTTACTATATCTGGCAATGATGATCCCTATTGGAATCCCAATAATAGCCGCAAACAATACGCCATATACTGACATCAGCAAATGATTTAAGAATAATTCCCATAGATAACCCGCATTGGTTTGAAAATATTCAATAAGCTGTTGAAAGAGATTTCCCTTCATTCACCTTGACCCCCTTTAGTATGCCTAGTATCCCTCTTATCGAAGTAGTTATGTTTTTCTAAAAATTGTTGTGCCACAATGGCTGGCTCTTGACCTTGACCATCAGCTTGATAATTCAACTTTTGCATCTCTTCTGTTGAAATTTGACCTTCTAACTTTTCTATAATTGGTTTTAAATCAGGATGTTCTTTCAGTAACGCATTTGTAACAAGCGGACTGGCATCATAGGGTGGAAAAAACTGATGATCGTCATCTAAAACAACCAAATCATAAGCGGCAATGCGCCCGTCCGTTGAATAGCCCACTGCAACGTCTAAGCTGCCTGAGTCTAACGCATCATAAACAAGTCCGATTTGCATAGGTCTAACCGTACCAAAACTCAAATCGTAGTCTTTTTGGAATGCTTTGTAACCGTCTCCTTCACGACTCATCCAAGAACTATCCATCCCTACTCTAAGTTCATTGGCATGCGCTTTTAAATCTGACACCGTTTTTAAGTGATACTTTTCTGCTGTATCTTTTGTCACCATTAATGCATACGTATTATCAAAGCCATATGAGTCAAAAAAGGTTTGATCAAATTGCTGATCAAATTCGCTTTGTACAACCGTCATCGCACGTTTCGGATCTTTAATAGGATCTTGATTCAGTGCACCCGTTAACTCTGTACCCGTGTATCGAACACCCGATATGTTAGCATCTCCACTTTCAATTGCATTATGCTGTATAACACTTGATCCCAAATTATTAATCAATGTGGGTTTAACTTCACCGTTTGTATCATGTTCAATTAATAGCCTTAACATGTGTGATAATATTTGTGATTCGCTCGTTGCTAATGCAGTAATGCTCACGTCACCATCTGAATGACTATTGTTTAACCCTGGTAAACTACATCCAGATAATACCGTTAGACACACTATTACAACAATTAAACTTTTTTTAATCCTTTTCATAATGTCCTCCTTCTCATTATCTGGAAACTTTTAAACCTTTGGGTAAGACCCAATGCTCAATACGTGATAAACCAAAGTCCACAAGTAATGCAATTAGCGTGACTAATACTGCTGCACTAATAATCATCTCTGGCTTATACAAGTTCAAACCATTGAAGATAAAGTCACCTAATCCACCTGCACCAACATAACTTGCAAGCGTAGCCCAACTAATCACGTAAACCGATGATAGTCGAATACCGCTTAAAATAAGAGGCAAAGACAACGGCAACTCCACATCTTTTGTGAGTTGAAAATGAGTCATTCCCATACTTCTCCCAGCTTCTTTCACATTTGGATCGATATTTTGAAGCCCAATTACGGTGTTGTTTAAAATCGGCAGTAAGACATACATAAATAATGCAACAATAGCAGGCGTTTTCCCCACTCCAAATAAAGGAATCATGAGCGCTAACACTGCCAAAGTAGGAATCGTTTGTAAAATGCCTGCGACTGTGAGTGCAATTTTTGATAGTCGTTCGACTCTTGAAATGAGTAACCCTAATGGCACTGCAACGATAATGGCAATAATGAGCGCGATAACCGAAATATACAAATGCTCTAACGCTTTCCACAGAAGTTCAGTACCATTTTCTCGTAAGTAATTCATCATGATGCATCATCTCCTGTAGATTGATGCGATACTGTTGTTTCTTCTAATGGTGCCTCATCTGCTTCTCCCCATATGCTGTCATACACAATATCAACTAAATTCGCACGCGTCACTAGTCCCACTAACGTTTTATTATCGCTTGCCACAACTGGCACATTCCGTATATTCCGTTTTAAAATCGTCCGTACAGAATCTTGCAACTTACTATCAATACGTACCGTGTAAATATCACGTTGCATCGTATCAATTAATAACTGCCGCGAACGTAAACCTTGATTAATGTCTTCAATATCTAAATAGCCCAATAATTGGTCATGGTGATCAATCACAAAAATAGTATCCACTCGTCGGTCTCTCATAATCGCTACAGCATCATTTAAACTGTGGTCAATATTGACCGTTACAGGTTTAATCATAGCGTCTTCAACCGTTCGAATATTCGGTCGGTCTTGTATCAAGCGGTTTTGTCCAATAAAGTCTCTCACAAAATCATTTGCAGGATGTCTTAAAATATTATCAGGCGTATCATACTGAATCACACGTCCATTTGACATAATGCATATTTTATCTGCTAGTTTAATCGCTTCATCCATGTCATGTGTCACAAAAATAAAGGTTTTACCTAACTGCTTTTGTAATTTTTTGACGAGATCTTGCAAGGTATCTCTTGTAATAGGATCTAATGCGCCAAACGGTTCATCCATTAAAATAATATCTTGTTCCGCTGCTAAGGCACGAACAACACCAATTCGCTGTTGTTGCCCTCCCGATAATTGTGATGGATATTGATCTAAATAAGATTCTGGTAAATCCACAAGTTGAATGAGTTCTTTCGCTTTTTGGTCTTTTTTCTCTTGAGACCATTTTAATAATTTAGGAACGAGAACAATATTCTCCTTTACTGTCATATGTGGCATCAACCCGATTTGTTGTATCACATATCCGATACTTCGTCTTAACTCAACAGGGTTCATATGACGTACATTTTTGCCGTCAATTACAATTTCGCCTTCTGTCGCTTCAATCATCCGGTTAATCATACGAAGTGCCGTTGTTTTACCGCTTCCACTCGTACCGATAAAAGCGACAAATTCACCTGATTCGATGTCAATATTCATATTATCGACAGCTTTCTTCCCACCTTCATAAACTTTCGTTAAATTTTTAATACTTAACATAAAAGTCAGTCCTTTGCTTAAGATTAAATAGTAGATGCGCCTACACACTCATCATTTCAAACAAAAAACACACTTCATGTATGGTGTCATCGCCTGAAGCCTTTCCAACCATTTCAAGTGTGCTTTTACATGTTTTAATTTATGTCGTACTACAATCTGATGCCTTAGTTACTTTGGTTTCTCATCTCATGGATACATTTTTACGCTGAATCATCTTGTTAGGCAATGAGCATAAACATCACTCAACAGCCTTGCGCATCATATAAATCCATCCTTTTTAACTACAGTGCGATACGTCTATTGTATCACTTTAGAAGACACCTTGGAATATTATATCTTTTCATAAAGCGCCCCCCTCAAGTTCATATGGGTACAAATCATCTTACTTTTATATCAACACTAAACCAATCAAAATAATACCGACATCGTCTGCAATGCCAAATCAACGGTGTCCTTTTAATTAAAAATTTAGCATACCGGTAATGGATCCTCTATCCATCATGCTGATTCGATTATGAATACTTCACTTGAAAATCTGTTACATTTGGAACTTCAAGATACGGATGCGCTTTGAAATAATCTATTATCATTTGAGCCCCTTCGACAGGAATATCCTTAATGATTTTATCTGCTGAAAACATCGAGTACCCTCCGCCACCACCTGCTCTATAGTTATTCATAACAACATGAAAGGTGTCATCCATTTTCATGGGTTGTCCTCGATATTTAAGTTCAACCACGCGTTGATGGATAGGCTTTGAAATATCATAATGATATGTAATCCCACTGTATATATCGTAGTTGTAATGTTGAGGCTTAGGTTCTAAAAATGGTTTGGCAACCGTTAATTGACCGTCTACAACTTCAAAATAAGTTGCATTCACCTCTAAAGCATCTTTAATATCTTGACCCGTCAACGCTAAAACGTTAAAAGTATTAGGAAATGGATAATTAGCAATCACATCTCGCATTGTCACGTCTCCTTCAAATCCGTTCCCACTATCAAATAATGCTGTACAACTAATCTCTGCGCCACTCAAATCCATTTGAATCAAATTGAGTAAATTGGTAAACGGGTGGGGTGAACGACGTGCTTCAAAAGGATCGTTCACAATCATCGACGTTTCCACATAGGCAATGCGCTCTTCTAACCAGTCTTCAACTTTATGCTTTAACGCCATATCCTCTTGCGACAATACTACTTCAGGCATAGACTCTGGCACATCAACTAAAGTCGTTTGACGTATTGAGACCTTTTCTGTCTCAGAATGATAATCAAGTATCACCTTGCCATACGTACTTCCTTTAGCACCGGGCTGTATAACCGCCGTTCCATTCATCGTTGTCGCAATTCGGCGATGTTGATGTCCTGTGAGTAACACATCGATTTCAGGAAATTGTGTCAGCAGCTCATATCCCACATTTTCACCCGTTAACGCTTCTGTCGCTTCTCCTGTTTGCAAATCTTTTTCAAAGCCACCATGGTAGCTTACCACAATAACGTCTGCTTGTTTTGTCACTTTAGACAAACGCTCTTCAAGTGTCTTCACAGCATCATTAAAAGTTAGCCCTTCAATATATTCTGGCTTTTCCCATATCGGAATGTTTGAAGTTGTCAAGCCAATCACAGCTAGTGATACACCTTCAAATTCAAACCAAGCAACACCATCTCCTGTAAATGGCTGATTGCCTTTAAGGATATTCGCAGAGAGCACCGGATAATTCAGCCCATTGATGATGTTTTCCAAATAACTTAATCCATAGTTAAATTCGTGATTGCCTAATACACCGACATCTATACCTATTCGATTGTATATATCAGTGAAGGTCTGATAATCTTTCATGCGCGCTAAATAATAACATAACGGCGACCCCTGTATAAAATCACCATTATCCACAAGCAACGTATGAGGATGATTCGCTTTTTCTTGATTCAGTAATGATTGTAATTGAAACAATCCCATTGGCATATCTTGGTGACGTTTACGGTAATCTGTTGGATACCAATAGCCATGCACATCACTAATTTCTAATATACATATCTCTGTCATCATAATCCCCCTAACTTATCTACCCTTATATTTATAGTAAACATTTTTTAACTTCTGTTAAACCTTAATATAAATCTTTTAACCCCTTTGCAATTCACATTACAAATACAGCTTATCGCACTAATAAACATATTGTAAACTTATAGATTATAATGGTTTACAATGATAACCCCTTGCCCTTATCATTAATACAGAAAGTGATAATTTTTATGATGCAAGGATGGTCTATGATGAAATTATTTATAACAAGTACCAATACAGATATAGGGAAAACCTACGTCACTCAGAACTTATTCAAGCGTTTAACAAGTGAAGGATATAACGTCTGTATTTTCAAACCCTTTCAAACAGAGATGCTTCCAGATGGTACCTATCCTGATTTAGAAGTATATCGCAATGAATGTCAGTTGACGTATCAACTCACATCCCTTTATACCTTCAAAGATCCTGTATCACCCCATCTCGCGTTTAAGAGAGAGCCGGACCAACCCTTTGATATCAACAAAGTGTTAAACCGTTTGGCACTACTTGATAGGACATTTGATTTCGTGTTGATTGAAGGGGCTGGTGGGATTGCGGTGCCGATTTACGAATATGAATCACACTTTTATATGACCACCGATCTCATCAAAGATACAGCGGACAAGGTCATCAGTGTCTTGCCATCTCAACTTGGCGCAATTAGTGATGCTATCGTTCACCATCACTATTTAAAACATATGAACCTACCCCCACACATACTTTTGATGAATCAATTTACGAATACTGCACTGGAACAAGACAATCACACGACAATTGAAAAATTTACAAATGAACCCGTCTTTACATTTAAAAAAGAGGGCAAGCCTGAAGATTTTTCAAATACGTTTATTCAACAGATATTAGGAGGACAAAATCATGAGTAAAACACAACAATTAACCAAAAAAGATCATACATACGTGTGGCATCCATTCACACAAATGGGTGTTTATACGAAAGATGAACCTATTATCATCGAAAAAGGACGCGGTAGTTACCTCTATGACACGAAGGGCAACAAATACTTGGACGGCTATGCTTCTTTATGGGTCAATGTTCACGGACACCGAAACAAAAAGCTCAATAAAGCGATTCACAAACAACTGAATCAAATCGCACACTCAACGCTACTAGGGTCTTCAAATATCCCTTCAATTGAATTAGCAGAAAAACTGATTCAAATAACACCGGATCGTTTACAGAAGGTATTTTACTCAGATACAGGTAGTGCCTCTGTGGAGATTGCGATTAAGATGGCATATCAATATTGGAAAAATATTAACCCTCAAAAATATGCGCATAAAAATAAGTTTTTGACACTGAAACATGGATACCATGGAGATACGATTGGCGCTGTCAGTGTAGGAGGCATCGATACATTTCATAAAATTTTCAAACACTTAATCTTTGAAAACATTCAACTTGAAAGTCCTTCGCTTTACCGTAGTCATTATAAAGACGAAAAAGAGATGCTTGCTCATATTTTAGAGCGTATTGAAACGATTTTATCAGAACAAAATGATGAGGTGGCAGGCTTTATATTAGAGCCACTCATTCAAGGTGCAACAGGATTGTTCGTGCACCCGCCTGGCTTTTTAAAAGCAGTAGAACAATTATGTCGAAAGTACAATGTTTTACTTATTTGTGATGAAGTCGCAGTTGGATTCGGGCGAACGGGTGAGATGTTTGCATGCCAACACGAGGATGTTCAGCCAGATATTATGTGCCTCGGCAAAGCCATTACAGGTGGCTATTTACCTTTAGCAGCGACACTCACATCTCAAGAAATTTACAATGCTTTCCTAAGTGATTCACATGGTGTGAACACCTTTTTCCATGGTCATACTTATACAGGAAACCAAATTGTGTGTTCAGTAGCGCTGGAAAATATTCGCTTATATGAAGAGGACAGACTGCTACCACACATCCAGAAGACTTCCCGCACTCTTGAGACAAAACTTTCTGAACTTAAAGGACATCCCAATGTTGGTGACGTCAGAGGGCGCGGCTTAATGTTCGGCGTTGAACTCGTTCAAGACCAAGAGTCGAAAACACCATTAGACATCCCTACAGTTGAAGGCATTATTCGTCTTTGTAAAGATTATGGACTGATGATTCGAAATTTAGAAAATGTCATTACTTTCGTTCCAGTACTAAGTATGTCAAATAAGGAAATTAAAAAGATGGTTAAAATTTTCAAACGCGCTTTAAAAGACGTTTTAGACAAGAATCACTCAAATCGATAAGGGAGATTGACAATATGAATTTAGAGCAAACTTTGACAGATTTAAAAGAAAAAGGATTATATCGTCAATTGATTAATATCGAATCCATCTCTGGTAAATGGCTGACAATCGAAGGGCAACATTATATTAATTTTACATCAAATGATTATTTAGGGCTTGGGCAACTCGATTTTGACCCTCAAGATTATGCTAGATTTCTTAATCAATATGGTCATCATCTCTCTAGTTCTAGACTTATTAGTGGCAATTCTAGTGTCTATCACTCGTTAGAATCTCGTATCAGTCAATGGCTAGGCTTTGAAGCGTGCATCTTATTAAATAGTGGTTACGACGCCAATTTGGCAGTATTTAATAGCCTCAAAGACCAAAATATCTTAGTATTTTCAGATCAAAAGAATCACGCCAGTTTGATTGATGGCATCAAACTAAGCAGTATCGAAAAAGTGATATTCAAACACCTAGATTATGACGAACTAGAAGAACACTTAGCACTGTATCAATGTGTTGACATGCCTAAAGTCATTGTTTCAGATAGTATTTTTTCAACAGATGGCAGTATAGCCAACCTTCAGCGCTTAATCGAACTCAAAAAACGTTATGATGCATGGTTGATTATTGATGACTCACATGGTTTAGGACTTCATACTTTAGAACACTACACTGAGATTGACATAGTGACCTCAAGCTTATCAAAAGCTTGGGGTGCACATGGCGGCGCTATATTATGTAGTCATACAGTCAAGGAACTCATCATTAATAAAGGACGATCACTCATTTATACGAGTGGCCTACCAACATATCAACTATACTTTATCCAACATCGATTTGAATATATACAACACGCCGACACAAGACGGAAGAAGCTCTTCGGATTGAGTGATTACTTTAATCGACAACTTCAAATATATTTTCCGAATCAGTCGATTTCCATGTCACCCATTAAAAATATCGTTTTTGAGTCGCTGCATGACGCCGAGCGCATTTATCGTAGACTCTATAATCAAAAGTTATTCGTCAGTTACTTACGTTACCCAACTGTTCAGAACCCCACACTCCGTATTTCCTTGTCCTATTTTCATGACAAAGATGATATCGATACATTGTTTAAAGCAATGATTGATACGATGAAGGAGGTCAAATATGTATAGTGTTAAAATGCGATCTAGTCAAAACACTTCTCACATTAGTGGTGCTGAAACGATATGTGATATGAAAGATATTGAAAAAACTATTCAAAACTATTTCAAAAAAGGATTTTTTCACGAAAATGGTGAGGTCGATTTTTTAAATTTAAAAATTGAAAAAGTCACACAACCTATTCAAACACTCAATGCACTTAATATATACGAAAATCACACGTTGAATACGCTCATTCAACAAAGTGGTGTCTCTCGTGCAGCACTTAACAAAGGGCGCCATTATATTCAAAATGAGATCAATTACCGTGGGGCCATTATATTATGTGCTAAGACAGGTCGTCGCTTAGACTCTACAAAAGAGCGAGGCGTTAGAGTCACACACTTTGCATTTGAAAATCATAGCACCTCAGCGTTAAGTGAACGAGTCCAAGATGCGCTTGCAATTGCGACATGCATTAGTCATCATTCACATGTCAAAGGCGAGCTATGTATTTCAGATGACTTATCATATACAACAGGTTATTATGCCACCCCTCTTGGCTATCATCGTTTGCATCATATGAAAGCCAATAACAGTCGTGAGGGTGGACGTATTATTTTTGTAGATGACACCATTCATTTAGACAGCTATATTGCGTTTTTAGAGAAGACACCGAAGCGAATTATATATAACCCTTAACTTTACACTTGATGGATTTAGATTTATTTTTTATACCAGTTCACAATTCTTTTTAAAAACAAATTGTTGTGCTATTTTTGAGATACAGTTGATTAAGGAGGATTGAGAACTTTGGCTAAACAATACACTGGTAACGATATTGATGTATTCTTTGAACCGAAACGATGCATCCACGCAGCTGAATGTGTTAAAAATTTACCTTCAGTTTTTGATACAAGCAAACGACCATGGGTAGACCCAAGCCAATCAGATGCTGATACAATTGCACGTGTAGTCGAACTATGTCCAAGTGGCGCTTTAACCTATAATCGAAAAGACGGCGCCCCAAACGAACACCATGATCACACCGAAGTGACAATAGGAGACGACAATCAAATCTATTTACGTGGTGAAGCAACCATTAAGTGGAACGATGAGACCATTTACGTCAATCGCGCCATCTTAAAAGGAGATGCAAACACAAAAGAATACCCATTTTACACCAAAAACAATTGAAAACAAGGTTGTTGAGCAAGTGGTCAGGATTCAAGCAGAATGGAATGACGAGCAAAATTGTTCCCCAAATTTTGCCGAGTCATGACATTCTGTCGAGAATCCTACTTGCGAAACACCGTTCATCAAGGTTGTTGAGCTTGCGCTTAGAGTTTGAGCATAACTCGAGCAATTCAAAAAATTGTTCCTCAAATTTTGAAGAATTGCGAAGTTATGCCGAAAACTCTGCATGCGAAACACCGTCTATCAAGGTTGTTGAACAAGTGCTCAGGATTCAAGCAGAATGGAATGACGAGCAAAATTGTTCCCCAAATTTTGCCGAGTCATGATATTCTGTCGAGAATCCTACTTGCGAAACACCGTCTATCACAAGGTTGTTGCGTTTACGCTTTGACTTCGAGCATCACTCGTACAATTCAAAAATGGTTCTTTCTCAAGCAAAGTCTTATTTGATACCTTAATGATTGAATCGATAAAAAAAGGCTTCAATTATATTTTTCTTTTCAACTGTCACACTCGGAGCGGTTGTATTTTTGATAAATGTACGACGGTAGTCAACATGTACTTTATTGTCATCTGTCACAATATATTTTAACTTTTCACCTTTAGGTACGACGTCATATAAGTCTTTTTTGACATCATACAGTTTTCCATTAATTTCTTGCTTTCCTTTTGAGATGACTTTTCGATATTCATATTGTTCATATGCCTTTATCATCGCCTGATTTGCGATATGATATAAGTTTTGTTTAGCTTTCTCACTTGAATACGGCTGCACATTCAGTACAATTTCATTCAAACGTAAATGATTGACCTTCCTCGTTAAAGCCAAACTATACCCTTTATCACTTGTACCTGTTTTAAGCCCATCCGTTCCTCTTAATGCATGAGGTTGTCCTTTGAGCGATTGATTTTTGTTCTTAAGCTTTTGTCCATACTGTTTATCTGTCGTTATAGAGCTATATTTTAATACTTCTGGATGTACTTCAATTAAGTGATGCACTAATTGTGACATATCTGCTGCTGTTGTATGTGTACGCCCTTTTGGATTGTAATGAGATGGCGCAAAATTTTGAAGCAATGCATTGCTTGCACCTGTTGGATTTACAAAATATGTATGTGTCATCCCTATATGTTTCGCTTTTGTATTCATTTGATTCGTGAAATCTGATGATGCTCCCGCAATATAATCACCCAAAATCAGAGTGGCTACATTACTAGATTCTAATAACGTTTGTAAAATGAGCTGCTCAACGGTATACGATTGACCCGTGTGTAAAGGTATATTGGATAGTGATGGCATTGTAGAGATTTTTTCGTAAGTCGGCGTAATTTTAATCCTATCATTCAGTTTGATTTTGTTTGCTTTGACCGCATCTAATGTTAAATAAATGGTCATCATTTTAGTCAAAGAGGCGGGATCCGTTTCAAAGTCTGGACAGTGCTGATACAAAATTTGACCAGATTGCGTTGTAATCATTACTGATTCTAGCTTTTGTTTGTTTAATATAGTGTTGATTTCTCTGTCCAAGCTAGACGCCTGTGCCCCCTCGCTATCAGGAGAAATAATCATCAAAATCATTATGCCAATCGCAAGGATATTGATTAATTTAGACTTCATATCAAACACCTCCTTATTCATCTTTTGATGTATTAGCATATAAACCTAAATACTCTTCTAGCGTTGTATTGTCGTACTTTATTTTTTGCGCAACGGATTGACCTACATATCTCAGATGCCAAGGTTCGTATTGGTATCCTGTGATATCCGACTTCCCTTTTGGATAACGAATGATAAAGCCGTAGTCAGACGCATGCCTTTCTATCCACTGACCCGCTTCAGTTTCTCCAAATGCTTCAGTAAAATTGGTGTCCGTATTTTCAGAAACAATATCAAAGGCCAATCCAGATTGGTGCTCAGAATGACCAGGAAGCGCACTATATGTCATTGCTTTCGCTTTGCCATCTCGTTCAACATAATCATTAAACAGCTGTTCTTGTAATTCATAACTTCTATAACCGCTTGCCATTGATAAATGATATCCTTCTTGATTAGCATCCTTCAAAAGCGTTTGTAACGCACTTTTTGCGGTCTGGTTTTCACCAGGATTGAACGTTTTTGGAAGTTCAATTTGTTTATTGACTATAAGTATACCATCAATATATGTCACACCCTTAGCCACTTTTTTTACATGCTTTTTATTCTTTTGTACTTCCCCATCATAGCGATCTGTTGGCACATGACTATCTCTATTATCTCCCAAACACCCTCCTAGTAGAAAGCATAAACCTATAGTAATAATCACTTTTCGATACATTACAATTCCACCTTCAATTCGACTATATATATCATAGTGTATCAAATGTAGCACCGCTTTTCTGAAGTGATTATTAATTAATAAATGACATCATTTTAAGGTATTTGCGTAAAACGTACTTAAAACCTAAAATAATAGTATATATCATATTAATACTTCTCATTATTTTCAAATGGAGTGAGCGTTTTGAATCATAATATTCAACAACTCAAAAACATCATCGAATCATCAGAACGTATAACCTTTTTTACTGGCGCTGGTATATCTGTAGCAAGTGGCATTCCAGATTTCCGTTCTGTTGGAGGTCTCAATGACGAAATTTCAAAAAGTGGCTATTCACCTGAATATATTTTAAGTTCCGATTACTTAAATGTTGACCCAAAAGGTTTTATGGATTTTTGCCACCAATATCTATTATTTGCAGATAAAAAACCTAATCCTGTCCATCAGTGGATTGCACACCTTGAAAATGAAGGCCGTTCTCTCGGTGTTGTCACCCAAAATATTGATGGCTTACATTCAGATGCAGGAAGTCTCAATGTAGACGAATTACATGGTACGTTAAATCGCTTTTATTGTTTAGATTGTGCGCAAACGTATACTAAAGCTGAAGTTATTAAACGAAAACTTTATCGCTGCGACAATTGTAATAGCCCTATTCGACCAGATATCGTTCTATATGGCGAGATGCTAGATCAAGGTACAATTATGAATGCACTGTATAAAATAACGAATGCTGATACACTAGTCGTACTTGGGTCTTCACTTGTTGTCCAACCCGCAGCTGGCTTGATTTCTAACTTTAACGGTCAAAACTTAGTCATCATCAATCAAACACCGACACCTTATGATCATCAAGCTGATTTAGTCATTCATGATGATATGGTGGCAGTCATTGAAGCACTTAATGACAAATCATAAATTTCAAATAAATGATACAAATAAGGATTCTCAACAGAACTCAAGCGATTCAATTTGCTTTGCATACTGAAGATTCGCCAAGTTCTGTCGAAAATCCTATATTGATCCCCCATGTTTCCCCATCATTCAATTGAAAATACAACAAACGTTGCAACTGTGAACCCCTTTTCACTTCACGCTATTACGTTCGAGTGATAAATACATCTCGATTAAACGTTTTGACGATAAACATATATACGAGTATATCAATGATAATAAGCACGACGACTAAAATAAGGGAGACATTGATGCCGAATAAAAAAATCCCACTCGATTGTGAAGTTAAAAAACCCATAATGGGCAAAATTAGCAACACTGAAATAGATTGTGCTGATTTACTCGTTTTCACCCGGTGTGAAATAGAGACTATTAGTGAAATAGCTAAAAATGTAATTAACGGAATGATGCAAACTGCGATTACAATCCAGTTGAAGTTAGGAAAAATAATTTGATTCATTACATTTACACTATAAATATCGACAATAATACCGTAAACAAGCATCGCAATCCAAGTCACGAGTATAGACGGAATAGCTGAAGCTAATATTTTGCCGAGCATTAACTCTTGGTTGGTAATCGGCGTATACAATAAGCCTTCAATAGTCTTACGCTCTTTTTCACCTGTAAAGCTCGAGCTCGCTAAAATAGTTGCAATCATCACTGGAATAAGTAAGAAAAATGGAACAAAGAAATACATCAAAATGGCATACCCAATCGCATCATTACGACTCAAACCTGATGGTAAAGCTTGTTTTGGAAGTTGCTCGATAAATGCATTTAGACCTCCAATTAAATGAACAAGTACATGACTTGTACCTCCTAGAACGACGAGTATTGGAAGCATTACAGCCAAAATGAAAGGAACAACAATAATTGAGACGAGTGCACCTTGATCATTTTTCGCTTCGAGCAAATCTTTTCTAACAATGGTCATGACATTTCTAAGCTTTAGCATTTTGAACCTCTCCTATTTTTTTAAAATATAGTTCTTTAATCGTATGCTTCACTTCTGTCACCGTTATAATATCGATATGGTGTTGCACAAGCGCTTCAATCACACGTGAAATCATTCCCCGTTCTGGTACTGTAGCACGTACCAATTGGCCGTCCTCACTATGCAATTGAGCATCAATGGCTAACTTTTCTTTCATCACTTTTAATGTCGCATGTGCATCGACTGTACGTATATCAAATGACGTCTCAGGCCATTCTTCTCTTAGTAATCCCGACGCTTGACCTGACGCAATGAAGCGCCCATCATACATAATCAATAGATGATCTGCAATCTGTTCCAAACCTTGTAATTGATGCGTACACATAAAAATAGTCATGCCTTCATGCTTTACAAAATGTTGCAAAATGGCAATCAAATCCTCTGAAGCAGATGGATCCAATCCAGATGTAGGCTCGTCTAAAATTAATAGCTGTGGGTGATGTAACAACGCTCGAATAATCGCAACTTTTTGTTTCATCCCTTTACTCAATGATCCGACCTTACTCTCTTTTCGATCCAATAGATTAAAGTGCGCCAACAACTCATTCATACGGTTTTCGCTATCCATTTTTGTCATGTTGTAAAATTGTGCCCATATCTCTAAGTTCTCTCGTATCGTTAAACTTTCATAAAGGTTCCCATCATTTTGAACACCAATATACTGGCGAATACCGTCGAAATGGGGATCTGTCGTTTCCATATCAAACACTTGTATCGCACCCTCAGAAGGCTTTAGTAACCCTGTTAACAACCGTATTGTGGTCGTTTTACCTACACCATTAGGCCCTAAAATCGCATGAATCGTCCCCTTTTCGAGTGTAAAAGAAATATCTTTAATAATCTCTCGACCATTTAACGTTTTATGTAAATGTGTAACCTTGGCAATCATCTTACCACCCTTTACAGTTTATTTTGATGTGTTTATCCTACGTTAAATCGATATATCTTAATTCATATATAAATCGCTTTCATTATAACATATCTTCTTTTTGAGCCACTCGCACAACCATAAGTGTATATCAGTAACATTTTAATATACTATAGTAGTCAAAAATCCCCTTCCTCATTACATCGAGGAAAGGGAAAAAAGGTTGTTGAGTGTGGAGGTTGGGACAAAAGCGCTTAGGATTTGAGCAGAACCTCATAGCGAACAAAATTGTTTTTTAATTTTGCTGAGCTATGGTGTTCTGCCGAAAATCCTGCTTTTGGGACACCGTTTATCACTTCCCACAAGACAAGTTCAAGAACCAACCCTCAAAATTTTGTGTAGCTGTGTAGTTCTGTTGAGAAGTCAGCAATCGAAACACCGTCTATCAAGGTTGTTGAGCTTGCGCTTAGAGTTTGAGCATAACTCGAGCAATTCAAAAAATTGTTCCTCAAATTTTGAAGAATTGCGAAGTTATGCCGAAAACTCTGCATGCGAAACACCGTCTATCAAGATTGTTGAGTTTGTTGCTATGCTATCCCAATACGCTTTGAACTAAGAATAGCTCACGATACAAGTCAGTGTGCCTTCAAATTGTATATCTTGATCATCAGTCGTTAATATAAAGTGACGCCCTTTATTCACTTCATATATGTTGCCATTCACAATTAAACGACCTGTTCCTTCAATAACTGACACCAAACAATAATCATGCGGCTTTTCAAAATCAAGTTGTCCATCAATCTCCCACTTTTCCACCGTAAAAAAGGCATTCGATACAAATTGCGTATGACGATGTCCGTCACGTCTGTCATGTACGGGTTGAGTGTTGGGATTCGAGGTCTTTATATCAATGACGTCCTTACTCTGTGCTAAATGTAATTCACGCTTTTTCCCATTTTGATCTGTTCGATCGTAATCATAAATACGATAAGTAGTATCTGAAGATTGTTGTGTTTCAAGGATGAGTATCCCTTCTCCAATAGCATGCACAGTGCCGGCGGGTACATAGAAAAAGTCCCCTGTTTTTACTTTGACTTTCTTAAATAAATCATCAAATCGATTTGAGTCAATCAAACGATTCAAATCATCATAATGCTCAACATTCACCCCATAGATAATCTCCGCATCTTCTTTCGCATCTAAAATGTACCAACACTCAGTTTTGCCATATTCACCTTCATGTTTACGTGCATAGTCATCATCCGGATGAACTTGTACAGAAAGTTTGTCATTGGCATCTAAAATTTTCGTCAATAAGGGGAATGCTTCACGTGCATCATTGCCAAATAAAGCTCGGTCTTTGTGCCAAACCACATCCAATGTTTCACCTTGATGTGGACCATTTTCTATAATGTTAGGGCCATTAGGATGTGCTGATATCGCCCAACACTCTCCTGTTCTTTCATTTGGAATATCATAGCCAAATTGACGTAGTGCTGTACCTCCCCATATTCGTTCTTGAAAGACTGGTTTTAAAAATAATACCATTTGCGATCATCCTTTATATTTCTTTTAATATGTCATAAATATCGTCTTTAGAATCAGCTGTTATCAAGTTTTCTCGTGTCGCATCATCCATTAATTGACGCGATAATCGTTGTAATAGTTTTAAATGTGTGTCGTTACTTTTGGTTGGTACAGCAATTAAAAAGATGATTTGAGGTGCTGTACCATCTAAACTCTCCCAATTGACACCTATTTTGTTTTGTAATACTGCTACAACGGGTTCTGTGACTGTATCTGACTTGGCATGGGGGATTGCAACATTCATACCAATCGCTGTTGTAGACTCTGCTTCACGTTTTAAAATAGCTGATTTGACTGTATTGAAATCTCTAATGTAGCGATGTGTTTCAAGTTGATGTAATAAATGATCAATCGCCTCATCTCGATTCATTGGCTTTTCTATTAATTCAATGGTTTCAAGGTGAAAAACGTCATCTGTTTTTCTTTCTACTTGAGACGACACTGTTTCAGAATGTGTTTGACCTGTCTCTTCCATCTCATCTGTTGCTAACTTTTGACCTCCTATACCTTGTATCACTGCAGTAGGCGCTGTCTTTTTGAATAACAGGACTGTTGCTGTTGTAACCAAACTACCTACTATGACTGCAACAAAGAACCATAGCACTTGATCAATACCACCTAGTACAGCTACAATCGGACCTCCATGTGCCACTCGATCACCGACACCTGACAATGCTGCTATCACTGCTGCAACCATCGCACCAATCATATTGGCTGGAATGATACGTAGTGGGTCTTGTGCAGCAAATGGTATTGCCCCTTCAGTAATCCCAAACAATCCCATCGTAAATGAGGCTTTTCCCATCTCTTGTTCGGATACATTAAATTTACGCTTCTGAATCATTGTAGCAATCCCTAATCCAATAGGCGGCGTACATACTGCAACTGCAACCATTCCCATAACGGCATAATTTCCTTCTGCAATAAGTGCTGCACCAAATAAAAATGCAACCTTGTTCACTGGCCCACCCATATCAAAGGCTATCATAGCCCCAATAATCAGCGCTAAAATCACAATATTAGCACCTTGCATTCCTTTAAGCCACGCTGTTAACGCAACGAAAATACTTGATATAGGACCTCCAATAATAAATATAAAAATCAATCCTATAACTAAAGAAGCTAAAATAGGAATAATGATGATAGGCATAATCGGCGCCATCGCTTTAGGCACTTTGACATTTTTAATCCATTTTGCAACATAACCTGCGATAAATCCTGCTACAATACCACCTAAAAATCCGGCACCAGCTTCACTCCCGTAAAAGCTGCCATCTGCGGCAATAGCTCCTCCAATCATACCAGGTACAAGTCCCGGTTTGTCTGCTATACTATAGGCAATATAGCCTGCTAAAATCGGCACCATAAAACTAAATGACAACGCTCCGATATCTTCAATAGACTTCCAGAATGTGCCATCTGCAATTTTTAAACCTTGTTCTGTCGGTTCTCCACCAAGCGTTAAGGCAATGGCAATCAGCAATCCACCTACAACGATAAAGGGGACCATAAATGATACACCATTCATCAAATGTTGATAGACCATTTGTATACCACTTTTTTGCGCTTCTTCAGTGCGTGTCTCTTTACTTACATTTTTTGAATGATAAATTGACGCATCTTGATCGATGATACGTTGAATTAATGTCTCAGGATGATGAATCCCTTCTCGCACATTGACGTTGATAAGCCGTTTTTCATCAAAACGTGACAGATCCACTTGACGGTCGGCTGCAATGATGACCCCATCTGCCTCTTTTATATCTTTTGCAGTTAAAACATTCTCAGCGCCGACACCACCTTGCGTTTCAACTTTAATAGTGACTCCCAACTTTTGTGCAGCTTGCTCAAGTTTTTCTTGAGCCATATACGTATGTGCAATTCCGTTTGGACAAGACGTTACTGCTACTATTTTCATGTTTTCTCACACTCCTCACCTTCATTGTAATCGCTTTCAAATGTAATAAAAAAAGATAATTACCGCTACTAGTGGCAATTATCTCTTAACAGGTTTGACATATGTTTTTCGAATTGATGATCATCCATTTCTAAAAAGGACTCGACGTCTTGTTTATCCATCTTTGCAATAGTTTGCATAATATGACGCGTTTGTTGTATTTCTGTATCTGCAATAGCAAGAAAAATAATAAGATGCGCTCTATCTGTTTTCCAATAAATCCCTCTCCTGCTCCTAAATATCAAGACATAGGATTGCGCCACTTTATCAGGGTCACCATGTGGAATTGCGATGCCTTGACCAATATACGTTGACGCCATACGTTCACGCTCAAGCGCTGTCTCCATATAAGATGTATGAATCGCTTGATACGTATTTAAAATGTCTTGTGCCATTTCAAAAACATCTGACAAACGCCTGAATGACTCATCAGTTGAAACAACATGTAACTTCACCCGATCTATCTCATAACCTTTATGCTTTTGAAGTTGATTGCGTAATCTCTCCAACAATCGCTGTTGATCTTCCTCTGAAAAAAATGGTGATACTTTTAAGACGTCAACATGACTTGGGATAGAATCCCTTTCCACATCATGTGTCGTAATTAAAACATCGATGTGATTCCAATCATAGTGCTTTATCTCATTATACTTAAACGTATCAACCACTCGAATATTTTGATTCATTTGTGCTATTTTCGTTTCTAACAATTGGGATACACCTAATCCGTAATAACACCCAATCGCAACGCGCACCGTTTGAACATCAAATCGTTCAACCGCTGCTTGAAAGTGTATCGTTAAAAAAGCGATCTCATCTTCTGACAAAACAATTTCTGTATATTGTGCCAAATGTTGAATCGATTCATAAATCATATTAAACAAAAATGGATACCTTGCTTTAATATCTTGTGTTAAAGGATTCATTAAAGACATAGACTGTGTAACTCTCAAATATGTTCGACTAAAATGCGAATACAGATTTTCTTGTAATAGTGCATCGTGTGAAAACGACATCTCTACTCTTTTTTCAACATCTTCAATTAATCGATTGACATAACTTTCAATAAAATGCTTCTGGAAGCCTAAATCAAACTGATTAAAATGATACCCTATTAAAAATGAAAACAACGTCACAGTGTCTTCAGTGAGATGATAGCCTAATTTCGTATTCACTGCTTGGATGACATCATGTGCAATTTGTTTCGCTTTCGTATTGATAAATAACGTATCGCCCTTTTGTTGTGGACGTTTGATGAGTAAAATTAAATGTATCAGTAACTGTTCTATTTGTATCGATGCATATCTCATGTCATATTCATCTAATTGCTGTTTTAAAAGGTGTCTTATCGTTTGGACATGGGCTTTAGGTAACTCATTCAAAATCAGCGTCTCCACATGATGTGAGTCTCCGGCCAATTGATTCAAATGCAAAATCGCATTAGTGAGGTGAGTCTTACTTCCCTCTACCACAATCCCCTTTCGTTGCTTTATCATCAATTTAATATGAAATGTTTCACACCAAGCTTGAATTCGTTCTACATAGTCCATGGCTTCTTTTTTAGTGAAGTTAAAGTGCTGTACGATGTCTTGAATGGTACTGACCTCATTTGACATCAACAAATGATAACCTACTGCAACTAATAACTTTGCATCTCGCTGAAGATGATGTTCTAACTGGGATGCTATCGTTTCAATATCATATCGCTTCAGATTGAATTGGTATCCTTTCGCAGGTACACTCACGATTACATCTTTTAAAAACAATTGATTAATCACTTGAATATCACTGCGCGCTGTACGGTTTGAAACTTGAAGTTTTTTCGAAATTTCATCAGACGTTAAATAGGCACTTTGTTGTTTTAAAAAAAATTGAACCAGTTGTATTTGTCTTCCAATCATAAAACTCACCTCACTTCATTCATATATAGACGCCTATATTATACAATATATACAATTTGCATTAAGCGTACACTTCCATTTTTTGGCATTTCCAAATAAAAATAAACGACTAGCTCCAAAATTACAGAATAGATTTATCGCATAGCCAAATACACCAACACAGTAATAAACCCATTTTAATCGCATCAATCGCCTTATTCACCAAAACAATCCTTTTCAATATGTTGCGTCATCCGCATTCTTCGTAACTATAGGATACTTCTTCAAATTGTGCATGTGTTTGCGCTTATCACATAAAAAGAGATTAGAGCTCTGAACCCTAATCTCTTATAGTCAAGCTATGTTATTTTAATGCTTTTAAATAACTGCGGCCATAGTCAGGTAATGTTACGCCAAAGTTGTCCGCAATGGTCGCACCGATCGAACTAAAGGTCGTATCACCTTCCAGCGCTTGACCTCCGTTGAATTTTGGACTGTACATTAAGACTGGAATGTACTCACGTGTATGATCTGTTCCTTCTGCTGTTGGATCGTTACCGTGATCAGCTGTAATGATGAGTAAGTCATCTTCATGCAATGCTTCAAGCAAGTCCGGTAAGCGCTCATCAAAGTCTTTAATGGCTTGCGCATACCCTGGTTTGTCACGACGATGTCCATACAACGCATCGAAATCAACGAGATTTAAAAAGCTCATCCCTGTAAAGTCTTGCTCAACGACTTTCATGAGTTGATCCATGCCGTCCATATTATTCTTCGTACGAACCGCTTGTGTCACGCCTTCTCCATCAAAGATGTCATTAATTTTACCGATCGCAATCACATCGTAGCCTTCATCTTTTAATGTGTTCATCACTGTTTTGCCGAATGGCTTTAGCGCATAGTCATGACGGTTGCTTGTGCGGGTAAAATTGCCAGGCTCCCCGACGTATGGTCGTGCAATAATCCGACCGATCAAATATTTCGGATCTTTTGTCATCTCACGTACTTTTTCACAAATATCATACAGTTCTTCGAGTGGAATAATATCTTCATGTGCTGCAATTTGTAAAACTGGATCCGCCGATGTATAGACGATCAAATCGCCTGTTTTCATCTGATGCTCGCCCCACTCATCGATAATTTGTGTGCCTGATGCTGGACGGTTAGCGACTACTTTGCGTCCTGTCACCGATTCAATTTGTTCGATAAGTTCATCTGGGAAGCCATTCGGATAAACTTTGAATGGCTTGTGAATATTCAGTCCCATTATTTCCCAATGTCCTGTCATCGTATCTTTACCTACTGACGCTTCGCTCAGTTTTGTATAGTACGCTTGTGGGTCTTCAACACGCTTGACCACTGGTAGATCATCAATATTACCTAAGCCTAAACGTTCTAACGCGGGTAACGTTTGATTGAAGCCTTCTAATGTATGTTTGAGCGTATGTGAACCTTCGTCGTTAAAGTCTTTGGCATCTGGTGCTTCACCGATGCCGACTGAGTCCATTACGATGATATGAATACGTTGAAATGGTCTTGCCATACTCCTTCACTCCTCTTCGCCGAGTCATTAATAGTCTGTGTCTGCTTCTAATCCTTGCATAATCTGTACACCTGCACTTGCGCCTACACGCGTAGCACCTGCATCGAGCATTGCTTTAAAGTCATCTAAGTTTCGAACGCCACCTGATGCTTTCACTTCTAATGCATCCCCTACAGTATCTTTCATGAGCTTCACATCTTCAGGTGTTGCGCCACCACCAGCGAAGCCTGTAGATGTTTTCACAAAGTGCGCCCCTGCTGCTTTTGAAAGTTCTGACGCTTTCACTTTCTCCTCATCTGTTAATAAAACTGTTTCGATAATGACTTTGACTGTGTGACCTTGAGCCGCTTCAACTACAGCTTCAATATCACGTTGCACATCGTCATCACGCCCGTCTTTTAATGCGCCGATGTTGATCACCATATCAATCTCATCTGCACCTTTTGCGATTGCGTCACGTGTTTCGAATGCTTTCGTTTCAGTTGTTGACGCTCCGAGTGGGAAGCCAATAACCGTACACACTAAAACGTCAGACCCTTCTAATTGTTGGGCAGCATATTCAACATGAGTAGGGTTGACACACACTGATTTAAAGTGATATGTTTTCGCTTCTTCAATAATACGATCGATTTGATCACGCGTTGTTTCTGGTTTTAAAAGTGTATGATCTATATATTTTTCATAATTCATCATAAATAACTCCTTTAAGTATTTGATTGCGTCCATCGATTCAGGATGAGGAACAGAATTAAACCGATTATACTCATCACTCCTAGTAGACTTAAAATGACACCGAAATGTGTTGCAAGGGCAGTATTACCCGGGAAATTAAGCGGTTGATAATCAATAAGTGCTGCTGCTATTGCAATACCTACCGACACCGCTACGTTAATAATTAAATTATAAAAACCAATTGCTACACCCGTCATATGCATATCAATTGTACGTATCGTTTCGTTTAACAATGGTGCATACATTAAAGCAAAGCTACCTGCAAATAAAATCATAGAAATGACAAAAATGCTCACATTTTGACCTACTGTTAATGCAGGTAAAAACAGACTGATTATAATAAGACATATCGCTGTGATAATCGCTTGTTTTGAATTCAAAACGTTCCCAATTTTACCACTTAGCGCACCTACAATCACTGCAACGATATAACCCGGCACTAGTAATAAAGACGTCACGTCTAATTTAAAATGATAAATCTGTTCCATAATAAATGGAAATGTAAAAATATAACCTAACTGAATCGCATACATCACAAATACGATAAATAAAAACGACGCATAACGCTTATTTTGAAAGAATGTCTTATCAACTAACGGTCTCTTCGCATTTTTGATATAAAGTGCAAATACCATTATCGCAACGAATGCACCGATTAAATAAAGCCAATTAAAGTTTGTAATAAACAACATCACTGTTGTCGCGATAGTCGCAACTAACACCAAACCTATAAAGTCGAGGTGTGCTTTGTGTGTTCCATTTTCTTTAGGCAATAGCTTAAAGAGAAACGGCAAAGTAAATACGACAATCAATGCAATTAAAAACATATTTGTCCAATGCAGATATGTTGAAATAAATCCGCCAGACAACGTACCGATAACGAGTGAAAGGGAATAACTACTCGTACTCAATCCGAGATACGTTTTTTGATCCTCTTTAGATAGATACTTTGCCACATAAATCACATACAACGTTTCGGCTGCAGCAAGTCCTGCAGTTTGGATAATGCGTCCTGCTAAAACAAGTGCAAACTGTTGTTGAAAAATATAGCCAATCAATGAACCTATAATGATTAAAAAGACACCATAAATAAATAACGTTCGAATACTAATTGCATCTGATAAAGAGGCATAGACAACTGCCCCAATCCCAATGACAAGACCTGCTAATGTTGCTTGCCAACTCACTGTCGTCACAGATATGTTTAAATCATCTGCAATCGCAACTGAAATCAGCTTAAACGAATTGTCAATAACTAAACTAAACACGAATAAAAATAGTAAAATCGGCACTGCTCTTTTTACTTTTGCATACGCCATACATCCTCACTCCTACACAAGTGAAAGTGCAATTTCAATCATATCTGTAAATGCACGTTCTCTCTCTTCTGGACTTGTTGATTGATCATGTATTAAATGGTCACTCACTGTAAAGACACCTAATGCTTCAACCCCACCATATATCGCATTCATATATAATGCTGCTGATTCCATTTCTACACCTAAAATACCCATACGCATCCAGCGCTCTGTTGCTGTGCTATCTGCATTATAGAAAATATCACTCGATAAAATGTTACCTACATGATATGAAACGCCTTTTTCACGCGCTTTGTCTACTGCTTTTTCTAATAAATGGTATGAAGCGATAGGCGCAAAATGACCTGGTAAGCGATATTGCTGAACATAATTTGAGTCTGTTGAAGCACCTTGAGCAATAATCACATCATACAGTTGGATATCGTCTTGCATCGCGCCACAAGAGCCAACGCGAATCAGCTTCTTGCACCCAAATGTATGAATTAATTCATATGAATAGATACCTATAGAAGGGATACCCATACCCGAACCCATCACTGATACTTTCTGCCCGCGATACGTCCCAGTATAACCAAACATATTACGAACTGTGTTAAATTGTTGTACATCTTCCAAATACGTCTCCGCTATAAATTTGGCACGCAACGGATCACCCGGTAATAATACCGTTTCTGCAATCTCGACGTTATTCATTGGTTTAATATGTGGTGTTGTTTTCATCTTAACAACCTCCCTATGTTGTATAGTTATTTGTCTAATTGTCTAACCACTTATATATTACAACAAAAAGATAACGCTTTCAATCCATGATTTATGACATCTTTAAGAACTTTTTCTTCTAAAAGATACATCTTTACCGTCAAAAAAGAGGCTAGGATATAACGCTTAAAATAAATAACGCTAAAAGGGGACTGGGACATAAATATCTCAGTCCTTATTTTTTAAAGTATAACAGTGAATCATGACATGCATAAACGACGTATTGTTGGCGAGACGCCTGAGGGAATAGGATGAGCGTCGAGACTGGGGCTCGACCCATCCCCCTAGGAAATGCGAGCCAAACAATACGAATGATTGATAAAGGAAAAGCGTAGAGATGATTCAATCATGAATCATCTCTACGCTATATTTTGGGATTATGGCCCAGCCTCGATTACTGAGATATTTATGTCCCATCTCCTTCAATGATGGAATTATTTTAATTGTCACGAATTCGTGTTACTTTAATTTCTGCATTATCTTGTGGGAGGTACCATTTATTAATGATAATTGGGCTGTCATGATTACTATAGAGGGACTCCATTACAAGCCAACATTGCTGACCTCCATCAAAAACATTCTTATCATGCTTAAAGTGTGGATTGTGTGTGATAGCATACTTCAAGTCTGATTGATATGCATGTTGATAGACCGTTTCTTCTACAAATGTAATCATTTCCGTTTCATTTTGAGTCTTAATACCAAAAGTATCGATGACATTTAATGGAATAAATGTAAAACATAAAGCATCGGCGTTTGAGTTATCATCTCGCGCATAATAGCGTTCCATTGCAATCACAGCAGATGGATGGTGTGGAAATAAATAATTTGTATAGTCGCTCTCCAAATCAACTCGATAATTCACGGATTGAAGAGTCATAGGAAAGCGCGCCATTTGATATAACGGATGCGCTAAAGTCGTTACACTTGAAGCGTGACGTTCATGTAACTTTGAAATCACGAAATGCCCTTTTCCCCGAACACTTTCGACTACACCATCTTCTACGAGTAACTTAATTGCTTGACGCAAAGTCATGCGACTCACACCAAAGCGTTCACACAACACTTTTTCAGTCGGCAATGCGGCCCCTCCCGGAAATTTCCCTAGCTGTATTTCTTTATATAATGTATTATAAATATTTAAAAATTTGGGCTGTGATTGAGTCACAAAACAACCTCCCATCATTCTTAATTCAAAATCGTTCATACACCGAAAAGTGGATGCATAACATTATCTTCTACTATCATACAATAAACGCTAACAGTATCCTATCCGAATCTTAATTCTAAAACGCTCCTTTTTCAAAATGCTTTGACATCAAAGCCTCGGATGATTTTGTTCACGATTTAGACGCAATTGATTCAAAAGGCTACCAAAATTACTTTACCTTCCTCATAAATTATACTATACTGATTGTGAAAAAAATCACAAATGGTTGGAGGTATGCATTATGTCATCTGTTTTAGAAAAAAAGTCTCAAGAAGTTAACGTTTTAGAAATGATTAACACACTCGCTACCAATGGACAAATTGCCCTGAAAGCCCTCGCAACAAAATCTCAAGAAGAAATAGACCGTATTGTACATGAAATGAGTATGGCAGCGGTAGATCATCACATGTCTCTCGCTAAACATGCCTATGAAGAGACAGGTCGCGGTGTTTATGAAGACAAAGCGATCAAAAATCTATATGCATCTGAATATATTTGGAATGCGATTAAAGACAACAAAACAGTTGGTGTCATCGGTGAAGATACTCAAAAAGGATTAACTTATGTCGCTGAACCTGTTGGCGTGATTTGTGGTGTCACACCTACAACAAACCCAACATCAACGACTATTTTTAAGGCGCTGATTGCTATCAAAACAGGAAACCCTATTATTTTCGCTTTTCACCCAAGTGCACAACAATCATCAAAAGCAGCTGCTGAAGTGGTTTTACAAGCAGCGATTCGTGCTGGTGCTCCTGCTCATGCGATTCAATGGATTGAACACCCTTCAGTCGAAGCGACTAAACAATTGATGAATCATAAAGATATCGCATTGGTTCTTGCAACAGGTGGTTCTGGAATGGTGAAGTCAGCTTATTCGACAGGTAAGCCTGCACTTGGCGTTGGCCCTGGTAACGTACCGTCGTATATCGAAAAAACAGCACATATCAAACGCGCAGTCAATGATGTAATCGCATCTAAAACATTTGATAATGGTATGATTTGTGCTTCGGAACAAGCTGTTATCGTTGACAAAGCAATATATAGCGAAGTCAAACAAGCATTCAAAGCGCATCAATGTTATATCGTCTCAGCTAAAGAACTTGAACGCCTTGAAAATGCCGTTATGAATGAAGATAAATACGCAGTGCGCCCAGATATCGTTGGACGATCTGCAATGGAAATCGCTGAAATGGCCAATATTAAAGTCCCAAATGGTACAAAATTGCTAATTGCTGAATTAGAAGGTGTCGGTAAAGATTACCCGCTCTCTCGCGAAAAATTATCACCCGTCTTAGCGATGGTTAAAGCCAAATCAACAGAAGATGCGCTTACATTATGTGAAGGTATGCTTGATTTAGGTGGTCTTGGACATACTGCAGTCATTCATACAGAAGATACACAATTGCAACAACAATTTGGATTAAGAATGAAAGCGTGTCGTATTCTTGTAAACACACCATCAGCTGCTGGAGGTATTGGTGATATGTACAATGAATTAATTCCATCGTTAACATTAGGGTGCGGTTCTTACGGTAAAAACTCTGTATCACATAACGTGTCAGCTACAGATCTTATCAATATCAAAACCATTGCGCGTCGTCGTAATAATATGCAATGGTTCAAACTTCCACCCAAAGTATATTTTGAACAAAATGCATTACTTTATTTAACAGAAATGGAAAAAGTAGAACGAGTCATGCTCATTTGTGACCCAGGTATGGTCGAATTTGGATACGCTGAACGCGTTGAAAGTGTATTAAGACGACGCCATAAGCAACCACAAATTAAAGTATTTAGTGACGTAGAACCAAACCCATCAACAAACACTGTTTATAAAGGATTGGAAATGATTGTTGACTTCCAACCAGATACGATTATTGCGTTAGGCGGTGGTTCTGCAATGGATGCCGCAAAAGCAATGTGGATGTTTTTTGAGCACCCTGAAACATCATTCTTTGGCGCTAAACAAAAATTCTTAGATATTCGTAAACGGACTTACAAAATTGGCAAACCCGAAAATGCGACATTTATCTGTATTCCAACAACATCTGGAACAGGTTCAGAAGTAACACCTTTCGCAGTAATTACAGATAGCGAAACACATGTAAAATACCCGCTAGCAGATTATGCCTTAACACCTGATATCGCAATTGTTGACCCACAGTTTGTGATGAGTGTTCCTAAAAGTGTTACAGCTGATACAGGTATGGACGTATTAACTCACGCTATTGAATCTTATGTATCAGTGATGGCTTCAGATTATACGCGTGGCCTTAGCCTTCAAGCAATTAAGCTTACATTTGATTATTTAAACCAATCTGTCGAACAAGGTGATGCTGTATCTCGTGAAAAAATGCATAACGCTTCAACAATGGCTGGTATGGCTTTTGCCAATGCGTTCTTAGGTATTTCACATTCTATCGCACATAAAATTGGTGGCGAATACGGTATTCCACACGGACGTACAAATGCCATATTGTTACCACATGTTATTCGCTATAATGCAAAAGATCCACAAAAACATGCATTGTTTCCTAAATACGAATTTTTCAGAGCACATACAGATTATGCAGACATCGCGCGTTACTTAGGATTAAAAGGCAACACAACAGAAGAACTTGTCGAAGCTTTAGCAACAGCAGTCTATGAACTCGGTCGCTCTGTAGGTATCGAGATGAACTTGAAATCTCAAGGTGTCACAGAAGCAGTCCTTAACAACACAATCGACCGAATGGCAGAATTAGCATATGAAGACCAATGTACAACAGCCAACCCAAAAGAACCCCTCATCAGTGAACTTAAAAACATCATCCAAACAGCATATGACTATCAAGGTTGTTGAACAAGTGGTCAGGATTCAAGCAGAATGGAATGACGAGCAAAATTGTTCCCCAAATTTTGCCGAGTCATGATATTCTGTCGAGAATCCTACTTGTGAAACACCTTTGATTGAACTATAACCATTCACTTCTAATCAAAATATCAAAACCGAGCATGACAACGATAGCATGCTCGGTTGATTTTTTAAGTATGCGTGCATTCAATCCGTCAGGCGAAACTTTAAGGTAAAATACCTCAAACGGTATATTGAAAGTTTAAAAGAACATACGACTTACTCCCACTATCATCGCTAATACAATTAAACAACATAATGATGTCACCATTTGTTTGCCAACTATTTTAGCCCCTTCTTTTAACCCTAGTCGTCGTATCATCATTGTGATTGTCACGGAACACGCAGTAAAAGTCGAACTCAAAAATACAAGTGCTAAAACTTGTATTGTCGAAAGGGATTGTAGTACCTGCCCATTTTGAACATTAAACAAGAGCATACCGTCTTTACGAATCATTGAGAACAAAATCCCTGGTGAAAGTTCGGTTGGGATATGCAGTAACATTAAAATAGGTGTAAATACTTGTGATAACGTGATTAATAGTGGCGTCAATGATAGTAGACTCACAATGAGACAAATACCGATAAAAATGGGCATCGCTTGATATAAGAACATTTTAATTTGGTCAGTGATTTGCTGACCTAATTTTTGCCAAGATGGCCATTGAAGCGGCCGCACAATATGAGCAGGCGGTTGAGTCACATAAAAGTGCATTTCAGACTGACTTACTAGCCTTATACTTCTCATCCTACTTTGCCATAGATAATTATGCAAAATGCCTCCTAAAAACACCATCAACAAATAAGGCATAAACAGCCATGACACATGTGCTGTATTCATAATCGATAACGTTGCCCCAATCTGATAACTACAGGATGACCCAAAACTAATCAAACTCATACATCTCTCTTTTGTACAGATATGACATTGATGATCGGCTTGTACAACAGCAGCTGCATTACATCCAAATCCCTCTAATACCGGTACAATATCAATAGCTTCAAGACCAATGCGTTTCATAGAAGGCTCAATAGACCAGATAACATAGTCTTTAACATGTGTGTGTTCAATCAATGCTGTAGCACAACTGATCAGCACTACAACTGGTAACGCCCAGACTAAAGAATATGTCCCTAATGACATCACGCCATAATCTCCAAAGAAAATGTGGTGTAGCCATTCAATGTGAAATAACGACCCTTTAGAAATCCCACTTAATACTGGCATAGCAATGTGGGATTGCAACCAATCTGAAAAATGATATGCAATATAAATCGGTAACGCAAACATCACTAAAATAATCAGCCATCCAAGTAATGTCTCTCTTTTACGCGGGATATGATTTAGACTTTCAGAGACAAATTGCGATAAACATTGTGATAACCTTTGACTTTTATCTTTTGTTGACGACACACTTTGTTGTAATGATAAATCAAGTTGATATTTCATAATATATTGTCTCAGTAATCGATACTGACTATTCGTCAATTTTTTGACGTTTTTTAACTTAAATTGATGCGGTGTCTCCGGAATCTCTGACATATCACCAGTTTTGACATCAAATATCACTTCTAACATGAGCAATCCACTTCACAACAACTATAATCGTCAAGATACATGTGATTATTTTTAAATTCTTGAATAATTGATGCGTCTAAAGGAAGCCCTTCTCGTTCAATGATTTCTCGTGCAAGAACTGCAAATCGTGCTCTAAATTTGTAAATATAACACAGTATGGCTGATTCATGACGCACCGTTGCCCCTATCATAAAAACATTAGGATAACGTGTCGATTCGTCTAAGTCCGATAACAGCACTTCATTATGACGCACCGTGAATAACTGTTGTACGAGTGGATTTTGTGTCACATCAAAACCAGTCGCAAGAATCGGTTGTGTTTCGGTATGGACGACTTTTCCATCTTCAAACAAAATCTCATATCCTGACTCAGAACGTCGTGTGGCGATGGCTTTATAATGCACATTCATCTCAATGTGAGCCCCCTCTTTAACCGCTTCTGCTAGTCGTTGTCGTGTATATGGTGACAATCGTATACTTGGATCTGCATCTGATTGCTTCAGTCCAGTCGATGTCGTATAAATCGATACATCAGCACCTTTTTTAGCAAGATGAATGGCCGCGTCAAAAGCACTCTCATTTCCTCCTATAATGACAAACGCATCTCCCTCAAGCTGACTAAAGTCTGTAATCTCGCTATAGTGAAGCCCATGCTCTAAAGGTCTATGCGGAAAAGCATAATCACCAGTCGCCACAAAGATATAATCTGCAATCACTGTACCTTGTGATGTTTTGATTTCATACGACGCATCTACCCACGACACACTTTCCACTTCAGTTTGAGTCGAAATATGCAGCCCGTAATGCTTTGCTACAACCTCTAAATATTCAGCATAAGTCTCGCCTGACAAATGTTCAGTATTAAATGTAAATGCAGGTGACGTATCCATTGAAATGGCATTCATATCTGGCATACCAAATCCATTCGATGTGAATGATGGCGTAATTGTTCGTGTCGTTTGAGGCCATTGCTTAAATGAATGGCCAATCGTTCCGCGCTCAATCACAAGGACATCTTCAACATTCAAAGTCTTCAACGTAACAGCCATCCCAATGCCCGCAGCACCAGCCCCAATAATTACAATGCGATGATGTTGTTCCATATGAAACATCCTCTCTTTATAAAACGTAATAATTACGATTTATAATTATAACGCTATTGTCCTAAGGTTTCAATGGAAATGTAGTGTCAAAGCATGCCTCAAACATATCAAAAAGAGGTTATTACAAACTAGGTTGTCGTAGGCGCTATGTTGCCCTAACTTAGACCTAAATCTGTATAACCTCTCACATATTAACGATCAATTTGATTTACATTTTCAATACCGATAACTTGACCCTTTTCGTCTACATATACTTTAATTGTAAAGTCATTATTGGGTTGATCATCATAAATGAGTCCACCTTCATCGGCTTTCATCGTAGGCGTACCATGATAATTCTCATACTGATAAACACTTGTATTTTCTGGTACTACAAAATAACGATGCACCCTATCATTTTCATAATTCACGGCGATGTCTCCATATTTTTCAGCTGACACACCTGCAATGTGAAGCGTTTCTTCCGGTTCACCATAATCACTCTCAATTTGATTGCGACTCATACCTAGTTGGACCCCATCATATCCATTTCGGCGATCTTGATGCATAAATTGCGCACTAAATTGTGCCGATAAAACATTGATTGTCGGTGTCTCATAAGATGAGGTCGTTGATTTTTGGTTTGTAATAGGAACATCATTTTTGCCTAATAATTGATACACTCCGAACAACAGTCCAAGTATCAAGACAATAAAAGTACATATACTCAACAATATCAAAGGGAGCTTACTTTTATTTTCCTTCGCCACAACTTTCTGATAATGCTGTTCTGTTCTGCTCATATTCGATAGTTGATGATTCGATTGTCTTACACGTTGACCGCATTGATGACAAAAATTTTGATTTTCACGCAAAGGATGGCCACATTGACTACAATATTTCATTGTCATATCCTCCTTCAGCAAACATTATATTTCTTTCATTTGTCGCGCTTCTTCTTGCAGAATATTAACTTGCTTCAATCCTGCCTTCATCAATATAAAAATAAGTAACCATGCCGTCACACTTAATAGTATAAACTTCGCATTATCACTTCCAAAAAAAGTAATCGATGTATCCCAAAAGCTATGTAAAATCACTGATGACAAAAAGAAAAATAAGAAACGTTTATCAACAGCATTACGAAAGCCAAAGTTGTTATGTTCTTTTGCAATTACAATAGCCGCACCTATAATCGCTGACCATACTAAATGTGTTCCAATAGCTGTCCACGCCCTTAAAAAGACTAAATTAATAATAGATTCATCATAGTTAAGAGAGAATGTTAAGATGTATCCTGCCGACTCAAACATAGCAAAGCCTGCACCGATAGCGCCACCAATCAACAGCCCATTTAAAATCTTATACGTTTTATTTTTGTTTACAAAATAGATAATAATCAGTGCCTTACCCATTTCCTCTACTAATCCTACCATCAGCGCATCAAACACGGTCATTGCACCATAATCATAATAGTCCT
Source organism: Staphylococcus felis (assembly GCF_003012915.1). NCBI lineage: Bacteria > Bacillati > Bacillota > Bacilli > Caryophanales > Staphylococcaceae > Staphylococcus > Staphylococcus felis. Next base: position 709,412 of record NZ_CP027770.1, on the reverse strand, counting down.
TACTAAATGTGACAAAGTGATACAATATCATGGTACTTATTAAAGATATCACGCCACCTACAAAAAACATTTTTAAAACTTCAAATAAACTCATGTTCTTAAAAGCATTAGATTCAAAGAAAAATATGAGGCCTGTGAGCGGAACTGTTAGCGCACCTATAAATATTAAGCCCGGTATCGCCAACTCATTCTCAAATGTACTGCTTAATATCCATAAAGCCAAAAATGTAATAGCAAACGCCACGAATACTCTTGAAAATAACCAAGGTTTTCCCCACTCTTCAGATACTTCTTCCAACAGAGGCGTTGTTTTTTTCGTTCCCGCTATAAATATTTCTTCGGATTCATCTCTAGAATGAAACTTAAATACTTCTGAAAACATATCTTTTAAATTCAAATTCAGTACTTCTTCACTGCCAGCAAACTTACCTATAGATTTCGTCGTATGATCAAATAATGTTTTGGCTTCGTGCTTTAAATTAACATGATTAACAGCACTTCTTTTCGATTGCTTCTCGTCTCGTATCTCTTCAATATGAGAATCTTCTTTCATTCGACTTTCTACAGATGTTTTATTATTCGTTAACGCATGACCACAATACATGCAAAATCGATCATGATCATGCACTGTACGACCACATTGACTACATACCATATGTTTCTCCCCTATCCTTTAAACAACTCTATAACAATAGTATTATACTTCAACTACACTCTCCATTTCACTATCAAAAATATTTTTTATTTTAATAATCATTAGCGCGAATTGCCGTCAATACATACTATACATCAAACATTCACATTATTTTCATTTTTGTTTTAAATGGTACGTTACACATTTGTTAAATAAGGGCATATAAATAATGATAAGAACTGAAAGGAGCAGATAACATATGATTGATTTATCTCATCAAATTGCACTGATAACTGGTGGCGCAAATGGAATTGGAAAAGGGATTGCAGAATCTTTGGCAAAAGCAGGTGCTAAAGTAATCATCGGGGACATCGACGAACAAAATGGCACACAAACGGCTAAAGCATTAGGTGGTGCATTTTATCCTCTAGATGTATCAGATCAAAAGAACGTGCATGATGTTGTCGATCAAATCGTTCATACGCATGGCAAAATTGATATTCTCGCGTCAAATACAGGCATCTATCCTCAAATTGAGATTGAAAATCTAACAGAAGATGATTGGGATCAAATACAAAATATCAATCTTAAAGGGATGTTTTTCGTCACTCAAGCTGTTTTAAAATATATGAAAAAACAACGCTATGGTCGTGTGATTATAACGTCCTCTGTGACTGGTCCCATTACGGGCTATCCAGGTTGGGCACATTATGGTGCAACAAAAGCTGGACAACTCGGCTTTATGCGAAGTGCAGCACTTGAATATGCTAAATATGGTATTACGATTAATGCCGTTCAGCCAGGCAACGTTTTAACAGAAGGCTTAAAAGCACAAGGAGAATCTTACTTAGCAGGTACGCGTAAGATTATACCTACACATGAATTAGGTGAACCTGCTGATATCGGCTTTGCTGTTGCTTTCTTTGCATCACCTGCATCAAAGTTTATTACAGGTCAAAGTCTTGTCATTGATGGCGGACAACTCTTACCTGAAGAACCAGATGCAATCAAAGACTAATTACGTTACTATAAAAAAGCTGTCTCGTTTGAAAACATTCATTTTCATTCGAGACAGCTTTTAAAATAATGCTATTTTTTGATATCCAAATCTATCATTTGTCCGTCAAAATATTGTATCACATAGGGGTCATGTGAGATGATAATTGATTGATTTTAACTTGTTGTTGGTAGTGGCTACCTAGTTTGATGTTCATCTCGATAATTCGAACATACTTCTAAAAGAATTACTGCACACGTTGTAACACAATTAAAATGAAGCATTTTTCTTTTTTTCAATGTACACTTTATTAAAAATTTTTTAATGACTTTCTAAAGTTTTGGCTTCATACAATACAAAAATGGATGCTTTAAGAGACCGGCTCAACGGCATCCTATAGCATCCACTATCAAATTCTAATGTTTATCTTATGGTATAACGACAACTTTACCAAAACTTTCTTGTTCATTTTCGACATATTCATGTGCTTCAACGATTTGATTTAATCCAAACACTTTAACAGGACCTACATTTGAAATATGACCTTTTTCAATTAACCGAATGATATGATTCAACAATTGAATATCAACATCTCCAGAATAAAAGGATGTAAGTTTTTTAAAACCTCTCAACTCAATAATAGGGTCAAATGTATTCAAGTACCATTCATTTCCCAATTGACCTACACTACAAATTGTTCCGTACTGTGCTAAATGCGAAATTGAATTTTTAATTGACTTTGGCCCAACTAAGTCAATAATTTTCGTATAAACTTTATTGGTTTGGAGCTTTCCGTCTTGGTCTACTATAACGTCATCAAATCCTTGCTGACGTAATCTTTCCGCTTTATGTAAACGTCTTGTTGTCCCTGTTACAGTTACTGACGGGTAAAGTCCTTTCACAATTTTCATAAAGGCAATCCCTAAACTACTCGTTGCCCCTCTAACTAAAACCTCATCCTTATCTGTAATATCTAAAGAGCGAAAAGAGCCATATGCTGTATAATACGTCTCTGGAATACTTGCTAATACATCCCACTCTAGCTTTGTTTCAATAGGATAAATTTGGTCGTTAGGTAAAAGGACATACTCAGCGTAACTACCATCAAACGCTCGACCCATTTCACCCATTATTGACACAACCTTTTGTCCTATAGGTAAACGTAACGCATCAGTCGTTTGTTCAATCACACCTACACACTCAATTCCTAAAATCCTTGGAAAGACAACAGAGGGGGACTGACCTTCTCTCGTAAAGATTTCAGAATGATTAATGCCGAACCCTTTCACTTTTACAAGTGACCAACCTTTTTTCACTTTTGGTGTTGGTACATCACGATATTCTAAATTTTGAGCTGATCCAGCTTCACTTATAACGACAGCTTTCATACTCTCACTCCTCATTAACATGATTTGAACAATGACAACGTTGCTTATCATTATCTTAATAGGCACTTCGTTTAAAGAAAAGCGATACGTATTGAGCACACAAATCAAAAAAATGAGACACCCTCCAAGAACCCGAAGTATCCTAAGAATGGTGTCTCAAACGATATATTATTGAGTTATCATTTACGCACTTGCTTTTGCTTTTTCCTTTTGTTCTTGTACTTGTTCAACACTTGATAGGTAGTTCATAATGTCTTCATAGAAATGTAATACCATGTCTGGTTTAATTCTTGTGTCTAGAACATCCCATCCTACAAAGTCCATGTGATCCCAGTTATTAAGTGTTGGCATCACACCCCATTGTCCTAATTTAGGAGTGCCGTCAAATGTTGTATCATAGTGCGGTTTGTTGTATGGATATAAACCTGAACCAAGCGGTACTGGACCATCATTAATCTTCCAACTATCTGGTTGTTGGTGACCGTTTAAGTTAGAAAGAATTTTGAATGGTGCAAACATGTGTAAGTTTGGACGTTGGTTACCTGATAATGTTGAATGTGTATCTCTACCTGTAATAGATGTATACGCCACATCATCACTTAATGTTAATCTATCGTTAATACGTTTAGACCCTTCTAACGATCCATCATAGAAACCACTATCTTCTGTTTGCCATACTTTGCTATCTCGTACGCGACGTAAATATTGTAAGTATGTTTCATCATCACGTTGTTTTAATCCCCAGATACCGTAACCATAGTCAATAGATGCATGTTTATTGCTTGCATATTTCACAATATCTGTGAATAACTTACGAACAATTGGTCTGTTACCCAGTTTGTCTGAGATATATGTACCATTATGAGGTGTCGCAACACTCGTAACAGACGCTACCATATTGTCAAAGTTTCCTTGGAAAAGTGGTGCAATTGTACCACCATGTTGTTTTTGATAATCAATTTCTTCTTGTACACCATTACGTAGCATGTCTTCTAACACTTGAATTGTTTGTCCACCTAAACTATGTCCAATTAAATGAACTTTTTTACCTGGTTCCCATTCAGGGTAGATACCTTTGAACGTTTCACCATATCTTTCATGACCATATTTTTGAGCGTGATATGCACCATAGTCAACGCGTCCACCTTTAATATAGTAGTACAACTCAACAGCACGATCATAGTCACTACCGAATGCACTCATACCTGCCTCGCGTACATCATAACCTTGTTTTTTGAGTTCCTTATCTAGATCCACTTTGTTACCACCCCAATAAGATGGGAAGAAGAAAGGTTTCTTTTCATCAGGGAAACCAGCAAATCCATGGACTAAAATCGTAGGATACTTTGTCGGTTTTGGGTGGCCTTGATTCCCTTTAGGAACTGTTGGCTTTTCATCATGAAGTAATGACTTTTCACCTGTTTTAGGCTCAGCTTTTGCTTCCTTGTCCTCTTTTTTTACTTCTTCTGACATTTTGTTATTTTCTGTTGTTGTTTCTTCTTCTGTTGCTTCATTATCTTCTGTCGATGTCTCTTCTTCTGTTGCTTCGTTATTTTCTGTTGTTGTTTCTTCTTCCGTTGCTTCGTTATTTTCTGTTGTTGTTTCTTCTTCTGTTGCTTCGTTACCTTCTGTCGCTGTTTCTTCTTCTGTTGCTTCGTTACTTTCTGTCGCTGTTTCTTCTTCCGTTGCTTCGTTACCTTCTGTCGCTGTTTCTTCTTCCGTTGCTTCGTTACCTTCTGTTGCTGTGTCTTCTTCCGTTGCTTCATTTTCTTCTGTTGTTGTGTCTTCTTCCGTTGCTTCGTTACCTTCTGTTGTTGTTTCTTCTTCCGTTGCTTCGTTTTCTTCTGTTGTTGTTTCTTCTTCTGTTGCTTCGTTACCTTCTGTCGCTGTTTCTTCTTCCGTTGCTTCGTTACCTTCTGTCGCTGTTTCTTCTTCCGTTGCTTCATTTTCTTCTACTGGAGTTGCTTCCACTGCTGCCTCAATGTTTTCTGATGAAGATTCTGTATTTTCTGTAGCCATGTCTTGAGGCATTTGCGTTGAAATATTATCACTTTCTGTATTTTGAGATTCTGTAGTAGGTGCTTGGGATTTTTGAGGTTGAACGACAGCTGAGTCAGTCGCTTCATCTGCAAAGACTGAGGATGTATGTGTAAATGATAAAAATGCAAGAGACGTAATTGTTACCGAAGTAAATACCGTTAATTTCTTTCTAAAATCTAGCATAAAAATCCTCCTTATAAAGTTTTAATTTCAATTTTTATGCTAACAAACTTTAAAATAATTAGTTCTTTTTTTCTTAACTTAATTTATTATATTCCTAAATGTTGCAATATAATACTTTAACAACACTTAACGATACCCAACTGATATTTAGAAGAAGATACTACGACTTAAAGAGCGTTATATGCTTATACAAAAATGAAACGGTTTGACAAAATGAATTACCAAAGTTGTCAAACCGTCAGTTTCAAATGTTACTATTATGAATATGCTCAAAAGCAATATGAAGGTTTGCCCTTTTACTCTTTTGACTCCACTTCATCTAACCAAGGTATTGAGATTTGTGCGCCTGACTTTTGAACTGTATAGGATGCTGCTTTGTTTGCAAAGTCTATCGCTTCTTCAATATTCATCGCTGCTATATCAAAACGACTGACGAATGCACCGATAAAGGTGTCGCCAGCTGCTGTCGTATCGACGACTTTAACACGGTATGCCTCAACAAGACCTGATGTCTCTTTCGTTGCATAGTACGTTCCTCGCTTACCAAGAGTAATTAACACTACTTTGACACCTAAGTTCAAGAAGTAGTCTACATTCTTTTTCATCGATGGCTCATCTTCAACAGGTATCCCTGACAAAATTTCTGATTCAAATTCATTTGGAATGATAACATCAATCAACGTCAACAATTCCTCTGATAACGTACTTGCAGGTGCTGGATTCAAAATTGTCGTTACACCATGTTCACGGGCAATTTCAAAGGCACGTATGATGGCTGGCACTGGCACTTCGAGTTGTGCAACGATGTAATCCGCTTCTGCAATTACAGATGCTGCTTTTTCAACATCTTCTGAGGTCATCGTCATATTCGCACCGCCATACACATAAATCATATTGTTCCCTTTTGCATCGACAGTAATAAATGCTTGTCCTGTATCAGCTGTATCTGACTTTAAGACATAGTCAGTGTTAAGCCCAGCTTCTGCAAATCCTTCAAACATAAAGTCAGCAATCCCGTCCTGTCCTACTTTGGAGATGAATGTAGTATCAGCTTTCATCCGCGCTGTAGCAATTGCTTGGTTAGCCCCTTTCCCACCGCCATAGTTTTGTTGTCCTTGATCGACATGTAATGTCTCACCAGGCTTAGCATAGCGGTCGACGGACAAGAAACGATCGACATTCGTTGATCCTAATATGACTACCTTTTGTGTCATGATGAACGCCTCCTTTAAAAAGTAACATTAGATTCTAAGATAATATTTGAAAATGGTGTCACTTCACCAGTACGAATATTGCCTTTATTAAGTGGGTGACTTAAATACGTTTTCATTTCTGAATGTGGTATGTAGGCGATTTCTACATTTTCATCTAACAAATTCTTGATTTGTTGAAGTTGTGTTGGATTGTTGGACTTGATTTCTTCAGCTAAATATACCTTTTGAATTTCCATTTCAGACAAAACAACTTCGAGGACATCGATAAATCGTGGCAATTCTTTCGTAATAGCCAAATCCATACGACGATCATCGTTTGGAATAGGCATACCCGCATCGTTAATCGTCAACAAATCAAAATGTCCAATCGTTGCAATCGCTTTTGAAATATGACTATTTAGGACTCGTGTTTTTTTCATTATCAAGACCTCCCTATTTATCTGATGAAGACCGTCACGGTTGCTGCGACTAGAATCAGTACTAATCCAATCATTGTAACGACCATTTCTTTTGATGTTTTACGTTGGTTTAAGAAATAAATTCCCGTTAATGTCGCAAGTACCACTGACGTTTGCGAAAGAACAAACCCCGTCGCAAGCCCATTCATATCAGGTTGTGCTGATATTAAATAAGTCAACGCTGCAAAAGCAAAGAAAAAGCCTGAAATGATTTGTAGCCACGTGACTTTTTGTGTAAATGGATTGTCTTTCTTCAAAAAGAAGCATCCGTAGATAACTGCAACGATAACCATCCCCATAGCTTGAGGTAAGAATGCCGCTTTACCTCCAATATCAGTCGCTTGTGGTGCTGCTGAATACAGCCAGTAGCCAATCTCACCAATTAATAAAATCACTACAGCTTTTTTTAGTTTATCGCTATCTTGGCTTAATTTCTTTTCACTCCATACTGTCATACGTGCACCGATTAAAATTACAAACAGTGCTGTGAAACCAATAATTTTATTTGTAAGTCCTGGCCAGTTCCCTAATGCAAACACACCCCATAATGACGCACCAAGCAATTGGAATGCTGTCGTTACAGGCATCGCTTTAGATGAACCGATCAAGGTAAATGCCTTAAATGTTAATATCTGTCCGAAACACCAGCCCGCACCTGATAATAAGGAGAACATCAAATTCATCCCTGTCGGAAAATGCTGTGCGGTCAATACTGCAAAAACACATGCAAAGATTAATGTTCCAAGTGTTGTACCGATAATCTGATGTACGGGTTTCCCTCCAAATTTAGAAGCAACTGTAGGAAAGAGTCCCCAACCTAAAAGCGGACCTAATCCCACTAGGAGTGCAACAATATTCATGGTGAACACCTCTATCTCTATTTGAATTTAATTTTGGTAAAACCTTTTACCAAACATCATACTAGCATTTTTTGCTAAATTTGTATACGCTTTCACATTATAGCCACAATAAAGCCCTTCGTGATGCAATTCATATCATTTCAAGAACTGCGTTGTTTCCCGTATAACAAGCGAATTAGGTAGTATCAATTTTTCGACATTTGATAGGGGCTTTTCTATTTTTTTCATAATGAGCTGTAATGCCCTCTCACCGATATCTTCAATAGGCTGTGCTACAGTCGTTAACGCTGGCGTCATAAATTGAGCGATATCAATATTATCATACCCGATAATTGAAAAGTTGTCCGGAACACGTATCCCCTTTTCTGCTAGACCACGCATCATACCGATTGCCATCTCGTCATTAATAGCAAATGCTGCAGTGGCTTTACTGTTGATTAGCTCTTGCGCAATCTTTTTCCCGCCATGCATCGATAATGATGTCGCAATTTTAATAGGCTTTACAATATTCTGCTCTTTACAATATTGCTCAAATCCTTTGACGCGTTCTTGCATATTGGACATCATCGGTTCAGGGTGAACGATGACAAGATTTTGATGACCGCGTTGGATTAAATGCTCTGCTGCAAGACGTCCCCCTGCGAATTCATCTGTACGTATCATATCCGTAAAGTCATTATCTTCACTTTGATCAAGGACAACATACGGCACATGGTGCTTCTTCAAATAGGCGTCCATCTCTTCTGGTTCATGAATGAATCGTGCAATCACAAGGCCATCCATCCCCTTTGCAACTAAATGTTTAATATTATCCTCTATTTCTGCTTCAGGTGTACTTAAAAAGAATAAATCGACATCATCTCGCTTATGTTGTGCCATACTTTGAATCATAGCTGAGAAAAAAGGATGCGTTAAACTTGGAATCAATACCCCAATCAACTTAATGTAATTTTTGCGTAATTGTTGTGCATTTTGATTTGGGATATATCCTAGCGCATCCTTTGTCGCTATCACACGATCTATCGTCTTTTGCGGAAATCTTCTTTGATGACCATTTAATATAAGAGACACCGTTGTAAGCGAGACGCCAGCCGCTTGTGCTACATCTTTGATTGAAACTTTTTTCACCGTCACTCCCCCTTTTTCATTTCATCATAACACCTCTTAAATTGAATGTATAAGTGATGGAGACTTAAATATAATTTATTAAAGCGTATCGTGGTAAACTATACTTATCTCAGTCATACTATCATCCACTACAATCCAAATGTTTATAAAGGAGCATACATTTAGATATGGAACAAATAATTACTGATTTGATTAGCCGTTGGGGATATATGGCTATTTTCATTTTGATTTTACTAGAAAATGTCTTACCTGTTGTCCCTTCTGAAATCATTCTGACATTTGCTGGCTTAATGTCTGTGAAATCGGGGCTTTCTATCCCTATTTTATTTATCATTTCAACTATTGCCTCATTTATCGGTTTATTGATTTTGTACTATGTATGTCGTCTGATTCATGAAGAGCGTATTTATCGCTTTGTTGATAGACAAGGTAAATGGCTCAAATTGAAAGGTAAAGATGTCAAACGCGCAAATGACTGGTTTAAGCGATACGGCGCATGGGCAGTGTTATTATGCCGCTTTATCCCTGTCCTTCGTGTACTGATTACGATTCCAGCAGGTATTAATAAGATGAATGTCGTCCAATTTATTGTTTTGTCATTGCTTGGTACAACTATTTGGAATTTTGCCCTAATCTTATTAGGACGCTTATTGAGTGATAGCTTTGATACACTGATGACAGGACTACACACATACGCCTACATCATGTATATAGTTATATTTATCGCATTATTATATTTTGTATATCGTCTCATTTTCAGGAAAAGACGTCATGTCAAATAGATATTCAGACACACACCATTAAGAATCAATGTGTCACCCCATGCACCATATTATTCTTATCCCTATTTTTAATATTTAATAGGATGAGCCACCTGTGTCACAAACGCATCATTCGCATTTCTTAACATAAAGGTCTATCATTGACATTGTTTGTAAAGGTACAGAAAGGTGTGTTTTAGATGAAAAGATTAACAGATAAAGTTGTGATCATCACAGGAGGTGCACAAGGCATGGGGAAACTTCATGCTGAAAGGGCACTCAGTGAGGGAGCTAAGGTAGTAATTACAGATATTAACGAATCCGTAGGCCAAGTGACAGCCCAATCTTTAGGCGAGGATGTACTGTTTATTCAACATGATGTATCAAAAGCGTCAGATTGGCAGCACGTCGTTGATACTGTAATGTCACGCTTTGAACGTATCGATGTATTAATCAATAATGCCGGTATAACTTATCACAAATCAATTGACGACGTTTCCCTAGAAGACTATATGAAGATTGTCAATATTAACCAAGTTTCTGTATTTTTAGGTATCAAGGTCGTCTCTCCAATCATGAAACAACAAGAACTAGGTTCAATCATTAATATTTCTTCCATGAATGGACTTGTCGGTGGTGCAATCGGTTATACTGATACTAAGTTTGCGGTACGAGGGATGACCAAAGCAGCTGCACGTGAACTTTCTCCCTACAATATTCGCGTCAATTCTGTTCATCCCGGCGTCATCCAAACACCCATGCTTGAAGAAGATAGCGTGAAAGAAGCAGTGAATGCATTTAAAAAGACGATTCCAATGAGACGTATTGCACAACCTGAAGAAGTGTCAAATCTCGTATGTTTCCTTGCTTCAGATGAGGCCTCTTATTCAACAGGATCAGAGTTCGTCATCGATGGTGGCATGACAGCTCTATAAACTCAAAGATGGACGATTTTCAGTGTTCATATAAGAACCTCTGACAATCGTCCATCTTTTTTGGGATAGTATGCGCATTCTCGCATAAGTATTTTAACTTTTGTATTATATTAAATCATGCTGAATATCCACGTACTTATAAATACGATTGCCATTACAACAACGCCAAATCCCACTACAATCAAAAATTTCTCAGCCACATACTTCTTTTTATTTCTCGGTGTTTGAATTGTTTTCTTACCATTTTCCATATAATCTAGAATTTCTCTATATGTTTGGACATCATGTTTCTTTTTAATACGCTCAATTTTCAATGCATAATGCATTGAAATGGCCCAAAGGATGACTGGCACTAGTAAACCAAACCAGCCTTCACTATATTTTAATGCAGGCCCCGTTGATATTGCTGCTAAAGCTATAAATAGACACATCAGCCACCCGTACTTATCCATATTGCTTTGATCGACTGCATTTTTCATATCCTCTACATCTCCTTTAACAAGTTGATCTAAAGAAACTTGGAACAATGCACTTAGGACAATCAAATGATGCAAATCGGGACAACTTCTCTCATTTTCCCAATTTGAAATGGTTTGAGATGATACATATATTTTCTCTGCCAATTCTGCTTGAGACAGTTCACATTCTGTCCTATATCGTTTAATTTGTTGTCCTACATCCATTTCCAACAGCTCCTTCACTTTTAACCTAACTTAACAAGATGTACGTTACAATCGAATGTCTTTATAATACTGTCATAAAGCTCTATAAAAGTTTTTATAGTAGCGAATGAAACCAAAATAAGGACTGAAACTGCCCATTGAGATCACATAGGCATCGCTCTATCTGTCGATATTTGATTGGTGAGTCTGACGTCTGTCTTAAATTCTTTTATATTCTCTGGAGACTCTTTAGTTCAAGTACCGGTTGCTTGCTGTTCAGTTTGTTATAAAATGACACTGCAATGCCTATAGTATCAAATAAGACGACGAAATGCTTTGTCTTTCGTCGCCTTATTTTGTGTTATTAAACTTTTATCATTCTACATTAGACATAGCTTTTTTGCGCCACTTCTTTTTGAGTAAAATCACACCCATTACAACAAAGGCAGGAACAATTAACTTTTTCACGGTATAGTTTCCTTGACTGTGATACCTCATTTGAAGTTTGCACGCAAATAAGTTCATAACGGTTTCGTGCACTTTGGCTTGAGTGTGTTTATACACCCACCAAGGGAGTGTCGGCTCATATTCTTGTAATGCAATAATACATTCGTCACTATCCGGTAGTCGTCTAAATTCGAGTCTTGCATTACCTCTACTAGAATTACGCGCAAGGTCACCACCCACAATACGGTATAAGACATAATCATAATCTGAAACGGCATGATCTTTTTGGAGTAACAACAACTCTTTATTTAAAAAAGGTACTGTAATCGTAAAATGATTATCATCCAAATGACAATTGATGACATGGAGGGTCATATTATTCAAGAATTTAGCATAGACCTCCACTAAATTCGACATTGTCATGTCATTCGGAAATGTTACACGAGAAATGGCTCTAACATCTTTAATAGTATGTTTTGATACTTTTTTTTCCTTTTTAAACGCACTACGAATGCTCTCTTTAAAGTCAATAGCCCCACCAATAATACGCCCAGCCTGTAATGTACGCACTGGCACGCCATATGAACCTAGAATAGCTTCACATTCTAAACGATTACGCAAATGTATGGATACGTTGTCAGATTCAGGAATCAAACCATTTAAAAATACGATGTGCTTGACGTTATTTTTCTGTGCCGCACGCCCAAAATTATCAGCCAGTAGTGCATCCATGTCTTCAAATTTAGCTTGTGTTAACTTAGCAGATGACATCATTGGGTGTACAAGGTATATCGCAATGTCAATATCTCTCATCACTTCAGTAATCTTATTCAAATCAAAAAGATCTGCTGATTTCCATGTCACGTTACGCTCATTCTTTTTATTCTCTATATTTCTCGATATGGCAATCACGTCATAGTCCGTTTTTAACTTTTCTATTAAATGACCGCCGATATAGCCCGAAGCCCCTGTTAATAAGACTTTTTGCATGATGTCACCTCTCCATTTGTCAAAAAAATGAGCACAAACCTATCTCCCTGCACTCATCTTTATCCACATTCATCTCAATTCATTTTTTATTTTACCTTAATCATATCAGAAAAGCGCTTGTTATATTGCTAAGCATGTTAGGAGAGCGTCAGACGGGACTTGGATTTGGCATTTTTGATTAAAGAGGATTTGTCCATATCACGGTATAACGTTTTTTCATTACTGCTTCTCTTTATCATCATTTTTAAGGAATTCACATTTGTAGCCAATGGGAAGGATCAAACTCGATTATTTCTGGTTTAGCATAATCTGTAATGATGTAATCTATCTCCTGTAATGAATCAATCACAAATGAGGCTGTATTATCACGTTTTGTACTGTCTGTGACTAATAACGTTTCGGCACTTTGTTGCATCATGGTACGACTCACTAATGCTTCTTCCAAGTCATATTCATATACGTGTGTTGTGTCAAAAGCACCACAAGATAAGAAAGCTTTATCAAATTTAAATGATTGAAGTAGTTGATTGGTCAAAGGCCCTCGTACGACGTCTTGTTCCGTATTCGCCTTGCCTGGTAGCATCATAATTTCTGCCTCAATGCGCTGTTCTTCTACCGCTTTATTCAATTCCATCATAGTCATCCATGAATGCGTAACAAAGGTACAATTCGAAAGATGATTTAAATATTTAGGTATACGGCCCACTGTCGTACCACCATCCAAAGCGATTATTTCCGCATTATGTATGAATTGTGCTGCACGTTTAGCTAATCGTTCTTTGACATGTGCTTGCTTTTGCCATTTATGACTAAATGATTGCTCTTTATTGAGATAATTGTATTTCACCGCACCTCCATGAACACGTGTGATTTTTTTATCTGCTTCTAATAGCTCTAAATCTTTGCGTATGGTTTCAGGTGTGACTTCAAAGTATACTGCCAAATCATTCACACACACTTTTCCGTGATTTGCCACACGTTGACAGATAACATCTAACCTTGATTTCTTTTTATACATCCAAACGAACCCCTATCTGCGTTAACTTAGATTTCCATATGCCTTGCTGCCATCTGCGCATCATCAATATAAACCGTATACCCTCCTCAATCATATTCATTAATATCATACCGATATACCCCCATCCCAACGTAAAAGCAGTCAAGTATGATAATGGAATAAGCAAGCACCATGTAGTGACTACATTAATTAAAACTGGATAGCGTACATCCCCTGCAACATTCAATAAATCTACCATATAATTATTCATCGCACGTATCGGTTCTAACCCTACAAACAAACATAAGTAAAACAGCGTTAAATGATAGACCTCTTCACCACTTGTAATATAGCGTCCTGCAATAACAAATCCTATGACGACTATACTCATAATGAGCACCGAACGTAATATATTTTGACGTAACCCTCTGTACACATGATGACTCAAAATATTAAACTTTCTCCGTGCGATGAACTTGCCTAAATAAATTTGACTAGCCAAACTGTATGCCATTGCCACACAAAATGAAAGATTACTCAGAGCAACTGTGAGTGATTTAGCTGCTATTACTTCTGTCCCCATGATGATGAGAAAGGCTGTCATTATCGTCTGAGCCACGTTGTATGAGATTTGTTCACCTGCGCCAGGCAAACCGAGTACAATGACTTTGTGGCTCATATACCGCTTTAACTTAAAATAGCTCAATCGAGGTTGATACTTTTTGATTAAATGATAGCTGCCATACATCAATCCTATAAAGCGACTGAACAGCGTTGCGATGGCCACAGCTAAAATAGGTGACTCAAACCAGTTTGTAAAGATAAATAAAATACTACCATTCAATATGACATTGATGATATTAATGCCAACTGTTGTCATCGCTGCAATATGAGCAAGACCTAAAATCCTTAATAAACTTCCAACAAGCATTTGTGTCGTCGTCATCGTAAATCCAACTAAAAATATCATGCCAAATTGATAAGTCAGGTCAAAGATAGATGATGGTACTTGCATAAATAGGAGTATCCAATGATAACTCATCATCGCGACGATACATACACCTATCGAAAGAACGATATTCAAAGTTACGCTATGATATACTTCTGACTTGATAGCGTGGACTTCGTGCTCTTTTTGATGAACAAGTCGAATCGACACGCCGACATGCACAATCGTAATTAAAAAGGTCAATACTGTCATCATTTGTGTACTAATCCCAGACACTGCAATCGCTTTTGTATCATAAGCACTTAACATCATCACGTCTGCTTGATTCATCAACATCATAAAAAGCTGCTCAATTAAAATCGGCACGTAAATTTGATTGAAACGTACTTTAGAAACGTTGATCATATTCAACAATCTTTGTACGGTAAGGTTGATTCGGTATTAACTCAATTAATCGTGCCCCTCTCTGTATCTCTCCATAACAATTAAATCCACTCACACGTCCATAATTTAAATCAATGCCATAATGATTGATACCGAAGTCATTATCGTGATCATGACCACAAAACATGGCCTCTATTCCTCCAGTATGCAACATTTGCGCAAATAAGCCTGAGTTGACCTGAGCACAACCAATTGTTTCCTGATAGATACCATGAAAGTTTTGAACATGCTCAATAGCTTGGTATTCTGGGATAGGGATGTGTGTAAACAACACATTATGACCTGGCAAAACGATACCCTTTTGACGATAACTTGATTCAACCTCTTCAATCCACGCAACGTGTCCAGGGTGGATGTAGGCATAATCTCCTATAGCTGACTCACTATAGTCTCCACCATCAATCACATAAATGAGATGCGTTAAATTTTGATTTTGATAAATTTCTATGACATAAGCCTCTTTATCATCAATGATTTTGGCATGTTTTTTATCTACATAATGCGTTGCCACCTCTTTTTCAATCGCTCTTAAGTCACTACGACGAAACTGATTTTCTGTATCATGATTACCAAATGTTGTCGCTATCGTCGTATTGAATTGATTCAAAAATTGAAATAACTCCCGATAGACACGATCTGAATCCAACACACCTTGAGACCATATTTGATCGCCTGTCAGTAGACACAAGTCCGGCTGGTATGTTGTGATGAGCTGCTCTAACAATTGGTAGGTTTGTTGATCTTTTTCGTCATGATTTGGACCTAAATGTAAATCTGTCAACTGCATGATTTTGAATGATGACATCGTGAACGCTCCTTTACTCTTTAGTAGAACCAATGTTAACCCCTTTGACAAAGTGCTTTTGTACAAATGGGAATAAAAACAAAACAGGTATAATCAATAACACAATCATCGCCATTTGCAGCGAATCACCCGTAATAGTCATACGTTCAATCATTTGATAGGCGCCCGCCTTTTGTTTCAATGCATGCGATATCGACTCCTGACTTGTTAACATATCTTGTAAAACAGTAGCTAACGGTTTTAGCTGTGGATTTCTCACAAAAAATGCCCCTGTAAACCAATCATTCCACTGACTTACCGCATTAAATAGCGTAATAGTCGCAATAACAGGTTTGCTCATGGGTAAGATAATTTTCCAAAAAATTTGCCAATCATTACAGCCATCGATACGTGCTGCCTCAATCACACTATTCGGGATTTGATTGAAGAATGTGCGCATAATTAAAATATGATAAACACTATACAGTGATGGAATGATATACACCCAAAACGTATCCGTCAGACTGAGTTGATGAAGCAAAATATATAATGGAACAACGCCTGCACTAAATAACATCGTAAACACAAGACCAAATGTGATTACTCTTCGAAAAGGAAGTGTCTTAATCGTTAACGCGTAAGCCGCCATGGCAGTTAATATCACACTTAAAATAGTGCCAAGAATCGTTTTGCCTAAGCTAATCCATAAGGCATTTAATATCGTCCCTTGTCTAAAAATTTCTTTAAAATTATCTAATGAAAACTGCCTCGGCCAAAAAGTGATGCCCCCTCTTTGGGCATCAGCGCCACTATTAAAAGCGAGCGCAATAATATGAAACATCGGCAAAAGAATGGTTAACGTCAGAAATATAATTATTACCCAGGAAATAGTGCGAATCACTACACTACTCATATCTTGCTTGATTTTCATCGCTTTTCATCCTTTAGAATCTAATTTTTTCGCCATCTTTAATGTTTTGATCAATCATTTTTTCAAATTCTGGTAACCCCGCTTGATCTAATTTCTTTTTCGCATCGTCTAATATGTGTTTCGACTCGTGATCTGACTTGGCATAATAAGCACGTTGCATCGCTTCATCATACTCATCTAATGCGATTTCTAAATCTTCGCCTCGTTCGAATTTCTGTAGGAAGGATTTGACAGTTAGGCCATCAATCACTTTTGCGTCTTTTAACTTCTCATCATAGTGCCATGCATCTGCCATTTTTTCAGGATTTGTTTCACCTTGTTGTTTACGGACGTTATCACCGTACTCTCTCTCACCAAAATCTGCCTTATTATCAATATCTGTTAGACCGAGATGGTCCGCCCAGTACGACCCAGCCCCTCGGAATCCTCTCTTTTTCGCTTGATCTGGGTTTTCTTCAATTTCTTTTAGAACTTCTTGTTTGACAATAGGATTGCCCGATTGATCTAACGTATAGTCTCGACCTTCAATACCGTACTGGCCTAGTAATTTTCCTTCACGACTCGCTAAGAAATCTGCTAATTTCACAACGTCTTCTGGATGTTTTGTACTTTTAGGTATAGACCAACCACCATAACCCGACTTATACGCCATCTCCATTTGATAAGCCCCTTTTACTGTATTTAGAGGCCCAAGTGGCACATATTTCATATTTTGATTTTCGGTCACATAGTTGTGTAAGTCAGACACAATCCCCCACGAACCATTCACTAGTCCTTCTTTAGCCTTATTTTCAGGCATCGTATAAAATTCTTTCGTCATCAACCCGTCTTTCATCAATGACTTGATATACTTCACACGTTTCATCCCATAATTTGTATCCGCTTCATGTTTGACTTTGCCGTGATCTATTTGAAACTTCTCATCTGCTGAACCTGTCCATACTAAGTCGTTGTTGAATGCTGTACGATCACTACCTCCCCATGCTGTCGGGCCGATAGGTGTGATTTCCTTGCCATTGTCATCTTTAAAATGATGTGCTTGGATATCTTGCGCAAGTGCTTTCATATCTTTAGATGTCTTGATAGCACTTGGGTCTATATTGAGCTGATCAACAATATCTTTACGAATATAAGGTCCACCTACAAGTTTACGTCCAGGATCTCCAGGTTGACGATTAATCCCCATATGTACAAAATACGTCCCATCTAAATCTTGATTAAACATAATATTATCTCGTGTGTCTTTCGGTAAATAGTCTTTTTTCAAGTATTTTTTGTATATTTTTGTATCTTCTAGGTAGGGTTTTAAATCTGTCAACTGCCCTTGTTGTGCTGCTTTATTGAGTACTTTCATCTCAGGACGGCCACTATTGTCCAAATAATATACAATAAAGTCCGGCAAATCCCCCGACGCAAGACCTGATGTCAAAGCCTCTGTCGAATCATCACCTGATGCTGTTTGGAGTTCCAATGTAATCCCCGTCTTCGCTTTAAGTTCTTTCGCTATTTCTTTATTCATTTCAGGTGATACATCATTCTTACTTTGAAAGACAAGTCCCGTTAATTTACGATCTGCAATCCACGTATCTGGCTTACCTTTAGCGTCTGCTTTTCGTTGTGCTTCATCTTGATCCTTTCCGCATGCAGTCACAAATACAATAAGTAACGTTAATAATAAGATACTGACCTTTTGAATGTGTTTCATTTTTTTCTCCTTAATATAGTGATGTATTGAACTTTTTATCTGCTAAGCGATTGACAAGAACTACCAATAACAATCCAATCACACCTTGTAATAAACCAATCGCAATGGCGTAACTAAAGTCACCTTGCTGAATGCCTGTACGAATAACGAATGTATCTAAAATCTCCGCATATTCCGCATTTCCTGGTGTTTTCAATAAATAGATTTGATCGAATCCCGCCTTTAAAATATCTCCTAAAGATAAAATGAATAAAATCATAATCGTCGGCATTAACATAGGGAGTGTAATATGCACAATTTGTTGCCAACGATTTGCGCCATCTATTTTGGCAGCTTCATATATTTCAGGGTTAATCCCCATGATCGCCGCAAAATATATAATCGAATCCCAACCCACATTTTTCCATAAATAACTCGAAAACATAATCGTATGAAAATATTCTGGATTCATCATAAAGTAGGTTGACCCCGTACCTCCAAATTGCTGAATCAGCTGATTAATAAGACCATTATCAGGTGCTAACAACTTTTGAAAAATTCCTACAACTACAACCCATGATAAAAAATGAGGAATATACATCACACCTTGAAATACCCCTCGAAAACGTCCTAACTTGGTATGCGATATCTCATTAAACATAATGGCCATCGCGATTGGAAATGGGAGCGCCAATACTAATTTCATCCCGCTAATGACTAGTGTATTAATAAGAATTTGCGTACTCCGCGTATCAGAGAAAAAACGCCTAAAGTATTTCAGGCCTTCCCACTGACCTCCGAATATCGTTGTATCAAAACGAAATGCCTTAAATGCCAGAACAAGCCCTGTCATGGGGATGTAATTAAAAATAATGAAGAAAAGTATGCAAGGGCATAACATCAAATAAAGTATTTTATGTTGCCATATCCTACGTAACAATGTCGTTTGACTTCGCACCTTTTGAGGCGTATGTTTGACCTTTGTCATTGCTTTCACTACACTTACTCCAATCTTTATCATTTAAATATTGATCACTTTTGAGGGAGATGCATGTTGCGCCGATACAACCTCTCCTGTGTCACTATTAAAAAAATGACACACTTCCCAATTAATCCCCAAATGAATCCGCTGTCCGCTTTGGATTGTTGACGCATTCTCTGTAGACACCACGACTTGAACATCCTCATGCTGACAATGAATCAATTTCGTCGCACCGATGAGTTCCACTAATGTCACTTGCCAATCTTGTAAACGAATTGCACAAGATTGCAATGCATCCATCTCGGTTGCATATTGAAGATGCTCAGCACGAACCCCTATATTTAAATCAGTATATGATGTTGGCAAAGTATTTGGACACATAACAGTTTGACCTCTAAATTGCCAGTCGTGATTCACTTTAGAGATAGGGATCATATTCATCGTCGGCGTTCCGATAAATGTCGCTACAAACTGATTCACTGGATGATGATAAATATCCTCAGGTGTTCCAACTTGTTGAATCACACCATCTTTAAGTAATACAATCTTTGTAGCCATCGTCATAGCTTCCGTTTGGTCATGTGTCACATAAATAGTTGTAGCTCCCATAGCTTTATGTAATTTAATAATCTCCGTACGCATATGTGTTCTTAATTTTGCATCTAAGTTCGATAGGGGTTCATCCATCAAAAAAATCTTAGCCTCACGTACAATCGCTCGACCAAGCGCAACACGTTGACGCTGCCCTCCTGATAAAGCTTTCGGTTTTCTATCTAGCAAGTGACTAATCTCTAACGTCTTAGCTGCATCTAAAATACGTTTATGATAGTGTTTTCGATGTATACCACGCATTTTTAACCCAAAGGCTAAATTTTTGTAGACAGACATATGAGGATATAGCGCATAATTTTGAAATACCATCGCAATGCCACGATCTTTAGGCGGGACTTGGTTTAACAATTGACCGTCTACATAGATTTCACCCTGACTGATTTCTTCCAAACCCGCAATCATGCGTAACGTTGTAGACTTGCCACAACCAGATGGCCCTACAAATACGACAAACTCTTGATCCTCAATATCCAAATTCAAATCCTTAACCGCATAGTGATTATCGTCATACACTTTGTTCAAATTCTTGAGCGTAATCATCACATCACTCCTTCAAATACTATTACACTCTAATTTTAGGACTGCTATGTTAAGTCAATATATCCCTTCAATAAAAAAAGATTAAAGTCCAAATTTTTGTTTATCAAAAATCAAAAGGTTTTATATGGAAATCTATTGGAAATAAAGCAAAAAGAAGATGATTTAAAACAAAAATTATTCAAAAATATTTACAATGAAATCATAAAATTAACATGACGTACATTCATCAGTTGCAAGCAATCCAATAAAAAAAGCACCTATGCGTGTTAACACGATCATAAGTGCATGTATCTATTGTATTTATTTTGATTGATTTGCCTTTAAAACAACAGTAGTACCATGATGATTAGATTGAAATTCTACATTCAAGTGAAATCTTTCGGCAATATTTCGAATAATATTTAATCCGTTACTTTCTTGATATTCACGAGGATTAAAGCCTACGCCATCATCAGAAAATGAAATTTGTGAGGAACTCAGTGTGAGATACACATTTTTTGCATTTGAATGCTTATAAATGTTTGAAATTATATTTTCGAACAACCGCTCATACCATAACGCCTCACCCAACCATATCACTTGTTCATTAAGCACCTTATATGTGACTTCTATGCCTTGTCTTTTGAATAAATATTGCCACTTGCTGATAATACTTGCGCAAAGAGATTGAATATCGACTTCATTATTAAATGTATAAAAGTATTGAATCTTCTCTTTTTGATCAATTGAAATATTTCGTATTAATTTTGATATATATTCAATTCTTTCATAAGAAACGTTAATATCTTCAGCTTTTATATGATATTCATGAGCTAAATGGAAAAGCTCCAAACGTAACGCCGTTAGCGGGGTGTTTATGTCATGAGACATTTGATTCATATATTGTTGTTCTATTCGGATGCGCTTATTAAGCTCAAGCTCTTTGTAAAGAAGCCTATCTATTAGAATGTTAACAGATAGGCCTAGTTCATCGATTTCATCTCTTTTTCCGCTTTTTACCTCTATTTTTTGAGGTAATTCATCATCAAAAGCAATCGTTTCTATTATTCTTTTCATTTTATCTAATCGGTTAACAATATTAGTAATATATTTAGTCCCGACCATAACTAACAGTATTAATACTAAAAAAAAGAGACTATACGTAATAAGCGTTAATATCGTCCCATTAAATGGATTTCTAACTTCAATATCAAATACATACTCTGACATCAATACTAAAGCGTACATAAAATAATTGACTACTAGAAATACAATTGGTATTAAAAATAAACCTAGCATCATTAATTTTAAATATTTTTCTTTTAATTTCATCATTTCACCTACTATTTAGACGATATCCAACACCGTATACTGTTTCAATAACCGTTGCATCACGGTCATTAATTTTAGATCTAATTTTTTTAATGTAAACATTCAGTGTATTCTCATATACCGATTCCGCTTGCCATACAAAATTGATAATTTGAGCTTTAGTCAAATTAACGTTAATATTCGATACAAAATAAAAGAAAATCACATTTTCCGTTTTCGTGAAATTGACATATGCATTATCAATCATTACAGTACGTGCTCTTATATCAATAGTAAGTTCGCCTATTGTCATTTTTTTATCGCTGTAGTATTTATCAATTAAATTCTCTACTCTCAAAAATAACTCTCTAGGATCAAAAGGTTTCGTTAGATAGTCATCTCCATTTCTCAAACCTTCTAATTTAGCACTTATGTCATTTCGTGCTGTTAAATAAAGTATAGGTATATCTGTCGTTTGTCTAATCAAATCCGTCAAATGAATACCATCCATACCCGGTAACATGACATCCATAATAATTAAATGCACTTCATTTAAGTAATGCATAACCCGATCTCCATTATAATCTAGAGATACTTTGACATTATTTTGTTCAAATAACTTTTTTAAATTTTTAGCAATGATACTGTCGTCTTCAACTATTAAAATATGGAAACCCTTCATATTTTCACCTTATTTATCAAATTCGATTTAAATATTTTCTATCATAATACCTATTGATAATAATACAACATACAATGCAAAAAATATGACCATTATCTTGTAGTTCATTTTACCTTTTTGCTCTACTTTAACCTTAATAATCTCGTTAATACATAAAATCACTGAAATGACTAAACATATCATACCTAACACAATAAATATTGAACTCATCATAAAATCCCTCCTATTGTTTGATACAATTATAATAGGAGAGATTTCTGAATAAGTTGTGAATAGCTGTAACTATTTTTGTTTTTTACGTAAACGACACAGTTAAGTATTTATAGTTTCAAAAGTCGACATTCGTTTCTTAAATGGACCGCAATGCCTTTTACAAGTATTTGTGCATCACTGCTTGATTAGCTGCTTTGAAAATGGTGTTATGGCTGGAAACAAATCCTTCTTTATCTGCTTCTGGTTCAATATAGGTTTTAGCTAAATTGGCCGCAGTCGCTGCATCATTAAATGCACTTGCAATGAGATGCGCTTTTGCTTGATGATGTATGATGTCACCACATGCGAAGAGGCCTGGCACGTTGGTAGATGTATCCCCAAATCCTTTGATGCGATATTCATCAAACATCTCAACCTCAACATTCGAATCGGCTAACAACGTATTTTCATGATCAAAACCATGATTAATTATCACTTCATCCACTTGCTTTGCTTCTGTTTTACCTGTTATTGTGTCTTCTAAAATCACTTTTTCAATACGTGAACGATCCGTATTCCCTATTAATTGTTTAATTTGTGTAGAAGGCTTCGTTTCGACTTCGCATTGCTTCAACACTTCATCCATAGCTTCATATCCACTGATTTCACTTTTACGATATACGAGCGTGACGTGATGCGCATACCCTGACAAGTCCCTCGCCCAGTCAAGCGCAGTATTACCCGATCCAGAGATTAAAACATTTTTTCCTTTAAAGTGTTTGAGAGACTGGACAGTATAGTGTAAATTCGTTAATTCATATCTTGAAGCATCCTGAATATTCAACGATTTGGGTTTGACGATACCGCTGCCAATCGCAACAATCACAGCTTTCGAATCGTAGGTCTCACCTTGATCTGTTGTGACTCTAAAATGCCGTTCACCCACTTTCGTTATGTTTGTAACACGTGTTTTTAGACGGACTTCCGGCTTAAAATGTAAGCCTTGTTGTATCGTATCCTGAATAATATATTGACATGGCTTAGGTGCAATACCACCAATATCCCAAATAATCTTCTCAGGATAAATATTCATTTTGCCCCCTAATTTATCTTGTACATCAATAATCCTAACGTCCAATCCTCTTAACCCTGCATAAAAACTTGCGAATAATCCTGCTGGACCTCCACCAATAATCGTCACATCTTTCATCATGAATAACTCCCTTTTGATTTACTGTATATGTCTAGCTTGACACAATTGATAACAATTATCAATTAGAAATCATAAATGACTTATAGTTGCTTAAACTGTGTCATGACATATTCACGGGCAGCTTGATGATCGACAATCGCTTTAGGATAATCTGTTCCGATTATGATTTGGTACTGTGTTTTAAGATCTTTTTGATATTTCGTTGGCTCATGAATATACTTACTTGAAACCCCTTCTAATTCTTTGACTTCTGACTGAATAAAATAGCCATTTTTGTCAAAACGCTCACTTTGACGTATCGGATTGAACATCCTAAAATAAGGCACAGTAT
Organism: Staphylococcus felis; assembly: GCF_003012915.1. Taxonomy (NCBI): domain Bacteria; kingdom Bacillati; phylum Bacillota; class Bacilli; order Caryophanales; family Staphylococcaceae; genus Staphylococcus; species Staphylococcus felis. The sequence continues at coordinate 685,084 of NZ_CP027770.1, read as the reverse complement.
CTGTTCCTGTTGAAGCAGACCACTGCCAACCATGTACATTTGAAGCATTATCATAATCCAGTAGATGTTGACGGAAATACGCTTCCCCCTTCGTCCAGTCTATGAATAAATGCTTAGTTAAAAATTGAGATACCACCATTCTCAAACGATTATGCATATACCCCGTTCGATTCAATTTGCGCATCGCTGCATCGACAAGAGGAAAACCCGTCTGACCTTTTTTCCAAGCTTCAAAATGCGCTTCATTGTGAGACCACTTCATTTGACGATACTTTTCAGAAAAAGCTTCTGTCGCTGTATTCGGATAATAAGTCATCAACACGTAATAAAATTCACGAAACATGATTTCACGTAAATAGGCCTCATAGTTTACTTCATCAGCTTCGTAACCGTCTAATAAATCATTAATCACCTCATGAATATCGATTAGCCCATACGCTAAATACTGACCTAACCGACTCACATCACTTTGAGAAACATCGTCTGTCAACACTTTATAGTGCGTGATATCCTCTGTTAAAAAGTGCATCCACGCTTCACGTGCACGACGCTCCATATCCTGTGATTGCTGCCATTGTATCTTAGTCTCATTCGTCCCCTTTTCGGCATATTGTACAATCTGTTTATATGAATCTAATGGCTTATCATGACGCATCAGTTGCGGACGATTCGCACGATAAAAACTTGTAAACACTTTATACGGCTCACCTTTTTGATTCAGTGTATTTCCAGGTCGAAAATAATGATTCACACGGCATCCTATCAATTGAATATCACGCTTTTCAAACGCCAACTTCACGTGTGGATAATCATAAATATCTAAATGATAACTCATAATATCATTCGGCATTAAAATATGCGTGAGGTCATACTTTCTCACAAATTCTGCTAAGCCCTCATAAGGGACAATAAATGGGTGAATATGATGGTGCTTCAAAGCATCTATAAACCCTTGAACCACCTCATAATAATGATTTTTCTTTATTTCTGCTGCATCCGACATATCCTCAATAGGCACAATGACATACAGTTTTTCAATTTCACTTTGGTATGAAATAACCTCATCAAATAAGGGATTATGCTTTAATCTAAACACTCGATTTAACATAACTCCTAAACGCATCACTGATCCCCTCCTTTAAAATCAAACCTATTCATATCTTAATAACGTTACAATGATTATGACATATCGCATTATAAATACTCGAATAAAAGCAGTAAAATAAATACTTCCTTGATTTGGACTCCTATATTAAAAGTACCCTTTTGCTTATCTCACAAAATTAAACGCAAAAATATAGGAGTTAAAATTGGAAAACCATTGAAGGCCTCCAATCTTAACTCCTACTGTTTTTCTATTAACTAGAATCAGCTAACATACTTTACTGATTAAATTTTATTATTCTTTACGACGTTTTCTGCGTCCCACGAGTAACAATGAACCTAATCCCGCAAATAACGCACCAAATAATGTCGTATTTTTACCTGCATTTCCACCTGTATCAGGCAATGCTTTGTCTGCATCTGCATCCGCATCAGCGTCCGCGTCCGCATCCGCATCGGCATCTGCATCTGCATCTGCATCGGCATCTGCATCTGCATCGGCATCTGCATCGGCATCTGCATCTGCATCTGCGTCGGCATCGGCGTCGGCATCTGCATCAGCGTCCGCATCCGCATCAGCGTCCGCATCCGCATCGGCATCCGCATCCGCGTCGGCGTCAGCATCTGCATCGGCGTCGGCATCAGCATCCGCATCCGCATCCGCATCGGCGTCGGCATCTGCATCTGCATCAGCGTCAGCATCCGCATCGGCGTCAGCATCCGCATCGGCATCCGCGTCGGCGTCAGCATCCGCATCCGCATCGGCATCCGCGTCGGCGTCGGCATCCGCATCGGCATCCGCGTCGGCGTCGGCATCCGCATCGGCATCCGCATCAGCGTCTGCATCCGCATCAGCGTCAGCATCCGCATCAGCATCCGCATCCGCGTCAGCATCCGCATCAGCGTCGGCGTCGGCGTCAGCATCCGCATCAGCATCAGCGTCGGCATCTGCATCGGCATCCGCATCGGCATCCGCGTCAGCATCCGCATCACCTTCTTCACCATCAGCTGTTCCAGAACCTTGCTCTAGGTAATTTTCATTATCCCAGTAATAACCATTCGTATTTCTTCCATATGCATCAGTGTTTACTTCACTTACTCTTGTTTTTAGGTTATTTTTACTATTATCATACTTACCATCAACAGTAATGATGTACGTTTTATTAATATCACCAAAGTCAATCAATAACGCATTATCACCATTCGTTCTGATACGTCCTGCAAAACTGTCAGTAACATCTTTATAATTAGCGTTAGTTGGATCAACATAATAACTGTCAGTGATTTTAGAATTATCTACAACTTCATAAATCTTTAATTTTGTATCTTTTAAGTTTATAGTTGTACTACTTTTAGTTGGATCATCATGATAGCCTTGTATTTTGACTAAAGTATTGTATAAACTATTTCCCTTTGGATTAACATAGATAGACTGTTTATATTCATTTTTCCCTGAGTTCATATCAATTTCAGTGATAAATGATGTGATATTAGCACCATTTGTTCCAGGCATACCTTGAGCTGGACTACCGTAATCAATTTTAATTTCAGATTGATAATGCTTTCCAGCGATGTCAAAATCTAATGGATACGTACCACTATACGGTGTATTCTTACGGTCTGTAAAGATTGGCAATTTAAATTGCCCAGATACATTATTTTTATTATTGACATAATCAGTAAAAGTATATGTTCCTGTTTTATTCTCAGTATTGTAAGAACCTTTAGCTACCACTTCACCGTTAGCATTTAACAAATCAGGAAGCGTCATTGTATTATTTAAATTTGAATAATCGACATCCCCATCTCCTGTTAAATTTTGAGGTAATACAAATGTAAAGTAATCTCCTTCTCTTACTGTTCCTTCGACATTAAAAGTAGTACTTAAATTAGTAAAACCACTTCTATTCGGGTTAATCGGTTTATTATCAAAATTAAAGTCGTTTACCTTAATCTTACTGTTCACAAGTTCACCCGATGGCGCTGCAGCTGGTACTGCATCGGCCGTACGCAAAGCAGTTCTCTCACTTTGAGCATTGACAGGTTGTGGTGTGTTATTGTCTGTACTTGGTGCTACGTTTTCTTGTGGGCTATTCTCTGATGTTTCTTGTGCACTTGGTTTCGCCACTTCTCCTGTATTATTTTTTGGTGTTTCACTTACAACTGGCTCTGTTTCTTCTATATTATTAACAGATGTTTGCTCTTCAACTGGTTCTTTTACTTCTTCCGTATTACTTTCAGGTGCTTCCCCTGCACTTTGTTTCGTTGCTTCTTCTGTATTGTTTTCTGGTACTTCCCCTGTACCTGTTTCCACTGCATTATTTGTTGATGCTTCACCTTGTCCTGCTGTCGCACCAACTTGGTCGCTCGTACTTGAAGCTTCGGCAGCCTTCGCTTCATTTTGATTTGTACCTAAAAATAAAATTGATCCAATTAAAATTGACGCTGTTCCTACAGTAAATCGACGGATAGCGTATTTGTTCGCTCGATTAGGTAAAAAATCTAAGCGACTATTTTTTGATTTATTTTGTCTTGCCATTACATTCCCTCCATATCATTCGTAATTTCTAATTATAAACATTTTTATATTATTGTATATATAAACAAACTACCGGATTACTGTTAATTAAATATTTTCATTCATTGGTTCATTCATAAATCCTAGAACAGCAAATATTAAAGCGCTTTCTTCTCTTGTTATTTTAGCTCGGTATAAAAAATAAATTGTGCATTTGCACAATAAAATAGCTGGTGAAAACCAAATTTTATAGATTAAATTTACTTGTTTTTTTACAATATACTACAAATCAATTTGCTAAAATAATGATTTTTCATAGATATTCATCCACACTGTTTCATGTGAAACGGCTGCAAGCATTGTTATGTTCTAGATGTACTTACTAATGTGCTTTGTTTGATGTCTTTCATTTAAATACTTAATAATAGTTGAGGTTAATAAAGTAGGAATGAAGATGAGGGCAGTCATTTTACAAGTTGCATTTCCTTTTGAAGTTCGGCGAAGAGATTACTAAAACTTTCCATGACATTGCTGGATCTATCAATTAAGAAGATGAATTTAAATAAAAAATTTGAAGTAGAAATTTGGAAACCATCATATAGAAGAACCGTATTCTAAACATAAATTGGCCACTCTCGAAATATACCACTTTAAACTAAAAAACATCTCTCATGTATATCGTGAAAAACACGCACATGAAAGATGCTTTATGTTTAATCCAATTGGTAGCGATAAATAAAGAGCTGTCGAACATAATCAATTGTAATCATCCAAACGATATGCCCAAATAATTCAGAAAGGTGTTCATGGAAAGGCTGATCCCAAATAGCTGGCACTGTATGTGTAATTGGCATAATGATGAGGTGAAATAATATCCAAACAGCAATACCAAAAACCGCACCTTGTCCCATAGCCATGTATGCATACTTTTTAACTAGAAAACAATAAATAATCGCTATTACAATCGAAAAGCTAAAATGGACAATAAAACTAACCCAAGGCAATGACATATCTGAAAAAGTATAGGTTTGATGTGTAAAGTCACTACTGAATCCTAATTGTTGTAATAACTCTTGAGGTGGGTTTGTCGCATTACGTTCTGGTGTACGTGGCGGAAACATAACTTCCCAACCTAATTTCACAATACCAGAAAGCAATCCCCCTATAACTCCAGCGTAAAGCAATATAAACACTTGTCGTCTTGTCAAAATAAGGACCTCCCATTCGTTTTAATAAAATGATTATACATTATCGTGAAAGTTTTCACAATAATGTAGCGGTTCTTTATTATTTTTTTATCTTATTAAAATCATATAGTTAGTCCCTTATACCCATTATTTACTGCAGTTCTACATATACTTCGCCTTCTTTGTCAGTCATGATGCCATTCCAAAACTCGACCGTTCCATCTTGTCTAACAAAAAAGGTATGCGACCCCACACCACTTTTATTGTTAGCACCAATTCTCCATGAGCCATCTGCTTGTTGTTCCGGCTCTCGAAATTGAATTAAAGAGGCGTCTCCCCCTTCACTTTGGTTAATTCCTGTAGTCAGATAATCCATCACATTATCACGATTCACTGCTGCTGGACGTCTATTACTATTTGTCATATCTTGTGATGATTCAACATCATTTGTAGACTCTAATGAAGGGGGATATATGGATCTTTCTGCGCTATCTTCTTGCACTATATTTTTTCATGTTTTTGAAGTCTGTCCAATTGTGCTTGAATTTTAGCTTTTTCTATTTCTACTTCTTGATGTTTATAATATATTGTGAATCCAACTGAGACTATAATGGCTAAAATGAATATAGCCGTCAATATATTCAACAATTGCCTCATACCCTATTCACCCTCTTGACTCAAAGTTTCTATTCCAATGTTAGACTGACGTGGGTCTTCTCCTACAAATGGTCGTTCCTCCCCAATTGATCTACCATTCATTGTTTCAGCAAAACCATCACCATGACTATCTGTATACGCATCCCCTTCAGCAACTGGCGTCGTTTCCGCTTCACTGTCTAGTTCAATATTTTCGTCACTTTCATCTGAAGGCACTTGTTGTTCTTCTGTACGCCTTTCGTCCAGAGAACTTTGATGATTTTGAGGCACATTTGCGGCTTGCTTTTGGGGAACGCTATTTGCGATATAAACATCTTGATTCCTTTGTTCGACTTCAGGTACATACTTAGCTTCCTCTTCTTCAGCTAACTTCTTCTCTTGTTGATGTTCTTTTCGCTCGATTAATCGTTCTTTTTGCTTTGCAAGCTCTAAATCTTTGTAGCTACCATATGCAAAAACAATCGATATGCCTAACAACGCCACTAATATGACAATGCATAAACTTGCCAAAACTTTCTTCACTTTGTTTATCCCCATTCCTTAATGATTTATTAAAAATATTAACACAATTGCTTTAAATTTTGTATTACACTTTTGAAAAGTTTATGTATCTTTTAAATATCACAATTTTTCATAATCATATCGGGCTAGGACATAATCTCGAAGTTTTTCTATAATTAAATGATACGAAAGTGTATATTTTTAAAAGTATTTTAATGTAACATTACACGTATATCACGTCGTATTGTTGGCGAGACGCCTGAGGGAATAGGATGAGCGTCGAGACCGTGGCTGACCCATCTCCTAGGAAATGCGAGCCAAACAATACGAATGATTGATAAAGGAAAAGCGTAGAGATGATTCAATCATGATTCTCTACGCTATTATTTTGGGGTTTGTATCCTCAGCTCTATCTATCTTATAATAAAAGATAGTTGACAAAACAAAATTAATACACTATCTTATATAGTAAGATAGTTAAACAAAAGGTGATTGCCATGTCTATATCTAATCAAATAATGAAAGGACTTCTAGATGGCGCAATACTTGGACTTATCGCACAAGGAGAAACATACGGCTATGAAATTGTAGAAAAATTAAAATTATATCAATTTCCTGAAATTAGCGATGGCAGTATATATCCAGTATTATTACGACTCAATAAAAAGGGATATGTACATACAAGTATACGCAAATCAGATAACGGAGGACCTAAGCGTAAGTATTACACAATCTCAGAAAGTGGCCAACACGAACTCGAACAATTCAAAATCAAGTGGCAGTACTTAAATACAGGTATGACAAATCTATTTGGAGGGAATACAAATGTTAAGTAAACAGTCCGAAGACTTTTTAACAAAATTGAGAGTGGAACTTCAATTTAGAGGTAAAAAAAGTAATGATATAGAAGAAATTGAAGATGAATTAAGAGATCATCTCGAAATAGCCGAACAAAACGAGGACGATGTCAGTCACATCATCGACACACCCATTAAAGTTTACGCTGATCAATTTGCAAAAAATATGCCTTTTTTTAATCATATATCAAAATATATCACGTACTTTATCGTATTTATGATTGTGGTTTTTACATTACCTGATTTTTTTGCACCTACATATACATTAACAGTGAGCTATATACTCAATGTCATTTTTATATTCTTTATAACCATTGTCGTTGGACTATACCTCATGCGTGAAATTATCTTAAAGTTTGGCGACAATAAAATAACATATATTCTTTCGGCATTATGTGGTATTTTTATTTTTGGATTAATGGTGCTTAGCCACTATTTAGCACGGCACTTTCCAATTTATGATATTGTTACATTGAACCAATCACAAAGTGTCATACTCGGGTCACTACTATTCATCATTATTGCATTACTTTGCTTCTTATTAAAACAAAAAATTTTTATTGTTGTTTTATTCATCGTCTGTTTGCCAAATATTGTTGCACTCATATTTTCAGATAACGGCTCAAACTCGCAATATATTATGATTTCATTAACCTTACTGATTGTCTTTAATATTGGTTTTACAGTTTTCATATTCTATCAAATATATAAAGACAAAAAGTTAGAAAAACAAGATTCAAAACAGACTGGGTCATAAACCTCAAAATAAAAGCGTATTGTTTGGCTCGCATTTCCTAGGGGATGGGTCGAGCCGCGGTCTCGACGCTCATCCTATTCCCTCAGGCGTCTCGCCAACAATACGACGTGATATACGTGTAATTTTACATTAAAGTGCTTTAAAAAAATACATTTTCGTATCATTGAATGAATCATCTAATTACAAGAAAACTTCGAGATATTTATATCCCAGCCTGTTTTTCGATAATTAGGTTTGAACATGATATCAATGGAGGAATAATCATACCATACACTCAAAATTGATGTTAATGTCATACATAAGATTCTAATGATAGAGGTGTCAAAACACATGTCGAAATCTCAACACATCTTATTGGCACTCATTATAGTGCTATTCATTATTGAAGTAGTTCTTACAATCTTTTTCGTCTCGTTCAGTTCATTCATTTACAAAGGGTTAACGATTATACATAGCATATTAATCTCTGTTTTTATTATTCGGCAAGTCAAACGAAAAGGGATGTAATACATTAAGAGGGCAGTCAGTACGACCGCCCTCTTAATGATGGGAATTAGCTTAATTAATAGTTTTGACATATTCCTTAGCACGTTGATAAATCTCTGATGGGAATTGAGTGATACGCAATAACTCAATAGCGTTTCGTGTATTGGCCTTCCCTTTTTTAATTTTGTAATCAAAATAAATATGATAATCTTCTATAGATTCATTAAAATGATAATTTTCATAGCTTCTTTTTAGGCGTTCTGAAAGTTCAATATCATGTGTTGCTGCAATGATTCTATGCTCTTTTTGCTCACTTAAATACTCAAGCACTGACTCAGAAGCCGCAATACGTTCAGTGGTATTAGTCCCTTTGAAGATTTCATCAATGAAGCAATATACAGGGCTATCATCACTCCGATTGAATAAGCGCCGAATGGATTTTAACTCTGCCATAAAATAGCTATCTCCTGACAATATGTCATCTACATTCACCATAGATGAATACACCAATCCCGGCTTATACATAAACTTATCAGCTGTAGCAATATTAAGTGTTTGTGCAAGAATCAGATTAATTGCAACTGCCTTCATAAATGTCGATTTTCCTGATGCATTTGATCCAGTCAGCAAAATGTTTTGATTAACATTTAAAGCGTTTGGCACGCCATCTTCTAACAATGGATGGATTAAATTCTCAAAATCCACCTTTTGTTCAGTTTCGACAATTATTGGTTCACAATATGTATCAAGGGTTCGTCTGTACATTGCTAAAGTATATTGATTATCTAAATTACTAATGTAGTCATAACATTCTAATAACTCGTTTTGATACTTATAATATGTAGATTGAATGATATGAAAGAAAAAATAATCTAACATCAAGCTTAGTTTCAAAAGCATCATCAACGCCCCACCGAGACTTTGACTATCTGCCTTACTAAGGAATCCAACGAGAAAACCTAAGCCTTTAAAATGCTGAAACGCTACAGCAATTTTAGGTGTTCCTTCAATTCGGCTTAACAACTGGCTCTGTTTCAATACTTTTGCAGAGTAAAACAATGACATCAAATCTTGATTGTAACTCTTTTTCAAAATTGCAGATAAACCTATATTGAATAGCACAGATAACAGAATGAATAAAATGCCTATTGAAGGATTTATAAAAGCAATTACTATGCTAATTAAAGGTAAAAATGGACATAACATAAATAGATTATTCCGCTTAATAGGTGCAATCTGGTCAGGAAAAAGTGGATATGTTACCTTCCCTATTAATGCCAAACGATAAGCAACTTGAGTCCTAAAATCTGCTTCATTTGTAAAGCGCTCTAGCAGCTCATCATTTTTTATGCTAAACATATTTCTTAAAGTTGCGTACCATTTCATTTCTCCAATAGCAGTGAAATTAAAATTACTACGATGAAATATTGTATCAAAGTTTAAATCCGACCACGTTTTATCGTCAACAAGCGACCCAGTATGATTATCACGACGAAGCTTAAATTGATAATCAAACCTTGCATTCGGACGTATAAACTCTTCTGATGGCTTTTTATCCTCCCAAAGTCTTTGAATATTTGCCACCAGTTTCTTCTTAGTTATAAGGGAAACGATAAAACCCAAAATAAATCCTACAACAATGATACCTGTAACAAAAAATAGATATACTTGATAGATACTCATAAAACCCCTCATTTATATTTATTTTTCACTATTATCAAGAAATATATTACAATTTATATTTCTATTATATACCAAACAATAATTGTCTTCTTATTGATAATCGTTTCAGATTAGATATGCTTTCTTTGACCTCAATACACATACAAAATTGAATATTCAAGATTTTTATTGATATAGTAGACAATTTAGGATTTATTTTAAAAGTGATTTAGTATTGTGAATTGTTTTACTGGTTATATGTTTTGACGCTTCATCGTCATTACTTTTCATAGTTTACTTCCTTCTTTGAACAGTAATTATTAAAACATTGATTATTAACATAAGTAAAATCCAACCTATTACTATTGATATACTAGTGAAATTAGAGATTTCAATATTATCCCAGTATAAATAAATGCCATACGTTTTTTCATAATTTTCCTGATAATGATCTGGAACATTTACAAAAAAATCATTTATACTATCTTTCATTAATATTTGTTTTAATAGTGCTGCTATATGAATCATTGGTAAAATTAAAATAACTTTAGAGATAATGTCCCCAAGATTACCTATAGTAATATATACTCCAGCTAAAAACCCTATTAAAGTACCTACTATTGTTGATGCTGTAGCAAAGCTACTCCTAGTAGATAGTACATTAGCCAAAAGTAGACCAAAACTAACTCCAAATAAATTGGATAATATAAGAATACTTATAATTTTTAACCATTTGATAAAATCAATATGGATTATTTCATCTATTCCCACAAATATTGCAACACCTAATATAAAAGCTATCAATAAAATAAATATACCTAGTATGAATGAAGATAGATAATAAGAAATCATCAATTTAAATGATGATATACTTGATAATCTAAAATCATTTATCTTTTTATTCTCCTTATCTTCTACCATAACTCCAAACCCCGACAATGTAGTAGTAACAGAGATAACTATTATTAAGCCAGCGACTAACCATAGATTAATCATATCCATACCTGCTTGCGAAATATTTGAACTATGTGCCGCCTTTTTTAATTCATCAATTTGAAAGTTACTTAAAAAAGCCTTATATATAATTAATAAAATAATAACAGCTAAAAATGATAATATAAAAGCTACCCTATCTCTAACATTATAAATTAAATTCCTTTTTACTAAACTAATCATTTAGATTTCTCCTCTTTGAGTAATTGCAAGTATGAATGTTCTAAACTAGGTGTTTTATTCTCAAAGTTAATTAATACTCCTTTTTCATAAGCTTCATTTAAAATATTGATTTTCATATCTATATCCTTATTAAAAAAACTTAAATTTCCTTTTTTATCGGGCAATTTGTTCTTAATTTTAAGTTTTTGATCTTTTAAATGAAGTTTTAACTCTGAGTATCCATATTTTTTTATGAACTCAAAGGTAGTACCAAAAAATTGATTTTCTCCTTTAATTAACGTAATTAAATAATCAATTGACTTCATTTCTTCTAAATAGTGAGTCACTAATATTACTGTTAAACCTTGCTGTTTTCTAATGTTATGAATGGATTCCCATAAATCTGCCCTCATTTGAACATCTATTCCTGTTGTAGGTTCATCTAAAATTAAAACTTTAGGACTATTAAGTAATACTTTGACAATATCAATCCTTCTTTTTTGGCCTCCAGATAAAGTTCCATATCTTTTTTTCATTAGTTCATTTATCTTAAATTCTCGATCTAATTCATCTATCTTACTTAATATATATTTTTTCTTTAATCCATACAGCCCACCTCTAGACAATAAATTCTCTTTTACAGTAAGATTCTGATCTAAAACACTCTCTTGATGTACTACCCCAATTAATTTGTTAATTTGAGCTGTATTTAATAATTCTCCATTTCCACCAGTCCATGTGACACTGCCTTTTGTTTGCTGTATTTGTTGTGTAAGTATTTTTATTAAAGTTGTTTTTCCAGATCCATTAGGTCCAAGCAATCCATAAAAACATCCACTTTCTAATTTCAAGTTTATGTTCTTTAATATCGTTTGTGCATTAAAACTGTGAGATACATTTTCTAGGTTAATCAACATTTTTAGTTACTGCCATCCTTCCAGTACAGACTTTTTCACCATGTGTCGTAATCTTAAATTCTATTTCACTTATGAAATTCGACGATAATTTATTTTTAACATAAATTGTCAAAACATCTCCCGGCCTTACAATTTTTAAAAATTTTACGTCTTTTATATTAGCTAAATACCCAACTTTATACTTTAATTTATTATCAATCAAGTCATGTAACATTTCTTCTGAAATTTTATGTTTATCATCTTGTAATAATAGCTCATCTAAAATATACAGAATAACAGCCGATTGTGCTGCACACTCAATTAATAACACTCCAGGAAAAATCGGTTTATCAGGAAAATGTCCTTAAAAGTAAGACTCATTAAAAGTATCATTTAAGTCTATATTTATAAAACTAGCCCACTTGTCATTAGACGTCCTCAAAAAAATGTGAATACCTCAACCATCTATCAATGTTATTAAGAATATTCATCTATTTTGTATCATACGATTGCTACACATAATATACATTAGATATTTGGTTACGCAAACAGTACAACAATTATTCAGCACATTCTTTTATTAAAAGCCTTATTAAACAATTAGATATGTCTTAAGTTACTATTAATGATCATGCACCTACAACGAAATTCCCCATGTATAAACCTGATAAAAGACTTTAAACTTAATCACAATTGTAATTATATATCCACATAAGTGAACAACTCTCATATTAAAATAAGACGAGCGAGGTATTAATACAGCTGAGTAACTGACTTTGTTTCAATACTTTTACACAACTTAGATACTCTTATTAAGGCTACATCATTGAGTTTACTCATTTTCTTTATTATACCAATCCCAAATCAGTATAAAGTACGATATTAAAAATTAAAGAAGCTATATTATAATTAAAGTAATCATTAAAAAGATGCAAGTATGAAAAAAGTCACTGTATTGATCAAGGAGGAATGGTGATGAGCTATAAAATTTTTATGATTGAAGACGATGCACAGTTAGCACAATTAGTAGCGTCTTATCTTGCTAAATATGATTATGATGTCATGATTTGTGAAGATTTTAAAGAGATTGATGTCGCTATTAAAGAGTCACAGCCTGACCTTATATTAATGGATATCAATATTCCTTTTTATGATGGATTTTACTGGTGTCAAGAAATTCGAAAAACAACTTTTATACCTATTATGTTTATGTCAGCAAGATCAGAAGAATCAGATCAAGTCAGAGCGATGATGAGTGGCGGTGACGACTATATTACAAAACCTTTCTCTTATGATTTGCTTTTAGCTAAAGTAAATTCTCAAATACGCCGAAACTATGGAGATTATGCCAATAATCATTCAATAATCAAATGTGGTGATTGTTCATTTAATCAATTAAGATTTACCTTGAAATGTGGTCAAAATCAAGTAGATTTATCTAAAAACGAGTCATTATTAATCCATACTTTATTTGATTCTTTTCCTAATTCTGTCAGTCGTGAAAAAATATTATCTAAGATTTGGGATAATGATTTATTTGTTGAAGAAAATACGCTGAATGTTACAGTGAGTCGCGTACGAAAAAAGTTGAAAGACATTGGTTCAAAATTACAAGTAGTCACAATAAGAAGCATAGGATATAAAATTACTTATGAGAACCCATAAACATTTTTTAACTCTTTTTATATTAGATTATTTGCCACTTTTTTTCGTGACCTTTTTGATTCAAATATTTTTCTTCGGCACACTTTTTTTCATCAAAGGCATATGGTTCAAAGAGTATCTTTATTTTAGTTTTTTGACGGCATTTGTTTTATTTATCTATGTCATCATACGTCTTTATTACAGAGGACGTGTTTATGAAAAACTCTTGTTAAGTAGTGATCATTTAAATGATTACTTCATTCATGATGCACGCGGACATTATGAAAAACAGTTTAATGTGATGATTGATCGATTGATCCATTCCAATGGACAGCAAAAAATTCAATATCAAAAAGAAAAACAACTACAAAAAGTCTTAATATATCGATTTGTTCATCAAATGAAAACACCCGTTTCCGTTTTAAAATTAATGGCTGAAAATCGAATTGATGAGGCTGATTTTAAAATGGTAGATGATAACCTTAATACGATTCAATATCATCTAAATCAAATGTTAACTATTTATAAGTTGGAAGATTTTAAAAGTGACTTTATTGCTGAAAAAGTAAATTTGAATACAATATGCAAAGAATGTATTAATAACTTAAAAGATTATTTTATCTCCTTTCAGATTTATCCTAAGCTTGAAATTGATGAAGATATTCATGTCTATTCTGATCCAAAGTGGCTGAAGTTAGTGATTCATCAGTTGCTCACTAATGCTATTAAGTACAGTCACAATGGGCAATCGGTCAAGATTACACACCATGATAAGGAAGGGAATTCAGTACTATGTATTATCGATGAGGGAATCGGTATTCACGAAGCTGAACTCAAAAAAATCTTTGAATTATTTTACGTCGGTATGAATGGTCGAAACAATGCAGACTCTAGTGGTATCGGCTTATATATGGCACGCACGATTACGGAATATCTAGGTCATGACATCACTGTACATTCTCAATTAGACAAAGGGACTACAGTTTATATTGTATTCTAAACTATGCTGTTTTTAATCATTTAGTTTACAGCTCCCTTTTATTTTTTAACGTAAACGTCTACATTATCCGATAATGTTACAAATCTGTAAGGTTGTGTAATGTTATCGGATTTTTTGTTAATACTTCTATTGTTAAAGTAATCCTGTAAAGCATATTACTTCTCAATAAATTTAAAGATTAATTCTACAATCGATAAGGAGCGTACGTTATGATATTAAAAGTATCTCATCTAGAAAAAACTTATAAAGGCCAGGTGTCCTTCACAGCTTTAGACGATATTAATATGGAAGTCGAAAAAGGTGACTTTATTGCGATTATGGGGCCTAGTGGAAGCGGTAAAAGTACATTTTTAAATACTATTTCAACCATTGATGCACCAACAAATGGCACTGTGGAAATTAATGGCGTTAACCCTCATATTATGAATGATGCACAGCTGTCTGAATTCAGACGTAAAGAACTTGGATTTGTATTTCAACAATTTAACTTAATCAATACTCTCACGATTGGCGAAAACATAATACTCCCTCTCACATTGGAAGGTATTGATTTTAAAACAATGATGCAAAAAAGAGATGAGATTAGTTCTCTTTTAGGCATACAACATATTTTAGATAAACGCACTTATGAAGTTTCAGGTGGACAAGCCCAAAGAGCAGCTATTGCAAGAGCTGTCATTAATTCGCCATCCATTTTACTCGCAGATGAGCCTACTGGTAACTTAGACTCAAAATCAGCAAACGATGTAATGAAATTATTTAATAAACTGAATGACACCTTTCATGTGACCATTATTATGGTGACACATGACCCCAACATCGCCTCTTATTCTGATCGAACATATATCATTAAAGATGGCAATATTTATCAAGAAATTATCAAACGAGCAGATGATTCAACATATAAACAACATATTTTAAATACAATGACACTGCTCGGAGGTGATGAGATTGAATCTGTTTAATTTCGCATTTAAAAATATCAGTCGTGACTTTAAAACCTATTTTTTTCATTTTGTTAGTTGTGCGTTTTCTGTTTTTGTATTTTTTGTTTTTACGAATTTATCTTTTCATCCAGCACTTCAAGTTGTTGATAAAGACAGTACAATCGGTATCGTCCTTAACTTAGGACTGATTGTATCACTCATTTTTTCGTTTGTCTTTATTCTCTATTCAGTCACCAACTTCTTAAAACAAAGGAGTAGACAGTTTGCTATTCTAAATATTATCGGATCAAGCAATACACAATTCAAAAGATTGATTTTTTATGAAAATGGACTGATATCGCTCTGCGCAATTGGATGTGGCATCATCATCGGCCTTGTTTTTTCGAAGTTTTTTCTGATGATTGCTGAAATAGTGATTGGTGATCTACAACTTTACTTTTACTTCCCTATGAAAGCAATCATTTACACTATATTATTAATGGGAGGCTTGTTTCTCTCAATTTCAATCATTGCCCCTATTATTTTGAGAAAGAAAAAGATTATTAGTTTGTTAAAGAAAGAAGATGAAGCCGAAAAAAGCTATATCTTAATTATGACTGTTGCCGTTATAATCATCATACCTATACTTATTTATAATCGACACAATGATTCACTTTTGATGTATCCGGTGTATTTAATCGCTTTTGTTTTAATGAGTTACTTTACATTCAATGTCATATTTATTATTTATGAATTTATTATGAAATATACTCAGAAAATGTTTAAAGGTGTAAATCTCATTAAAATAAGTAACTTTAAGTATAATAATCATACAAATTTAAAAACCATGACGATTTCAATGACACTATTTACAGTCATATTAACTTCATTAATCTACATTATCGGTGCTCCTAAAAATGTAGAAAAGACAACCTATAAAATCTTGCCTTATTCTCATATGTACAGTGCATTCAATAAAAATGTTGATGATGTAAGTCAAGCTCATAAAATTGAAACAATACTAAGTAAAGAAGACGGCTTTAAATCTTTACAAGTTAACTATTTAAAATTAGCAACACCTGATAGAGATGTAGTCCTATCAAACGCAACGTATAATAAGATTGCAGAGTTTCTGAACAGAAAACCTATCAACTTAAAGAAAAAAGATTATTATATGGTTGGAACAGATGGGAAAAACATGCCAACAATGGGGCCACTTTTAGAACAAGACTTAAAAAAACTAGGTGTCTCTCATAACAAAGGGGCAACTTCTCATACTATTGCATTATCAGGATATTTCACAAATGTGACTGTCGTTTCTGATGAAAAATATCAAGAACTGACTCATGATTTAGACAGTGATAGATTCTTTGCATTCAACATCAAAAATTGGAAGTCATACAACGATGAAGCGTTGAAAGATAAACTCAATATCAATGGTCAAGATGATTCGCTATCTTCAGCATACTGGTACTACACCGAAGAAAAACTTCAACGTGGCATCATTGCCTATGTAGGTAGTGTTTTATGTATCTCATTTTTAATCGGTATTGCAAGTATTACGTACTCGAGATTATACACTTCTGCAGAAACAGAAATTAAAAAATATCAAACGATGATTAAATTAGGTTTATCCAAAAAAGCAATTAAAAGTGCTCTTGCAAGTACGATTAAATGGATTTTTGTATTGCCATTCTTGATTGCTTTAATCACAACTTGGTTTATTGTGATATACCTTAACCAATTTACTTTGTCTTCTTATTTCAAAATTGCAATCTATTGCAGTTCACTTTATTTTATAATCGAAGTCTTATTATACTTTATCATTAAACATAAATATCAAAACAAAATCTTGAATGCATTATACAGAGATAAGTAACTGATTCTATCTAAGTCTTATTGAATACTTACAATATATAACTACGATACTGATTTCTAAACACATTACAAAGCTTCACAAAATGATTTCTCACATTTTGTGAAGCTTTTAGATTCTACTCGAATTTTTTCGATAAAGAAGTTATTTATCTATTAACTTTTGATAATAACGACTTAATTCTTTATTGTGTGTAAGTGTAAATTGCTCATTAGGCGCTAAGTTGGGATCTTTATCATTGTAATCTTTTGGTGCGAATCCAGAAGAGAGGGTTACACCTGGCTCATTTTTAAATGTATATTCGTAAACTTGTCCTTCTTCAGTAAAAATATACTTTGTAACGGGCTGCTTTAAATCTGCTATCTTACTATATCCTTCAATATTAGATAAAGAAGTAGCTGTTTTATCAAAGCCTGTTATTTTTTGATTTGAAGTATAGACTACTGCACCTGTTAGCACATGAAAATCAAAATCTTGAGCTCTTGACTTCCCAGTTCTATTGAGCTGAATATCGCCTTTATCCGTCATAGCGTACCAATCACCATTCGAAATACTACTCGTACCAAAATAGCGATTTGAGACTGTCCTTCCCTCTTCTTTAGCATTTGTTGATAAATAATTTAGTATATCTTCTTTTATTGTTTCTTTCTCTTTATCAGAAAAGTTTGATGCTTTTGGAGTATTTGCAAGTGCTGGTGTTTTATCAATCATTCCATTATCCGCTACTATATATTCATAGCCAAAAATCGTAAGTAACAGCAAGCAGACCATTGAAAATACTATCGTTTTCATATGTCTCTTCATTACATATTCTACCCCTTCTTTAAATCAGACTAATCGATTTAACCGATTCAATATTGACACATTCAATCCATTAGGGATTTGGCTTACTTTTTGCTAATACCAAATTCATCTACTAGTGTAACCTGACGTGGTTCTCCTTTAGTAAAATCACCACTTAATTGATATATTTTGACCTTAAGTTTATTTCCTTCTACTTCATAAACTGAGAAGTTTTGATTTGATGAATCCCTGTTATTTTCATGTTTGTCATTAAATGCACTTGTTTGTTGAGGTTGCATACCTATTTTAAATAAACTATTATAATGATTTAATTTTTCCTGGTCTAACCAACCTAACTCAGGTCTCACTTTTTTGATATGTTCTAATGAACGGTCATAAATACTATCATATTCTTTTGTGCCTCCTGTATTAGGTAATACATAGACAGAACCTTTTGGATTATCATAGTATGTGACATTATCAGATCCTACAAATTGTTTTGCCTCTTCTTTTTTGGCATTGACAAAGCTATTTTTCGTCGACGTATGTTCTAGAGGATGCGTACGTGATAAAACATGATCATGCCCTTGTAAAACGAGGTCAACATCTAAATCATCTATCATCTTTGTTAATTCGTCTCTTACCTTTTTAACATCTTTATCTGATAAAGCGTGGTAAGATTTAGAGTACATTGGCTTGTGCAAGCTTAGAATTACCCATTTAGCTCCTTTTTTACGAGCCTTTTCAATATCTTTTTTAATCCATTTTAATTGTTCTTGACCTAATGCTTTTTCATCCGGATTATCTTTAGATTTTTTATTATCATTCGTGTTAGCAACAACCATATGTGCATTATTATAATCAAACGAATAGTATGAACCACCATTCACAGCATCATTCGCTTTAGGCACATTCACATGATTGT
This sequence comes from Staphylococcus felis, assembly GCF_003012915.1. Taxonomy (NCBI): domain Bacteria; kingdom Bacillati; phylum Bacillota; class Bacilli; order Caryophanales; family Staphylococcaceae; genus Staphylococcus; species Staphylococcus felis. Next base: position 666,150 of record NZ_CP027770.1, on the reverse strand, counting down.
TAAATGCATCCAATAATTTGTCGTCATCTTCATTCAAGGCATACTCATCATGATTACCAGATACTGCCACTAGTGGTAATGACATAAATGATGGTCGTGATTGTTCATACAAATCTACCCACTCATCTTCAACTTCAGCTGTTTCTACAAAATCACCTGTATGTAACACAAAATGAGGTTGTCCCACTGTGTTAATAGCATTTTTTAATGTATCCGCAGCAAATGTTGCTTCATTTCTTACATTTTCATTCCAATAGGCATTTTGTGTATCAGTATATTGAACAAAGTTAAACGGATCCCCTTTGTCTCCTGCTGTTTTGAATTGACCCACTTCACTCTTATTACCTTTTTCACTACCCACTTTGTAGTAATATTGCGTGTTTGGCTTTAGATTTTTAGCTTTTGCTTTATATGTATACTCCGTTTCTTTTAATAATTCAGATTCACCATGTTTATCCCCACTTGTCCATTCTGGTCCTTCTGCATTCTCGTCAGTATAATAACCATTTACTTTCGGCTTTCCATCTTTTTTCACAGGATTTCCTTCATCATCTTTTTCTATGTCTTTATAAATAATATGTCCCTCTTTGTCTCTCTCAAGGTATTTAGAAATGACTTTTTTAGGTGTCGCTTTAAAAGATTTGGCGTTTTTAAAGTCTTTAGATTCAGATACCCACACTTTCGAATCATCAAATTTATCAGTTGTATACCAACTAAAACCCATCTCTGATTTCGTATTACCATTAATATTTGCAATAACACGGTTAGGGTTATTCTTCTTCTTGATTTCTGCTACTTCAGGCTTTTTGTCGCGTAACTGTATCTGCTTTTGGTTATCTTGTGATGAATCATTGTGAGTTGTTCCGCCACTTTCATAACCACTTGCTATAGCAGCATTAGGCACTGTAACTGTAAATATGAAGCTCATTACAATACCCAATACAACAGACTTACTTTTAGCTAATTTCATAAAAAAACCTCCCATTATTATATAAATGTTCACAATAATATTTTAACAGGATTATATTAAACTGAAGTTAACATTATAGTAAGATTGTGAGGGGAGGTTTAAGTTTGTTAAGAAAAAATGGACTAACTAAAAGATAGTATTATATTTTAATTAATACATTAAAAATTCGGTTAAATTTATAAATCATAAACTATTAGTGTTGTGCTAATACTAAATAGTTTCACTTTTAAAGATAAATATAGATGAATGATGATTCTTTAAAACTGTATTCCTTATATAAAAAATTAAACTAAAAAATTCATATAATTTTATAATGACTTGTTATGAATTTGTTTATGCACGAATAAAATGTACAACAGATCTATACTCCAAACTAATAGAAAACTATAAAAAAAGGAATGGAGTGCTCCATTCCTGAAAATCTTTTTGAATTTAAATTGAGTACAGATAGCATTATTTCTATATACTAAAATTTAGTTAAATGACTATCAAAAGTTGATACTATCTTTGATTTAAACGTCTTGATAAAACTAATAGACTTAAACCAATCGCTAAGAAAATACCACCAAATAAACCAGAGTTATGCGTTTGGCCCGTTTCTGGTAAAGTTTGAGCGCGTGTAGTATGAGTATCTGCTTGGTTCATACTTTTTTGAGTAGTATTGCCTTTCATTACTTCTTCTTTATTCATGCTCTCTTGAGTTGCACCGTTTTTCATTGCTTCCTCTTTATTCATGCTCTCTTGAGTTGCATCGCCTTTCATTGCTTCCTCTTTATTCATGCTCTCTTGTGCTGCTTTTTCCCATGCATCTGCATGTGCATCTTCTTCTGCTTTTGCATCATCTGCTGTTGGTGTATCGATGTTTTGTTTTACATCATTTTCTTGTGCTGCTTTTTCCCATGCGTCCGCATGTGCATCTTCTTCTGCTTTTGCATCATCTGCTGTTGGTGTATCGATGTTTTGTTTTACATCATTTTCTTGTGCTGCTTTTTCCCATGCGTCCGCATGTGCATCTTCTTCTGCTTTTGCATCATCTGCTGTTGGCGTGTCAATGTTTTGTTTTACATCATTTTCTTGCGCTGCTTTTTCCCATGCATCCGCATGTGCATCTTCTTCTGCTTTTGCATCATCTGCTGTTGGTGTGTCGATGTTTTGCTTTGCATTTTGTTCATTTACATATTCTTCCCACGCATCTGCATGCGCATCCTCGATGGCTTTAGCTTCTTCAGCAGCTGTAACTTGATTTGAATTGTTTACAGTTTCTGCAAACACAGAAGAAGGCGCATAAGCTAACGTCCCCATAAGTATTGCACTTGTTAATAAAAGTTCATTTTTTTTCATAATTATTTTCTCCTTTTTTATTATTTCCAAGAAAACCAATTAATAATTGAAGAAGCCAATTCTTTCGTTTTTACAAAAGCTTCTACAGTTTTTGGATTCTTTTTATAAAGATCGTATAACGTTTGTGCAGTTTGTAAGGTATTGTACGTTTGGTTATATTTCTTTTCAGTTATTTTATAAGCTTGGTTTCCTAATGCGTATATGTAGTCAAATGGATATTTAATATATTCTTCTACTGTTTTAGGTGATTGAGGCGCTTTAAATGACGTATCAATATTTACATTTTTCAATGTTTTTCCACCTAAAATATTAACTACACTATCAATCAAAGCAGGGCTAGTATTTTGATAGAAATGATAAGCACTTCTCGCTGTTTCAATAGATTGCTTAATATAGTTATATTTGCTTTTGATGACATTTGTAGTTTCAGTTATCGATTTTTCCAGATCTTTATAGTGTGATATCACTGTATCTCTAATATCTGTATAGATAGACTTTAAATATGAGTAATCATTAGCAGTGATTTCTGCATTAGTATCTTCTTGTTCTACTTTAATTTCTTCTTGCGCCTGACCTACTTGAGTCGTTGCATCTTCTTTCATTTCTTCCTTTTCAACAGAAGGTAATTGATTCATTTGTTGCTTGATTAACTCTTCTGCTTGTTTTGCATGCGCATCTTCTTCTGCTTTACTTTCTTCTACTGTTGGTGTGTCGATGTTTTGCTTGATTTCGTTTTCTTGTGCTGCTTTGTCCCATGCATCTGCATGTGCATCTTCTTCTGCCTTACCTTCTTCTGCTGTTGGTGTGTCAATGCTTTGCTTAATTTCGTTTTCTTGTGCTGCTTTGTCCCATGCATCTGCATGCGCATCTTCTTCTGCCTTACCTTCTTCTGCTGTTGGGGTGTCGATACTTTGCTTGATTTCGTTTTCTTGTGCTGCTTTGTCCCATGCATCTGCATGCGCATCTTCTTCTGCTTTACCTTCTTCTGCTGTTGGTGTGTCGATACTTTGCTGAAGCAAGTATTCATTAGCTGCTTCTTCCCATGAATCCGCATAACGATTTTCTAAAGATTGATTCATTTGAGCAAGTGTAGGTTTCTCTACTTTGCTATTTTCTTCAGCTGCATCAGCTTGTCCATTTAACCCTAGCATTAAAGCTACTGTAGTTGATGCAAGCCCCAACGCTAGTTTTCTCTTGTAATTTTTCACATTCAATGTTGTAGCCTCCTATTAATGAAGTTTTATATCTTGGAAAATTATATATTAGTAAACTCAAAAAAACTAGATGGGTTTTAAATAATTAATAAACAGTTAATAAATAGGAAAGAATATTTAATAGTTTAATAGAAGATTTATATATATATATATAGAATTTCTAACAAACTATCTAACACGCTTTTCTGTATCCAAAAGTGTATAATGACGCTTTTAAAACAATATTCAATTACTTATACTTTCACATTACTTACGCCTTTTTTATTGCTAAAATGATTGTAATTAAAACATTCACAGAATTGATGGGATATTATGAAATTTAAAATGTATATTTTGTTTTTCTTTCTTGCTTTCTCAGTAGCATGTTCAAATACGCATGAGTCGACAAAGCAATCAGATGTATTAACGGTGTATTCTCCTTATCCAACTCATTTAATCCGTCCGATTTTAAATGAGTTTGAAAAACAAGAAAATGTCAAAATAGAGGTTAAACGCGATTCTACACAAGTGTTACTTTCCAGGCTACATAAGGAAAAACGCTCCGATCGCGGTGATATCTTTATGGGAGGTGTGCTATCTGAAACGATTGAACATCCTGAAGACTTTGTACCTTATCAAGATCGTGCGGCATCCCAACAGCTTGATGACTATCGCTCTACGAATAAGTTGGTGACGAGTTTTATATTAATGCCGACTGTTATCGTTGTGAATAAAGATTTACAAGGGGATATTGCCATTCGAGGTTATAAGGATTTGTTGCAACCTGCACTGAAAGATCGTGTTGTGTATTCAAATCCAAATACCACGACGACAGGCTATCAACATATGCGCGCAATATATAGCATGCAGCAAGAGGTAAAGGATGTTCACCATTTCCAAAATCATGCTATACAATTACCTGAGACGTCTCAAGTCATTAGTCGTGTTGCTACGGGTCAATATTACGCAGGTCTGAGCTACGAACAAGACGCACGTACATGGAAGAATAAGGGCTATCCAGTGTCTATCATTTACCCTACTGAAGGCACGATGTTAAATGTAGATGGCATCGCATTAGTAAACAATGAACACCCACATCCTAAGCGTGAAAAATTGGTACACTATTTAATCAGTCGTCCTGTACAACAAAGGCTGGTTGCAGACATTGATGCCAAATCTATTCGTAAAGATGTTACTGAACAAACGGATCAGTCTATTGCAAGTCTTAAGCACATTTCTGTAATCCCTAAATCTGAATTACCGAACATTCCACATCATGAATTTTTGGAGATGATTCAATGACAACCTACAAGCCATACAGACATCGATTACGACGCTCATTATTTGCATCTACTATTTATCCAGTCTTTTTAGTCATTGTCATTGGATTAGTAAGTTTTTATGCCATATATATATGGATTGAGCACCATACCATTCATCAACATGTTTACGACAGTCAGATTGAAATCAAGCGTACTGAAAAACAGATTCAATCATTTATCACACAGCATCAACACCAATTTAATCAAGACGATTTAACACGTTATCGAGATATCACATCTACAAAACGTGCGTTACTAAAATTAGTACATGAACAACCGACAACACTTTATTACGAATTATCTGGCCCTAGCCGGTCTATCACAAACAATTATGAACAACTCAACACGCAAACAATGTATTTATTTTCTGAACAACACCTTAAATTTAAAAATGGCACCTATACACTTAGGTTTTATATGGCAGATGCTCCTCGTTTAAATGATATTAAAGAAAATCGACAGTTCGCACTTATTGTTGATTCATACGACAATATTTTATATACCAATGATGATCGCTTCTCTATCGGCGACAAGTACGCCCCGCCACAGTTTGGCTTTATGTATGAGTCTGCAAAGTTAAATGATAGCGCCCATCACCTTATTATTTATAAAGATATTCACGAAACTATTGAGGACGGTATTACTTTATTCATAATCATGGGGATTGTGTTAGTATTGCTTGTCATTTTTGGATTTATCAGTGCAGATAATATGGCTAAGCGCCAAACCAGCGATATTGAAACCATTATTCAAAAAATATACTACGCTAAAAATCGACATCTCGACGCTTATACACCATTAAAAAACAACAGTGAATTAGAGGAGATTAATCACTATATTTATGATTTGTTCGAATCAAATGAAAAACTTATCCAATCGATTGAACACACCGAGCGGCGATTACGTAATATACAATTAAAAGAAATTGAACGTCAATTCCAACCTCATTTTTTATTTAATACCATGCAAACCATACAATACTTGATTCCGTTGTCACCTCAAGTGGCACAAACAGTCGTTCAACAATTATCTCGAATGTTACGTTATTCATTACGCACAAGATCGCATACAGTCAAACTATCAGAAGAGCTCAATTACGTTAAACAATACGTCGCCATTCAAAATATACGTTTTGACGATATGATTCAACTCCAAATTGATGGTTCTGAGGCAGCTCAACATCAAGTCATTGGTAAAATGATGATCCAACCTCTCATTGAAAATGCAATCAAACATGGCAGAGATACTGACACTTTATCAATCACCATTCGCCTGACGCTAACAAGTCATGCCTTGCATGTTTTAGTTTGTGATAATGGTATCGGTATATCAGACTCACGATTACAAGATGTACGTCAATCGCTTTATGCTGATGTTTTTGATACTGATCATCTCGGCTTAAACCATTTACACAATAGAGTTATCATTCAATACGGGAAACAAGCACGTCTTCACATCTTTTCCAAACAAAATAAGGGGACATTAATATGTTACCGAATACCACTTTTAAGGAGGGAGACAGATGTTTAAAGTTGTCATTTGTGACGATGAGCGGATTATCAGAGAAGGTTTGAAACAGATGATTCCATGGGGAGATTATCATTTTGACACTGTCTATACAGCTAAAGATGGGGTTGAAGCATTATCCCTTATTCGTCAACATCAACCAGAATTAGTCATTACTGATATACGTATGCCACGAAAAAATGGCGTAGACTTGCTTAATGATATTCAAAATCTTAGCTGTAACGTCATTATTTTATCAAGCTATGATGACTTCGAATACATGAAAGCAGGCATCCAACATCACGTTTTAGATTATTTATTAAAACCTGTCGATCATGATCAATTGGAGGCTATATTAGGGCATTTAGTGGAGACATTATTCAAACAACAAGCCTATGTTGATTACTGTGAATCGCCTTGTCACGAAGCTTTTAAACCTTTGTTAAGAATTGAATACGACGACTATTACGTCAATCAAATCATCCATCAAATTAAGCAACACTATCAATCAAAAGTCACAGTCGTTGATTTAATCCAGACGATTGATGTGAGTGAATCATACGCGATGCGCACATTTAAAGAGCACGTCGGTATTACGATTGTCGATTATTTAAATCGTTATCGTATTATGCAATCTATTCGACTATTAAATCAACATTACAAGCATTACGAAATTGCAGATCAGGTTGGCTTTTCAGAATATAAAATGTTTAGTTATCACTTTAAAAAATACTTACAAATGTCACCGAGCGATTATAGTAAACAAAACCATAGCTCGGCTCATTCGTTCCTAAATGGACTTGATTAATGCCATATACAACAAAATGCCCTATCATCACAACATCTTGATGTCATGATGGTAGGGCTCTATGGTTTCATTTACCTTATATTAAACCTTTAATTTTTGAATTTTCTTTTCTTCATAGTAAGCAACGATACCTAGCAAAATAATCCCTAAGAATAATGCTGCATAGAAGACGATAAACACATCCGTCCAACCACTTAATGTGTATCCAAAGATATTTAAACCTTGACTTGTAGGATCTGCAATGGCTGCTAAACCGACCTTTGCCATGGAATCACCAAATAAATACGCAAATGATCCTGTCATACCATTGGCCACACTAATTGCATTTTTTGGAACAAAACCTGTCAACGATACACCAATTAATAACTGTGGACCAAAAATGAGTGCACCTAAAGCAAACAATGAAATATTCACCATCATCACACTTGTTGCATTCGTGTAAAACAAGACAACGAATGTAATCATAAACATACATCCAATCGCAACAATCGCACGGCGCCCTTTTAATAAATCTGATACGTATCCCCATAACAAGCTCGCTACTAAAGCACCTATTTCAAAGTAGAAAATGGTATTGACCGCATCACCTTTATTAAAATGTAAATGCTCGGATACATACAATGGTGCCCAATTATCAATACCGATACGTACAATATAAACAAAGACATTAGAAACACACAAAATCCAAATCACAGGGTTTCCCAGGATATATCTCTTAAAAATCTCCCATTTCGTCATACCTTGTGAATCAATATTTTCTTTATCCACCGGCTCTTCCCAAATTTCTTCAGCACGATTCCAACCTAACTCTTCTGGATCGTCCTTTCCGATAAACAAAGTCACTATCCCAATTAGCAATGCGATGACAGCAGGGAAAATAAACATCCCCACTACATTACCGTGGAAGAACATATTCGCACCCCATAGCGCCACCCCACCAGCAATGGCACCCCCTATATTATGGGATGTATTCCAAAATCCTAAATAGCGACCCCGTTTCGTCCGAGGCGCCCATCTTGAAATCGTTGAATAACTTGCAGGTCCGCCTACCGACTGGAACACCCCGTTAAGTCCCCAAAGTACAATAAGTAATCCCATCACAGAACCAAAGTAACTTAGCACAAATCCCATAATTAAGACAGTGCTCGCGGATAAAATCAATAAGAAAGAAATAATGCGTTTCGTGTTACGACCATCCACAAAATAGCCCAATATCGTCTTCCCTAAACCATAAGTGATACTAAACGCCAGTCCAATATAACCGAGCTCTAACGTAGATAATCCAATATCCTCTTTTAACAATGGCTGTGCTGCTTTGAAGTTATTTCGGATTAAATACATCGCCATATATGCGAAGAATACGACAAAGAACGCCTTCATAAAGTTTCTAAGCCATAACTTACGCTGTACAGATAACGGAATGCCCTCATTCGGAATCTTATGGATATCAAAAAAATTCATCTCTGTCACCTCTATCAATTTCGTTAAACTCAATATAGCACGGTGATGTAAGCGCTTAATATCCTTAAAATTATTAAATCATCCGAAAAACTGAACCTAAATAGACCTTGGGTGATTAGCAGTAAGCGTTTCATAATGACAGAAAATTTATCATAAAAAAGAAGTTAAGCCTTATTAATGAGCCTAACTTCCTTATATTGATATGAGTGAATGATTCAAACTTTGAGGAGTTGAAAACAGAAGTTTATTCTAAACTGTCTTATTATCTTGATACTCTATACCGTCGTATGAATTTGTCCAATAAAATAGATGTCATTCACTTAAAATTTGATTTTCATCATACATTATTTAACACTACTTTTTAAAACATCAAAAATTTCATTATATTTATCATCCTAAAATTTATGAAATTCATACCAGTCATTTTGATATAGTATGCATAAACTATTCCCTAACAATCCTTTTTTTAATTTTACACCTTAATTTTGCTAAGAATGAACTTTTTTAAACTACATTTCGTCTTCATTATTGTAGTCCTTTTATTCCCCGCTCCATAACAAGATATTCTGAAATAAAGAGCACAAGATCAAAATACTCATAATCGATAACATTCTTAATTTCTCTATATTGAATGCCTTAGAGACAATACTAGGCTTTTACTTGACCTTACTTTTAAATGGTTTTTTTATGTTAAGTGCTGTGAATCTACTTCCTTATAGTTAACTTTTGGTTGTTATAAATATTTCTTCATTACTATTTTATTAGATTCAGTAAAAATAGAATTATGACTTGATACAAATCCTTCTTTTCTTGCGTCAGGTTCAATGTATTGTTTACTTAGGTTAATAGCATTGGCTGCATCACTAAATGCACTCGCAATTAAATGAGCTTTTGCCCCATGATGTATAACATCTCCGCAAGCAAAAATTCCAGAAATATTTGTAGAAGTATTTCCAAATCCTTTTATACGATAACTATCAAACATCTCTATCTTAGCCGATGATTCATTAAGTAATGTACTTTCCCTATCAAAACCATGACTAACGATAACATCATCTATTATTTTTTCTTTTAACTTTCCAGTGTCTAAGTTTTCCAAAATAACTTTCTCAATGATTTTATCTTCTTTATCCCCAATTAATTGTTTAATAAATGCATTAGATATTTTTTCTACATTTAATTCTTTCAGTATTTTTTTCATAGCCTCATAACCACGTATTTCATCTTTTCGATATACCAATGTCACTTTTTCTGCATAATCAGATAAATCTCTTGCCCAATCCAATGCTGTATTACCTGATCCTGAAATGAGTACCTTTTTATCTTTAAATCTTTTTAATGATTGTACCGTGTAATGTAAGTTACTCAAAGAATATTTAGATGCACCTTTTATATCTAATTTCTTGGGTTTTACGATGCCACCGCCTATTGCTATAATGACAACCTTAGATTCATACACGTTTCCATTTTCAGTCATAATTTTAAAATGGTGTTCCTTTACCTTTTTAATGTCAATAACACGCTCTTCTAAACACACTTCAGGATTAAAATGTAAGCCTTGCTCTATTATATCTTCAATTACTTTATAACAGGGTTTGGGGCCAACACCTCCGATATCCCATATAATTTTTTCAGGATAAACATTCATTTTACCACCTAATTTATCTTGTACATCAATAATTCGAACATTCATATCTCTTAATCCCGCATAAAAACTTGCAAACAATCCTGCAGGTCCTCCACCAATAATTGTTATATCTTTCAAAGTTAAACCTCCTTTTAAATTATGTATTGCTATGCCTTTCTATTATGCTATAATTGATAATAATTATCAATATCAATTAGGAGGTAGTTATATGAAAAAGTTATTAGTTATTTCTCTATGCTTAACTTTATTTTTATCAGCCTGTGGTAGTAGTGAAAACAAAAGTGAATCTAAAGTATCGGAAAATAAAACTTCTTCAACTCAGATATTTAAACAAGACGATGGAAAAAGAGTTAGAATACCTAAAAACCCAAAAAAGATTGTTGTTTTACACCCTACATATATTGGAGCTTTAATCAAATTTGGTCATAAACCTATAGGTGTTTCGGAATTTGTTAAGCAAAATAAAACATTAAACAAAGCAACTAAAGGGATTGAAAGAATAGGTCAAGGCAATATTGAACAAGTTATAAAATTAAAACCTGATCTCATTATTACAACTAAAGAAGACAAAAACTCTAAGAAACTCCAAAAAGTAGCTCCTACAGTACAATTAGATGCAATGAAATCTAATTATAAAAGAACAACTAAAAGTCTTAGTCAAATTGTAAATGAGCAAGATAAAGCAGAAAAATGGTTAAAAGATTGGGAGAAGAAATTACAAAAAGATAAAAAAGAGCTTAGCATTAAAGTTAAAGGAAAAACAATTACGGCTATACAAGCAACTCCAAAGGGTATAAGTGCTTTTAGTTCTAACTACGGACGTGGCACGGAAATAGTTTATGATGGTTATGGTATGAAGCAACCTAAGTTACTAGAAAAGAAAACTAAAAATGCTTATATGACTATTTTATCTGAAGAAACACTTTCAGATTATACTGGAGATTATATTATATTAGCTACACTAGGAGAAAAACCTCCATTTACAGAAAAAGAAAACTGGAAAAATATAGAAGCCGTTAAAAATGGACGAGTTATTAATTTAGATTTAGAAGACACACAATATAACGACCCTATATCTTTAGAAAAGCAAAGGAAAATTATTTACCATCAATTAAAGGAAATTAAATAAATATAAAAAAATGTATTCCTATACAGATATCATTATCAAAAATTATTTTGTTGCATATATTTGTGATATGATATTTTAAGAAGCCCATAATGAGCAAGGAGATGAAAATTATTTTTACAAATATTTATTACTTAAACACTCCTATGAATTCTCCAAAACGTTGTATGGATGGGGTAGTAATAATTTTATCAGTAGTTGGAAAAATTAAAGTTAAAATAGACGGCGAAATGTTTAATAATCATAATATTTATATTATTAACGACTCTTCCTTATACCAAATATATTCAGATTCCGTCATATTAGTATATTTTCCAAGCTCAATATTCACTAAATACGATATAAACATCTTTGATAAGAATTTTACTATCACTAACCACGAAGAAACTAGAAATCAGCTTATTGGCTTATTCAACCACTATAAATCGCATAAACATACAACAGTTATATCCGAAAATTCATTAAAAAAAGTATTGTTTTTAATAACAAAAGAAGAAGTATTAAACAAAGGATACCCAAGAAGTTTACTTAATAATATAATGGTTTACATATCAAATAACATACACAGCCGTATAACTCTTGCCACTTTATCACAGGAATTTTATGTATCTAAGTCAAGTATTTCTTCTTTATTTAAAAAAGATTTAAACATAAGTTTTTATGATTATATCTCTTCTCTCAAAATATCTAAATCTATGAAAGAGATTACACTGACTGATAAAAAAATCAAAACTATTGCTAATCACTGGAATTATCCTAGTGCAACGAATTATATTATGCACTTCAAAAAATTCACTAAAGTTACTCCCAAAAAATATAGAAGTTTATCCATTGGAGAAAAGCACCTGTATATTGATAACCTCAAAAATGGATTTACTATTTTAAAGAAATTATCCGTTAATAAGTTTCCAGAAAAGAAAAAGACAGAAATAAAAATTAAGAATCAAGATATTAACCAAGAACCTTTTACCTATTTTAATTTAATTGATATAGGTGGTTTTGAAAATTTAGATTCCATCACAAATGAAAAGATTTTTTATTATAAAAATTTTTCAAACTTCAAATTATCATCATATATATATATAAGTGATCCAATAGATAAAATAATTGAAACTAGTTTTGACAAAATCGTTATTCGATTAAGAAGTTTGTTAAAGACCAATATATCTATTGCTTTAAAAATCACTGATATAGAGCAGTATGAGTTTATTACAAAATTAATTAAGGAACTTCATTTCTTGGAATCAGAACATTTGTCTAGTTCTTCTATACAAAGAGGGAGTATTTTATTATTACTAGATTTAAACCATGTTTCCTTATCAAAAATAAAGAATATTCATAGAAATATTTATGGTACTAAAATTTTAATTTCTGTAGACATTACTAAGTATTATAAAAAAAATACTATATTAAGTGACTCCATTGTTAATTTAAAACCAGATTTTTATACAATTGATTTTGGAAAAGAAAGTGAAGACAAATTGCTTAGCAATGATGAAGAAGCTTTTAGAATAACTCATTTAAAGCTTAATAATTTCTTAGGAAAGATTGATGCTCGTAAAAACATAATATTTTTGGATTATGAAAGCCTTTATATGCCCAAATTTTTAAATAACATCAGTGCATTTCTAAATCATTCTATTCGTAGTAGATATTACGTAGCCGGTGCAAACATCTATTTTACTACATTAAATAAACATGGAAAGAAAATTGCCATTTTTGATGAAACTGAAAATAAAACCCCATTTTACTTTTTAGGCATAATGTTATTAAACTTTTCAAGGTATCCTTGTTATTATGGTGAAAACTACTTAATAACTAAAAATCCTCATAGTTATAATATATTAATATACAATCCAGAATCTTCATCTATAAGCAATAATAATGAAGGTGCAAGAAATTTTCACATTAGTTTTTTTAAAAATCTTCTTTCTCCAGAAATACTTATTTCAACGGAATTATTAAATAATACACATGGTAGTATAAAAAGTATCATTAATAACATAGAAGATTTAAAATCATTTCCAAACTCATTAAAATATAAAATAAGTCAGTATAATAGCCCATTTTTGAAAGTTGAGAAACATAATTTCAATATTTCACCATATACCGTCGAAGTGCCTCCAAAATCAATAATGCTAATTACAATTTATTGTTAATTAATTTCACAATATAAGGATAATTAATTGATTTTATGATTTTTTAACGAAATAACAATCAATAATATAATTAAACACTTTCATTGCTACATATTCATATCTAAATTGATAAGATTCAATGGATTGTGTTGTAAAATAGTTCAGTATAAAGTCAGAAAAAAAAGAGGCTCTCTATCAAATATGTCTGTAATGTGAATCGTCTACACTTAGTTGGACAAATTCTATGAGAATAGATATTGTTAAATTAAGAAAGTAGGCGATTTTTATGACAAGAGAAAGAAGAACTTTTAGTCCTGAATTTAAATTACAAATGGTAAAGCTTTATGAAAATGGTAAGCCTAGAAATGAAATTGCTCGTGAATATGATTTAACACCTTCGGCGTTAGGGAAATGGATTAAGCAACATCAAAATACTGGTTCATTTAACCATCAAGATAACTTACCTAATGAAGAAAAAGAACTAAGAAAATTACGTAAAGAAAATCAACAATTGAAAATGGAAAATGATATTTTAAAGCAAGCAGCGCTGATCATGGGACGAAAATAGATGTCATTCGAAAGAATGCCAATAAATATTCAGTATCAGCAATGTGCAAAGTCCTGCAAATCTCTAGAAGTAGTTACTATTACGAAATTAACAAATCACCCAACGTTGAAAAAGATGATCGAGATAAGGAAATTAGCGATAAAATTATCGAGATTTTCAATTCTAATCGCAAATGTTTTGGAACAAGAAGGATTAAAAATGAACTTATCAAAAATGGTTTAAATGTCTCAAGACGACGTATAGGACGCATTATGAAAGCAAATAAATTAGTATCTTCTTATACGACATCGAAGTATAAATCATTTCCTTCTCGCTCAAGTGAACGCGAAATCAATAATGAATTAAATCAAAGTTTCAATAGAAAAGAACCATTGGAAGTTCTTGTCAGTGATTTGACATATGTAAAAGTGGCTGGAAAATGGCATTACATATGTTTATTTATTGATCTTTTTAACCGTGAGATTGTTGGGCATAGCGCAGGCTCAAAGAAAGATAGCACGCTTGTATCCAAGGCACTTAGTAGCATTAGACACGATTTAAGAGACGTACAAATGTTTCACACTGACAGAGGAAAAGAGTTTGATAATCACATGATTGATGATGTACTAGATACCTTTGGTATCAAAAGATCTTTAAGCATGAAAGGATGTCCATATGACAACGCAGTAGCTGAAAGTACATTTAAAGCGTTAAAAACTGAATTCATTAAACAGTATGATTTTAAATCTATTAATCACTTAAAACTCGAATTGTTTGATTATGTTAATTGGTATAACAACATTCGACCTCATAGTGCATTAAATTATCTGACGCCGAAAGCGTACAAAGATAGTTTCTATAAAAACTGTCTAGAAATCTGTTGACATACCAATGTATAAATATAGAGAGCCTGACACATAAATATGCCTCAGAACCCAAAACAGGAAGAGTTTCTATGTTTATGAATCTGAAAGCAAGTTTCTAGTTCTGACTTTACAGTGTTTCCACGAAAAATTCTTCATTATTTTCTTCTATGTTAGTTGATTCTGCTATAGGGATTCATACATTCTTTCCTTGATAGGTAGTCTATTTAATCCTTGCTTAAGCGTTGTTGTATTATCTGAATTTTGGAAAATACCGTAGCTTATATGATTAGAGGTAGCTGCTCGGTATTATAAGCTGCCTAAGTTGTCACTTTTGCATGTGAATATCTTACAGTCTGATGAAATTGATGTCATGATTAGTATTTGAATAACTTCTTAGTTCTCCTAAAACATCAAATTGTTCGTTATACTTTTCTTTTTATGGGGTGTTACAACATCTGTATAAATAAAGCTCATTTTACTGTCAACGTTCTTACCTCTTTTAAACTCATCCGTCATTAGGAGTTGTTGTAAAACACACTGTTTTTAGAATTAAATAAGCTGGCTTCTCTGATATCTTATGCATAATAAGACATATCTTTTTTATACTGTTTTTAATAATAAAATCATTCATAAATTTAACCCAAGAAGTTCAAAACGAACGGAAGAATAAAAGAAAACCCCAGTTCATGCAATAAGAATATTATTGCTATTTATTGTTTTACTCCTTCTCATATAGGGTTTCCCTATAAAGTTTTAACGCTTTGAGTATACAATTTATATATAGATATTATACTATCTAATTTCTGCCATTAATTCTTTTCTTATTTAGTTACATTTCCATCCTTCTTAATCAAAATAGATATTTTTATCCAATTTTGATATCCACTAATCTATATTAAACCAAATAAAGTATTTTGTGATATTTTTAATGAAAAAAACACACACAAATAAAATATTCAAAAATATAAAATAGACATATGTTCCTCACTACTTTTATATAGTTATTATTTATTCATAATAGTGAAACATTTTTGTAAACCTTTAGCTTAAATTCAATTTAAATAATTATTTAGGAGGATTACTGTATATGAACTATGTTAGATTTCAAAACAAAAAAAATATTTTTAGTATACGAAAGTTCACATTTGGAGTCAGTTCTGCATTGCTAACCACAATAATTTTTCTAGGAGCAACTAGCACAGCACGCGCCTCAGAAGGTTTAGATAATAACCAAAATGCACCTTCAGAGACAAAAAATTTATATGAAAAACACCATGCAATGGAAGATTTAATGACGATAGATGAAAAAGGCAAAGAATTAACAAATACACAAAATGAATACACCTTAAATAATGAAGAAGAAAAGTTAGTGGGAAATGACACTTCATTTAATGAAGCAAATAAAGATACACAACTAGAAAAACAGTCAGAGACTATATCTGATAAGGTTTACCCTAATAGTAAAGAAACCCCAATAAATTCGCCTAACAATGAAAATATTGAATTACAGAATGATGAATCTAAGCAAAAACCAAATGACTCTACAGAAGAAAGTTCTGTTTTTGAAACTGATGAGAATCGACAAGTAATCAAAACAAAAAAAGAGTATGATGATGAAGAAACTGGTGAATTAAACCAAGTTGAATTATCTTCTCAAACAAAAACGAATAGAACATCTTCAAATAACTCTTTACGCTCTGCTTTGTTAGACTCTCAATTAAGTGACACTAAACTTAGAGGTAACGTAGATGATAAAATATATGATGCTTCTATAAATGTATCTAATAATAATATTGAAGATGACATAGATTACGGGAAGTCAAAAGAAATTTATGAGGAGTTCCAAAAATATAAAGAGAAAAATGAGAAAGATAATCCGAATAAAGCAGCAATGTTTAACCAGTTTTTAATCTCTAAAGGCATCGAACCTAATGATCCAACGTTTGAAACTAAGCAAAAAGTTTATTATGAATTATTTAGATCAAACAGAGGATTAAAACCCTCAGAGTACCAAATTAAAGCAACAGTTTCTAATGTAAGAGCAGGAGACTATTTTAACTTTAAGTATTCTGATGTATTAGATTTAAACGGTAACTATGATAACAATATTAAAATCCAATTACCTTCATTTTATTTAGAAAGTAATCCAGAAGTAGAAGTAGCAAAAGCAATTAATTTTGATAATACAACTAAAAAAATAACATACTTATTTTTAGATACAGTACCAAAAAATAAAACTTTTAACATCATTTTTAATGGTAAAGATTTTGTAGATAGAAATAAAGTTACTGAGAATGGTATGCAAAAAATATCACATGTTATTGGAAATAGTATCGTAAATTATAATGCTAAAGTAAAGTACCAAGACACTCAATATACCTTTGATGATACAATATGGGACGGAGATAGTCAAAGGTATAATCATCATACTGCTGGCATGAGAATGATTCTTGAAAACTATAACAGGGACAAAAAAACAGTCGAAAGCTTTTTACAAGTAAATCCAGACTCTTTGAACATACGTCCAAATGAAAGTTATTTTAAAGGTCTAATTGAAAACCTTAGAAAAGGACTTGTTGAAGATAAAGAAAAACTTGAAGAGTATAAAAAACAAAATGACCAAGAAAATATTAAATTATATACAAATAGAGTTGAAAATACCGAAAAAAGAATAAAAGAAACAGAAAATAAGTATAATAACATACTTAAAAATGGTGTAGATCAACCAATTACAGTACAGATTAGTAATGGTGATTTAAGTCGTTTCCCTTATGATTGGGATGAAAACAATGAATACTATGCAAGTGATATAGAGGGAAGACTTGTTACAAGATCAGCAGTTAAAATAGATATAGATTCTTTAAAATCACTCAGAGTCTATAAGGTTGAAAATGGTAAAAGCATTAATACTAATAGCATTAGTAGCATTTCCGAAGATTATGAAGATATCACAAATGAAATAATAAATTTAAATAATATTGATATAGACAAAGGTACTCAGTACGGTAAAAATCTTAAAGGAGATTTATCTCTAATTTTACCTGAACCTAATAAAGCATATCTTATTACAATGTCACATAATATAGAAGATAGTTCTATTGGTAAGTTTCCTTTTAATAAAATTGATTTAGGAGCACGTATGGTTGTACATGAAGACCTTGAAAATGGTGTTTCATTCAGAGGAGCAGTTAATCGTTATGATGATATTGGCTATGTAAGGGCACATATCGAAGAAAATTGGATTGAAAACCCAGAATTACCACAGCAACCTGAAATTCCTGATTCTGATGCCGATGCGGATGCTGACGCCGATGCTGATGCCGACGCCGATGCGGATGCCGACGCCGATGCTGACGCCGATGCTGATGCTGACGCTGATGCTGATGCTGATGCTGATGCCGATGCCGACGCTGACGCCGATGCCGATGCCGACGCTGACGCTGACGCTGATGCTGACGCCGATGCTGACGCTGATGCGGATGCCGATGCTGACGCCGATGCCGATGCCGATGCCGACGCTGACGCCGATGCCGATGCTGACGCCGATGCTGATGCCGATGCTGACGCTGATGCTGATGCCGATGCCGATGCCGACGCTGACGCCGAGGCCGATGCCGACGCTGACGCTGATGCGGATGCCGATGCCGACGCTGACGCCGATGCCGATGCCGATGCTGACGCTGACGCCGATGCCGATGCCGATGCCGACGCTGACGCCGATGCCGATGCTGACGCCGATGCTGATGCCGATGCTGACGCTGATGCTGATGCCGATGCCGATGCCGACGCTGACGCCGATGCCGATGCCGACGCTGACGCTGATGCGGATGCCGATGCCGACGCTGACGCCGATGCCGATGCCGATGCTGACGCTGACGCCGATGCCGATGCCGATGCCGACGCTGACGCCGATGCCGATGCTGACGCCGATGCTGATGCCGATGCTGACGCTGATGCTGATGCCGATGCCGATGCCGACGCTGACGCCGATGCCGATGCCGACGCTGACGCTGATGCGGATGCCGATGCCGACGCTGACGCCGATGCCGATGCCGATGCTGACGCTGACGCCGATGCCGATGCCGATGCCGACGCTGACGCCGATGCCGATGCTGACGCCGATGCTGATGCCGATGCTGACGCTGATGCTGATGCCGATGCCGATGCCGACGCTGACGCCGATGCCGATGCCGACGCTGACGCTGATGCGGATGCCGATGCCGACGCTGACGCAGATGCCGATGCCGATGCTGACGCTGACGCCGATGCCGATGCTGACGCCGACGCTGACGCCGATGCCGATGCTGACGCCGATGCTGATGCCGATGCTGACGCTGATGCTGATGCCGATGCCGATGCTGACGCTGATAAAGAGAAAACACTACCTGCCACAGGTAGTGAAAATACTCAAAACACAACACTTATTGGTTCATTATTAGCTGCAATTGGGTTATCATACTTTGTAAGATCTCGTCGTAAAGAAGATAAGTAAAATGATGTTGTATCAATAAAATAAAAGATAATCTTCTCTTTTAAAACGTAGACAAAACGACTGGAACATAAACCCCAAAAAATAATCAGAACCACCCGTTTTACGGGTGGTTTACTCTTGGGCTATAAGCCCGCTTTACCGGCTAGCGTCTAAAGGCGCTGGCTTTTTCATTTCATACTTAAGCCAAAATGCCATTGTCTCTTTAGCTAGCCTCTAAAGAGGCTTTTGACTAACTTCAATAACCCTTAAAAGGGGCTTCATATTCTCTTACGCTCAACTTATCAATCGCTTTATCGTGTTTTTCTTACTTCTGTATATATTTTTTTATTGTGGCTTCATTTAATCCAACTGTACTTACATAATATCCTTCTGTCCAAAAGTGACTATTTCCAAATTTATATTTCAAATTTGCATGTCTATCAAATATCATCAAAGCGCTTTTACCTTTTAAATACCCCATAAAGCTTGAAACGCTTATTTTGGGTGGGATGCTCACTAATAGATGTACACGATCTGGCATCATATGTCCTTTTATAATCTCCACACCTTTGTATTTGCACAATAACTTTATAATTTTAATAATTGATGGTCTGTATTGATTGTATATGATTTTTCTTCTATACTTTGGAGTAAATACAATATGGTATCTACACATCCATTTTGTATGTGCTAAACTCTTGGCTTTATTAGCCATAACAAATCCCAACTTTCGTTATTAATTTGGCTTGAACACCTTAATTATAACGTTAAGCAGGGATTTTTTTAGTATAACTTTTGTTGCCCACCCGCATAGCAGGTGATTTATTGTTTCGCACGTTTTACGTGCTCAACTGACTGAAGTCATTAATATAAAAAAACGCATTAAACAACAAAATAGCGTTGCTTAATGCGTTATCGTCTCACCAATCAATGTTGACAAAGAACCAAAAATAATATAAAAACTTATAATATTTTCGAATGTAAAAGGACTATGAGTTTTCTTAATACATTTGTCAAAATAACTGAAATAGAAATATACTAATAAACACCAGAATTCCAAATACTGCTGTAAAGCATGAGACTATTATGATTTGTTCGATTATAAATTTCTTTTTGTTTCTTGAATTATCATTTGATTTCTTCCCATGTTCCATATAATCTAATATTTCTTTATATGTTTGAACATCATACTTCTTCTTCAATCTCTCAAGCTTATTTGCAAAATAAAATGAAATCATCCATAAAAGTAGTGGTACAAGAAAACCAAACCATCCATCACTAAACTTTAAAGCTGCGCCAAAAGATACAGCACTTAGTAATATAAAAAGCATCATTAAATTTCCATACCTATTCATATTACTGTGATCAATCGCATTTCTCATTGCTTTAACATCTCCTTTAACAAGTTGGTCTAAAGAAACGTTAAACAGAGTAGTAAGTTCAATCAAATTATGCAAATCTGGATAACTTCTTTCATTCTCCCAATTTGAAATTGTTTGATTAGAAACAAATATTTTTTCTGCTAATTCTGCTTGAGATAAATTGTTTTCTTTTCTGTAATATTTAATTTGATTGCCTACATCCATGTTCAACAACTCCTTCAAACTAACTGTAACTCGTTTAAATATTTCATGCTATCTAATATCTTTATAATACAACAGAATAAGTGATATAAAACATTTTATAATCAGTATTTCCCAGGAAATACTATGCCTAATTAGGTATACGTTTAAAATAATTCAAACTACTATTAAATAAAATTATAATACCTGTTTACCAATAACATCACGTCATACCTTAGATTTAATATAAGGAGATATTGACATTAAATTCTATTATTTAACAAATTATTATTAAGAATTTTATAAACAGTATTTAAAAAAATATCAATTTTGCTCTATTCCATAAAAATAGAGCAACAAACTTTATTGTCTGTTACTCAAATTTTCTACTTTATCTTTATTTATTGATATCAAATTATTAAAGCAAAGATAGCATATCTAATTGACATCTATATATTTTTTTCACTTCGATTTCTTTTAGTTTGAATCATTATTATAATTACTAGAAGATAACCTATTATAGAAATTAATGAAGTGTCAATACCATATCCCCCACCTGTAAGGAAGTACATGATGCGTATCTAAAATATATTGATACATTCCCCAGTAATCGTCCTGATTAGTTATATTGAACAATCCATTTATATTCCACAGCATGTGTAAAGTAATTGAAGCCCAAACACTATTAAAAGTCCATGCAGTAACAGCATACATAATTCCAGCAAGAGAACCTCTTTAAACCTGGTTCTGAAGTTCCTAGTTCCCACTTTGAAATTGTCTGCCTTGATACATTAAACTTTTCAACTAAACCTTCCTGGGTGTAATTATGGTTATTTCTCAGAACTTTTATTTGTTTATTAATCATAATTGTAAATCTTCTCCTAATATCATTTTAAGATTATTTATGAATGATATACCATTACCAAACGGTAGCATTTATTATCTCACGATATCGTTGCACTTAGGACACGAATCATTGCATGTGCTATATTAAATTATTTATCCGCTATATAATTTTCATTTAAGTCTGTTGTTGATTCAATAATAAATAAAGTACCCCTGAACTTAGTTTCAAGACTATTTTATGATGAGAGTTATTAATTATTTACCCTTGTGCTTTTGTTTTGCTTTATTTCTTTTCAATATTCTCTTTCGCTCTTCAAAAGCTTCTTTTTTCCTTTGATACTTTTTTTAAAATTTTTTATTTGCCTCATGTTCTTGCCTCAAGAAATCCTGCGCCTCTGTTGAAAGTTGAGATATTTTTCTTTCTTTAGCTACTTTGCTTTGCAATCTTTTTGGATTTATCTGTTTTGAATTATTTTTTGCGTTGAATCCTTCTACCCTAATATTATCAATTAAATAAAGCAAGTCATGATGTATAAAGTAATATAAGGTTTCTTTATCTGGATCCTTACCAAATACATACTCTACATAACAAGTCTTTCCATTTTTCTCAAACGCAATAACAGATTTATAAAATTGACTATTATGAAAAATATTTTATTTCCATAAATGGCTCCTCCTCTAAATTTATTACGAATGATGGAGGACCCGAGGAGGGAAGGTTACTTACACTCTATTAAGTGCTATTGGACTACCAACCAATATTGTGTTTTTTACATTCACTGCTAACCTATCAATATTTTACTTTTATTTCAAAATTTTTTTGAATTTAGAATAGTCTATCCTATGCTCTAACGTCACGTCAAACCTCATGATAGAAATAAGAAGATTATGACATGGAATACTATCAAATGCCGTTGTTTAATAAATTATTGGTGAGAGATATTGAAAATCTGAGAAGTGGTATAATCACACTTTAGGATTCAGAAGTATGTTCAAGTTTCGTAATGAAGAGAATGAATTAATTATGAATCCTTGCAGTTGAAGAAATATCAGGATATTATGCTATGCTAATATAATCAGATGTCTTAATTAGTGGAGATGGTCGTTTCATTAATATTCTTGTTGATGACATCGAAACATTAGCAATTAAATTTTTAAAACGCTACTGTTCTATAATATTAGATATCAAAATCAAATTCATTCATCTTATAAAAATGTTCAGTCTGCCATTTCTGACTAGCGAATGCAGTTTTATTTAATTCTACTTCCCATGGCGGATAGACTCTAAAAGCCATTTTTCCTTTTGATTTTTCTGATTGAATAATACCTTTATCAATTAAAACCTCTACAGGAAAAATAAACTGTCCCTTATTATTGTCATCTAAAATATTAACTACTAGGTAATCACCTATATCATTATTATTAAATGCTGCATTTTTATTAAGTGAATCTTTCTTCCATATGGCAACAAAATATCCTGATTTCTTAGGTGTTTTCTTTGCTAATCTACTTTTAAAACCCATTGTTTCACATAAAATATGCATACTTTCATATTCTTCATTCCATTGCTCTAATTCAATATTAATGTTCTGTTTGTCAATATTATAAAATATGTTTCTCCATAGTTTTGCTGTCATATAGGTACTCATATATTTCACCTCTTTTAAAGATATATCAAATAATTGATCGCTTGTGTTTATTAATTTACTTCATATGATATTTCTCAATTATTAATCTTTGACCATCATAATCTAATATATAATAACTTTGCATTTCTCATAAATTAAAACCCCTCACTTATGGTATGCTTCTCCTCTATTGATCTTAAATGCGCGATAGATTTGCTCTAACAATACAACGCGCATCATTTGATGTGGAAAAGTCATTTTACTGAATGATAATGCAAAGTTGCTACGTTGTAATACGGTGTCGTGTAACCCATTCGAGCCACCGATGACAAAAGTAAAGTCACTGGCACCTTGAATCATACGTTGGTCGAGTTCTTTGGCTAATTCTTCTGATCCTAACATTTTGCCTTTGATTTCTAATGTGATGACTGTGGATTGTGGTTTAATCTTAGCTAAGATTCGTTCGCCTTCTTTGGCTTTGACTTGTTCTATTTCTTTTCCACTCATATTTTCAGGTGCTTTTTCATCTGGAACTTCCACAATATCTATTTTAGTGTAAGCACTAAGTCTTTTCTCATATTCTGCAATGGCTTGTTTCCAGTATTTTTCTTTTAATTTTCCTACTGCGACGATTGTAATCTTCATTTTGACCTCCGTTGTGCATATAAATCAAAGTTATCCACAATTTATTCAGTTATCAACAGTTTTATCTGCTTTATACTGGATATGTATAAACTTTGATAATGATTTTATAGTAGTTATCCCAAAATAATGTGTATAAGTATGTGAATATGTGGATAACTCTGTGAGTAATGTGGTTATTAACATGTGGATTGTGTGTAACTTCTCTTTTTTGTGCACATTGATGGGGATAAGTTATCTTCCAAATTGTAGTTTTATGCATTCTATTTTAACATATTGCTTAAAATCAGTGCGTCAGAATTGTCAGTTATGTATATACTATTGTAATAGAATATCAAGTTTCGTCATTTTCATAAAAAAAGACGAAAAGTAGTTACCTTAGACTACTTCTCGTCTTTCTTTTCTATAACGTATAAATAGGTGTTGCTATTGCTTTATCCGTATCACATAATTTCACTTCATTAAAGATATCGATATCATGTTCTTGTAAGATTTGACCGACACTCATTCGCGCCAAGTCTTTCATATTGTTATCCTGTGATAGATGTGAAAGATAAATTCGCTTCGTATGGCCCGTAATCACATCAGCCATTGCATGTGCAGCGTCTTCATTCGAGACATGTCCCATATCACTTAAAATACGCTGCTTAGTTTTCCATGGATAGCGACACATGCGCAACATATCGACATCGTGATTACTTTCGAAGATGAATGCGTCACTTCCGCGGATCATCCCTTTCATCCGATCCGATACATACCCTGTATCTGTAATCATGGTTAATTTTTTATAATCATTGTGAAAAATGTAGAACTGTGGATCTATCGCGTCGTGTGAAACGTTGAATGATTCGATATCAAATCCTGCGATTGATTTTGTTTCATACGGATTAAATATAAATTTTTGCTCCATTGGTATTTTAGAGTCTTTTTTATCAATACGTGTCCATGTTTTTTCATTGGCATAGATTGGCAGCTTATATTTTCTCGCTAACACACCAAGACCTTTAATGTGATCGGAATGCTCATGTGTTACGAGTATGCCACTTAAATCTGATATTTTTCGGTCGATTTGATCGAAAAGTGCTTCCATTTTTTTGCCTGTTAAGCCGACATCGACTAACAAGCTCCCTTTATCACTTTCGACATAGGTCGCGTTGCCTGTACTGCCACTTGCGAGTACACTCATTCGTATCAAGTGACCACCCTTTCTATTATTCTGTAATTTGTGGATTAGATGATACGGCTTCTACATAGTAAGTGTGTATCTCTTTTCCATCATTGACTTTGATTTCCCAGTTAGCTTGAAGCACTTGTACGTTCGTTTCTTTAACGACTGTATAGTATCCTAATCGCATACTCAATACTTCTTGCCCACTCGCAAGGTATTGATTATAGTACAATGCTTCAATTGCGTCACGTGCTGAAATGACATCTCTGGGTTGATTATTTGACCCTTTAGACGGCCGGATGTCTTCCATAGCTGACTGGGTATAGCTTTTGACGTTATCACCATCTACTTTGAAACTCAAATCAGCTCGATTATTATTCATAATTGGAAAACCTTTATACGTTTGCTCATAATGAATTTCATTATTGTCTGTTTCATGATATTGATATGAAGATCCCTTATATACGTTATCATCGACATATGGTTTAAGGTGCGTGATAGGATCTTGTTTCACGTTGACCGCTTCATCCATTTCTTTTGAGATGGTATGACCGTCATCGCTTGATTCTGCATCATCATCTGTTTCCGCTTCTTTGCCAAAATCTTTGGACCGTGCTGTAATAAGTTGCATCTTGACACCTTGAGTGTTGGGGATATTTTTAGGCAATTTAATATTCTCTTGTTCAAAGTTAACTGCATTATCATTTTCAGCATCATTGACTTGTGATTTATTGACCTTATTAATATACACTGACACTAAACATATATTAGCGAGGAGAAACACAATAATAAAAAGTGTTTTTGCACGTTTCCAGTTCACGTTTCAATCAACTCCCCGTCTTGATATTCATACCACTGATTATGATACTGAATAAACCAAACTGGTATAAATTGACTGCTATTTTGAACATCTTGGGCACTTTCTGGTCCTTTTTTTGTTTTCATTTTATAACCTACTATCATGTGCTCCACTTGTGTAAAGTCAATCTCGTTGTTATTGGCTAATGCAGCTCTCACTTCTTCAGCACCTTCTAAATCTTTTTCACCGTTATCGATAGTGACGTTTGTTTTTAGCAACCCTCGGCTATATTCAAAAAGGCCTCGTTCACCCCAGATTGTACGGATTTGATTGAGCTGATTTGAATAAAAAATCGGACGCCCATCTTGAAACATTTGATAGGTGATTTCACCTTTTTTGTGATTCGCTTGAAACAATCGAAAATCATCTGTGAATCCACCGTGCTTATTAATAAAATCTATCGTTCTTGGAATACTAATTGTCATATTACGTGTACTTAAATCGTCTTCTGACAAGTTCGTATAATCATAGGTTTGCTTTTCAATATCATAGCTGACTACACCTGTATTGTTGTTATAAGTCATGTTGCCACTATTAGCTGTTCTTACAATAGGTGTATCATCAAATAGTATTGCGTTTAGATCTTCCACATTAATACTATTAAAAATGGTACGATATGACTTGATGTCTTTAGGTTCTTTTGGTGCATATAGATATGTCGCTTTATTAATGGCTGTTCGATCTGTGATGATGTCTGTGTATGGTTGTAAATCTTGATTAAGTGACTTTAATCGTTGCATCATGTCATTTGCATTGATAGAGGTCGTCAATTTAATCGCACGTTGTCGGTCAGACTGCAGCGCATAAATGATGACTTCTTGGCGATCATTTAAGTCTAGCACTAATCTATCAAACATGAATCGATCTGGTACTTTTACCGATATATCAAAAACATCATTTAAATATACTGACAGCGGGATGTCTGTAGGGTAGTCTAAAATAAGTAAATTATCACTTAAATCTCTTAGTAAAATCACTTGCTCGTTTTGAATGTCTTCTACTTTTGTAATATGTTCTTCGCTTAAAAGGCTTAAAAACTGATTCACCCGACTTGTCGCGGGTGAGCCTTTAATCGTTGAATTCTCGACGTGTACCATTTGAAGGGGGGTAATGATTTCATCAAAATCATGATTAAACCTAGGTCCTATCGCTTTAGTTGAATTGCTTTGATCTGTACTATCTGCATCTGTCAAATCCGGTGAAAAATTCCATATCATCACGGTTAAAATGACACTGGATAAGACGAGTAAAGCTAGTAAGATGGACTTGATGATTTCTTTAGTCTGCATCCCAATCCCCCTCATCAATCACTTCACACGGTAACGTAATAAATACCGATGTCCCTTGTCCTTCAACACTATTCGCCCAAATTCGGCCTTTATGCGCTTCAACAATCTCTTTCGAAATCGCTAATCCTAAACCAGTCCCTCCCATTTTACGCGTACGCGCTTTATCTACTCGGAAGAAACGATCAAAGATTTTGTCTACTTTATTAATAGGGATACCGATGCCATTATCTTTAATCCGGATGGTCATTCGCTTATGGACTGTATTTTGTTTCACGTGGAACTCGACGCGCTTTTGTCCCCGTGAATATTTAATCGCATTCGTAATGACATTATCAAACACTTGTGTCATTTTATCAGGATCAATCTCTGCAAAAATAGCTTCTCTTGGAATATCTCTGACGAAAATCGTATCTTTAGTTGCCATCTCATGACGATTGATGATTTTGTGAATAAACATATTAAAGTCAACAATCTCTTTAGTAATCTGTTCAGATTCATTGTCCATTTTCGATAAATGTAATAAATCATTAACCAGACGAATCATGCGTTCTGTTTCTTCGCGTGTAACTGATAAGAACTGTGGTGCAATTGACTCATCACGCCAAGCCCCTTCTTCAAGTGCTTCAATGTAGCTATTCATTGACGTCAGAGGTGTGCGTAATTCGTGAGATACGTTTGCGACAAATTCGCGACGCTCTCGTTCAATTTGTTGTTGTTCGGTAACATCATGTAATACAGCAATATACCCTGTCACAAATCCTGTATTTTGAATAATGGTACTAAAGTTAGCACGAACAATAATACCTTCTTCTTCATTGATATCCAATAAGACACTGTCATTATTTTCATTCAGTTCTTCTAATGTAAATTCTTCATGTACATCGAGAACGTCAAAAAGATGTTGGCCTTGCACGTCTTCTTTTGCTTTGCCGAGCATTTTGAGTGCCATATCATTAATAATACGAATACGGCCTCGACGATCTGTCGCAATAACGCCATCGCTCATATGTGTAATAACAGAATCAAGACGTCTCTTTTCACTTTCTGTATTCGCCTGGGCTTCTTGAACACGCTTGGATAAATTATTAAAAGCGAGTGCAAGTTCACCGATTTCGTCATTACCGTATATTTTGACGCGTTGGGTATAGTTCCCTTTAGACATCTCAACAGTCTGGTTCCGCATATCTGTAATTGGTTTTGTAATAGTGCGGGCAATGAAAAAGCCTAATATGACCGTGATAATCAATGAAATAGCAGTACCGACGATAAAGATTTGATTAATATCACTTAATTGGTCATATACTTGATTGATATCTGATTCGATATATATATTGCCAATTAAGCCATCTTTCGTAATAACAGGCATATTTTTAATCCATACACGTTGTTTACCTTTACCATAATCTTTAAGTACCGTATCTGAGTTCTCTTGCTTTAGCGAGAGTGCTTTTTGGATTGAACTTTCATTTGCCTTTTGATTGATAATATGACGATTCGATTGTTTAGATGTTGCCAAAATCACTTGGTCTGCATCGATAAATCGGATTTCAATCATCTCATTACGATTCGCATATTCATTCAATAAATTTTGAACATCTCTTGTCGCAGTTGCCGTATCACTTGTATAAATTTTTTCGATACTGAGCTCGATTTGTTTTGCATTTTGAGAAATATTCGTTTTAAATGTGTTGGTCATTTCTTTTTCAAGACTGTTTGTAAAATATAGTCCGATAATTTGCATCCCAATGATAATCAGCAAAACATATACAATGACAAGTTTCGTATGTAATGATTGAAACTGTTTTAACCATTTCATAGATACAACCCTCTAATCATGTTGCTGGAGAAAATATCCAACGCCACGTCGAGTAACAATATAGTCCGGATGAGATGGATCATCTTCAATTTTCTCACGCAATCGACGGATGGTTACGTCAACTGTTCGGACGTCACCGAAATAATCATATCCCCATACTGTTTGTAATAAATGTTCACGCGTCATTACTTGTCCCATATGACGAGATAAATAATGGAAAAGCTCAAACTCACGGTGTGTCAGATCAATATCTTCACCGCGCTTTTTGATTGAATAGGCATCTGGATAAATCACAATATCTTTAATTTTAATTTCATTCGATTGTGTTGTTTCTTCTGGAGTTGGTTGTGCATAATGTCGACGTAAGTTAGCCTTAACACGAGCGATTAGCTCACGTGTACTAAAAGGCTTTGTCACATAATCATCTGCACCCAGTTCAAGACCGAGCACTTTGTCAATCTCTGAATCTTTAGCAGTAAGCATAATAATTGGCATATCATACTTCTTACGGACTTCACGACAGACTTCCATACCATCTTGACCTGGTAGCATAATATCTAATAATACGATATCCGGTTCTTTTTCATAAATTAAATCTACCGCATCATTACCATCATAAGCTACAAATACATCATAGCCTTCTTTTTTTAAATTGAATTCTAATATATCTGCAATCGGTTTCTCATCATCAACTACGACAATTTTTCTTGCCATTCGACATGACCCCATTTCTAAAATAATACAATACGTTACGTTGCCAAATTGGCACATTCCTATACCTTATAATGTATCATTAAAAACAAATGAATTCTATCATTTCACTGTTGCACGATAGAAACATGCGTCAATCTATCAAAGCGATTTAGTATCACATCCAAGCTGACAATGACCCAGATATAACGCCAAATTGTAATCCTTACTTTTAATTTGAGTATGTGGCTTTTCTAAATCAATGATAGCCTGTTTACATTATTTTACGGTCTAAAATTTTATCACACGCTATCGTTTGATAAAGCTTCCTCATTTCTTAGAAGAAAATACCGCTAAGTCCGGACTATCGTTCATTTCCCAGGAAATCTTTATCGTATAAAAGCTTCCTTTTTTAAGGCGAGCGCATCTTCTAACCATTTTGGATGCATATTGAGTAATGGTGTAGGTAATTCATCAACATCAAAATATTGAAATGCTAAAGATTCATCTGGATTACTTTTGAGTGTCCCTCCAGTAACCGTTGCTAAAAAATAAATAGTCACAAACTGTTCGATTTTACCGTCTGGGTATTTGAAAGTTTGGGACTCTGGTTCAGAATATACACCAATTAAATGGTCGATTTGTATATCAATATTCGCCTCTTCTTTAGCTTCACGAATCATTGCTTCTGAAACTGTTTCGCCCATCTCGACATGACCTGATAAGACACCCCACTTTTCCACATCCTTACGATGTTGAAGGAGCACTTGGTTGTCATCATTTAAAATCATCGCCGCCACCGCTACACGTAGTTCATCCGTTTGTTCCATTCATGATACACCTCTACTATTTCAACTTTAAAACATATTAATAGGTTAACTTCCCATTTTAATAGTATTTACATTTCATTTATTTTTCTCTTCGATGTCCACTAAGAAACCTTTATCTTCCAAATCTTTGATCGCATTATCAAGCATTTTTTCAGAGTCTGCTGATATGGTATGCAGGTGAATCATATCTGTCAGTTTCGCAAGCATTGTCCCTTGATATTTGTTCATGTTATCTACAAAAGTACGAACGTGCGTCATTGTCTCAATCATAAGCTCTGCTTGTAATGTTCCATACACCGGATGCTCGACTGAAACGTTATCAATCATCGCACCGTTTTCAATAATAGTCGTCAATTCCTCTTCTATTTCCCATTTTTCATGCTGACACATAATTATGCGTTTGTAGGGTTTCCCTTGTGGTTCAGGGTTCATGTAGTACCCCTTACTAGATGAAAATATTGAATAATTTTGTGTTTTAAGATATGAGATATCTTTGACTATTACTTGTCTTGAAACACCAAATAAACTGCTCAATTCGTAGCCTTTGATAGGCTGATCTGATTCTTCAAGACATCGAATCATTTTCATTCTTCTCTCGTCTGCTGAGTTCATTGAGAACCTCCTTCATATAGGATATTTGCCATGACATCAAAACACGTATCAATCTCTTCAAGAGTCGTAAATGATGCAAATGACACCCTAATATACTGATAAACTTCTCCATCAGAAGCTTTTATCTTTTGTGTAACACCATTACTCATCAGTATACCATGACCACAGGCTGTCCCTGTAGAGATACAAATGTTTCGATTTGATAACATTTGCATCATATATTGTCCTTCATATTTAGGCGTAATCAGTCCGAGAATGTGCGGTGCTTGAGCGTTATATTTTAAGATGCGAAACTCTAACTCTGTTGCTCTTTGAACAGCATGTTGATATAAGCGCTGCAAATGATTATAGTCACTCGGTTCTGAAAGGGCTTGAACTGTAGCCAAAATACTAGGAACATCCATTGTGCCATTTCTAACACCTTGTTCATGAAAATAATGCGCATTATATGGATGGATATAGGCGTAATCTATCATCAGTACACCGCTTCCCTTAGTTCCATGAATTTTATGTCCTGAAAAACTATATGAAGTAAAACTATCAATGGAAATCGACGGAACTTTATGCACAGCTTGTACCCCATCTACATGAAATGGAATATTCCATTGTTTGGCGATTTGGGCAATCTGCTGAATCGGTAAGATGTATCCTGTTTCAGAGTTAACATGCTGAGTGATGATGAGTACAGTTTGCTCTGTTACAAGCGTTTGAAATGTCGGTATATCAATTTCTCCCATTTCAGTTAGGGGTATCGTTTGAATCTCTAGTCTATCTCGATATGCTTCAAGTGCTGCTGTAATAGAAGGATGTTCATAAGGTGACACCCATACTTGTCCTGAAGTTTGATGTTTTAAATAGAGATGTATCGCGATTTCATTGACATGAGAACCACTCGTTCCAAATAAAACTTCTTTTGTAGATTGAAAATATTGTTGTACAAATGTACGTGCTTGCGTTAGTGCATTTTTAACTTTTTCCCCACCTATATGTAAACTCTCACTATTATAAAACAACTGGTGTTGAGCTTGTTGATATATTTCTAAGGCACGTTTTGTCGGTTGTGTTGTCGCTGCATTATCCAAATAAATCATGTGCGTTATCCCCTCTTGCATTTATGTTTTATCTATGTCAGAATCATTGTGTACTTTAATGTTAACATAATTGTAAATACTAATGTAAATAGAGGTGTAAACAATGCACGTTATCGTCATTGGCAGTGGCATAGCTGCTTTAGCATTGATGCGGCAGTTAAACCATGATATTCAAATCACATGTATTACCCAAAATAAACTTAACGACAATAATAGCTATGATGCACAAGGTGGCATATGTTTTTCGAAATATGAAGAGGATCAAGGACAAAGTCACATTGATGATACCTATCATGCAGGCGTTCATTCTGGAGATCTTGCAGTCATTCGATCGTTTATATCAGAGAGTGATGCAATTATTCAACAGTTAATTGACGAAGGTCTCCCTTTTGATTGCAACACTCAAGGCGATTTGCTATATGGGATGGAAGGTGCCCATAGTCATGCCCGAATCTTACACGCTGGCGGTGATCAAACCGGCCGTATAATTGCCAAACATCTCGCATCACATTTATACACTGATAACTTAACACTTATTGAAAATATGGAAGTAGTTGACCTCATCCGAAATGAACATCAAGAAGTCTGCGGCGTTGTCGCACTCAATCATCATGGCGAAAAGCGTCTCATTGAAGGCGATGCTGTCGTTTGTGCAACAGGTGGCATCAGTAATTTGTTTACACCGAGTTCAAATCAAAGAACATCGATATCAACAGGTGCTATCCTTGCCTTTCATCATCGTGTGCCACTTCAAAATATGGAAATGATACAGTTTCATCCGACATTGCTTGGCACACCGCAACGTGCATATGGATTGGTGTCTGAAGCAGTTCGTGGAGCAGGAGCTATGTTAGTTAACGAGCATGACATACCTTTTATGGACTCTGTACATCCTTTAAAGAGTCTTGCGCCAAGAGACATCACAAGTCGTGCTATCTTTCATCAACAAAAGCAAGGTCATCAATGTTATTTAGACATCAGTCAAGTTCACCACTTCACCGAACGTTTTCCTACCATTGCAAAGTCCATCAAAGCCTATGATCCGTCCATCTTTATAACACAACGTATCCCTGTCACGCTCGGGGCTCACTACACAATTGGCGGTATCAAAGCTTCTATGAATGGACGCACACAATTGTCACGATTTTTTGCTATTGGTGAAGCGGCATGCACTCATTTTCATGGGGCTAATCGTTTAGCGAGTAATTCTTTGCTTGAAGGTTTGGTGATGGGCGTTCAATGCGCTAAATATATACAAAGTCACTTGAACCCTATTCAAACAAAAGTGCACTATGAACCGTTAGTAATTCCGAAAGTAGATGCCCAAACCGTCCAAATATTGCAAAATCAGAGTAGTTCAATTTTAGGCGTTGAAAGAAACGGCAAAGATATAGCGATTTTTATCTCTCAAATAGATTCGGCCCTGAAATGTGCATCTATGACGACTACCCTCACACTAGACAATTGGCAACATTACTGCACGCTCAAACTATTACAAATAGTAGCGCATGCCGCTCTAAAGCATCAAGCGTCACGTGGTGTACATTATCGAATCGACTATCCAAATCAAGATGATACGTACCAGATAACAGAAATATATAATGGAGGCAATAAAGATGTTCAATCGATTACTCGTCAGAGAGAAACTTCGACAGTTTTACATAGAAGATAACCAACAAGGCGACCTTGCATCACGTATTTTTGATCAGCAACACACTGGCACTTTAACCTTATTATCCAAAGATACAGGTGTTTTTTGCGGTACTGCCGTTATCGAAGAAGGATTTCGCTTGTTAGAGCCTAACGCTACAATTGATATGAAAATAGACGATGGTAGTACTATTATGCCAGGTACAGTTATCGCCACTATTAATGCACCAGTCCATGTATTGTTAACGATGGAACGCATTGTACTGAATCTAATCCAACGTATGTCTGGAATTGCATCTGCAACACACGACTTAGCAACTAAGATTGCTCATACTACAACGCGTCTTGTGGACACACGTAAAACCACACCAGGGCTTGCAATATTTGAAAAGTACGCCGTCACTGTTGGAGGAGGCTACAATCACCGCCGTTCACTCAATGATGGGTTGATGCTGAAAGATAATCATATTGCGTATAGCGCATCAGTAGAAAACGCAATCGAAAAAGCCAAATCTTTTCTAGGTCCTATGGATAAAATCGAAATCGAGATTGAAAATGAATCTATGCTCCAAGCTGCTATTCGATCAAATGTAGACATCATTATGTTCGACAATCAAACCCCAGAATGGATTCAATCACATATCCATCTCGTTCCTGATACGATTCAAACTGAAGCATCTGGCAATATTAATACTACTAATATAGAAGCTTATGCATCGACAGGCGTAGACTTTATTTCAGTGGGCGCTTTATTTTACGGTCAAAAAGCACTCGATATTTCAGCAAAGGTTGTGATGTAAATGTTTAACCCTATCCAAACTACCATTCAATCAATACCCGATCGCTATCTCAAAATGTCTCAAACAGACTTGGAACAACATATTCAACGTATCAAAGATGAACTAGGGAACCGTCTTTTCATGCCAACGCACCATTATCAAAAAGATGAAGTTGTTCAATTTGCAGATATTACAGGCGATTCTTTAGAACTTGCGCGTATTTGTAAAGAAAATCAAGACGCCGAATATTTTGTCTTTAATGGGGTTCACTTCATGGCTGAAACAGCAGATATTTTAACAGATCATCATCAGACCATTTATTTGCCTGATTTAACAGCTGGTTGTTCAATGGCTGACATGGCCAATATTACCCAAGTT
Source organism: Staphylococcus felis (assembly GCF_003012915.1). Taxonomy (NCBI): domain Bacteria; kingdom Bacillati; phylum Bacillota; class Bacilli; order Caryophanales; family Staphylococcaceae; genus Staphylococcus; species Staphylococcus felis. The sequence goes on along the minus strand of NZ_CP027770.1, from coordinate 630,913 downwards.
TTGCACTGTCATGACGTATTGACTCATACGTATCACTTTGATATTTTGCCATTAACATATGTAAACTCAACAGCAGCGATAAAAAAATATGTTGGTCAACATGATGGAACATGTTTAACAAGTGGCAATGCCAAAGCTGTCGTCACTTGGGCACTTGAACAACAGAAAACGATTTTATTCTTACCCGATCAACATTTAGGGCGCAATACCGCATATGAGCTTGGCGTTCCTTTAGAACAGATGGCAATATGGGATCCTATCCAAAAAAGGTTGGAATATGATGGAAATTTCGAAGCATTACGTATAATTTTGTGGAAAGGCCATTGTTCCGTACATGAAAAGTTTCATAAATCACATATTGAAATCGCACGCGAAAAAGATCCTGACATTAATGTTATCGTTCATCCAGAATGTACTTTTGATGTCGTGCAAGCATCTGATTATGCCGGTTCTACGCGTTATATTATCGAAACCATCAAAAATGCTCCCAAAGGCTCACGATGGCGCATAGGAACAGAAATGAACTTAGTCAATCGCTTAAAAGCAACCTATACACATATTGAAATCGAATCGCTTAATCCATTAATGTGCTCATGTTTAACAATGAATCGGATAGACCTCCCCCATCTTGCTTGGTGTCTCGATAAAATTGTAAACAATCAACATGACAATATCATTAAAATCGATGATGAAACAGCATTTTATGCAAAACGAAGCCTAGAAAAAATGTTAGCTATTATATAAGGTTGTTGAGATTGCGCTTTGAGTTTGCGCATTACCTTTTCTGGAGACTGGGACATCAATTCCAAAATAAATAGCGCTAAGATGATTTTTAATTAAAATGCGTCTTAGCGCTTCGTTTTATGATAAAACTTTGTATGATATCACTTCGCTTATGCATGTAATCATTCACTATTAATATACACTTTTGTATCATTTAATTAATGGTAAAACTTCGAAATTTTTCGATTACTAAGGCTTATATTCCTTCCCTTTTTATATAAAAAAGCGACAAAATCATTCAACATGATTTTGTCGCTTAAGTAGCGGTCCCGACGGGAATCGAACCCGCGATCTCCTGCGTGACAGGCAGGCGTGTTAAACCGCTCCACTACGGGACCTAAATATAATGGTGACTCCTACGGGACTCGAACCCGTGTTACCGCCGTGAAAGGGCGGTGTCTTAACCGCTTGACCAAGGAGCCTCTCTTGAACACAAAAATTATTATAGCATCATCAAATCACGTTGACAAGATTTTTTTCGATTTTTTTTGTATAATTTTTCATAGGAAGTTTAAAGGGGGACAACATATGATATCACAAGCAAATTCGGATGTATCTTATAAGCCTGAAAAGCCTCGTAAGATGAAACAATTTTTATCTCGCTTCTTTTTTATTACACTAGGGTCTTTGTTAATGGCGGCTGCATTAGAGTTATTTTTAGTACCTAATCAGCTTCTCGATGGCGGTATTGTCGGAATCTCAATCATCCTATCGCATCTTCTAGGATGGAAGTTAGGTATCTTTATCTTTATTCTCAATTTACCGTTTTTCTTTCTCGGTTATAAACAAATTGGTAAAACTTTTGCGATTTCAACACTTTATGCTATTACTGTTTTATCAATTGGAACAGCATTGCTCCATCCCATTCCACCTGTTATTGATGAAAAATTTTTAGTTACCATTTTTGGTGGTGCTATTCTAGGTATTGGTGTTGGTATGGTATTGCGATACGGTGGTTCGTTAGACGGCACTGAAATATTGTCTATTCTCGTTCAATCACGCTTACCATTTTCAGTTGGTGAAATTGTGATGATTATTAACTTTTTTATTTTTACAGTTGCTGGTTTTGTTTTTACGTGGGAAAGTGCTTTATTTAGTGTTGTATCGTATTTCATTGCCTCAAAAATGATTGATACTGTTTTATTAGGGTTTGATGAATCGAAGTCTGTATGGATTATTAGCGACAACTATAAAGAGATTGGTGAAGCCATCAATTCACGATTAGGTCGTGGCGTGACATATTTGCATGGAGAAGGCGCCTACACAGGTGAAACAAAACGTGTTATTTTTTGCGTAATCACACGTCTTGAAGAAGCAAAGTTAAAGGATATCGTTACTGATATTGATCAAAGTGCCTTTTTATCAATTGGTAACGTTTCTGAAGTCCGTGGGGGTAACCATAAAAAACGTGATATCCACTAATACAATCACATCATGTATGTCTACATGATACCTCGCAAGGCTTAAGCTTAAAAGATATGATGTAGCCATACTAACCACAATAAAGCATTAAACCTATGTTCACTAATCAGGACCACCCGTAAAACGGGTGGTTTGCTCTTGGGCTATAAGCCCGCTTTACCGGCTAGCGTCTAAAGGCGCTGGCTTTTTCATTTCATGCTCAAGCCAAAATGCCATTGTCTCTTTAGCTAGCCTCTAAAGAGGCTTTTGACTAACTTCAATAACCCTTAAAAGGGTCTTCATATTCTCTTACGCTCAACTTATCAATCGCTTTATCGTGTTTTTCTTGATTCTGTATATATTTTTTTATTGTGGCTTCATTTAATCCAACTGTACTTACATAATACCCTTCTGCCCAAAAGTGACGATTTCCAAATTTGTATTTCAAATTTGCATGTCTATCAAATATCATCAAAGCGCTTTTACCTTTTAAATACCCCATAAAGCTTGAAACGCTTATTTTGGGTGGGATGCTCACTAATAGATGTACATGATCTGGCATCATATGTCCTTCTATAATCTCCACACCTTTGTATTTGCACAATAACTTTATAATTTCAATAATTGATGGTCTGTATTGATTGTATATGATTTTTCTTCTATACTTTGGAGTAAATACAATGTGGTATTTACACATCCATTTTGTATGTGCCAAACTCTTGGCTTTATTAGCCATAAAAAATCCCTACTTTCGTTATTAATTTGGCTTGAACACCTTAATTATAACGCTAAGTAGGGATTTTTTTAGTATAACTTTTGTTGCCCACCCGCATAGCAGGTGGTTTATTGTTTCGCACGTTTTACGTGCTCAACTGACTGAAGTCATTAATAAAAGAGCGACGAAGCACTCCTTAGTTCGAAGTGTTTCGCCGCTCTTTATGTGTATTTATTAACTTTGATATAGAAGGGAGTCTACCCGAACTATTACCAGAAGTCTGACCTATCTATCAATTACACCCATAAATTTTCTACAATGTTTGTTTGATTACGGTCTGGACCTACTGAAAAAATAGAAATATGCACATTACATAATTCTGAAATACGTTCTAAATAACGTCTTGCATTATCTGGCAGTTCATCCATTGTTTTCACATTTGTAATATCTTCTGTCCATCCAGGGAATGTTTCGAAAATTGGTTTACAACGTTTTAAATCATTTAAGTTGGCAGGATACTCTGTAATCTCCTTGCCGTCTAACTCATAAGCTGTACAAATTTTCACAGTCTCTAATCCAGTTAAAACGTCAATTGAATTGATTGATAAATCAGTAATACCACTTACGCGACGTGAGTGACGTAATACAACTGAGTCAAACCAACCGACACGACGCGGACGACCTGTTGTTGTACCGTACTCTCGTCCTACTTCACGGATATGATGACCATCTTCATCAAACAGTTCTGTAGGGAATGGACCATCACCCACGCGAGATGTATAAGCTTTACATACACCGACTACTTTTGAAACATGAGTTGGGCCTACACCTGCACCAACTGTCACATTACCTGCGATTGGATTACTTGATGTCACAAAAGGATATGTACCATGATCAATATCAAGCATTACACCTTGCGCTCCTTCAAATAATACGCGCTCATCTGCAACAAATGCATCATCTAATACTTTCGCTGTGTCAGTCACATATTGCGCCAAACGTTGACCTGCTGCATAATATGTTTCAAAGATTTCTTCAAACGATGGTGCTGGCTGGTTAAACATACCTTTGAAATAATCATTTTTATATTCTAAATTCTCTTTTAAACGTTGCTCAAATACGTCTCTGTCTAATAAATCCGCAATACGAATTCCGATTCTTTGTGCTTTATCAACGTATGCTGGACCAATTCCTTTTTTCGTTGTACCAATTTTATTTTCACCGCGACGTTCTTCTTCAAATTCATCTTGTTTAAGGTGATATGGTAAAATGACGTGAGCACGATTAGAAATACGTAAGTTATCTGTTGTAATACCACGTTCGTTTAATCCATCTAACTCTTTCAATAATGCAACTGGATCTACAACCACGCCATTACCAATGACTGCTAATTTATCTTTGTAAAAAATACCAGATGGTACAAGGTGTAGCTTATATGTTTCACCGTTAAATTTAATAGTATGGCCTGCATTATTACCACCTGAAAAACGTGTAATCACATCTGCTTGTTCTGCTAAAAAGTCTGTAATCTTACCTTTTCCTTCGTCTCCCCATTGTGTCCCAACAACTACGATTGATGACATAAGAGCACCTCCAAGTTTTCTCAATTAACCAAAGTGTATTTTACCAGTACCATTACATGATTGCAACTAAAAAAACGAACATTATATTTATCACCCATTCTTTATATTTTAAGTTTTTAAAATAGGTCTTAACACTGATAACACCAGCTTTTATAGACTTTTTATTGATTTTATAACACCTTTAAAAAACATACTTAAGCATATAAAAGCTATCAAAACTAATTTAAAAACCGCACATTTTAAATCAAAACTTTTAAAATGTACGGTTTTTAGACTTATTAATTTTTTACATCATATCTGCATGAGCATAATCAATATCCGTGAATTTATTATATTGCTTCATAAAATGGAGTTTCACTGTGCCTGTTGGACCGTTACGCTGTTTAGCGATGATGATTTCAATTTCGCCATTCTCATCATTCGTTTGCGGTTCAAAACCACCATCCTCATCGTCATCTTCGTCACCGCCACGATTGTAGTAATCATCGCGATATAGGAATGCAACGATATCCGCATCTTGCTCAATGGATCCTGATTCACGTATATCACTCATCATTGGACGCTTGTCTTGACGTTGTTCAACACCACGTGATAACTGACTCAATGCAATAACCGGACATTCCAGTTCACGTGCAATCGCTTTGAGCATTCTAGAAATTTCAGACACTTCTTGTTGACGGTTATCAGAAAAACGAGAGCCACTCCCTTGTATTAACTGTAAGTAGTCTATCACAATCATGTCGAGTCCATGCTCTTGCTTGAGACGACGACATTTAGAACGTATATCTGTAATACGAATACCTGGTGTGTCATCTATAAAAATTTTAGTTCGTGATAGCTTACCAACTGCAACGGTAAAACGATTCCAGTCTTCTTCAGTCATTGTTCCTGTACGTAATCGATTTGAATCTACATTGCCTGAACTACATATCATACGCGTAGCTAACTGATCGGCTCCCATCTCTAATGAGAAGATACCTACAGTATAGTGATCTTCATGCGTGGCTACTTTTTGAGCAATATTAAGCGCGAAGGCAGTCTTACCTACAGAAGGTCGAGCTGCCAAAATAATCAAGTCATTTCGGTTAAAGCCTGCTGTCATCTGATCTAAATCGCGATAGCCTGTTGGAATACCTGGCGTTTGACCGCTATTTTGATCTAATGATTCTGCATTATCATATACTTGGCCAAGTACGTCGCGAATATCTTTAAAACCTTCACTTTCACGCGTTGATGAAATCTCTAAAATACTTTTTTCAGCATCATTTAAAATAGTATCAAGATCAAGCTCGCTATTATAGCCATCACGTGCAATATTATCAGCGGTATGAATAAGCTTACGTTTAATCGCATTTTTGAAGACAACATCTGTGTAATATTGAATATTTCGAGTCGTTGGTACATTTGAAGTAATCTCTGCTAGATACTGTGCCCCTCCAGACTCCCCTAGTACACCATCTTGGGTCAATCGATCTAACACTGTTACAATATCAATATCATTACCATCTTCATTTAGGTTCATCATGGCACGGAAAATATGTTGGTGTGCTGCTCGATAAAATGATTCAGGTAGCAAGATTTCTTGCGTAGATGACATCAATTCTGGATCTAGAAAAATAGCACCCAATACAGATTGTTCCGCTTCATTACTATGGGGCATTTGATTATTTTCAAACATACCGTCCATGATCTGACCTCCTCAAAAGTTATACATTATCTTTATTTTAACATTTTTTGCTTAATCATATTAACACAATCCACTCATATATCAATATGACTTTATCTTTATGTATCTTATCTAAAAAATGGATGAAACAGTAATCAACACCGATTTCTGCTTCATCCATTCATATGACTATCCGTCTTTATTATTTTTCGATAGTATGCACACGAATTGTGCCTTCAACATCTCTATGCAATTTCACTGGCACATTCGTATAGCCTAAACCATGAATACCATTTGGTAAGTCCATTTTACGTTTATCAAGTTTAATACCATGTTGGTCATTTAAGGCTTCTGCAATTTGTTTAGTACTTACTGAACCAAATAACTTTCCACCTTCACCTGATTTAGCTTTGACTTCTACTTCAAGTTCTTTTAACTTTTCTTTTAAAGCTTTCGCATCTTCAAGCTCTTGTTGCTTTTCTTTTTCGATACGTTTATTTTTTTGTTCTAATTGTTTAAGGTTTCCTGGTGTTGCTTCAACTGCAACGCCTTGTTTAAGTAGGAAGTTTTTAGCATAGCCTACTGGCACGTCTTTTACTTCTCCTTTTTTACCTTTCCCTTTGACATCTTGTGTGAATATTACTTTCATGATTCGTCACTCCTATCAAGTTGTTCCTTAATTGCTTGTTGTAGTTGTTCGATAGCATTCTCAACTGTGACATCTTTGATTTGTGTCGCTGCATTGGTAAGATGCCCACCACCGCCAAGTGCTTCCATCGTTAATTGGACATTAAAGCCACCTAATGAACGCGCTGAAATCCCAATCAAATTGTCTTCACGCTTAGCAATGACGTAGGATGCTTCCACTCCATCTAAACTTAACAACTCATCTGCAGCTTGTGCAACCGTCACAGGATGATAAATTTTATCTTCTGAGCCGTGTGCGATAGCAATACCATGTTCTTGTAATTCAACAGTGCGAATCAATTCTGAACGATTAATATACGTTTCGATATCATCTTTTAAGAAATGTTGTGTCAAAATGGTATCTGCACCATGTGCTCGCAAGTAACTCGCTGCATCAAATGTACGTGAACCGGTACGTAATGTAAAGTTTCGTGTATCAACAATTATACCTGCATACATCACTGTTGACTCTAAACGGGTTAAGCGCTGTTCTGTAGGCTGATACTCGAGTAGTTCAGTGACCAACTCTGCTGTTGAACTCGCGTATGGTTCCATATAGACAAGTAATGGGTTTGCAATAAAGCGTTCACCACGTCTATGGTGGTCAATCACGACTTTTCGGTTCGCTTTGTTAAGGATATTCTCATCAATTACCATTTCTGGTTTGTGTGTATCTACAATGACTAATGTTGTTTTAGAAGTCATCATATTCCACGCATCATCAGATGTAATGAATCGCTCTTTTAATTCTGGCTTTTGATCGATTTCGTCCATGACACGACGTAATGTCGGATCAATATCAGATTCATTTAAAACAATGTATGCATCTAAATTATTCATCATTGCAAAACGTGTTACACCAATTGCTGCTCCGATTGCATCTAAATCTGGTCGAGTATGCCCCATGACAATAACACGGTCACCTTCAAGTAGAATATCTTTTAAAGCATGTGAAATAACACGAGCTCTGACACGTGTCCGTTTTTCCATCGGGTCAGTCTTACCACCATAAAAACGCACATTCCCATTTATATTCTTAATGGCAACTTGGTCACCACCACGCCCTAAAGCTAAATCAAGCCCTGACTGTGACAACTCCCCAAGATCAATTAAGTTTTCTGAACCTTCTCCAATACCGATACTCAATGTTAATTGCGCCCGATAACCTACACTTTTTTCTCGAAGCTGACTTAAAATGTCAAACTTTGATTCTTCAAGTTCTTCTAATATACGTCGATTTAAGTAAGCAACAAATTGATCAGAGCTGTAACGCTTAAAATAAACATTGTATTCTTGAGCCCATCGACTGATTACACGTGTCACCATCGTATTTATCTCTGAACGTTGTGTATCATTCATATTTTGTGTAATTTCATCGTAGTTATCTAAAAATAATGTCGCAATAATGGGTTGTTGATCATCATACGCTTTTTGAATCTCTGCTTCTTCGGTAATATCGGTGAAATATAAGATTTTTTCATCTTTTGAATATTTCACGCGATAGATGTAAGCCCCGTCTTCTATCTCAATTTCTCTTGCTTTATCCAGTTGCTTTAATATATTAGGATAAACCTCATTAATCGGATCAGAAATCACATTTCGCTCAATACGATCCGACATAAACTGGTTAACCCAATCAATCTGATCATTTTCATCTAAAATAATAAGTCCAATTGGCATCTTTTTAACAGCTCTATCAGTACCTGCTGAAATTTTGCCACTTAAATCATCTAAGTAATACTCAAATCGATGAAATACACTTCGCAATATAAAAATGCTAATAATTAACATAATGAATAACGTAATCGCTGATATGAAAGCAAATAATTGATTAAAGAAAAAAGCTATGCCGACAATACTCACTGCTACTAGAGCCATCACGATAAAAGGTAGCGCTAATGTTTTTTTCATAGAATGACGATTCATTTTGTCACCTCTTATTATTTTTGATCATACGCTTCAAGTTGAGCCCTAAATCTAATAAACCTATTAAACGTGTTAATGGGTAGAATATAATCCCTACAATAATAAAGATAATCGACACTGCTTTTGGCATACGCTTCGATGCACTCACATAATGAATCAGACTCAAACCTTGGATAACCATCAAAAAGCCTAATACAATTTGGAAATTCAAACTGATACTATGTTCTGTAGTACCAGGCTCTGTTAAAATCCCAAAAAGTAATGCAATCGCATATATAGCAAATGCAGAACGTCTCACTTGCCATAAATACAGAGGTCTAAAAACAGGTGTTGCTACCTTAAACTTACGTAAAATAGGGCATATAATGATTAATGAAATAATCAAAAACAACGCAATAGTTATCACGATAAGTCCAGGCATTTGAACAGCAAGTTGTTCAACAGATGCATTTAACACCTCTTGAGATTGTGTATCTAAATTTTGCATTTGAATTGTTTGATCTACTGCACTTTGATAAGGCTTTAACAGTTCATTTGCATATGGGAGTTTTTGAATACTTTGTAAAATCATCATTGCAACAAGTGTTAAAATACTTGCTACGAATGTTGCCATATATAAAATACGCTCTTTAGAGGCACGTTTTTGCAAGAGATAACCGATTACTGCACTGACACTCAAAAGAATAATCATGTATGTCATGATGAAAATACTGCCTGTTAGTGTAGCAATAATAATAGTAATCAGAGCTGCTAATCCAAATGATTGAACAGCACGATACCATAAGACAACGCCCGGTATTGTTGCAAAAAACGCAATAATAATTCCTAATAATGGCACAAAATACATTGCTAAAGCAACAACTGCTAATGCTAAAGTGCCTAGTAAAGTTGCTTTAGGCTTGATTTGTGAAAACAATGACGCCACATCCAAACTAATTTATGATATAATTTATATTTTACAAGATTTGTAATATGAATACAATTGCCTCTTAGCTATTACAAAACTCTCAAAATCATCGCTACAAAACTCATGGCACTGCATAATCATCAAAATTCAAGAACACTCACAGACAATAACTATGAAACTGATAAATACACCCTTTTATTTTGTTAACGATATTTTTGCATATATAAGATTATAACAAAATTGTAACAATCAAGTCTAAGTTTAACGACGGAATCGTGAAACTTTTAAGAAATGATATAAGTAAGGGGCCCAGTCATTAAAGTTTAATAAAAATCCATCATGTCCGACATTATCCGTCACAAAGAAATGTCTATGGTATTGAAACGACTCACCTAAAGCAACTATTTGATCATCCGGATAGAGTAAATCATCTTTAAATCCAATGGTTAATACTTTAGTATCTAATGATTGGAATATTGCCTCAACATCATCTCGACCACGATATATATCGTGACTATCAAGCACTCCTAATAATGTCAAATAACACTCTAGATCAAAATCACGTTTGAATTTGTCACCTTGATACTTTTGATAAGATACTACTTCATCTGGTGTGAATCGTGCATCATAACTTTTAGATGAACGATATGTTAAAAATCCAAGTTGCCGCGCAATGCTCAATCCTTCCTCACCGCCGAGATAAATTGCTTGTCGTGCGATTTCATTAAAGGCGCGGCTATAGGATGACGTCTTAGCGGTTGATGCGAGTATGGCTGCTTTTTTAACTTCAAACTTTTGATTGTAAAGCAACTCTAAAGCCTGCATCCCACCTAACGATGCCCCTATCAAAACATCAATCTTTTCAAATCCTAATGCTTCTATGCCCATCTCAATTGCTTTGACAATATCTCTCATCGTAATTCTTTTTGGAAAATGCTCATCTGTAACACATGAACTCGATCCAAATGGGCTGCCAATAACGTTAAATGTCAAAAACTGATAATCATGAAGCGGCATATATCCTCCATCTATAATTTCACGCCACCATCCAGGATGCTCTTTTGTTCCATATGTAAGATGGTTACCTGTTAGTGCGTGACACACTAATACTAATGGTTGTCCCTGATAACCGACGTATTCGTATCGTAATAACAAATCATCAATTCGCTCACCAGATTCTGTTTCAAATGGTCCTAAATGCAAAGTGTCTACAATATAATTAGTCATTGTCACGTCCCCTCCCCCAAAAAATAAAAAAGTTGCATTCCGAATTTGATATACGGTAACACAACTTAAAAGAATCTATTATGACTTATCACTCGAATATTCGTTGGTTGTAGCACCGTACTTAATAAATTAAGTGGTTGCTGAAGTGTCATCAGGCCAAATC